>WTBT01000050.1 GCA_013138965.1 Candidatus Aegiribacteria sp.
GTTGGATTAAAAGTGTCCGACAAAGAAATGAAAGCAATTAATTTAAAACGAGATGAGTTTCATGGAGAATGGAATTACTCGATTTCACCGCCCTAAACCGATGAGTTATAAGCTTCCAGCTCCTAAGTCTTTCTGATGGCTCAGCAGCATTTATACTGAAGGGTGATCGTGAGCCGGTGCTGGGATATCGTCCGCAAGTTGGCAGGAGCGGCAACGGCTTTGTTACTGTTCTTTATGTGCCGGAGGGTAATGCAGCCGATTCTCCGCAACTGGTATCTCTTGTTGAGGAGGCAATCTGTAACACAGGTGTTGTTTCAAATATTGTGAGTGTTGATGACGGTTACAGCTCTGCCCAGGGAATTGGCTCAGTTCGAATGATTCCAGGAATTGATGTTGTAAGTGCATCCGGTTCAAAAGGCAAAAAGATTATCTCCGTAGAAGACTGGGAAAGCGAACTATACAAAGAAGCCAGGCGTAACCGTTCATCAGTTGAATCTCTTATGTTTACACTGAAATATGTGTACGCATTCGGCAACCTGCGTCGTCGTGGCATTGATGCTGTTAGAATTGAACTGCTCGAGAAGGCCATTGTACACAATCTCAGTCGATTGGCTGTACTCAAGAAAAGACGACAGCGACAGCCTGAGTTGGTTGCTTAGGCAATCCCTCAACTGATTCATTAACAAAGTCCCGGCAGGCTGGTGGTGGAGTTTATCCATTTTGCGATATTTACCGGTAAACAACACTGGAATCCCTGAGATTAGGAAGAGAATTTATGAAACTGAAGCGAATTGAAATGTATTCAGGCTGATAGACCTGCGTGAGTCGGAATTACGATACCCTTTTCGGAAATGGTCTAACTATTGATGCCATTGCCTTCTCCTTGCTGTAGGTTAAGACTAATATACCTACATATGCAAAGAAATACAAGGGTGTATCTATATGACATATCAACAAATCTGAAATAGGGGGAAAAATGAAAGGGCTTAAATGCCCGTAGGTATAAGGGTCAGCGGGAGTTTAGGTTGAATATCATGCACCTGATTGACAAAGAGTTTACTGATCATCCGTTCTTTGGCTCCAGACGCTTGAGTGACTGGCTTGCTGAGCAGGGTTTTCCGGCCTGCAGGAGTAAAGTCAGTCGTCTGATGAAGGTAATGGGCATTGAAGCAATTTACCCTCGTAAATCGCTCAGTGCCAGGCATCCCGATCACAAGATATATCCTTATCTGCTTCGGGGGCTAACAATTGGTCATTCAGATCAGGTTTGGTGCATGGACATCACTTATATCAGGCTCAAGAGAGGGTTTGCTTACCTGACGGTCGTAATGGACTGGTACAGCCGTTATGTGATCTCCTGGGAGCTCTCCATGACCATGGACAAGGGCTTTTGCACCAGATGCCTTAACAGAGCCCTCCGTAAAGCTACTCCAGGGATATTCAACACAGATCAGGGCAGCCAGTTTACCAGCAATGCCTTTACACAGATACTTAAGGACTCAGGGGTAAAGATCAGCATGGACGGTAAAGGTCGTGCTTTTGACAACATTATGATAGAACGCTTGTGGCGCACCGTGAAGTATGAAGACGTGTTTATCAATGACTACGAAGACTTCTACAAGGCTTATCAGCATCTTGAAAAGTACTTTGATTTTTACAACAACGAGAGGAGACATTCAAGCCTGGGTAAGAAGACACCATCTGAGTTTTACCACAGGAACCGTAAAGACCAGAAGGTACCGGCATGATAACGAAAGAGACCAGCCGCCTTTCCGCTCCGGGCTACGCCCTCCGCTCCAATGCGGCTGGAAAGGCAAGAAAGACAGGAAAAGAATCCACCTTAAAGAACACTGTTTCCTGTGTTGACAACCCGGGCCACTTTATAGAGGTTTACCTTATGTTATCAATTCCAACCGAACTTACAAATCGTCGGGTCATCTTAGCAACCCTTGTCCTATTCCTAAGAAGAGCAATCGAAGTCCTGAACAGCATATAGTGTACTAAATCCGAAGAGCCTGAAGGAGAGCCATTCATTCTGAACAACATGATTAGGGTCTCCTGCACAATCCTCATCGGCTTGAAAGATCACACCGGATCAATCTGGAAGAATCCTCCATCATGTGTTGGCGAAATCGAGGATGGAAATTATCATTCTACATGGATTTTCGGAAGCGAGAAAGGGAAGGGATACTTTATCAGAGCTGAGCTGGAACTGCAAGAGTATTGATTATCAAACATTGCGTGCTTTGAATTGTTTTACATTTGCTTATCAAAGAGGTAGAGGATCTGAAATTCGTTATTTATCAGGGTAGGATTTACATCATATAGTCACTCCAAGAAACAAATATTTATAATAATGTCGGTGAGATCGTTATCATAGACAAGCCCTTATAGCACTAAAGAATCTAGTATTTACAGTTGATAAACAAGTATCTCCATCAATCACTCGGAGGTAGCGTTGAGCAGAGGATGTATGGTTCCTTGAGTCAAGGCATATGGATACTGCATCTCTCAGATCTTCATCTTGGCCCAAGTCCAGGAGATGTGCAAGGAATACTTAGTAGGTTAGACGAGGTTAAGCCGGATTGGGAAAGAGTAACCAGTGTTATGCAACCTGACCTCTGTATGATAACAGGGGATCTTACTCAAAGTGGTTCTGTAATCGAATATGCCAATTTGACCTTCTTTGTTAACCGCTTAAAAGAATGGTTGAATGTCAACTCTAATGGCCATGTGCCTATCTTCCTAGTACCGGGTAATCACGATCAAGTCCGCTTATCCCTTCAAGCATCTAAAACTGATAGTTTGCGGGATGATTTCAATGAAAACTATCGACCATTAGAAAAAGTGGAGAAAAACGAGCAAAATCCCATATACTTGAGACGAGTGCATCCTTGTTTTTCTCTCGCTAGAGAGAACCCGATTGCAGCTAATAATATTTGGGCAAATAAAGATGATGCTTGGGAATTAGGAGTACGTCCTCGATTTGAGAACTATGACATGTGGCTAAAAAAGGAATTTCCACACTTGTTATCTATACGTGGGCTCAAGGGTGGATGTTGGCGTTACAGGGCGGTGGTAAGGGACATCACGTTTGATATTATAGGTCTTAACTCAGCTGTTGCTTCTACTGGCTGGCACGAAGATCTTGATCATAAGTATTTTTGGCTTTCATCTGAACAGATTAAAATGGCTATGGATGGGTACTATCCGTTAGAAATTCCAGTCGTAGCGTTAATGCATCATCCATTTTCCATGTTAGCTCATACTGATATGAAGGCAGATGGTTCTGTCCCATTTCTCAAACAACAAGCTTGTCTTGTACTCAGTGGCCATGTTCATGGTGATTCGTGGGGTGATTTACAAGTGGGTACCTACGATGCCCCGAATATTTATGCTAGTGCTTTTGGTGATCCTCGAGGCGGGACATTGCATGGATATAGCATTATTCATTTAGGCTCTGGTGATACAATTCAGTATCTTAGAATATGGTCTGTGAATAATTCAAAATTTGTAACAGACACCATAACCGGACCAGAAAACGGGATAATGAGATACAACTGTGGATATAATTGTCAAGCTGATGGTCAGAAAGTACTTTCCAGATATCCAACCTTCGATAGAGCATCTAGAGCAAGTTCAGCGGTTGAGGTTGAGCCGCCTTCGACTTCCATTTCACCGATAGCATTACTTCCGCAGATTGAGCTATATGCCTCTCAGCCAAGCCTCCCGGAGCTTTCTACATTGATTCTTATGGTTATGCGGTTATCAGCTGTATCTACATCCAGTGCGGTTCAGCAAGCAGCAGATGAACTACTTGCAGTTCTGAAGAAACAAGGTCACAATGTGTCTATCATAGTGCAAGACAAGGTCACGGACTTGACCTCTGTGATTGTGAAGCAATACAGAGATGAATCTCAATAGGAGGTATTCAGTGATATCAACATTACCTGAAGATTACTGGAAGAAGATAGACACAATCCTGCTACATCCGGAGATTAATAAATGCCAGAAGATTCGAGTAGAGTGTTTAAAAGAAGTTAGTGACACCTATGATACACTTCATATAGAGATTGCTGGTGATATTGCACGATTCGTTCTTGGGGGACCTGGTAACTGGGACAAACCTGCGCGTTTGTTTTTCAAACACAACAGTATAGTTGCTGAAGGAATATCTGGCATACAAATGCCAACCTCGAAACGGCTCATACTCTGGATGGAGGACAGAGCTTCTAGGGAGCTTACAAAAACCATAGATGATGAGTTGGCAGCCCAATTGTTATTGTTGTTCGTTGTAAGCCGTCTTCCAAATTGGCTCCCGTTGATTGAGTCCAAACAGGCAATATTGTACTCTAGTTTCCTTGAAGTGTGTTTGCGACGTGGATGTATGGAGTCATGGCGAAGAATAGCGTTTTATGTGACTGCAAACCGAGACATCAATGAGCATTCATACTTGACGAATTTGTGGAATCAAATGGTCATCTCTGCCGATACTGAGAGGCATGCTGAGTACTACAAAATGTACAAAGCGGTTGATCTTGCCAGATTCAGCCCTACGGAAACTGTTGCAGACCATAAACGGGTAATTAATGACTGTGAGGCGATAGCTTCAAAACTTGACTCTCTTCATAATTCTGAACCCACTTCATCAGCTACAGAAGAAGGCTCTTTAGATCAAATGTCTTTCGAAGTTCTTTCAATTCGCTGCCAAATGGAGATTGCCTATCGCCTCAGGTTACTTGACGAGAATTCGAAAGCAGCGGAGAAATTCGACTTCATAATTAATTGCGGATTAAAGAGACTGGAAAGCACAGAGGAAACCCATCCTGACTTTAGGGCTGAGATACTATCCGCTATTAGCGAAGCAATGAACATTGCAGCTGAAGTAAATTTCAACTTTGAGGAACATAACAGATTGCGTTTAATTCACGAGAGTGTTTCTTTGTGTCGTGATACCTGCTGGGAACTTGCTAGAAACGCAGTGAATCGGGGTTCGAATGATTTTGTCCAACAGCTTTTCGATGATGCTGGAAGGCAGTTCACAGAGGCATTTTTTAGATTTTGGCATTTGCATTCCCTCTCCAATATGGATCGTTTGCATGGGTTTCGTGGTCGACTAGATCTGGCGCGATGCACAAATGGTACAAGCCCAACCAAGATCACTGAATTGGCATTCAAAGCAGCCCTGGCGGGCGCAATCGCATGTGACCAGAAGCTGGTAATCGAGGCTAGGAGAATTCTGGAATCGAGTGGGGCTTCACCGACTAAAACCGAATGCGATGTCCTAAAGAATATGGTTTTTGATGGTAATCTCCTGAGGCGTCGCGAAAAGATTGGTATATGCTTCCTAGCGACGGAGTTCATTGATTACTTCGAAGAGTGTGATATTGATAACCTTATCAAACTCGCTGCCAATTGGTCGCGCGAACCATGGGATCTTTCCACTACTCGAGATGTGGCTCGGAATGCAATCAGGCTCTTGAAAGCAACTTGTAGAGTTCTGTCTGGGTTGGACGATCCCAGCGTATCTGCGATAAAAGTTGCAGAAGCATTAAGGGGTGCAGTTCTGGTTTATCCCAGGGTTGGCCACATACTTCTGGAAGTTGCCGATGTCGCTGATGCAATGGCTGAGATCCCGAGAGAGATTACCAAAGGCGCTTCAAGAGTGTTACTGGAAATACTTCTTGATTACCACTGGGAGCCAGGCACCATCGGTGAATGGGCATGGACATCAATCATTCGTCCAGCAGTCATACACAGCGTTTTGGACGGGGACACTGATCTCTCAACCAAAATATCATCAAAGCTTCCTCCTATTTCCATTAGGAATCAAGACGGATCTGATGTTTCCGATCCTGAAGGACTGGGGCAAACGAATCTTGTGGAACACGCCATTCAGTATAGGATGTTCTTAGGCATTCATGTTGATGAGGAAATACTTTCGAAATATGTGAATCAGAAAACCGAAAGATATGTTAAAGATTACTTATCTGAAAAGCCACTCCAATCATTTCCAGGGCAATTTCACCCGTACATCGCATGTGTTAAACAGCTGAAGGAACGCGATCAAAAGAAAGTGTTGAATACTCTACTGTGTATCTTGATTCTAAAGGAGTTGATGCCAGTTGTGCGATCGGAGGCCCTTTCGGCGCTACGGTGGTATGTGGAAGTAGCAAGTTCAGAAAGGCAGAATAAGTCAGAGCGGTTCTCGATGCTCACAGACCTTGTCCCCTCCTTAGTTGAAACCCTATGGAAAGAACTGTCAGAGGGATTAGAGATTGACTGGTCACAAGATCCATTTTCTGGGGCGGCATTTCAGTCTTTTCCGTTGGATGTTGCCTCATTTTTACTTGCTGGATGCGAATCAGGTGCTCTTGCATTTCAGAGAATAGGATCACCGAGTCAGATATTATCTGAATGTGTGGTTGAATGGCTTATCAAAGGGAGCTTAAAGAATAGGGAGGTTGCGTCAAATTTCCAAGCTTACCAATTTGGGAAAGCTACAGACAGTAGCAAATTTGATGATTTAGAACTAATTTTTATTGAAAGCCTTGTTAAAGAGAAGGATGAATTAATCCGTCAACAATTATTCGCTGGTCTGGCAGCAGGCATCTCTCGTAGAGGGAAATCACTTCCAGACAAAATGATAAGCAGTATTGTCATCGATTGCTGTATTGCTGATTCGAAAAGTTCACATAGAGGAATGGCTCAGAAGGCCACTAACGCTCTTGTAGCGATTCTAAGTACCTCGAAGAACGGAGATGACAAATTCGTTGAGGGAATACGAACTAGAGTTAATGAAATGAGGCAAGGTAGTCTTTGGCCTAGGGCATTAGTTTGCACGGCTGATATGCTATTTACGGAGGAAAAGGATGAAGTAGCCCCGTCATCCGACGATTAAGCTGGTAACGAGCACCCTTGCATTAATTACTAACACCACGTTTCCTTCTTCTTTCACGATGATTTGTCAAACTGAATGAGTTACTCCGGTGGCTATCCCAGTGTATTACTTCCACAACCCTCCTGCTTGATTATAGTGGCTACTGATGCTTCGCTTCCCAAAATTGGTTGCTTGTATTTCGCTTGACAATAGAGTTAGGTAAAAGCATAGATAAAAGTAGGGAGATTCATTTGATTCAGGCTTGGTGCTGAGAGTAGTTATGTTGGTATAATCGGGTTGCGTAGAATTGTTATTTGTTCTTTTAAGAGAGAAGAGAAGCTATCAATGCATGAAGCCATGCAAGCATTCAATGAGTACAATGTCAAGCTTGCCAATTTGTATCAAGAGATTGTTTTTGGGAAATTGCATATGCAGACTGAATTGCAGGTGACTGCTGATATGGTTGCTGCTGAGTTACGACGCATTATCCCGATTGACCGTTTGCGAAAGGCGGGGAGTTTCTTTACCGGTGATGTTCTGGCAGGCAGGGCAGCTGGGTCGGTTTCAGATCATGGGTTGATTCTGGATCCTGCTTGTGGAGCAGGGAGCCTACTAACTGCTTTTACAAAGAAACTTCCAATAGAGACTACACTTGCTGATACCTTGCGAGAATGGGGAAGGATATTGTACGGGTGTGATCTCTTCCCGGAATTTGTTGAGGCTACCAAATTGCGTATCATCCTGGAGGCTATAAGCAGAGGAGTTCAACTCAACGGGGATTCTCTGGATGAGCTAAAGGATTTACTGTATGGAATTAAACAGGGTGATGGTCTTGGGTTGGTTCCTCCAGAAACATGTACTCATGTATTGATGAATCCTCCATTTAGATTAGTTCCTGCTCCTGCAAACTGTCAGTGGGCAAAGGGTAAACTGAATGAAGCTGCTCTTTTTGTAGAATACTATTTACAACGGATTCCAGAGAATTGTACTTTGATTGCTATTCTACCTGAAGTGTTGAGATGTGGCACTCGATACAAGAAGTGGAGAACCTGGCTCGAAGTGAATATCACTGCAGAAGTGATGCTCAATGGGCAGTTTGATACTAAAACAGATGTTGATGTATTTGTGTTCGCTGCATCAAGATTGTCTACACAGAAACCGAGTATGAATAGGATTGACTGGAAAACACAAATTGATGAACCGACAGATCTTACCGTTGGTTCTTTGTTCGATGTGAGGGTTGGTTCTGTGGTGCCTTACAGGGATGAGATTGCAGGAGACGAATATCCTTATGCTTGTCCTTCGAACTTACCTCGCTGGAGAATTGTAAGCGAGTTCGAGAATCGCTGCGGGTACGCCGGTCGAAAGATCAATCCTCCATTTGTGGCAATCAGGCGGACTTCCAGTCCATCCGACAGAGAGAGAGCGGCAGCAACAATTGTTACAGGCAAAGAAGCGGTTGCAGTGGAGAATCATCTAATTGTTGCATGTCCTCGCAAGGACGGTTTGCGTGCATGTAAAAGGCTGCTGAAACTGCTGCGAAGCGCTGAAACCAACAGGTTTCTTAATCAGCGAATGCGTTGTCGTCATCTGACTGTTGGCGCTGTAAAGGAGATCAATTGGCAGGAGGAGATTCATGCCGGAACTGATTGAAAGTTTGCCATTTGAAATAGAAGCACGCGTTCCTATTCAGCTTGGCCGTGAGAGTATTTCCAGTTCGGTGGTGGCGGTATCCGAACTGGTTAAAAATGCATACGATGCAGATGCAAACAAAGTGAATATTGAATTTCACAATCTTGGTCAACCAGATGCCTGGCTTCTGATTCAGGACGACGGTGACGGAATGGATTCTGGTTCATTTGCCAATCATTGGATGCGTATTGGTACTGACTCCAAGACGGACGTATCAAGGTCAAAAAAGAACAGGATACTTACTGGATCAAAGGGTCTTGGACGGCTGGGTATTGATCGATTGTGCAAAACTCTCACAGTACGGACAAAAACATCTTCCACAACAGATACAATTGAGGCCAGAATAGATTGGACTAAGTATGAACTAAAAGGTAAAACTCTTTCAGAGATAAAACACAACATTTACCGGATTGCTTTGGGAGAAACCGACTCATTTCCCGAAGCTGATGACCACGGCACTAGTCTCATAATGAATGACCTGAAAGATGGGTGGTCTAAGGATTTCCTGAGAGATCTCAGGCAGGAGTTGAGCCTCCTTGTGTCTCCATTTGAAGGCATTGAAGATTTTGCTATTGAATTAAAAACAGGCATCAATGAACTAGACGGTCCATTGTTATCAACTGTAATGCTCGAAAGTGCTGTGTGGAAACTTGACTTTACATTGACTGAAGATGGTCAGGTTACAGCAAGAGCTTCATCTGCTCTTTACGGTGAAGATTGTTTTGACGGCCCACACGCCTGGCAAGAATGGTTAAAGGATAGAAGTGATGAACCTTGTTGCGGAGGGTTTAAGTTAGTTTTGTATTTTATTCCGGCAGATGCGCCGGGATTGAAGAAACTCAGTTTCTCACGGAAGGACTGGAAGACTTTCATGGATGCGAATAGTGGTGTACGTATCTATCGTGATAAATTCCGAGTTCGTCCATATGGAGAGCCCACAGGAAAGGGTGACTGGCTGGATCTTGGTCTGAGGCGTTCTAAGAGACCAGAGGGTGTTACTCAGAAAGGTTGGGTTATTGGACCACACCAGGTTGTTGGCGCGGCATTCATCAGCAGAGAGAGTAATCCTGAGCTTGTTGATCAGACTAATCGTGAGGGAATTGTTGAGGGAGAAGCGTTTTTTGACTTGCGTGTATCTGTTCTAAAGGCAATCACTTTTTTCGAGCAGAAAATACACGAAAGTGCTGTTAAACGTAAAAATACGAAACCAGCTGATAAAACCAAAGATATGTATGCCGCTGCCCAGGACGAATACCGGAAAAAGTTGAACAATGTCCTAAAGAAAGCATCTGCTCAGAATCAAAACACAGACGATTTTAAGGCACTCCTTGCTGGTTTTTCAAATGTGGTAGCTGCTGCTGATGATATGCATAGTTCAACTGAGCAGATAATCAAGGAGATACAAGCAGACAAGGACACAATGGCCAATCTTGCGTCATTGGGTATCCTGACAGTTTGTTTTGGTCATGAAGCAAAGGAATACACTAATCTTGCAGCAGCGAATGCAGTTCTTCTCCTGCGAGCGTACCAACAAGGTCATTTTCATATGATGGCTCCGCACGACGATGAATTTATGAACAAGATTGAAATAATTCAGGATAGTACAGAATTCATAAAAACATTTGCTGGATTCGCATTGGGTAATGTACGCCCTGACAAGCGAAAGCGAACTAATGTCAACTTGACAAAAGTAATTAATTCGGTGTTCATAGCAATGGATAAGTCACTTGAACGACAAAACATCGATATTGATTGCTCAGGAGTAGAGGTAAACATACCACCGGTAAGAGCATTTGAGATTGATCTTGAAAGTATCGTTGTCAACCTGTTAACAAACTCAGTTACTGCCCTTACAGATACTCCGGCAGAGAAGAGAAGAATTGTTGTTGGGTTGAAGCAGGTTGATGTAGACGTCGAGTTGACTTTTTCTGACTCTGGATGTGGCATCGAAGCTGGAACTGAAAAGCAGATATTCCATCCGATATTCAGCACCAAGCGAGATAGGAAGGGTAATGTTGAGGGAACAGGGATGGGACTTGCGATCGTGAAGACTTTCGTTGAAGATCATTCCGGTGGATCAATCAGGGCTATTCCAAATGGGTCTCTTGGTGGAGCCGAGTTTATCATTCGGATTCCTATTGCTCCACGAAGAGGAGGCAGTGGAAAGGATGAGTAATCAAAAAAAAGTTCTCTGGATTGACGAGGAACCAAGAGCTCTCTCTACCTTTACTGTATTTCTTCAGGAGTGTTTTGGTGACGAAATTACTGTTATTCCTAAAGCACCTGAAAGAAAGCTGGGTGAAATGATTGACTATATTTCCAATCAGCAGAACCTGGTGGCTCTTGTGGTTGATCAGCGGTTGAAATCCACTGGAATGGCGGAATACTCTGGTATAGACCTGATCGAGAGGGTTCGAGGTTTATTCCCAATACTTCCAATCTACATTCTGACAAATCATCAGGATGATATTGGTGATTTGGATTACCAGGTTGAATATGTTTTAGAGAAAGATAATCTCTATGATGATAGCTACATTAAGACCTTGAAGGCGAGAGTTCGCCGTCATGTTGATGTTTATGATGTTATCATGTCAGACAGAGAAATCCGTTTTGATGAATTGCTTAGAGCATCGCTTGAGCGTGAGTTGAACTCTGATGAGATGAAAGAAATGCAAGAGCTTGATTTTCGAAGATCGAAGCCTGTTCTTGCCGATGAGTTCATATGGGCTGAGAAGCTGAAGGAAAAACTTGACCAGCAGTCTGAGTTGCTGGATCGTCTTCGTCAGGATATTGAATCTAATCAGAGTAAACCGGAGAAGTGATGACAATCGATAACCTGTTTTACCCAACCATTAAGCGGCGATCAACTTATATAGGCAAGGGTGATGGGCAGGTCTCTCGCTATTCTGATTATCGCGATGAGATTCAGGAAGACTGTGGGAATCGCTGTGTCTATTGCGACATCAAACATGCAGAGATTGGCTATGAGGGGATGCATCTGGACCATTTCCGCCCACAGAAACACTTTCCTGGACTAACTGATAACCCAACCAATCTGGTTCTTGCCTGTCCAAAATGTAATAGCTTTAAATCGTACAAGTGGCCTGCTTTCAAGAGAATAAATGCGTGTTCACATGAAGGAAAAACTGGTTTTATTGACCCTTTCGAAGAGTCTCGAAAAGAGTACTTTGCAGTGAGTACTGATGGGTCTCTGCTCCCTCTTATGGATCCCGCAGAGTATTTAATTATACTGATGAAACTAAATCGAACAGCCCGTATTCAAGTGCGCCGCAATCGTATCATCCGACATGAGATGAAAAAGTTGTCAGGAAAGCTTGAGAACTTGATCTCTGATCTTATTACAGACTGGAAAGCTGAACGAATCTCTGCTGATGAGGCTATGCGTTCTATGGAACAGCACTGCTTGAGACTGGTTTCACTAGCGGAAATGATGACTGTCTAGCAATTCATCCAGTACTCCGGCTTCATAGTAGCATCGCCTTCTTGTTCAGGGATTCAAACGGATTATCATCCGGCTAACCCTGACCCAGCAGGCGCAATTCAAGCTCTGTTCTGAGCTTTCTCCATTGAGGGAGTTTGCTTTCAAGCAAGCTCTTTCTGCGTTATGGAAATACCTTGGAGATAATGCCGATAGAACAACTGTGGCAATACCATTGATTGGTACTGGAAGAAGCAGGATTGCGAATTTCAGAACTCCTGTTATGTTGAGCTTAACATAACAGGAGCCCTGAAGTTATAGCTTCCGCTGACAAGAGTATTCTCCAAAACCAATATCTGTCAATAAGTAGATATCCCCCAGGGGACTCCTCTCATCAACGTATTTACAGGTATGCGCCGTTTTATGCTATCAGGAGAGCAGACGATCAAGGTAGTGAATGAACAGTTCACGATTCCATCCATTAAGTGTACTGCGTTCTTCCATGGAGAGGAATGGGTACACATCGCGAGCAGTCTTATCCCAGTTCAAAGACTCGATCCTGCAGCTGAGTTGATCTCTGAGCCATATGCGGTTAACATTGATGCCCTGGCGCGCCCACGGTCCGTTCTGGTCGATTGCCGTGGAAAGCAGCTCCATTTCAGGATGGATATCTCTGGAGCAGAACCAGAGGAAATCGAACCAGTCTCTCCCTTTAACCCATGACCTGCACAAAAGTGCATGGCACTTCAAAGCGAACGATGAGGGGAGGTCCATCACTGAAACCTCGAAGGGTATGGGGAAGTCTATGAATGCGGTTTGGATGTGAGCTCCCTCAGGGGGATTTACATCAACTTCAAGTCTGATCCTTAAGAAAGGAGTTCTGCCATCAGATGAGCTTCCGAGAATAGAAGTATCAATCAGAAGAAGCTTGCGGATAGATGAGCGTTCCGAGCCTTCAGTGCGCAGTTCAATATCGAGACCGTAATTGGAAAAGGTTCTGAGGAGCGCTTTTTCGCATAAAGACCATGAGAATGAGTTGTCAGGTTCCGTGAGTACAAAATCGAGGTCTTCGGAGAACCTTGGCAGAGCGTGAATAAGCCGAAGTTCTGTTCCACCGTGGAACACCGCCCTGCTGAAAAAATCGTTCACCGAGAGGGAATAAAGAGCAATTTCCTGCATGATCTCCCGGAGAGCGTGAACGCGGGTCTCCCGGGAAGTTGAGCCATATTCCTCAAGTCTTGATTCAATAATGTTTTTCATGACCCTCCATCCAGGGCGCTGGCGCACCGGGAGAGGAAGTTCCGAGCTTTTGCTGAACGGTAGATGAGAGAGATCTCTCTGAGATCGTCTGTATTGATTTCGCTGAGATTCGATACATCCGTGCGTAGAGCCGCACAGAGTCCAAGAATCCCCTCCCACTTGAGTCTGCGGTCATATACTAAATCACCGATTGCTCTCTCGGGAGATGCAACCAGGGCATACCCGTTCGGAAGGGTTTCCCTCAATACACACTTGTAGAAATCACTATCGGCAACAGGGATGCGTGTATATTCAAAACTACCCAGCGCATTCCTGAATGTTCTTTCTCTTCCGCGGACAATACAGCTTTGAACGAGCATAGGCTCTTCCTGCAGCCATCCAAAGTAGGCAAGGGCTGATTCCATAGTAACGTAGCTTTCAGGGGCAAGCCTGTTCGCGATACTCAAACTGCTGATCTCCATTCGTGATAAAGCCGGACTGAGTAAATACATTCCGCGCTTCAGGTGAATGAACTCATCACTCTGCAGTGCCCTGTTCACCAGCCCCCACCGACGGGCGTGACTTCCCCCCGCCAGACGAGTGATAATTGAAGGGGTGATGATCATTCCGGCGTACTCTGTGTTCAGCACCAGTTCTGTCAGCGTCTCCATATTCCTTCCTCACGTACATTTGTAGAAGTAATATAACAATACTCACCTTAATAGCAAAGTATATGTACAATACTTCCAAATTCTGGAAGTATCTTACAATGACCTGATGTGATGTGGTTTTCTGTCAGAGCCTTCTATCCAGCTTTTCAGTTCTTCAATAGCCTTTCTGTACATTACTGCCTCCTTGCGATTCACACTTCCGCGCGGTAAAGAGAGCATGTTCTTCAGCTGTTACCTGCAGGTTGCCTACCTGCTGGCCTCCCCCGAGACTATAGAGAGAGAGTTCTCAGCACTTGATGTCAAGCGACAATATGTTCTTCCTGTAGCGGAACTGGTGTTGCTCAGCCCGGTGAAATTTGCCACTGAATCCGTTCCATGGCAAGATGATGTTCCTGAAATAGGTTGGGTGATAATGACTTCAAGGGGAACGTGCATCCGTATACCAAGTCTCCAGTGCATATTTGCCGGCAAGGATGTTTGACTACTGGTGGTTTCGACAGTATGGTCAGTTTCAGGAAGAAATCAGAGGTTTATAGGGATGAATGGGCTGCTTTGTAAGCAGCTTATGGGATTGCGGAAAATCATCATTGCTTTACTTCAGATATTATTTTATATTTATATGTTTGCGAATCATCCCGGTTTACCATAAAGAAAGCATTTTCCACATGAAAAGCTTAACAAAGGAGGGTTCTTTTGAAAAATCTTGCTTACCTTCTGTCCGTTCTTCTGCTTGGAGTCTCCGTGGCTACGGCTGGTATAACCTTCTATACGAATCAGACTTCCTTCGAAACCCTCTATCCCGGTCTGACGAAAGAGGACTACTCGAACACCAATCTGCCAGCTAGCTCTATTTCAGGAGCCCCTGGTCCTTTCAACAGCCTCACCGATAATTCATGTTTCTCCCCCGGTGATATTGTTGATGGTATATCTCTTGATAACCTTGAAGGCAACGATAATGTGGTATTGACTCCTTCTTATCTCGGATTGACCAGTGTGGCAGTGGGTCCTGCAGCATTATCCAATAATGCCGAGTACTCGTTCACAGTTGCCGTAAATGCCTTCGGAATTGATGTAGTAATGCCCTATGGAGGCTCTGTTGATATCGAAGTGTTCGGAGCCGGCGGTTCTCTTGGCACTTCGACCTCGACCGGTTCGCTTGCCGGTGATTTCTGGGGAGTTTACTCCGATGTGGACATCACAAAGATCGAATTCAAATCTGGCACTGATGGAGATCTTTTCTCAAATGCCCAGTTCGGAGCAACTACAGCACTTGATAACTCAACCTGGGGTTCTATAAAGACGTCATTCTAGCGCAGAAAGGGACCGGGCTTTCACGCCCGGTCCAGACAGAAGGATATTTTTCATAACCTACGTGTTCGCCCGAATCCGCTTCTCAGTTCTTCAGGTTTCAGTGTGGTGAATACCTTCCGATAAGCCTGGCTTCTTCCAGGATATAACCCTTCATAGCATCCTCGACATCATGATACGAAGCTCCGCCGGGTAGATCAAGCTTAGAACTCAAGGCGTAGAGATCGAAGTGCAGCTCCTGATCCGAGATATCGTCGGCAGGGCCGTCCCAGCCGACTCCTCCGAAGCTGTTAATTCCCTGCAGAGTACCGTCATGCGAAACGTTTTCGTGTGGTTGGTTCCCGAAGATCGTATCAGCTTTGGGCGGTATGTTGTACATTACCCAGTGGCAGTATACCTTACCGGTATCAGAATCGGTGCAGGTAACTATAAGGGTCAGGCTGACGGTTCTCTTTGGAGGTTCCGTCCAGCCTATCGGAGGAGATGAATCGCCTTTAGATCTGGAATACCAGGGGGGAATAAAACCGTTATCCTTGAAAGCACTGCTTACAATTCTAAAACCCATTATCGCCTCCCTTTAAGGAATGTAAAAACCCTTTATAATTATATGGCTCCTCAAGTATGACGCAAGGGCATGCAAAACCGCGTTTCTGTCAGCCAGGAATTAACCCGGTTCAAGCCTCACCATGACATCAACAACGCCGGGCCCGAGCATATAAAGGTCCCGCTCAACCTTCTTGAGTATGGAGAATGCCTCCGCAATGGGCATGTGACCGTCAACCACAATATGCATGTCAGTCTGGACACCATCTCCCTGGTATCTTGTCCTGAGATTGTGAACATCCTTCACGCCGTCCACCGATAAGGCAATTCTTCTCAGTTCTTCTATTATCTCAGGAGGGGCAGCCGTGTCCGACAGCTGCCACAGAACAGGCCGGATGATATCGATTCCCAGCTTGAAAATGAACATGGATACAATCACTCCGCCAATGCCGTCCAGCACTATAAGCGAATGTTCAATCCTTGCCGCGAGCACTACTATTGCTACCGGGATCGAGCTGAGAGCATCGGACCGCTGATGCATCGCGTTGGCGGCTAGAGCGGGGGATTTAAGCTCTCTGCTTGTTTTTAAGGTCCATCTGGAGAGAATTACCTTGGCAAGAATGGCAGCCACTGCCACAGCAAAGGCGAGCCATCCTGGTGGAATCTCAGCCGGGTTCATTATAGCGTCGAAGGACTTCCAGGCTATGTAAATGCTCGTAAGTACTACAAAGAAACCGATGAACCCAGAGATAAGGGTCTCAATTCTGGAATGGCCGTGTGGATGATTCGCATCGGATGGTTTTGTCCAGAACTTCGCTCCGATCAGTATTGCTACATCTGTAACACAGTCAGACAGGCTGTGCACACCATCCGCAACCAGGGCATTACTCTTACTTAGAATCCCTCCCGCAAGCTTGAAGCTGGACAGCAGTACGTTAAGTATAAATCCCGCCAGTGTAATCCTTCTGGTTCTCCTGAGAGCTCGCTTCTCCCCTGATCCATTCATACGGTGCTTACGCTCCTTACATAAGCGGTGTAGAAGCTGACGGCGTTGAGATAATCCTCGACTGTAATGGATTCTCCTTCGGAATGAAGTGCTCCGAGGCCGTCTTTTCCGAGGTGAACAGGCTCGAACCTGTACACGTTATCAGCTATTCTGCAGTAGTGTCTTGAATCGGTGGCTGCCGGGAAAATGCCGGGCACAACCGGGATATCCGGCCAGATTTTCCGTACCGCTGCCTGTATGGCTCCGTATTCATCCGTATCCATCGAAGCTACACTCGAGGGTTCGTGAATCTGATCAGTATCCTCATACTGTACATCTACTCCAAGTGGTTCCGCTATGCTCCGAACGTGGTTCAGAATGTCCAGGGAACTATCACCCGGAACAGCCCTGAAATTCACAAGGGCATGGGGGAAAGCGGGGATGATGTTCTCTTTGCTGCTGCCACGGATCATGGTTATGGCCGTTGTAGTCCTTACAAGAGCGTTTCCCGAAGCCCATTTCTCAATGATACGCATCATCTCTCCGGGAGTCGCTGAACGATCAGTGACGACCACGGATTCCCCGAGCATGCCTGATGTCGCCTGAAACATCATCTCCACAGGATTGCAGAGCTTCGCTGTGAACTGGTTCTTTTCAAGTTCAGCCAGACACCTGCAAAGGCTGCCGGCAGCAGTATTAAGTTCAGGAACAGAAGCGTGTCCCTGAACTCCATGAGCTGTCAGTCTTAGCGTGAGGTATCCCTTCTCCGCAAGGCCGATAACAGCTATATCCCTATCCATCCAGGGGTAACTGTAGATGTATCCGCCTTCGTCCAGCACAGAACTCAGGGATACACCTCTATCCGTAAGAATTCTGACTATTTCAGCAGCGCCGGTGTTCCCGCCCACTTCCTCATCATGCCCGAAGGCAAGAATTACTGTCCGGTCCGGTGTGAATCCTCTTTCAAGGATATCCTCGCAGGCCTGAAGCATGCCGGAGACACCAGCCTTGTAATCGATGGCTCCCCTTCCCCATATCCTTCCATCCCTGAACTTGCCGGAGAAAGGAGGCTCAGGCCAATTTTCACCATCATCAGCGGGAACCACATCCAGGTGGGCTGTAAGCATGAAGGGTTTCAGCGATCGATCTGCGCCCTGAAGCGTAAATAGAAGGCTTCCCCCCCCAACGGTTTCTCTTCTGAAATGTTTGTGTACTCGCGGGAAAGCCTTTTTCAGGTATTCAGCAGTTTCCCTGAAGGGCTTCATATCAAAGACTTCTCCAGGCTGACGGGATACTGTCCTGTATCGCAGAATTTCAGAGAATATTTCAAGTTTCTGACTATCGGTCATTCAGAAACCTTTCCGGGAATCCCCTGTATACAGATCCAGAATGTCCTGTTCATCCGTAAAGCCTGTGCTGATTCGGTGAACTGAAGAAAACAGGATCAGTTGGTAAGCGTAAAGACGCTTAAGGAGAACCCTTCGTAACCGAGACTGTCGATGGCCATGGGAGCAATTCTTCTCATGATATCAACAGCATCACCAAGGTTGTACGCGTCATAATCGAACAGTGTAGCAACCTGGATACTGCGTTCTTCATAATCCTTCCTCTCCAGCCTTCGGGATACTGTAAGGATGAGGTCGTTCAACTGGTTGTCGGAGAGCTCAGGTGTGGTAACAGCCACGTCGTACTGTATACTGAATTCCTCTATACTGCCTCTCATCATCTCAGGAGTGAAGTAAAGCTTTACGAGAACGGGGGGGGCGGATATGGTGTCCACACTTGATTCTTCAACCCTGATAAGTGGCGTTGAGATGAATTCGGTCTTGGTGGTGTCGGTCCAGACACAGAGCCTGTCGATCTTCAAAGGTTTGAATTCACGCTGACTGATTTTTTGAACAACAAATGTAGCCGCAGGCCTCAGAGGAACGGTCCAGCTTCCAAGAAATGACACTGTGGAGCCTTCGGGTATGAGTGTCATGTTGACGTTTGCTCTTGGCAGGGCTCTTGAGGCGCTGTCGTTCAAAACGTAGACAATATCCGAGGCAATGAGAGTCGCGATCGGATCTACATAGGTTTCCTCAACAATTTCCTCAAAACGCTTCCTTTCCGGAAGCTCCGGCGTGAGCTCGGATCTTTCAAATACATTTGTGATGACAAATGCTCCAACCATCCCGACAATGGCTATAAGAATACCTATTGTCGTACTGTGTCCTTTTGATGGAGGGATTTTGAATTCAGTTCTTTCCTGGAAATGCACGGGCTTTTCAAGTTTGCTCTGAAGGGCGCTGCGCTTTGTTTTCAGGGAATCGTTCTGAGTTGAAAGCTCATAGCCACAATTATCACACTTACCTTTATCCCGTCCATTGTTATCGTGTCCGCAACATCTACAGATCATTGATACACCTCCAGAAACACATCATATAGGTATTGAAGCCTGTTATCTCATCCTCAATCTAGTACCCTGTCAAGGAATAACTGCCGCATTCTGCTTGCTCTCCAGAGCCCCTGCGGCGTTACGGATTCAGTTACATAGCGTTGCTATGCGCCCTCATCCGCGCCTTGCAGGAACTCAGAATATCGGCGCATTATACCGACACATATTTCATGACAGGGTACTAGGGCTGATCTATCGATAATGAATCAGCGTAAATGAACCTGTCGACAAATCCCCTGTCAATCTCAATATGATATACAGAACCGAGGCTGTCTACAAGTCCTGATATCACTTCTTCCTCCTTCATTGCCCGAAAGATTGTCAGTACTTGGTCCTGCGATTCATCAAAAGTCGCCTGGCGTTCCGGGCTGATCTCCGTTAACTCGAATAGCAGTACTCGATCAACTGCAATGGAACAGGTGAAAGCCGTATGCATCTCAGCGCTGAAAAGCATTTCATCCCATGGAGGCGGGACTTCTGATGCGGTCATGGGTCTGGTTATTATGGACTCCCCGGGAGCAAGGATGCTCGATACGATTGTCAGTTCCTCAATCATTGAAAAAGGATCGCCACCGGACTCCAAAACCTGCTCAAGCAGATCCAGCTGCTCTTCCCCAACAGCGCAAATCGTATTGAATACTCTGCCTTCGGGGATAATAAACGAATCCTGCTCGGCTTCGTAGAACTCAAGCAGTTTCTCTTCGGTGGGAATCAACCTCGATTCAATGACCTCCGCATAATAGAAATCAAGCACGTAGTTACCAAAACGCTGATCCATATATGAAACGACAGCAGGCAGTGTATCCATACCGAGTTTCTTCGCTTCCATCGCCATGATATCGTAAAGACCCAGAAGGCGGCTGTACTCCTCAATCCATTCGGGATCATCGGGCGCATTGGAACTCATTTGAGGAAGGTAACGGATATTTTCGACGAAAGAATTGAGTGTTCTTTCGCCGCCGGTGAACGTATATGCCGCCATATTCTCCTGCTCGGATGTAAAAGGCTCATAATTCTGGCTGTTCTCGAGGAAATGACTGGATATCAGTTCAGGCATCCCATCTATTATCTGAAGGTTGTTGACCGTTCTCAGGCTGTCAAAGAGTTCCACCTTGTACGCCATCTTCAGCCCCCCGAGTATCCTGCGCGCTATTACGTCTCTGATTTCTTCGAAGGAAAGTACGGTGTCCTGATAAGTACTGTCAATTCTGAGAAATCTCCAGCCGAAACCGGATGAATCCATTGAGGATAACTCACCCGTCTCAAGACCCCGAAGAAGCATGTAATCCCCTGACATTGCCTGCATCATATCTAACGGCCCCAGAACTCCTCGGTTGATTGCCTCACGGGGGATAATAGAATACTCCTCAGCAAGATCCCCCATGTCATCACCATTGATGACAAGCTGCCTCAGGCTATCGCAGCGGGCTCTGTCTCCTACGGTGATCGCAGTGTATATCAGCATTGTTCCCATCTGTGAATAGTATTCCTCAACGGTATCCGGGGGCAGTTTCACCTTCTGGTCAAGGATCAAGGTCAACCAGTCATTCTGAAGCTTTTCTCTCTCCCACTCGTTAAAGAGAAATTCCATTTCACGGGTGGAATCAAATCCTCTTTCGTGTGCATCCTGCAGTATCAGCATTCTGTTTATGAGCGATTCAAGTTTCAGGTTAACCATCATGGAATCACCATGCAGGAGTTCAAGAGAAGGCGCAAGCCTGGCACCGAGAAAACTCCTGTCGCCTACTGTAAGCACAACGCTGTCATTGTACTCCGCCGCCAGGCCAGCCGCATCATTAACTTCTGCAGCGGTATTGCTTCCCGGTTGCGCACCACAACCGGCGAGAATAATTAATGAAGTAAACACTGCGATCTGACGAAACATAGAAACCTCCGGTTACTCTTGTTTTTTTCGTTTAGTCGGTCAGTTATATTTAATGAATCTAAGCGTAGTTTGTTCAAGTATCAAGTCGAACGGATGGAGAGCCGCATGAGTCTGCTGGTTCACATATTGATTCTGTCAATATCATTTAGCATGCCTTCAATACCATCATCATGGAAAGCAGGCATTTATGTTGCCGATGCAGATACGGGAGAAATACTTCACAACCTAAACGGTGATTCCTATTTCAGACCGGCATCAACAGTTAAGCTTCTTACTACCCTGGTGGCTTTGAAAGAACTTGGTCCTTCGTACGTATATACAACCAGGGTAATGGCCGATACTGCCGGAGGCAGGCTTTTCATTGCAGGAGCCGGGGCTCCCCTTCTGAGCGCGGAGCACATCAGGATAGTCGCCCTCGAAACCGCGGCTTCACTTGATCCGGGTTCCTCCTGGGATCTTTTCTGGGACACAGCAAGATTCTTCAGCGAATCGCACTGCCCGGGATGGGATACTTCCGACTGGAGCAAAACCTATTGTCCCCCAATTGAGGGCCTTTCGGTGGGAGATAATATCCTGCAGCTGATAATTTCAACTAAAGGCGATACAATCAGAGTCTTCCACTACCCTCCACTGCCGGGTCTTTCAATTGAGAATAATCTTGTTGTTGGAGGCAGGGAATCCATAAGAACCACTGTAGAAGGATGGAGTGAGAACAGACCGATTCTGATACTGGAAGGAAGCATACCTCCAGATACCCACCTTGTTCTTTACAAGCCCTTTGCAGGGCCTCCGGCTGAATTCGCAGGAATGCTGGCCGTTGAGCTGGAAGTCGCCGGTTTGAACATCGATCATGTACTGCAGGGAGAAGCGCCTGACTCAGAGTTACTGCTCCAGACATCGGTGATGTTTTCCGATCCGATGTTCGTTCTTCTCGCCTCGATGAACAAGTGGAGCAGGAATATGGTTGCCGAGATGGTTCTCCGAACAGCAAGCCTTGAAACAGGATCAGACCTCGCTTCAACCGGAGCGGGGTGTGATGTGGCAGGTCAGCTTCTTAGGGACCTTGTTCCCTCGCTCACAGAATTTCAGATTGCAGACGGATCGGGTCTTTCCAGGTTCAACAGCCTGACGCCGATTCATCTTGCGGCAGTACTCTCCGAAGGAATCGGTTCAGCGGCATGGGGAGTGGAATTTCTCGCCACATTACCTGTTAACGGTGTTGATGGAACTCTGAAATCAAGAATGGCCGATCTGCCGGCAGGAGCATTTCGCGGTAAAACAGGCACTTTAAGTGACACATCAACGATTGCGGGGCTGCTCACATCTTCGTCGGGCAGGAGGATAATACTGGTTATTATGCTTGAGGTGCCCAACGGTCATACCCGGACTGCAAGGGCACTGCAGGACAACCTGATATCATGGTTCTGGGAGAATTACTGACCGAAAAGGGATTTGATTCGGAGCCGGAGGGGAGTGACAAGGGATTCAAATAGATGCAGTAGAACAGTGAACTGCGTTACCAAGAAACCTAGTAACACTGTCTACTGATTTGAAGCGTTCGCAAGTCAAATAGAAATTGTTGCCACTTGAATGAGTTAGTACGAAGGGGAACATTATGTCTAACAGGATAGATTTGTATAACTTCGGTGATGGTGGTGGGGATTTCGATAAGAACAACCCTTTCTATTTGTACAAGCAGAAATGGGCTCCTGAAATTCTGTTTGAGATCGCAAATGCAAATAGCTATGAATTAACAATTTATGATATTGCATCAAAATTAGGCACTAGCCCAGTTGATTTGGATAAGTTGCTATCCAATATGGAAAAGATTGCCATGGTGACGAAGAAACAGGACAGGTATTCAGTGTCTTTCTTTGTCATACTAGAGAAGGATCTTCCCATAATAGACAATCTTAGCAGCGCAATTGCTCTCAGGCTAAGTCAAAAGATTTTGAGATATAAGCAGGAAATCCAAAATTATACCTCCAAGATCAAATGCTTGGATGAATTTGGCTATGGTAGAATCCTATATCATGTGATTGGTTGTGATATTTTTGATGGGACCAGTTTCTCTGAATTCAGCAAGAGGGGTATCTTAAGTATCTCAAAACCTCAGTACGATCATAGAGACTACATTCTTATTGGTTTTGAGCAGAACGAAGTTGTAGCATGCTCAAGTGACAAGATACTTTGCAGCCGCAACTGTAAAGGAGCAGGCAGCGTAGAATTCGCGAGTTTCGGGGACAGCAATGGTAATAGACAAGACATGTTCAGATTTATGAGACAAGTAATCTCGCAGCTGATAGATGTTACCCCAAACCTGAGCCTGAATTCTTCATACATACATATCCTTGAACAGCAAAATCAGCATTTAGCTCAGGTATGCGCTGAATTAGTTACAAAGGTTCTTTATGAAGAAAAATCAGTTTCATCCTTTTCGGATGAAGAGAATGATGCTCTAAAATTCCTTGAGGAGTTGAAATACATCGAAATTGATGAATCTGGTGGGGTAAGAGTAGTGGTTCCATTGTTTGATGGAGACGATGCAAAAGCGATAGATGATGTCTCAAACTACTTGATTGAGTTAATCGGGGATGACGTAGCAAGGGAATTCAGCAATCTAAAAGTGAAAATGCAAGGATTATCTGCTTTGTCGCATGGAGTGGATGAAAAAGAAATCGCTAATGGATTATGGCATCAGGTATTCGGAAATATAAATGAGAATTTGGTTCTGGAAGGATTATTTGCATCTCCCGAATCAAGAACTGGAGAAGGACGATATTTCCAGGCAATCTACATCAGAGGAAATTGATTTAGGTCTATGAGTATCGCATTAATTCAATGAAAGAAATAGAATTGCGAACAACTGAATGAAGAACCTGCTACAACCGCTTTGGTGTGGGCTTCAGTGATACCCGTGCAGGTTATTCAGAGCGTTGACGAGCAGGACACGGCGACGGTTTGAGCACAAAGAACAAACGAAAATCGGGCCCATAGAACAAAAAGCCGTCGCCGAAAAACGAAACCGGAAAAGGACAGAACACAGAAGCTATCGTGCCAGTGATAAAGCCGGTAAGTACTATTCGAAGAAAACGTTATGATTACAGGGCGAAAATAGTTCCGCCAACAAATGCAAAGCTATGAGCCAGAGTAATATCTGTGCTGGTTATGCAGGCGTTAGCATACAAAGAAGGGATTGACAAACAGTATCATTATCGATACTATATTCTATGGCAAAGCTAGAAACGTTGATAAAGAGAATGAAGGATAACCCGAAGGATGTTCGATTCCCGGATTTATGTAAGATATGTAAATGCTATTTTGGGGAACCAAGACAATCCGGATCAAGCCATCATGTGTACAAGACACCATAGCAAGGAGATCCGAGAGTGAACATCCAGAATAAGAAAGGCAAAGCAAAAGCCTACCAGGTTAGACAAGTTCTTCGAGCCATAGAAAGGTTGAGTGAAGAAGATGCCGCTGAAAAGTGATCATTTCACATATAGAGTAACATGGTCCGAAGAAGATCAGGAATATGTTGGTCTATGTACAGAATTCCCTAGCTTGAGCTGGCTTACTGAAACTCAGGAATCAGCTCTTGAAGGAATACGACAACTTGTGGCTGATGTTATCTCTGATATGAAGAAGAACAAAGAAAAATTACCAGTTCCGATTTCAATCAGGAAATACAGCGGTAAGTTCATGGTGCGGATTCCTCCCGAAGTACATCGAAAAATCGCTGAAATTGCAGCTGAAGAGGGAGTGAGTATCAATCGCTTAGTAAGCGCAAGATTAGCAAAATAAAGTGCTAAAACAGAATGAACCTGACGCATGTGGGCAAGGAGTTGTGCTGAGTGACTCCATACGCAGGTTATTCAGAGTGTTAGTGGCCGGAGAGCACCTGGATGCACGCGTGGGTTTTTCTAATGAGATGGTTGCAATCTGGGAGCAAAGCGGTGACGAATGGATCCGTCACTGCATATTCAGCGGCTCCGACCCGCTGATATGCCGTTTCAGCGACATGGACGGTGATGGAATACTGGACATAACCGCCGCCTGGTGGGGTAGAATCGCATGGTTCGAGTACACCACATACGGCTTCATCGGATGGATGGAGTCCAGCAGACAGGAGAGCTTGAGCCGGGTATCTATTTCTGTCGGCTGGAGACCAGTGAGTTCAGCGAATCATTGAGGTTGGTGGTTCTGGATTAATCGAGTCAGGAACTGATTACGGTGCGTTGGGAAATCAAGATTCCTACTGTTTTTCATCTTACCCCTCCTGTTTTCTATCATAAGTTGAATTGCTGAACCGCTGCATAGTCCTGATATAGCCTTTCAAGCAGATCAATAAGCTTATCTCCGTACAGCCGGTCAGTTGCCCAGGCTCCCGCGAGACCCTGAATATCAGGTGATTTTCCTCTGGGAGTTACATAATTGAAACGAGGATCAACCAGATCACCGTTCAAAGGGTCTGACGAACCGTAAGCTTTCAAGTGCTGTACATGGGCACGAACACCGGTACACTCATCGGGAAAGGAATGACCCGGCTGACCAGGACCCACAGATCCAAGACCGCAGAAATTGTTCATCTCCGAACTAACAAGCCCTTGAAAACGAAGGAATCCGGTTTCCAGGCACATCTGCACAAATGCAACATCCGAATTAACCCCTTCGAAGGCACATTCTGCAATGTACAAAGCTGCAAGGCGAACAACCCTTTGCTCATCCGCATCAGGGTTGTTTTCCATGAAAAAGGAAGCAAGCTGCTCGGACTCCATTAAACCGTTACCCATTATCAGCAGAGGCGGATTCAGCCCGGCCATAGCCACGGCTGATAAGAAACAGATAATCGTAAACAGCTTCAACTGCATCACCTACATCTCCGGCGAAATCCCCCCGATGAGGAATTTGTGCACGCGTACAAAATCAAGAACAAAGTTAAATATTCTCATGAAGCGATTCCATTAACCATTGCCATGCAGGAAGAATTTCAACTGTCCTCCCATCCCGCTCAAATGTACTTCTATCATCCGAGGTTATTACAATACATGATGAGGCTCCTGCGTTGGCTCCGGCTTCAAGAAGACTGTCATATTCCCTCTGCTGATTTGTTTTATCCAGCGCCCAGCAAACCTGTATTGCTTCCCGGCTGTTCTCATCTCCATCTGCTATGAAGTCGCACTCCCCTCTTCCTCTATAGTAACAGAATTTGCGTCCTCTCCTGAGAAGCTCAGTGGCAACAACGTTTTCCAGAAGTAATCCGAGGTTCTCGGAATATGCAAGGGGAATAGCTGCAAAACCGTGATCCATCAGATATACCTTCCTGGGGTTCATTCTTCTTTTATGTGCTGATGGATCGCAAAGTTCACCTGTATGTATAAAAAATGCCTCTTCCAGATATGACAGGTAAGCTGATATGGTCTTCTTGCTTGATGATATCCCTTCCGACTTGAGTTTCCCGGTAAACCTTGAAATAGAGAACAAAGTCGAAAATGAATGGAGAAAATACTCCATCAGCCTTTGCATGGTTGGAGCAGCGTGAATATCGAATCTTTCAACCATATCGTTAAAGAAGACAGTTCTGAAGTAGGATGATAGAAGCTCACTCCTTCTGAGATTTGATTCCGCAAGAACGACCTCCGGAAACCCGCCTGTCTCCATGTATGATCGAAGCGCACCCGACAGCTTTCCGCTCTGCTCCGTGTAAAGCATTGTTCTATCCATATCAATACCTTTGAAGTCCAGGTACTCAGTAAAAGATAAGGGCAGCATTCGGCGGCTTGTGTGCCTTCCGCGAAGCTCAGTCGACACTTCACGCTCCAATAACCCGGCGTTACTGCCGGAGACAACGATATGGTAACGTCTTCTGTTACAGAGTGTCCTGATCACCCGGCTCCAGTCAGGAAGACTCTGCACCTCGTCAAGGAAAAGATGGGTCAGTGGTCGATCTGAAAGCTCACTGTGAGCCCGAAGAAACAGTTCCATATCCCCAGGCACAAGAAACGTGAGCCTGTAGTCCTCGAAGTCAACCAGAAGACTTGAACCCCCCGAGCTTTCCGCCTTTGCAGCCATCTGATACATAAGAAATGTCTTCCCAGACCTTCTCGCCCCCACTATAGCAAGCACTGAACCCTTCGGCGCGATTTCGGAGGATGGGCTTCGCCGAACAATAAGGCCGGGAACAGGCTCTCTTCCGAGCCACTCGGATACTATTGCTTTTGCAGCTTCATAGTTCATTGTTTCCTCCGAGAAACAATATATAGTGAAATTGTTTCTCCAACAACCCCGGAGTTCTCTCTGCAACCCGGTTAAACCTTCTTGAACGGTTCCTCCGTTTAAACACATAGGTGACTTGTGTAAGCCATAGCCAATGACCCTTGACATTCTACATTCAACGGAAAATCTTCCAATTGATGTTAAGTCCGGAGCAGCTGGAAGCTTGAAAAGCCTGCCGGAACAGAAACTGGAGTTTTTGCCATTATATAGCACTGAAGAAAGGGGAAAATGATGAATGTACTGCTGCTGGCGTTATTGATTGTTACACCGGAACAGTGGCCCAGAATCGCGCTTTCGCAGCCATCCATAGAATTCCTGGGCTGGCAGTCAGACACCGCAGCAGTCCTTGAAACCATATATCACGATCTTGCCGCAGAATATGAATACCGGCTTGTACAAATCACCCCTGATTCCTCATGGACAGTTTCTTCTCCGCAGAAAACAGCCCTGGACACGGGAACAGTGGTATCCTGCATGCAGAGCATTCAGGATGGAACTGCCACGTATTTGCTTGAGGTCGATGCCTCGGAAGCCGATCTTGAATTCATGTGCAATGCGTGCATTAATTTTGAAGAATACCTGGACCATCCACCACTGGTTCCAGTTGAGATGAGAATTATCAGAGCCGCCACCGGCGAAGAGCTCTGGCAAGAAGACAGAGAGCTAACCTGGTTCGGAGGTGAGTGCGCACCGATATTCAGCCTGCCGGTTCTTGACATGGCTGTTCTTTCACCGGACGGTAACTATCTTTTCTTCAGCATTCTATACGGTCCGTACATGGAGTACTTTGTTACAGGTATAGAGAACTAAACGCAAACCAATGCTTCAAATAGATCCCGAGCTGGTGCAGCGACCATGCCGACCTGGCAAAGTCCTCGAACAGGGCTCCGTCGTCACAGATACACAGATCGTTAATCCCCTGATCCTGAGCCTGTTCTACAAGAAACTTGATCCACTCCTCCCGGTCCTCGCCTTCCTTTTCCTCCACATGTACCAGTTCAAGATACCACTGATAGACTGGAGACTTCCTGCACAGCGCCTGCAGCGACCTGCAGTGTTCGTTATCACCGAACACCAGTACCCGGATCTTACCTTCTCATGAAGGGTCGAATCAGCAGGCGGAAGACGTACGGAAATGCATCAACCCGTAAAAGAAAGAAAGTAGAACCCCGCCAGACAGAAGAACGAGATGACCACGATAAATCTGCTATGCATGAAGTAATCCGAAGGCAGACGGAACAGGAACATCACAACGTGGAATTCCTTGCCACTTTACCTGTTAACAGCGTTGACGGAACTCTGATATCATGGTTCTGGGAGAATTACTGACCGAAAAGGGATTTGATTCGGAGCCGGAGGGGAGTGACAAGGGATTCAATGAATACCTGCATCGAAACCTTGGAATCCCCACTTTCTCTTTCTACGAAAACTATGGGCACTTCACCGATATCCGTACCGTTTTTCCAGACATCGTAAAGGGTTTCCACAAGAAACGCGTACCCTGAGGATTTGATATCCGAAGAGAGTAGCAACGGGAGCAGGCCAGAGTGAAAGCCTCTGAAGCCGCTTGTGCAGTCGCTGAAAGGCATTCCGGTCAGTAATCTGATATACAGGTTCGCTGAATAACTGAGATTAAGCCTGATGATGGACCAGTTCAGTACGCTGACACCTTTCAGATACCTGGAGCCCACTACAAAAGCATGATCATCAAGCGCACTGTCAATCTCTTTGAGGTGCATCGGCTGATGGGACAGATCGGCATCCATCATGAATATCCTGTCCCAACGGTCTGATTCGTAAACCCTCTGGAAAGCTTCTCTGTACGCCTGTCCCAGCCCCTCCTTGACCTTCTTGTTCAGTAGCTGGACACCCGGATCCTTTTCCATCAGGTTCTGGATCCGCCGCGCGGTTCCATCAGGTGAACTGTCATCTATGAACATCAGATCGTAGCTGCATTCCCTGCGGATACTGTCATAAAGTGGCTGGATATTCTGTACTTCGTTGTATGTGGGAATAAGTATGATCCGACTGCGCTTCAGGATGAAACTCTCTCTAAGTAGCTGTCATTACGGGTATCGATCTTTATCACATCTTTCTCCTGAATGAACAGCGGCACCTGAACTGTGAGACCGGTTTGAAGGACAGCAGGCTTGGAACCACCGCTCGCAGTATCCCCTCTCAATCCCGGATCGGTTTTAACCACTTCAAGCTCAACAGTATCCGGAGGTTCAAGCATAATTGGTTTATCATCAACAAACGCAATCTTTACCGCGCTGTTCTCAATAAGGTATTTGGATGCATCTCCGACCAGATCGAAATCAAGATGTATCTGATCATAAGTATCGGGGTTCATGACAACGAATTCAAGATCGGTCATGTAAAGCAGCTCCCAGATCCGGTGTTCAACTCTTACTTCCGTAACTTTCTCACCGGCTCTCCATGTACGGTCAAGAACCTTGCCTGAAAGTATCTCTTTGAGTCTCGATCTTACGAATGCAGCCCCTTTTCCGGGGTTGACATGCTGAAACTCTACAATCTGGCAAAGCACTCCAGCCATATCAATAACCATACCACGCCTGAAATCGTTAGTGGTGGGCACTGATCATACCTCCGTTTTTTCTGCTAATTCGTACAGGATATTCATGGCGTGAAGATAGCCTCTGACTCCCGCACCCGCTATGAACGCGTCCGCAGCTTGTGCGGTCACGAGGTTGTTTCTAAAGGAATCTCTTGAAAACACCCGGCTTATATGCACTTCTACAACCGGACCGTCAAATGCTGCCATGGCATCCATGATAGCTATTGAATAGTGAGAATACGCCGCCGGATTTATGACTATGCCAAAGGAAGTGCCTGAAGCGCTGTTAATTGCGCTGACAAGCTCACCCTCAATATCGGACTGGATGTAGTCCGCCGTGAAACCGTCCTTGGAAGCCTTTTCCTTGATCATTTCCAATAGCTCATCCTGGGTAGTGGTTCCATAGTGTTCGGTTTCACGGTTGCCGAGCTGAGAAAGGTTTGGCCCGTTAATAACAGTAATTGTACGGGAAAGTTTCATTCCTCCTCACTATCGTAGGGTTTCAGATTAAGATTCTGCTTTTCTTCGTCTGAGAAGAATGCAATCAGGCTGTCCGGAGAGGTTTCCACGATATATGATTCCTCTTCCATAGAATATCCCTCTGATTCTGTCTCTTCTGATTCTGAGAATATTTTTGTGAGTATGCCCTGGGATTCGAGCACTTTGTTCATTCTTTCAGTTTTTGGAAAAGCATCACTGTCATGTTCGGGTACGTCTTCCTCAGTCTCTAATGAGACCTGATCTGACGAATTCTTCCAGGATCTGGCTTCTTCCAGTTTATCCCTGGCCTCATCATCCCCAGGATGCTCAAATAGATACTCTTCAAAGAAATTGACAGCTTCACTCCAGTTCTCCTTCTTAAAGTGTATCTCAGCAAGATTTTTGAGCGCAACAAGGTTCTGCGGCTGTACCGAATTTACTGTTTCGAAACTTTCCATTGCCTTCTCTAGAAGACCTAAATCCCGATAACATTTTCCGAGAACCACGGTTATGGAAGTGTTGTTCTTCCATCGCCTCAAACCTGTATCCGCCACTTCCCTGGATTCATCAAGCCTGCCCATCTGACGCAGTATTTCTGCAAGCCTCGAACACAGTATGGAAGAGGGGTTACTGACCCATTCACTTTCTAATTTCTCAAGCTCTCGTACGGATACGTTATCTGTCATTATCTCCCCCCAGCATGAATGTATTCATAATAATCCACCCTTCACGAATATATGGCTCCTTCTCCCGGTTTTCGTGGAAAACTTCCGTATCCAGCAAATACCTTCTGCCGTTGCTTCTTAGAACATAACTTGTAAACGCGCCTGCATTCAGGTGCTCCGGATTTCTCCACATACCCAGAAGTCTCAAGCCATGAAGACCTCTCAGGTCTACGGGCAGTACTTCAACAGATGATCTGTCAACGGAATCGGCAGCCGAATCGTAGAAGTAATTCCTTGCAACCGCCTCTCTCCAGAGTACCGCATCATCCGGAGACAGTACTACAGAATCATCGATCCACCTTATACTCAAGAGTATAAGGCACTTATCGGATACGGTCCGCTGATACTGGATGAATCCGGCTTCAAGATTCCACTCTGCAAGATGATATGATTTGGGTATATCCATACTGAAACCGAGTACAAGAAGGCTGTCTATCCTTTCGGGGCTGCTCATCTGAGTTGATACGAAACTGCTGTAGATATATGATGTAAGGTGATGGTTGTAAGCCTGTTCAAGCAGATTCGAAAGTGCATCCGTATCGGTGAACCCTGGCAGCACTATTCCCAGAACAATCTGATCCTTCGCCCATATATTCTCTCCGCTGAAGATACCGCCTGACAGCTGAAGATCATCGGGAAGCTGAAGACTGTTTTCGGTAATGAACAGAATTGTACGCCTTGCCTTGAGATCATCCCTGAAATCCTCCCTTGAGCAGGTGGAGAAATCAAAGACATTCTCGGTATCCACTGTTGTTACATGAAGCTGGATCTCGTCCAGCAGATCGTCCATTTTCTGTAGATCAATACCAGGCTCGTAAACTATAAGAACTCCTTTTACAGGACCTGTTGCGGGCCCGGCACAGGATACCAGCAGAAGCAGCAGGATCATAAATGCAAAATGTTTCATTTGTTTTTCCTCCGGGAGGAGAACAACGGTACAACATATCGCAGAAGAGTAAGCGCCGGAGGTATGAAACGGGCTGCTCCGTCGATTATCTGGGATGATCCCGCTTTACCGTTTATCCTGTTCAGAAGTGTGGTTGTAGCATTCGCTGTTATACCGATATCCTCTCCTGTTTTTTCTATTTCCTGAAGTGCCGATGAAATACGGGGGGTCAGATCTACTATTTCCCTGCCGAGAGACGAAAGAGTCCTCTCCATTTCAGTGAGAGTCCTGTGCATTTTCATTACTATCGAAATGAAGAATCCTAAACCAATGAACAGGCCTGCAGCACCTACGAGCTGAATAACGAATAATCCTCCCATTGAATACTCCTATTCTATTCTATTTCAGGAACCATTTTTCTTCTGTTGATTCCTGAGATTCACTATTATCACATCCGGCTGCACCATCCATGAACCCTGGACAGGTTTATGGAAAGATAACCGATAATAACCTATAGTATAGGCATACAGAAATACCATGGTTAATGTCAACCTTTATACTACCATACAGCACCACAAGATAAAGTTGTCCCATAATCAGTATAACAATACACTTCTTGACCGCTTGCTGCAACGAATTCAGATCATTTGGATAATACATTTAGTCCTCTGGCTTCCGCAGCATATTCAGCGGACTCTCCGCTGAAGAGCGAAAATTGATATTGCCGGCCCAGCGAGTGAATATCACAGCTACTGCAGTCTGCTGATTTGAGCGTTGGAATTGTATATGTGGAAATCCGGGATATTCAAGGGGACGTGCGGATCCTAAGAAAAGAATCTGGTTGTAAATGTGTTGAAATGGAAGCGGCAGCACTTTTTGCTGTTGCAAGATTTCGGAATGTTGCTCAAATCCTCTATGCAGGTGATGACCTAAGTGGTGATTTTGGGGATTCAAGAAACTGGAGCGATCGACAAGCTATCAGAGAAGAATTATTGGAACTGCCTGCGAGTCCTTATGAATAATCGGCTAACAATGGCATCAACTAGTCGCAGTAGCCTGAGTGCCAGCATCTTACTGTCATAACTGTGCTAGGAGACTGTCCGATAATGCGGCATCGGCATAAGAGAAGGCTTGACAATACTGTATCGATGCCACATAGGTATTACGAAATGGGGGTCGATATGGATACCGTAAAATTATCACCAAAATATCAGATTGTAGTCCCGAAAAGAATTAGGGAGAAAATGTCCCTTCATCCGGGAGAGATGTTTGAGATCATCGGTTTCGAAGAACGGATTGAGTTAATACCTATTCGTCCAATGTCTTCAGTCAGAGGTTTTCTCAAGGATTTGGATCCTTCTTTTAAAAGAGACGAAAGAGACAGAGTTTAATCATGAATCTTGTAGACACTTCGGGCTGGATCGAGTACTTCTTTGATGAACCCAATGCTGGACATTTCGCTAACGTAATAGAAGACACTGAAAATCTGATCATATCTGTTATTAACCAGTACGAAGTATTCAAGAAAGTATTGCTTGTCGCGGATGAAGAGAAAGCGCTAAGAGCTATTGCCCAGATGAAACAGGGACATGTGATTCAGTTGACAGAGGAGATAGCACTTCTTGCCGCCAAGTTGAGCATTAAACATAGACTTCCAATGGCTGATAGTATGATATATGCTACTGGTCAATCCATGGAAGCGATGGTTTGGACCCAAGATGCTGATTTCAAAATCCTTCCTCAGGTGGAATATATAATGAAGTCCGAACAATCAAATCCAGCAGAACTATAACCTTCGATACTTATTTCCCATGTTACTGTAATCTGCTGATTTGAAGCTGATCCTCACTGTCAATAATATGCACGGATTAATAATGCAAAGCCTGTCCGGATTCTAATTGTTCCGTTTCCAGGCTTTCACGGTGTTGGACAGAAGGAAAGCGATGGTAAGAGGCCCTACGCCGCCGGGAACCGGAGTTATTGCCCCGCAGATCGGGGCAACGTTATCAAAATCAACATCACCTACAAGACCCTCATCAGTTCGGCTGATACCAACATCAATAACCGTTGCTCCGGGTTTGATGAACTCCCTCTTTATGAAACGGGGACGACCCACGGCAGCTACGAGTATGTCGGCCTTCCTGCATAGACCTTCCAGATCAGAGGTGTGTGAATGAGCAAGCGAAACCGTTGCGTTCTCTCGAAGAAGAAGCGCAGCCAGAGGTTTACCTACTATGTTGCTTCTTCCTACAATAACGGCATCGGCACCGTCGATATCGATGTTGCTGTGCTTCATAAGGGCGATGATTCCAACGGGAGTACATGGGAAGAGGCCATCTTCCCCCCTCCACAATCTGCCTACATTTTCGGGATGGAACCCGTCTACGTCTTTTTCTGGCAGTATCGCTGAAGCCACTGTATCGGCAGATATATGGCCGGGAAGAGGCAGCTGGCAGAGTATACCGTCAACGGATGTATCTTGATTGAGACTGTCTATCTGCAGAAGAAGCTTCTGCTGCGAGACCGATCCGTCAAGCCTTACTACAACACTATCTATCCCGGCTTTACCGCAGGCTTTTTCCTTCATTGAAACGTATACCCGGCTTGCGGGATCATCTCCAACGATAACCACGGCCAGCCCGGGAGGCCGGCCGCCGATCCTGTTAATCTCTTCTGCGAGGTTTCTCCGTACTTCCTTCGCGAATTTTCTTCCGGACAGTACAGATGATTCTGCCATGAAGAATTCTCTATCCTCTGCTAATCGATTTGATCTCTATTCTCGTGTAATCCTGGCGATGACCCTGTGTTCTTTCGTATCCCTTGCGACGTTTCCGCTTGTAGACAATGATTTTCTTTCCCCTGCCATGCTCAAGTATTTCAGCTTCCACTGAAGCGCCGGCAACCAGAGGGGTTCCAACTTCTACATCATCACCGTCACCGACCAGGAGAACTTTCTCAAGATTAATTGAATCACCTTCCCCGGATACGATTCTGGGGACATTCAGTTTCATACCGGGTTCCACTTTGAACTGAAATCCACCGGTTTCAATTACTGCGTACAACTGTTCACCTCCGCATTTAACATTCAATTCCAACAGTCAGTGAATCAGGATTTCCCTGATCGACTGTAGAGACTGGTTATCTCTTCATGCACATTTAAAGAATATACTTTGAATTCATCAACTCTGAGCTGGCCATCTTCCCGTATATCGATGCTGAGGTGGGAAATGGACGCTATATGATCTATTCTCTTTCCCTCTTCTTCATGCAGGTACTCGGCAAGTTTCGGATGAACGGAAATCACAAGATTCCTGTGCGTCCGGTCAAGGGACGCTCTTTCAATAAACCGCCCCAGCCTGGTAGCTGTTGATACCGTGGACATCACTCTGCCTGAACCGCCACAGCAGGTGCAGGGTTGAGAGAGAGCCTGAAATACACTCGGGCGTACCCTTTTTCTGGTCATCTCAACCAGTCCGAGGGGACTGACCTGGCATGTTTTTGTAGGCGATCTATCCCTGCTCAGTTCACTTCTGAGGGTATTGAGCACCTTCTCCTTGTGATCGGGGAAATCCATATCGATAAAATCAATAACGATAATACCACCGAGGTCACGCAGCCGAAGCTGGCGCGCAACTTCCTTAGCGGCTTCCATATTTGTCTTGAGGATGGTGTATTCCTGTTTCTTCCTGCCCACGTATCTCTTTGTGTTGACATCGATTGCTACAAGAGCTTCCGTGTGCTCGATGACAAGTGACCCGCCGCTCTTGAGGGATACTTCTCTGTCCATTATCCCCGTTATTTCCTGCTCTATTCCGAAATGATCGAATATCGGGGTTTTCCCTCTGTAATACTTTACTTTGCCCGTCATACCGCTGGCATAGGTTTTCAGATACTTTCTTGCTTCTCTCGCTACCGTTTTAGAATCAGTAACTATGGAATTGGTATCCAGGGTGACCAGATCCCTCATTGTAATGGTCACGATATCCTGTTCCTGGTGAAGAAGGGAAGGCGCTTTCCGCTTAAGGGCGGTTTGCCCGACCTCCTTCCATCTTTGCACAATGGTATCCATATCCACCTTGAAGGCTTTTTCGTCCTGCGAGATTCCTGCGGTCCTGGCGATAATACCGTATCCGGGTGTCTTCACTGCGGACAGGATCTTCCTGAGCCGTGCTCTTTCCGTCCTGTCACTGATCTTCCTTGATATTCCGGTAATGGATTCACCCGGCATACTCACGATATATCTTCCCGCAATGGAGATCCTGGTACTGACTCTTGCGCCTTTTGTCCCTATGGGTTCCTTTGTAACCTGCACAAGGATAGCCTGTCCTTTTTTCAGGACTTTCTCTATGGAATCGCTTACCTCTTTTGTGCTTGCGGGTAAGCCGCTGGCAAGGGATTTTGCGAACATCTCGGTGTCCACCGCGCCGGAACGGGTATCACTTACATGCAGAAAGGCACTTCTCTCGAGACCTATATCCACAAAGGCCGCCTGCATACCGGGCAGTACGGCATTTACTTTTCCCAGGTAAATATTCCCTACCTGTCTTTTCTCGTTTCCGTCTTCAACAATTATCTCCATCAGCCTATTGTCTTCAAGAATTCCAATTCTTGTAACTTCCGGATGGGAGTTTATTATAAAATCAACTTTCAAAGAACTTCTTCTCCAAATCTCTGCTGTGAGACCTGAATGATCTCCAGCAATTACTGTCGTAACAAGTATATATATCCGTCCGTTTAATACTTACCGGGTAATCCAGTATTTCGGATAAAAGCAGATCCGGACGGGATTTCCTGCTATCCGTCAGTGTCATAAATACGACACAACCATCTTTTTCATTCACGCTGAGTACATACCTGCTGTTACCAAGGAACTCAGCTGTCCTTCCGGCTTCCTCTACTGTCCATAATTCGCAATCCGACGATACGCTGTATCCGGCTGCGACTGAACCCCCCCCGTCAGGCGAAGGTGTATCCGGGGCCAGCGTCCAGGTTTCCTCAACCCTGAGACCTGGGGGCATGAACCGGTTGAGAAGCTCTTCAGCCCTGCTGACAGGTATTGTATTCAACTCTATATCTATATACTCTGCGATACTCTCAATACCAAGTGGAAGAGGAGGGCCAAAATGTACTCTAGGCCTTGTAACATAACCATCAGACCACGACACAGGCAAATCAGAACGTCTCAGTAGCCTTCCCCACATCCTAACCATATCAAGATGGGAAGTGTATGCCGCGCAATCTGTCTTTGAATAACGTACCCTCAGTACAGCAGCACAATTTGTCGATGATACGAAACCATCGTGGGTGAAATCCCGAACGGGAGTTTCCGTGCTGTCCATGGTTCCCGGGCAGGCGCCACATCCTCTGCACCCCTCCTCCCTGCAATCGGGAGTGTTCCGGCTTTCGGAATAGCGTTTATTCTCCGCTTCAAGAAACGACTGCGAAACACCAGTGGAAACAAAGTTCCATGGAAGCTCTTCGCACGGTTCGATACCTGACTGCAGCCGAGTCAGGAGATGATCGTAACCGTCAATAAGGTCTTTCCATATATCCCATCTGAATCTATCGGTCCATGCGTCAAACCTTGCTCCCTGCAGCACAGCTTTCTCCAGCATATCAGCGGTATCTCCGTCATTACCCAGCGAAAGCAGCCCTTCGATAATGGCCACATTGGGGCTGTTCCAGCTCAGAGATACTTTCTTTCCGCAGATTCTCCTCACCATCCTGATTCTCCGCCATAGTTCATTTTCATCCATCTGCGGCGACCACTGCAGCGGTGTATGTGCTTTCGGTACGAAAGGAGAAAGGGCGGCCGTAATGCTCTTTCTGGGATTACGGCCATGCTTTCGGGCAACGGCTGCTATCTTTAATACCAGCTCACCGATCCCGGTCACATCCTCATCGGATTCCTCCGGAAGGCCCACCATGAAATAGAGCTTTATCCCCTTTGCTCCCATTCTGAAAACTGTGTCAACCGCATCGAGGATAACTTCATCTGACATGGGCTTGTTAATCTTCTGCCTCATCGATTCCGTGCCAGCTTCGGGTGCGATTGTAATTCTGCCGGTGATGCTGCAGCTTTCTTCAAGCCGGGTTATCGTATCCGGCCTCATCGATGGCCTGCCGATGGATGTATGGTGCTTTACGGCCAGCATGTCCATCCCCTCCAGGAGCATAGGCAGATGAGAATAATCGGAAAGTGAAAGAGTCAGGAGGCCGGATTTCTCCCATCCTGTGGATTCGAGGATTCTGTCTAGAAGATCTACTGTCTCATCAGGCGCTCTCTCCCTAACGGGCCTGTAAAGCTGCGAAGCCTGGCAGAATCTGCATCCTCTGGTGCAGCCCCTGGCAATCTCAATAACTGCCCTGTCCTGCGATATCCTGGAATTCGGAACCAGTTGTCTCACCGGAGCATATTCCATTCGGAGGCTTTCGATCCTCTGCATCTCCACATGTTTCTTTCCCAGAATCGGGACATATACACCGGGTATTTCACCGGCTTTCTTCAGACGATCGCTGCGCGAGCCGACACCCGCAAGAATCCTGAACAGATCCACCGCCTGCTCCTCTATCTCGCCCAGAAAGAAAATATCCGCAAAGGGAGCAAGAGGAAGAGGATTACTCAGGCCGCCGCCTCCGAAAAGGATAACGGGGGCATTATCATCTCTGTCGCTGCTGCGGAGGGGCAATCCCATTCTTGTTATGAGATGAAGCGCATTCGTATACAAAGCCTCGGAGGCAATGCCGAAACCTACGACCCTGCTGAAACGGACAGGGTCCTTTCCTTCCAGATCAACCCATTCCAGGTTCTCCCCGCCTATGATCCCATCCATATCCGGAGCAGGACAGAATGCTCTTCTTACATCAAACCGAGTGTTCGAGAGCAGAATATGCCTGAGAATCACAAGTCCGAAATTGGACATGCCCAGTTCGTATATATCTGGATATACAAGCGTGACCCTTGGCCCCCCTCTTTCGGTGACATCAAGATTCCACTCTCCCCCGATATACTGCTGGGGTCTTTGTACCTTTTGAAGGAATTGCGCGTAGGGATGGCCTGCGCAGATCAAATTAGTAACGGGGCAGGCAGATCGATCTTCTGGGAAACCGGGTTTGCCAGAAGTCCATGATCTCTGCGGGTGGAGACAGTCAGGTCCAGAACTCTGTTTCTGGCATTATCGAACGATATCCCGGATGCAAAACCGAAACGCCATAGAACCGAACAGAGGACACCTTCAACCTCGCATCTGTTCCTGCGGAGGATTGCTGTCCAGTTCTCAGAAACACTGTCGACTCTGTCAGTTACACGAACATCGATCCATACCATCCTGTCATCCGACCGGTCAACAGGCTTGCTGAACTCATCGATGAATGACCATGTCTGCTTGTTTGGGTTAACAATATCATGGTAGCGGGATACTATCCCGCTGACGGTTTCTCTGCCCAGGCAAGGGTTCAGAAAACACCAGTAATCGTACCGCTCAAGACTGTCAGGGCACGTTTCGGGATATATCCGTCTGAAAGTTGACATGGCGGTCATGGCAGCCGGATCGGGGGATTTCAATCTGACGATGATCGAGATATTTCCCATACTAGCGTTCCCCTCTGAAGTGATCGGCAAGGCTCATGAAGAAAAGCGATCCGGGACCTTTCGTGTCAGCATGGGAACCGGAACGGAGTGACTGATCTCTGCGGTCCCCCCATTCTCCGGGAATCCACGGTGGAAGCTGCCACATCCAGAAAGCCCTTTCAGGATGAGGCATCATCGCCAGCACATTTCCGCGGTCGTTCATGATCCCGGCAAGGTTAAGGAAAGAACCGTTCGGATTAACCGGATAATCACTCGATTCGATTCCTTTTTCATCACAGTATTTCAGAGCCGCACTGCTAGAGGCTCTTTCCCGGTTCTCCTCGGAAAATACAAACCTTCCCTCGGCGTGGGCTATGGGCAGGGGTATGATCCCGTTGCCTGTCTTTCCAAGCCATGGACAGATCTGCTGCGCCTTAGCAGCGACGTGAAGAAATACCCACCTGCTCAGGTAACCGCTGCGTCCGCTGATGTGATTCGCCGCAAGGGCGGATTCAATCCTTCCCCTCTCCCATCCGGGGACCATACCGCTTTCCACAAGTATCTGGGCGCCGTTGCATATACCCAAAACAGGTTTGCCGCCTGCGGCCTCGCTGAAAACCAGATCCATTATTCTTTCCTTTGCGGCCACAGCTCCGGCACGAACCCTGTCCTGAAACGAAAACCCCCCGGGAAGTACGTAAGCGTCCGGCTGGGAATCCCTCAGCTCCCGGCATTGATTCCAACGGTAAATACAGCTATCCATGCCACTATTCAGGATACCGCGCTTCGTTTCATACTCGCAGTTTGACCCGGGGAACTGAATTACCGCAACAAGAGGAACGGACTTCATTCCGTTACCTCCTCTCTCCAGATAATTCTGTCGAGCCTGCTGGTATGATCTTCCAGTATCTCCAGCAGATCCATTTTCCACCGGGACGAAGCGATACGGAATTCATCCGTCACCCTTCCGGCCACGGAAAGAAATTCCGGCTTATTCTCTATTGCATCCCAGGATTCCCGTGACATTTCAATGAGATAACCCGGTGTTTCGGAATAAAGGATAACCGGGTCAAGCATCTCAGTGTCAAAAACAATTCCCCTTCTGGCGTCAGGCCGGGAAGCAATGGCCATTTCCGCTGCAGCCAGTATCATTCCCCCATCCGATATGTCATGGACGGATCTCGATATACCGGCTTCGCAGCACGCGAGTACGAACCGGGCCATTTCCCGTTCGAGTTTCCCCCTGAATGCAGGCACTCTGCCCCCCCTGTGGCCAATACAGGTTCTATAGTAAAGGCTGCCCCCCAGCTCATCCTTCCGGTCACCCACCAGAATGATAAGGTTTCCAGGTTCCTTGAGGGATATATCGGTTGACTTTGTAAAATCATCAATCCTTCCGAAGACAGCGACTATGGGAGAGGGCGGAACAGCACCCCCCTTCGATGACTGGTTGTAAAAACTTACATTACCCGAGACGATCGGCAGTGGTTCTTCGCCTTCAAGGCCAAGTTCCATGCAGGCGGCCGCAATTCCTTCCACACCCTGGCGGAATTGCCAGAAAACATCGGCTTTCTCCGGGTTTCCGTAATTCAGGCAGTCTGTAGCTGCAATAGGAGTGGCTCCGGTCGCTACAACGTTACGGACGGCTTCGCCTACGGCGTGGGCTCCCGCAAGAAAGGGGTCAAGCTCACCGATCCAGGGATTACCGTCTCCCGAGACAGCCAACCCCGCCCTGCATCCGGGAATTGGAACGATTACGCAGGCATCGGCCTCACCGGGCCTGAAATGTGTAATACCCTGAACCTCACTGTCGTAATAACTCCATACGGGAGACCTGCTGGCCCCGTCAACGGAAAGCAGCATTCTTTTCAGATCCAGAGGCGGATGGCAGGGTCTGGAATCCGGCTCAATCACAGGTACGGGGGATGGCTCCCAGTTCCTGTCGTAAACTATTCCCTCGGTGATGTATTCAACTGGAGTGTTGGCGACTTCTTTGCCCCGATGCAGGACCCTGTAAAAAGGTTCTCCGGTAAATGTACCGATAACTGTAGCACCTGCTCCGGGAAACAACCGGGGCATTTCGTATTTTTCATTGTAAATCTCGAGAACTTCAGCTGATATCCATTCGGGGACAGCCAGCCCGTACCGTTCCTGGGTTTCGGCACATGCAATAACCTCTGAAGGCAGATCAGGAATGGATACGGGAACCAGGTCAAGGTTCACTTCAATGCCAAGATTTCCATGAGCCGCAAGTTCGCTGGTAACACATGCTATGCCACCGGCGCCCAGATCTTTGAATCCGAACTTGATCCCTCTGTCGAAAAGGAAATCCAGTACATTCAGATTAGCCTCGGAAAGCACTCTTTTAAGGAACGGATCAGCAACCTGAACTGCTCCCTTCTCAGATTCGTCTTTAAGATCGGCTGAAGCGAATGTGGCTCCACCGAAACCCGTATCATCGGTAGGTTTCCCCACCAGAATAAGAACGTACTGCTCTTCATGGGCTTCGGCGGGAACGAAGCTGTGTACAATTCTGTCATGCCTTACAAAACCAAGGGAAACAACGTTAACAAGGCAGTTGTCGTCGTAGCCTTCGTGGAATCTTGTATCACCACCCAGATTGGGCACACCAAGAGCGTTCCCGTACTTCCAGATGCCTTCTACAACACCGCGGCATATAGCCCTTGATTTCTCTCCTGAATTGCCCAGAGGATCCCCGAACCGGAGCAGATCAAGGGAACCTGTTACCCTGGCGCCCATACAGTATACATCTCGAACGATACCACCTATCCCGGTGGCTGCGCCTTCAACGGGAAGAACCTGGGATGGGTGATTATGACTCTCGTGGGCGACAACAAGATCCCATGAGAAACCGTCATGATCGGCGAATTTTACGATTCCGGCATCCTCCCCGGGACCCACAACCACAGAGGATGCATGGGTAGGAAGCAGTTTCAATACAGATCTGGAACTTTTGTAGGAACAGTGTTCGCTCCACATGGTGTCAAAGAGATGCAGTTCGAGAGGTGTCGGCATTCTGCCCACGTATCCGGCAAGCTTTTCGGCTTCTTCAAGCGTCATGGCCAGGCTGCGATGCCTGATGGCTTCTTTCAGTTCATCCGAGAGGCTCATCAATCCCTTTCAAAAAACAGGTTGCCAGAATAATCAGCCGAGGGAGGAGATGAATGCCTTATGTTCAAGGTTATCGAGGACATCCTCCAGGGTTTCCTCCTTGTCTGCTTCTACTATCAGGTATCTCAGACGGACTGTGCCAAGGGGATCTCCCGCATCATTCTGAAGCTTCGGAAGATCATCCAGCAGCCTTTGCATAACATTTTCCATACCATCCTGGTCGGTTCCGGGAAGCAGGAGAGTTATTTTATCGGTTCCCGTCCTCAAGCCGATATCGATATTCCTCATCGTTGTTTTCAGGTGATTGGAGCCTATTGACATAAACTCCCTGGCGCGGAAACGGTCATCAATACTGCCCCGTTCGATAACAAGCTCGACAATAGCGAGGGCGCTGTCGAACCTTCTTACTCTCTCCAGTTCCTGTGTAAGGACCGGTTTCAATCTTCCCCTGCCTGGCAATCCGGTGTCCGGATCCATATCCGAGGCGGATTCGAACCTGCCCAGAAGCCGTATTCCCTCAAGGGCCGCGGCGCCAACCGCCGCAATCGAGATCAGTCTTTCCTTCGGTAATATGGCTGTTGACGGAATATCTACAAGGCAGATCACGCCGTAAAGAACGCCCTGTGACATCATAGGCGCTGCTATGTCGGGTAGAAAATCGGGTATGGAGGTTTTTTCGAGCCTCTTCTTTGTGAGTTCACTCTCTTTCTCTAGATTCTTTTTCTCAAATACGATACCTGTTTCCGCCACGAATCCAACGTGTCCATCTCCTACATTCACAACCAGAGGCTGTTTCAGGATGTCTCCAAGCCCTTCGGAGTAGACCAGTCCAAGTTTCCCACCTCTTACGTCTGCCAGAAAGACTGTAATTCTCTCGCAGCCGGTGAGTTTTTTCATCGCCCTCGACAGAAGCCTGGCCAGTTCGTCCGGTGTCCTGGCGGAGAATACCTGCCTGACAAGATCCGGGAAGACAATCGTCAGGTCTCTGTGTTTTTTTATCTCGTGATCATATCTTGTATGTCTCGCATCAGCTTCCTGCTGCTGGTATCGAAGAGAAGTTATATCATTCTTCAGTGTGTGTATCCGTTCTTCAAAGCGCGCTGCCTTTCTGCCGCTCAGAATTATCAGAATGACCCACACGATCAGCGAACCAAGCGCAAACCCTGCTATAATACCTGATAGCATCCATATCACCTCCCAAAGAAATTACTCATCCTCATTTATCAGACCAAGTCTATTAAGGGTATTATTCTCATTTCGGAGGTGATATTCAAGGGCGCATCTTCTGTTGATCTCCTCAGCGGTGAGATGCTCACCGATTCGGGGGTCATCCTTCACCATATCAAGAAATCCCTTATCACTCTCCATAACGCTCATCGCTACGCTCTGAACAAGCCTGTATGCTTCCTCCCTGGTAAGACCGGCATCGATAAGCAACAGCATAATCGTCTGGGAATAGAACCTGTCACCTGCGGAATCGATATTCCCCGCAACGGCTTCCGGAATTACTCTCAGACCTGACACCATTGAAACCGCCTTTCTGAGTGAATACAGGGATATACCACAGGCGTCCGGAAAAATAAAACGCTCCGCGGATGAATGACTGATATCCCGTTCATGCCATAATACCGTATTATCGAGGGACGGGATAAGGTATCCCCTCAGCATTCTGGCAAGACCGCAAAGCCGTTCACTGACGATAGGATTCCTTTTATGAGGCATGGCGCTCGAACCCTTCTGACCTTTTCCGAAGGATTCCTCCACTTCCCCGACCTCCGATCTCTGGAGGTGCCTTATCTCGGTTCCAAGCCTATCGAGTAAATCGCCTACGGCTGCAAGGGCGTATATGAAGTCCGCATGCCTGTCCCTGGCCACAACTTGTGTCGCAACATTCTCAATCCCTATTCCAAGTCTGCTGCATACGTACTCTTCAACTGAAGGATCAAGGTGAGCGTAGGTTCCAACCGCCCCTGACAACTTACCAACGCATGCTGATCTCAGCCCGTTTTCCAGCCGCCTTCGCACTCTCAGATATTCGGAATAGAAACCGGCGAACTTCAAGCCGAGTGTGGTAGGTTCAGCGAACATACCATGGCTTCTTCCAATACAAACGACACCACGGGTCCTTCGGACAAGACCCTTCAGGGCTTCGCCCAGGGCATCCAGCTCATTCATGATGAGTTCTCCGCTGTCCTTTATCTGCGTGGCAAGGCAGGTATCAAGTATGTCGCTGGATGTCATACCGTAATGAATGTGCCTGGATTCAGGTCCCAGGCTTTCCGACACGCTGGTCAGGAAAGCTATTACATCGTGCCGCACAATTTCTTCGATCTCAGCTGCGCGTTCTACATCAAAGGAAGCATTTTCCCTTATCAGCTCAAGATCTTCCGCCGGGACATCCCCTGATTCAGCCCTGGCCTCGACTGCGAGCAGCTCAATCTCAAGCCATCGGGAATACCTGGATGCTATCGTCCAGATCTCGCTCATTTCAGGAATTGAGTAACGTTCAATCATTGAGACCCCTTCCAGTCATCATCGCTGATCAATTATCCAGCACAGATCGCTCAGGATTGGATCAACTCTCCGCTCCCCCGGGTAATTGGCATGCAGCGATAATACAATAGGTAATATATCAAACTGCTTCGGGTACTTGATCAGGGGAGTTCCGTTCCGGAAGTTAACGGGCCGTAAATCCAGGCAAACAGGGACTCGCGGGGAAGATAAATCCTGTACCAGTCATCAACCCCTCCGGTCACCTGCAAAGAATCTCCCTCATGAACCTTATCCAGAATCGCATAAATCGTTCCAGGACCGGATCGGAGATTAACAACGCTGCCCGTTACCGCGATAAGATTCCATGCAACATGGGGCCCGCCGCCATTTTCCTCTTCAGATACCACAATCCTGCTATCACTACATGAGGAAAGCAAAACGCAAACGATCAGCAGACATGCAAATACAGTTAATCTGATTGTTTTCATACTTACCATTCTACAATACATATCAATAGAGAAAAAAATCCGGCGGCAAACAGGCTTCCATCTGCAATTACCCTTTTAAACAGCTCCGAGGGAAAGGGGGTTCTTCCGAGGATCAGATACCCCGCTGCAAGGAACAGAGGTCCCGGAAAGAACGCTGCTGCGCTGCCGGTAAGATAACCCATCGCAATACCTGCTGCCAGAAGAACCGTTGCCAGTAATAAGCACAGCCAGAACAGCCGAACACTCAATGATCTTCCGGCATGGATGGGAATGGTATCCATTCCCATCAGAGCATCTCCCTGCAGATCAACAAGATCTGCAAGGAGACATCTGCTCAGAAATAAAAAGAACAGGACCGCCGCCCAGATCACAATTCCCGGTGTAATGGCTGCACCGGCTGATATGTAACCGGGCAGAAACGCAAGAAGAAAGGACCATGCTCCGGCGAACATCAGATCCCTGGAACCGGGGAGAGTCCTCAATCCCCGGAATGGATAGACTTTGCGTATGAGCGGGATGGAATAAACAAGAAAAAGCGCCAGCATCACTCCCAGTACCGCAGGCCATAATGGATTAAGAAAGACTGACAGCGACAGGGAACATGCGAAAGCTAATATCGCACTAACGGTCAGAAGTCTGCGGTGGGATCTTGTGAATTCCTGTCTTCGCAACCTTGATGGGTGGGAATATCCGGATTCAAGCACAGAGGTTACAGTATGAACCCCATACAGAAAAAAGGATGCGGCCATAGCCGGTATCAGCCAGTTCGCACTGTTCAGGATGCATGCCCCGGCTGTTCCCAGTACGAATGTCAGGGGTAGAACATGAAAATTCCCGAAAATCGCGTTCTGAAGCAGTTTCCAGATCTTTCCCGCTCTAAGAGTACCTCCCTGCATCTCCAGAAGTTTTTCCCTGACTTTTCTTATACTCCAGCTTGGTGTGGATGCTCCTGCAGTAAGGAGCACGTTTTCATATTCTTTCAGTTCAGCGGCATCAAGCTCTTCATGGGTCTCGATATGATAAGAAGGGAGGCCTTCTTCCCTTGCTATCTCCACTAGTCTGGCGGTATTAGCGCTGTTCCTGCCTCCAACTACAACAACGCAGTCCACTACATCACACATTTTACGAAGCTCATCCTGCCTGAGGTTAGTTGAATTGCAGATGGTGAAAGCATATTCCAGATTTGGATATTTCTCCCGAAGGGCATTCTTAGTTTTCTCGAATGTCTCTGTATTCTGAGTAGTCTGTGACAGGAGATACGGTCTGGAAATACCTGAGAGAGCCGAAATCTCATCCGGTCCCGAAATGACCCTTGCCCTTTCTCCGCCGTATGACAGAATGGATCTGACCTCCTGATGCGAAGGATCGCCGAGTATTATGACATCGTAACCTTCCATGCTTTTTTTTCTGGCTATCGCAAGGGCTCTGCCAACCCTGGGACAGGTCAGATCTCTGATCTTCAGCGGAAGCGATTTCAACCGTTTGCGTCTTTCCAGCGTCGTTCCATGGGTTCTTAGAAAGAGAGTACCCATGTTCATGTTCTCCGGGGTCATGCATATGCTTACGCCCCGCTCCTCCAGAGCGCGAAGAACCTGCGGGTTATGAACCAGTTCTCCGTAGACCGCATAAGGGTCATTGCCTTTCTTCAATTCGGCCAGAACCATATCAACAGCCCGGCGGACACCCCAGCAGAAACCCGCTGTATGAGCGGTGATTACGCTCAAAACCCCACTCCCTTCACAGATATTGAGGAGGTTAACATAACTTCATTTTTCTCATTATATCTCTGTATTCCGCGGCGGTTTCAAAATCGAGCTTTTCCGCAGCCTCCAGCATCTTACCCTCAAGAAACACCAGAGCTTCCTCCGGAGTCCCCGGTATGTCCGCGGTGATTACCCTCTCCTCTACGGATGGCCTGAAAATATCCGCGATACTTGTAGCGCTGATAATTTCACTTCGTGATTTACGAATGCTCTCGGGCGTGATATTGTTATCCTTATTGTATTTTAGCTGAATAGCTCTTCTTCTCGTGGTCTCGCTGATTGCGTACTCCATGGAATCGGTAATCCTGTCAGCGTAGAGAATAACGCGTCCGGCAAGGTTTCTCGCGGCTCTTCCAGCCGTCTGGACCAGACTGGTTCTTGACCTGAGAAATCCCTCCTTGTCGGCGTCCAGTATCGCAACCAGGGAAACTTCCGGCAGATCAAGTCCTTCCCTGAGAAGGTTCACGCCAATCAGAATATCAAATTCCGCCAGTCTCAGCTCCCTTAGAATTGAGACTCGTTCAAGGGCGTCAACTTCGCTGTGTATGTACCTGGATCTGATGGAGAGATCCTGAAAGAAGGAGGTCAGCTCTTCGGCCATCTTCTTTGTCAGCGTTGTTACAAGCACCCTTCCGCCGGATTCAACAGCTTTTCTTACTTCACCGACAAGATCATCTATCTGAGTGGAAGCGGGGCGGACAACCATATCCGGGTCAACAAGACCTGTGGGTCTTACTATCTGCTGTACCACCCTGGTAGAACGCTCAAGTTCATATTCAGCCGGAGTCGCTGACATGCATATCTTCTGCCCTGTGATATCAATGAATTCCTCAAGATAGAGAGGACGGTTGTCCAGAGCTGAAGGAAGACGGAAGCCGTTCTGAACCAGTGTTTCCTTCCGGGACCTGTCACCTTTGTACATTGCGGACAGCTGCGGAATTGTCCTGTGGGATTCATCAATGAAGACAAGCATGCCGCCCTCGGGGAAGTAATCGATAAGACAGGATGGCCGCTCTCCCTTTTTTCTGCCGGATATGTGCCTGCTGTAATTCTCGACTCCGCTGCAGTAGCCTGTTTCAGCAAGCAGTTCTATATCATACCTGGTTCTGGATTCAAGCCGTTGAGCCTCAAGGAGTTTACCTTTGTGTTTGAACTCTCCCAACGTCTCCTCCAGCTCCCTCTCTATTCTGCCTATGGCAAGGTTCAGCTCTCTTTCGGATGTTACGAAGTGTCTGGCAGGGAAAATGTTAATCTCCTGCAGATCTTCGAGTATCATCCCCGTCAGATGATCGATTCTCTTTATGCTGTCTATCCTGTTCCCGAAAAATTCCACCCTTGCCGCCATGCGTCCATAGGCAGGAACCAAGTCCACAACGTCACCCCGGACTCTGAACCTCCCTCTGGTAAGGGCAACATCGTTCCTTGCATAACGCATTTCAACAAGTTCCATAAGGAACTGACCCTGATCAAGTTCCATTCCGACGGAGATGTGGAGGCTGCCGGATGCGAATGTAGATGGGTTTCCAAGACCGTAGATGCAGCTGACGGATGCTACTACTATCACGTCTTTCCTTGACAGGAGAGATGTGGTGGCGCGAAGCCTCAACCGGTCCAGTTCCTCGTTGAGATCGGCATCCTTTTCGATGAATGTGTCCGTGGTGGGAATGTAGGCTTCCGGCTGATAATAATCGTAGTAGCTTACGAAATACTCCACGGCGGCATCGGGAAAGAATCCCTTCAACTCGCTGTAAAGCTGAGCAGCCAGAGTTTTGTTATGGCTGACGACCAGAACGGGTTTATCCATTTCCTGGATGATCCCCGCCATTGTGAAGGTCTTGCCTGAACCTGTAACACCTAGAAGGGTCTGCCACTGGCAACCCTCCCTGAGACCCGCAATAAGTTCTTTTATGGCATTCGGCTGGTCACCGGATGGCTGAAATTCACTGACAAGGTTGAAAACCGGCATTTATCCCTTCAGCGCGGACAGTGCGATCTCAAAAGCGGAAGCGGGTCTGGAAATCCCCCAGTTGTCAAGAACCGCCGGGTGCAATTCCCCGATAACTCCGGAATCTCGACCATCGATGGTAATTACAGCACATCTTCCCGGAATGAACCTGTCATCATCAGCATCAGCAAGAGACAGTCCAATTGCTCTTGAGTGACAGAGAGAGCCTATTATCGAATGAGCATCTCCAAAATCAGCCTTATTGCCGCAGACCAGGCAGGCTAATAATATTTCGGTTCGGCAGTTTCCGTCTTCGCCGACAGTGAGAACCTCCCCTGTCTCAAAAATCCTGTGTGGATACGCAGCATGGGCACTTGTACTTTCCACTTCAAGCAGTCCGGGAAGAAGCGTATTCCTGACCACACCGTACTCCGCTGTCATGGGATTCGCTATACTCACGGGGTTGTTCGGCGTCCGCGTCGCGTCCTTAATCTTCGCTCTGCTTGTAAGGACAGGGCGAAGAATTTCTTCACAACCCGCACCTGCAAGAAGAATCCGTGCTGCATCCGCCAGATCTTCTATCGGCGCGCATTTCCCAAGGGTGAACTGCTCCGGAAGAAGGGGCTCAAAGGATGATAGACCGAGGGAGATGACGATATCCTCGATCATGTCAACAGCATGTATGCCGTCCCTCCTGTAAGGCGGCATGATACCTGTTATCCCGATTCTGTCAAACTCAACAGACGCATAATCCATCCGTTGAAGAGCTTTTTGAACAGATTCCGGAGATATTGGAGCACCCAGAACTTCACGTATCGATTCCATGGATGCAGTCATAAGGTCACTGAAAAGGATCGGGGTTACAACGGTCTTCACAGGGTAGGGTTCAGGGTAATTTATTCTTATGGGGAAAATTTCAGCCCCTCTGTCCTGAAGGTTGCAGGCAAGTATGGTAGCAGAAAGCTGTACCGTTTCCCATTCGGTGCCGGTTACCTCACAGAAAAGCCTCGAATCGCCGGCGCTTACCCTTCCTGTCGTCTGGCTGTTCAGAACTGGAGGAAACGAAAGGACATTGCCACCGATGTCCTCAAGCAGGGGCCAGAGATCCTTGCCCTCGAGCAGATGGGCGTATGTTCGACCGGTTTCCGTCTCTTCCAGAATTTCAGATAATGTCATCTCCTTCTCAAAGCCCAGAGGGATAAAAGATGTTTCAGGAGATGCTGCTCTGTATCTGACGGGAAACTCTATATCATCCAGGCGGTAAAATCCAGCTCCGGCAGTTTTCCTGTTCTTTCCAAAGGAAGCGGCCAGTTTCTCCTGTACATCGATCAGCGCATCGAGTTCTTTCTGGCCTGGAGCCCATCCGCATGCGGCAAAAGCCGCTACATATGGCCTTACTTTCTCAAGACCGGAATCCACAAAGATCTCCATATCAGGCTCCGGAAGCTCTTCCAGATGTCGCTGCGCCCCTGCATTCCAGCACCTGATCGCCCTTGCGACACCTTCCACACACCAGAGGTCGGGTCTGTTGGTATCATTGAGTTCCAGCTTGAGACAATCTCCCTCCGAGGAGTCTATTTCACCTTTGACAAGAGACAGGATGTCTGCCAGCTTCTCATCACCGGGATCATCTATGCAGGCCTGTGAAAATAGATCCTGTCTGCTGACTTCTATCTTAGGCATTTTCGTCTTCCTTTCCCGTAAGAAGGCGGTCAGGCTGAACCCTGATTCCCCTGAGCTTTGTAAGATCGGGGGTTATAAGGTCGCGGATATCCTCGATCCCCATGGCAAGCATCGCCATTCTATCGAGGCCGAGTCCCCACGCGATCACGGGTACATCTATACCCAGAGGCAGGCAGACTTCAGGCCTGAAGAGACCTGCGCCTCCGCCTTCAACCCATCCGAGAACCGGATGAAAGATATGCATCTCAACCGAAGGTTCTGTGAAAGGGAAATACCCGGGAAGGAATTTGTAATCGGAAGCACCCGCTATCTCCTCAGCGAACAGTTTGAGAAGTCCCAGAAGATGCCTCAGATTGATCTGTTCACCAAGCACGATACCTTCCACCTGAAAAAAATCAGGAAGGTGTGTGGAATCAACCTGATCGTACCTGAAACATCTTGCGATGCCGAAATATTTCCCCGGAATATCGGGATTCGATGCCAGGGTCCTTGCTGACAGCGCGGTTCCCTGGGATCGGAGAATAGTCTGAAGGGACTGTTCACGGCTGAAACTGTAACCCCAGCCCCTTCCGCCGGTGTTGCCACCGTTCTCATGAACTTCTGCGACCCTCTCCTCCAGTTCCCGCTCAGGAGGGGGTACTTTGATACCGTCACTCAGAAAATAGACATCGTGGATATCCCTTGCGGGATGGAACTGGGGCATGAAAAGGGCGTCATTATTCCAGAATTCGTTTTCGGCCAGTGAACCTCGCATTTCGGTGAAACCCAGTGCCATGAAGCGTTTTCTGACCGTATCAAGAAACTGCCTGTAGGGATGCAGCCTTCCTGTATGTATCTGTGAAGGCGGGATATCCAGTTGATACCTTCTGAATTTAGCGTGCCTCCATGAACCGTCAGCCAGAATCTCCGGAGTAATGGCTCCGATAGTGACACTCTCCTTCGCCGCTCTGAGAGCGACGCTCCCCTTTTCAGTGATATCCAGTACCCTGGTTACCACTACATTAACCGTGAACTCGGCTCTGCTTTTTCCCCTTTTCGGGCTCCTGTCGTTAATAATTAAAACTACATCCTCAGGCAGCCGGGCCATCTTGAGTTCACCACCGTCTGCGAGAGGTTCATAAACAAGGTCCCAGACTTTCTGGAATACTGTCTCTTGCGGCCCGCAGCTAAGATGAATGCCACTGGCATCCTTTATAAGATGACCGGTTTTCATAAGTGATCCGAATGCGCTGCCCCAGCGTCCCCTGTCGAAGACAGTATTCTTCTGAATATCCTGCAGAGACCCTGCGCCTCCGGCCACTTCCCTCAGCATTGCCAGTTCAGGTGTAACACCCGCTTCAAGGTTTGCTATTCCCAGGGGTCCAAGCTCTACGAATTCTTCCTCATCCCTCGATGCCTCCCTGACAAGTTCTCTGGACAGAAGCCATTCGGCTGCCCTTCTGAAAGAACCCTCATCGGGAAGATCACTTCTTTCGATTATTTCCTTATCAGATGATTCCCCGTGTTCTTCGAGGTAGACAAGCAGCTTCTCCTCGAGTGGATGCAGATCTCTTTCCTCGGTCACTTGTTTCCTTTCTACCGGATCTTCCACAGTTCAACATCCTCAATAAGGAACATGCCCTGCTGCGGTCTGGGTACGGCATTCTCTCCCTTGAGAACCGCGCCGCAGTCAGGACAGACATATGTATTCGCGGTAAGTTCAGCATCACATTCGGGACATATCAACTGCAATTTATCATCAATGTACATCATAAGTTCAAGCCCGGAAACATAACCGTTTCCGTTACTGTCCGCATCTCCTCTGGAACCCTGAAGCAGGATCGGAGTGAGAATTCTTTCACTGACACTCAGATCCTCTCTGGCTGCTGTCAGGATCAGAACATTGCTTCCGGCGGAGAAATCGTTCACAAAACCACCTGAATGACATGCGTCGAAGAAAAAGAAAACCGGTGATACCGCGAGGGAGTCAACCAGGGATGCTATCTGGTCATCCGATATCTCATCATCGTAAAGACAGAGGTATTCGTTGGCTGAATCCGGTTCCTCGCTTCCTCCCGAACCGGGATGCGACTGATCACCATGACCACTGTAGAAAACAATGACCTTATCCTCGGGTCCTGCAGAACTCAGCAGAGAGGATATCCCGCTTATGAATTCTTCGGAAGTGGCCATGGCGTCCACCAGGAGAATGACATGATCAGGCTCCACTCCCTGCTCTTCGATCAGGAAATCGTACATTTCAACAGCGTCCATGCTTGCCCTGTTCAGAATATCAGCTGACGAGGGGTAGCCGCTGATCCCTGCGGAAATTGCCCAGATCTCAGCCTCTGGTGATGGTTCCGCCAGACTTGTTCTCTCAATTCTGTTCACCTTCAGTTTAAAAGGTGTCTCTCCGCTTCTATCGTACAGGTAGACAGTAATACCGTATTCGGCGCTGTCTTCGACGTATACTTCTACAGCCTCATCACCTGCCGCATCGACATTGCTTAACCATCCCTCGGCGATCAGATCGAAATCAGGGCCCGAGACGAACAGGTCAAGATCAACTTCCCTGTCCTCACCGGTGAGCCCGATATCCAGAATGGTTTCCGATTCGGCCTGAACCGTGAAATACTCCGCGGGTGAGTCCTCGCTGATCACACCGCTGTACTCTCCTTCCATCTCTACGGCGTCAGCCCGGGCTATCCTTACGGTAGCGTAACCTCTTGTCTGGATATCACTGAAGAAGGGATCTATCCATACGGTATCTCCCTCCGAAACGTACAGCAGGAATTCCTCATCCCCCCGTGCGGAAGCAAACGTAATAGCGGGTTCACCGGCTCCCCTGAAGACTTTTACATCTCCGTCACGGGTTTTCTCGAAATTCACGCTTATCCTGAACAGCCCTCCATGAATCGGAGAGAACCCGACAGGCAGGTTGCTTCCGGAACCGATATTCACAACTTCTTTGACAGGTATAAGGTTTGAAAGCGGACCTGGCTCTCTTGTGAACATTTCGTAGGAAACGGTTTCGTTCTCTCCTGTATCGAAAAGAATCACATCCGCAACGACATCATCACCTGTCGGCGGAAGCAAGAGTGTCTCAATTGAGGCATAGGACTGTGAGCCCATCAGGTATTCACCGGATGCGTCCCGGATAAGGAGGTCTATATCCGCTCCGGAAGAGAGTATTGCAAGGTCAAGGAAGAAGCTGGATTCGTGCTCAGGTATGATGTATCTATGAATCTCTCCCGGAGCAATCGATTCTGTCAGGCCAGAGGGATCGAATTCGGGAAACTGCCCGGAAGGCTCAACCGAGAACTTATATTCGCCTGATCCGCTTTTTCCGTATCTGCTGACGACAGCAGTCACGACTTCTCCGGGAAGAACCGAAACGGTAACGGTTTCAAATCCTTCAAATGACATACTGCTTCCCCAGAGGCGCATACTCGTGCCGTATACTTCAAGATCGATATCGGTTCCTCCGGTACCCTCGAGTCTGAATGTCCAGCGGCCCCGGGAGCCTGGAGTAAAAGTGAACGTTTCCGCCATCACATTTCGGCCCAGAGCGCCCTCAACATCATCACCGGGGAACAACTCAGCGGGAGATACCTCCTGAACATCGATCTCAGCGGAAAAAGAGGAATAACCATCAACACAAACCAGTTGAACGTAAAACCAGTAATCGGTGAAAGCTGACAGTATCATATCACTGCCGGATTCTGACTGGCAAAGAATATCACCGTTTTCATCAAAGGCTTTCAGTTGCATCCCATCTGACACGGATAATCTCAGACAGACGTAATCATCCTCAAGAATACGTACCCATCCCTCCCCCGAGGAAACATCAACTACCGCCTGCTGACCTGCGGATATCGTCTCGATTTCCGCAGTATTGGGAAGCACAACGGACAGGATTACCGATGCCAGAAAAATTGATAACATGAAAGCCTCCATCACTCAAATTACGTTACAATGCTTGTATCAGTCTATTCTTACAGGATAATATGCAATCCCCGGGCTCCGGTGGACAGGTGTCTACCGGTATACTGTTCTCCAAACTCATCAACTCTTTATAGAACCCTGAAATTGAAAAGACCCCAGGCCTCCGCCCCAGTCTTTGGAAATGGTATGTGAACCCGATGCGGATTACATTTCCCTTATATCCCTTGACATTCTATATCATCAGTACAGTATGACCCTTGACATTCTATATCCAGTGCGGCAATAATATCATCGGCTCAGGAGGTAATTGTGAAAAGAATGCTTGAAAAACAGTTGCTTGAATGGAAAGAATCAAAGCGGCGGAAACCGTTAATTCTGCGTGGTGCACGACAGGTTGGCAAAACATGGCTTGTAGAAAACATTCTTGCTGGAGAATTTGAAAACTATGTTAAAATCGATTTAGAGAAGATGAATAATCTTCACCTCTATTTTGAAGGTGAATTGGACCCCAAAAAAATAGTGAACTATTTGGAATTGTCGACAAAACCAATCACTCCGGGGAAAACGCTTCTCTTTCTTGATGAAATCCAGGCATGCCCCAGGGCGATTACAGCGCTGAGATATTTTTACGAGGATATGCCCGAACTCCATGTTGTTGCTGCCGGTTCCCTGCTTGAATTTGCTTTTGGAGAAATATCTATTCCGGTTGGCAGAGTTCAATACATGCAAGTTTACCCTATGTCATTCTATGAGTATCTCAATGCAATTCGCGGAGAATCATTAGCCCAAGAATCTCTTAAACACCCGGGCATAGTGGATGAACAGGTTCAAAATATGCTCCTGGAAGAATTACGCAGATATTTCTTTATCGGAGGAATGCCTGAATGTGTTGAGACTTTCAGTGATACCGAATCAATGATTGAAACCTTCAGAGTTCAATCGGAAGAAATAGAATCATACAGAGATGATTTTTCAAAATATAAGCCGCATGTTGACCCTGCCTGTCTTGATGCAGTTTTTTTGAACTGTGCTAAAAGTGTTGGAGACCAGCTTATTTATACAAAACTAAATGATGGTCACACCGGTCAGACAAATCGCAAAGCATTTGATCTGCTGAATAAAGCCGGAGTTCTAAAAAAAATACCTTCCGCAAGCCCATCAGGTCTCCCGCTTGGGGCAACTGCCAATCAAAAAAAGTTCAAGGCATCCATATTGGATATCGGGCTTATGCAGAGACTCTGCAGAACTCCTGTTGATCTTGAACTTCAGCGAAAGGATTTACTGACAATCTTCAGAGGGAAACTTGCTGAACAATATGTTGCTCAGGAACTCCTGGCTTATCACGGACCCGATCTTTTCTACTGGTCGCGAGATGCCAGGGGAAGCAGTGCCGAGGTTGATTATCTTCTGGCATTCAACGGGAATATCTATCCAATTGAAGTTAAGTCCGGAGCAGCTGGAAGCTTGAAAAGCCTTCACATGCTGCTGCAAAAGTATCCCAACTGTCCCCGGGGACTTGTTTTGTATGACGGTACATATAAAAGCCTGCCGGAACAGAAACTGGAGTTTTTGCCATTATATAGCACTGGCGGAATGTCAGGAGAACGGATTTCTGATTCACAATATCCTGTTTCTTAAGAATACAGTTCCAGAGGGGTTGATGTTCCCTGTTTCAGCAGCGATGTTGAAGAAACCTGATCTGTATGATTACGCTCTGGAAGCATATTCCCGACCTCTGCTGTCCTTGCTGAAATACGGTCTGGATGGATTAGGGCAAATGACTGTCAAGGGAGAGACTGGAAACTTCTATAGATACATAGATATGACGGTACAGGCAGACACTCTTTGAATTCGTCAAGATGACCGTAGATTACGAACTGGTTATTGAACTGGATTTCCTCGTGAATTACGATAGAGCCAGAAAGGCAATACGCTGCAACTAATTTCTACTGAATCGTCCGCATTCTTCCGTTTACGCAGGATATAACCGTTCGCTGAGTTTCATATGGATTGATCCGATTTCCATTATCCAGGAAGAGAGAATCCCCGTAAGAGCTTATTCTGCAGTACACAATGTAATTCGACTCCCTGCCTGTGAACATGGTTACTGCTTCGTTCAATCCGTTTCTGAACACATAAGCTCCTCGGAAACTGTCAGGTATGGCCAGAATAAGAATGCTGTCAGCATCGTATTCCGAAACAGATTGTACAATACTGGAACAGAGCCTGCCTGCCTGGCGCCAGTTCCCATTTGACCTGTGGAGAAAAATCCCCTGAACAAAAATCAAAACCACAAGAATAACCAGACTTGTTCTGCTTTCTTTGAACAGGGAGACAGTTGCGACCGTGAGAAAACCTGCAGCGAACACACCAGGCAGATATAGGAACCTCTCGGACTGAGTATCAAAAAGAGAAACCTTCATGCTCAGTACAGGAAGAAGAGATACAAAAAAACATCCGATCAGTAGAAGAAGAATCCTTTTCTGCTTCCCGGTTGCCTTTCTATGCAAAGCTATTCCAAAAGGGACCAACAATAGAAGGAGGGTAATGGGAACCAGCAATGGAAAGGATAGAACTACTTGTCTTAGAGAGACGGGGAGTGGAGGAATGAATACTCTGAATGTATAGCGTATAAGATTCTCAGGAATATTAACACCTGATATATCGAGAAACCCTCCGGACCTCAGATTGGAAAAGAAACCGTTACCTGGAATGATTCGGAGAGCAAGATAGACTCCCGTAATTAACAGACAAATTAGTAGAAGCCGAAGGTTTCTGCGAAGATTCTCTCTGCTTTTTGCGGCACTGTAGATAAGGAAAATTCCCCAGAGTAACGGAGTAATTATTACGCTTTCTTTAGCCATCAGCCCTGCAAAGAACAGAAAAAGCGCAAGAGTTGCCTGAAATATCGATGGATTATTCAACTGGCGGTAGTAGAAAAACACGGAAAGCAGAGACAGAGCTGTTGCTATAATGTCTGCTCTTCCCGAAATCCATGATACAGATTCAGAGTGAGAAGACAGAGACAAAAACAGCACACCTGTCAACAATCCGTATAAGCAGGGTTTCCGGAAAGATACTCGGTACATCATAACTCTGAACAATAGAAACACAGCAATGCCTGCCAGGCAATGCCAGAACAGATTGGTTATATGAAAACCGGTAGAGTTGATACCCCATATACTGTAATCAAAAAGATATGAGAGGGTAGTCGCAGGGCGAAAGAATGCCGTCCCGTTTTCCCCGCCCCAGCTCGAATAGTAACCCTCGCTGGCTACTCGGTTAACAAGAACAAAGTCATCTGAAACAAAACCTGCCCCCACAATATTTGAGAAGCACAAAAATACTGTGACAATAAGAATCGAAATCGCTGTTACATGACACTGTTTATCTGACAACATCTCTCCCGTCGAATCGCCAGAGAATAACAGTTCCTGTGGCCCCCGCCCATCGCTGGAGTTCATCTTCCCTGTGTACTGTAACCCTGTTGGGCAGAGACAAGCTCTGTGCTATGTCAGGAACAAGAAGATCCCACGAAGTATAATCCTCGGTGTTCCCCGGACCGGTCCAACTGACTACATAATCTACTCCCATATCCAGCAGATACTCCTGAAGTCTCTTCTGCTGAATAGATTCTGCCAGGTCTACGCTTCCGGCAAGGCCCTCCATCTGCACTACTCCTCCGCGGAAAAAATAGGCAAAACTACCTGCTCTATCTCCTATCGCTATTAGTACAGAATCCCCCATTGAAGAATTCAACTCTTCAGCAATGTGCATGTTCCTGACTCTGAAATCATCGGGATTCTCTCCACCGTAATGCCATCCCCACAATACTGCCAAGAGAATAGAAAGCAAAAGAAGAAATGCGGAAGAAACATTTAACAGCCTTTTCGGAATCCTCAAACAGTCACACAGTTTCTGCAGGAGAAATGGAAGGCAGAACGCACAGAAAAGCACAGCAGGGTAGGCATACCAGAACCACAATCGCCAACGGGACAAAAACAGTTGTGAGATTGTGAAAAGAATCAGAAATACGCTTACAACTCTTATTGATGGCTTACTCCGTTTAATAAAGAGAATTACAAAAGACAGAGCAAAGAACAGCAGGAACAAACCCCAGGGGCTGCGGAGCCCCATTGGATCAGAAAGCAGAAACAACTGCTTTGCAAACAGAGTATTCAAACCTGCTCCAGAGGCTTTGATGCCTCCGGACACAGACATCCACGAACCAAAGAACAGTTTGTTCGCAACAAGAAGAAGTATGCCTGCGACTGCCCCGGGAAGAAACACAATAGCAGCGGAAAGCCTTCCATTCTGCTTCATTGCCCATATGCCTGTCAACACTGCGAGAAGTGCCGCATCAACTCTGGCAAGCCCAACCAGAGCAAGCACACCTCCCAGCACGAGGAGAGATCGAATTGAAGTGGACCGGGTCACTCCATCAAGTAAAACCAGGGCAAGCATAGCCAGCGGTATGAGAATTGATGTTTCCATGGCGAGATGAGCGAAATCCCTCAGATATCTGAGAAGAAGAAGCAATACAAGTAGAACCACCACTGAAGAGTACTGCCTGCTCATTGTTCTGACAACGATAATTCCTGCGAGGAACAGCAGAAAGGAGGAGAGAACACTTACTGCTCGAAGAAAGCATATCTGATCGGGAACAACAGAACGGGTTGCTATAAGAATTCCCATCCATAGCGGATGAAAGCCATTGGTAGCAGAAACACCATCGAAAGAAATGATACCTTCTTCTGCTGCATGCCTGGAAATGGTTGCATAGAAAAAGGCATCATCCTCAAAACGACATACCAGATTGTCTGATGATGCTGACAAAGCAGTGAAAACATCCAGAATTACCCAAATGGCTAATACAGCCATGAGGCTTAGTGGGCAGTACTTGCGAAGTACCCCCGAAGCTGGATTTCCCACAAACCCCCACTTCCAAGCTTAAACTCTGGTCGACTGGAAAACTGTAACATTTATACAGATCCTGAATTCTTACTGCGTAACTTAATTAATGTATCTATTATAGAAACCCAAGAATGAGCAGGTAAAGGTATAGTCTGGCGGGAAAATGCTTGAAATCCTGCATAAGATCAGTTGCTGGAAAGTTCTATTATGAATTCATGAGATTCTTGGCATCAATCTTATCTTTTTCACGTCCCGTTGCCAACTTATTTGTAATAAGATTCTGTTTGGATATCACAGGTATCAATAGATTTTCAATTTCTATGATTTCTTTACCTTTGGAAGCTTCATCAAATGTCATTCCATCAATTATCGTTATAATGTCAATGCGTCGAGGAGCAACTCCAATCTGAAGAATAGTACCAGGCTCCGCAAAATCATCCGGTGATATATTTTCAAGAGGCGTGCCGAATCTTTCAAGCGTTTTGTACAGTTTCGAAGCATTTTCAGAATCCGATTTTACAAAAATATCTATATCAGCAGTTGCCCTTGGAAATCCATGAGCGGCCAGGGCATAGGCACCTACTAATAAAAATTCAACTCTGTTGTCGAGTAATAGAGATAACATTTCTTTGTAATCTTGATTCAACATCATATCTCCCTGAAAGTGAATAAATCTCTTCCGTAAGTTCCCAGACAAATGCAAGCGCTTCTGATTTCGATATTCCGGCTGCTTCCTCTGTATCATCTTCAACGAATTGAGAAACAGTTACTTTCTTTCGATTCAGTTTCATGCTCAGCCCTCCATCTTTACTGCATGTCATCAATTAGCCAGATTGTCAACCTGGACTAGGAGGCTGTCCAGCAATAGCATTATTTAAAGCTGAACCATTTTCTGAATAAGCCACCACCCGAAATCCTTTTCAATTGGTCAAGATGCCTGATTGCGGCTTCTCGCCCCTTCTCAATAGATTCTTCATATATTCCAAAATCAGTCCAGTGAGTATTTCCCGCGTCAATTTCAACGACATAGTCCGCCTTCTCGATGAGCATCCTGAATAATTTCAATTTAGCGAGTTCATCACCCCGCAGGATAACACTCATGGAACTTTCAAGTTTTCCAGGGGGGGACGGTTCGTAGCCGAAAATAACACCAATTACTATATCCGCGCCCAGTTTTCTTGCCGCTGTCACAGGGGCGTTCGCCGTCACACCGCCATCAACAAGCTTTTTCCCATTCATGTTTACTGTCGGGAATACTCCTGGAATAGCAGTGCTCGCTCTCACAGCGTCACTGATCAGACCTTCCCTGAACAGCACATCTTCACCCGATATAAGGTCCAGAGCAACCGCCGCAAAGGGAAGTTCTGCATCCTCAAATGTCTTTTCACCAAACAGTTCATCAAAGAGCCTTACTACCTGCAATTCAGGAACAAGTGACGGCTTGGTCGCCGCCTCGGCAAATGTAAGGCTTACTCTCAACCTGTTTCTGATCCTATTAAACCAGTGGTCTTCTTCAACTGATTTGAATTTGTTCAGTTTCAGATTTCTGAATACATCAGATTCTATGAGCATCCGCAGAGTGGCTTTCAGTTTCTCAGTATCAGGTTCAAGGGCATAAGCTGCCCCTATAACCGCCCCAATGCTCGTTCCTGAAATAATATCAATGGGAATTCCGTTATTCACGAGGATTTCAAGAAAACCTATATGCGCAAGTCCTTTTGCGCCGCCACCTGCAAGTGCGATACCGATTGTTGGCTTTCTAAACAGCATCCGGCTCCTCCTCCATGCTTTGAAGCTGTATCATACTTCTATTTCTTCAGAACGGAACACCATACCCGCTTTGAAATGTTGAATGTATAGAGCTGATCCCGAGAATTGACAGGACAGGAATACTCCCGGTATTTAATCTTATGTGTTTTTACCCTGGATCGACCCCCGGATACGGGGTTTGCAGCCAGGCGTGGCGCGGACTACGTTCCCCGGGTGGATGACGTTTCTTCTATCTTTAAGGCGAAGGATCGAAAATCGGGTTCGGAGGTGGATATGTTTTCAGTGTCCCTGAGCCTCAGGGCAAGATCCCAGCAGCACAGCAATGTGTATCCCAGAAGCCTGTCATCAAGTATCAATACGGATGGAACGACCTGCCCCGGATATCCCAGGCGGAGTATCAACCTGTTTTCCCGTACCCTCTGCGGAGGCCAGACGGCAAAGGTTACATCAAGACAGGGATCGGTTGAATCCTCGGTTCTGAAAAGAGTCTTCAGGAGTTCGAAATCACCTCCAATATGATGAACTGCAGATCTGATCTGATGACGGGTTCTGATGGAGTTCCGTGCGGGAGATGGAAGCGAGGTGGTCAACAGAGCCGGTTCATCCCTGGGATAACCAAGCTCCAGAAGAGCTGATGCTTCCGAAAGGCATGCTCCGAAACAGCTTGAAGCTACATCGGGTGGTAGATATACAGACGTATCGGTATTACCCGAAAGCAGGTTCATCTGCCTGGATAATTGCTCAACCCTGCCGCTGGAAGGGCTTCTTGATATCTCACCCACATGGGTACGCAGAGCATTGAATCCCTGCATCCGTACTTCGGAGGTTCTTCCTCCACTCCAGATAGCCGCATAGTAGAGCAGTCTGGAAATATCGAACGAATTCATGAAATTGGATGGAAAAAGTATCATGCATCTACCGATCTTGGATGATATTTGTCAACAATAGCACGCAGATAGGTTGTATCCACGCTGGTATATATCTCAGTGGTCTTGATGTCAGCATGGCCGAGCAGCTCCTGAACAACCCTGAGGTCAGCGCCTCCCCGCAGCAGGTGGGTGGCAAATGAATGCCTCAGAATATGAGGATGGATGTGCTCCTTTATGCCGGCCATCTCCGCAGATATTCTGACGATGTTCCATACTGTCATTCTGGAAAGGGGATTTCCCCTGTAAGTAAGAAAAAGAACCGGAGTTGATCTTCCATGAACCAGCAGGGGTCTGGCCGTATCAATGTACAATGAAAGCCATCTGACCGCAGCTCCCCCTAACGGGACTAACCTTTCTCTGGACCCCTTTCCAAAAGGCCTCACGAGAGCTTCTTCCAGATAAATCCTGGAAACGGTGATCCCGGTGAGTTCACTCTCCCTTAGACCTGCGCCGTATGCAAGTTCAAGCAAAGCACGGTTCCTTGTGGAGATGGGAGAATCTCCTTCCCATACATCTATAAGGGCTGCAATCGTCTCAACACTGACCGCATATGGAAGTCTGAGCGGCTGCCTGGGAGAATGAAGAAGTTCAGCAGGATTATCTTTTCGCTGCCCCGATGACTGAATAAACCGGAAGAAACCTCTGATACTGGAGAGCTTTCTAACGATGCTGACCGGCGAAAAACCGTTGGAAGAAAGGAAAGCCATATACTCCGCGATATCCGCGGCAGCCGCCTTCGAAAGCGTAATCCCGTTAACGTTCAGCCAGCTGTTGAAACGCCTCAGATCATTACTGTACGCTTTGATCGTTCGTGAAGCCAGTTTCTTTTCCAGGGCAGAAAACTCCAGGTATGAATCCAGTCTTTCATCCATTCTTCGAAAGCCATGCCTGAAAGCCTTCACCTGCACTCACAACTGGTATTCCCGCAGCCAGGTTCCCTCTGGTGATGGATACCGTAACACCAAGGGAATCCAGCTCATAAGCTATCCTGATCGCTCTTTTATGATCGACACAGGTCTCAAGAAGCGCAGGGGTCTTTCTAAGAAGATCCCGGGATTCTCTTAATGATACTCCCAATACTTCGCGAAGGGCTTCAGCGATTCTACCCTCATCCTCCGGTGCCGGCGTGCAGAGAAAAAGCATCAGTACTTCGTCTTCGTTTGATTCTACATATTTATATTTCTTCGCGCAGATGGATCCGTCTCTGATGGAATCAATATCAGATTCCAGATCATTATCCGTTGCTGCAGCATCCGGTGAATCATCTCCGGTCGAAAAAAGACCTTCCCAGGATTCCTCAAGAACAGGGGGAAGAAGGAGATGCTGAAACATACTGCCTGGCGGCGGGTACAGCATCACTATATCCGGAGGAGGTCCACAGATTATCGAATCACTGCCGACTATCGGTGGAGAATCCCCAGTTACGATTTCAGGCGGAGAAAACTCAATGGTTTCCGGGATGCTTCTGTTACTGACATCCGGCAGAACAGGAGGAGTCTCAAGGAATCCTCCATCCATGGATTTTGAAGGAAGCCCCACTGTATACCTTGCAGGGGGTTGCAGGAATACCCTTCCGGATGAGGTCTCGAATTCATCAGTCGGAGGTGGCCCGATTAAATACTGTTCCGGAAGGCCGCTTACAGGTGGAATCCGGGAGACACCATCTTCGGTGGTACCGGTCTGGTCTCCGAACAGCGTATCGCTGAGGTTACCGTTTGAATCTGCCATTTCTGCGCTGGCGCCGAGGGTTCTGAATACCGCATTCGACCTTCGCCTGGGGGAAACGCTTTCCTGCGGCAGTGATTCAGCTTCGATCCTTACTATCCCGCCGGACTCGGTTATTGATCTCTTTATCCTTCTGGCTGTTTCGCTGTCGATACCCCTGCTCAGAACAATCGGCATTCGGGAAAGCCAGTGAACGATCTGTTCCTGGGGGAGACGGGTCAGATTCTGCAATCTTCTTCGTAACCTTGTCCTGTATCCGGGACGGTAGTTTACCAGGAGAACCCTGAAGAGGGGCACGGGTTGAACTTTTTCCTCATGATCTGGAAGAATTCTGCAGTGTACACCGGAATCCCGCCGAAGGCTGTCAGCTATTTTCTGTGCTTCTCCCTCGGAAAGACCATTGCATACGACTTCATCCTCATGGCTGAAAGCCATCAGAATTTTGTCCAGAGGCAAGTCTGTATGTTCAGTCAGAACATGTGCAGACTCCATGGAGGGTTTATCCCCCTGTACGATTACCTTCCATTTCATACGTCTTCGCCGCTACAGCTGTTTTCTGATCAATTCGATTTTATCGCCGATACACACCAGATCGGTTGTTGAGACAGAGGTAATCAGTGCCGCTGAAGTGTTCTGCAGAGTCTCAACAATAATCAGTTCGGAAATAGGGAGATCGGGAGTCATTACAGTTGCGCCGGAGGGACTTACAACCTCATGACCGTATTTGAACATGCTGAAAATATCCCCGGGACTGAGACCGTCATCCGTTCCTCTGTCAATGTATACAATATCGTACGAATATGCTCTCTCAAGATCGGGGTTCTTGAATGCGATTATATAAGCATCGATATCTTCGACTACAATTGAACCTGCAACCGGTATTGGAGCTGAAGAGGTGTATGGAACCAGAAAGTCACCTGTTATCACAGGGAGGAAAGCGTGTTCGATCAAGACAACACTGGACGAAATGGATGTATCTATAACACGGCAGACTCCTGCAACTCTTATTACGTTGCCAAGCGTAATACCGGTCTGAGGATGCCTTACTTCCTCACCTGTTTCGTATATTTTGTAGACCATGTCTATCATCACACCCTGATCTCGGCCGATATCTATAGCCACCAGATCTCCAGGGTACGATGCCAGACCTGAATACTCTTCCTCATTTTCCACATCCAGTTCAATGATGTAGCTCACAGCATCAGGCGGATCGCTTGTAACCATACCGGCAGTTTCAAGGATAAGCCTGCTGAGAATGGGTCTGCTGCTGGTTCCCGAGGTGATATACACTCCTGAAAAGCCTGAATCAAAAGCCTGCTGCGTGATCGTGGTGCCGGATATATCAGGAAGAATCAGCTCACTCCCCGGCTGAAGGTATTCAACTCCTTCAAGAAACGGATTGGCATTCAGTATATCCTCCCAGTGAAAGGGAGTGTTGTAGTAGTGTATCGAAAGCTCCCACAATGTGTCTCCGTACCTTACATAATGGGTTCTCGCCGCAGCAGATACAGAAAATACTGCCCCGATTAAAAGGATTAGAACAGATAAGATTACAGTGAAGCTTTTCATTTCAACCTGACCTCCCGCAGTGGTCTTTACTAATGAGCGAACTTCATAACTTCATAATATTCTAAGTTCACAAGTTACTTAAGTCAAATGGACCTTATATGCAGATTTCATTTCACTGCGAGATAAAGCACTGAATTGTTCAGAATGCCTGCTGTTTTTATTACAGTAACAGCATAAATTCCACCAACCCCTGCAGTGGATTCCAGGTTAGGTATGTTTACTGCAAGCCGCAACTCTCCATTACCGGGAGAATCCCCCGTCCATGTGCTGCCTGCCGCTACCGGATCTGACTCACCGACAGCTATGACGAGCTGTCCGTTCGTTGCCCCCGGAACAAGGGCTGTGGCTGTGGAGAAGTAATCTATTCCCGAGGGGCCACAGGTCCCCGTTTCCATCGAGACGGTTCCAGATGCATGAATGCTGATTCTTTCATTCCGGGACACTTCAAGGCCGGTGTTCACCCATCCATCTACAGCAGGAACCTCCACAGTTATAGTGGTTTCATCTGTGGGATTACTCCATATCACCGACTTAATCTCCCCAACAGGGAATTCTCTCTCTCCCGAATCCGTTCTTATCGTGAGTGTCCCGCCATCGAGGGTTATATATCCTCTGAAGGAGGTTCTTCCATCTCTTAAAAACACTCTGCCCTCTTCATACTCAACGAATGTTTCAGAATTATTGAAGACTATATGCCGTCCTTCTATGGATTCCAGCTTTCCGGACAGAACCTGACCATCGGCGGTAATCATCCTGTCCGGTCTGCTCTTGCACCCGGTGAACACAGCGATCAGGACCAGGAATAACACCGCATTGATTCTGATCATCAGTCAACCTCTTTCAAGCCGGTAATGAAGCTATCTATAACATCCTGAACTCTTTCAATCAGTTCAAACTGCATCAGCTCCCTGGTTTCCTCGGGGATCTCCTCAATACTCCTGCTGTTCTCCAGCGGAAGAAACACCTTTGTAATACCGGCAGCCAGAGCTCCCAGAATTTTTTCCTTGATACCCCCCACGGGCATCACCCGTCCCTGGAGACTTATTTCTCCGGTAACGGCAATATCAGGTGCGACCGGTTTCCTGGTCAGTGCGGAAAGAAGGGATATAAGTATGGCCACCCCCGCCGAAGGACCATCTTTAGGAGTTGCCCCCGCGGGTACATGCAGATGGATATCAACCTCTTTGAAATTCGTTTTCAAACCGTACTCATCCGCGTGTGTCCTGATCCATGAGAGAGCTGCCTTCGCCGATTCCTGCATAACCTGCCCAAGCTGCCCGGTGAGAATCAGTTCTCCCTTGCCGCTCATGATGGAACTCTCTATCAAGAGTATCTCTCCCCCTGCAGGTGTCCATGCCAGACCTGTGGAAACGCCGATCCTGGGTTTGTCCGAAACCCGCATGCGCGAAAACTTTCTTGGTCCGAGGTATTCATGAAGTCTGGACGGTGTGATGATTGCAAGGTCGTCACATCCCCGGGCGACTTTCATTGCTACTTTCCTGCAGATCTTGCCAATGGTGCGTTCAAGCTCCCTGACTCCAGCCTCGCGAGTATGGTCAGCTATTATTCTACTGAGACCCTTCCTTTGAAAGCGGAGTATTCTGCCTGTGAGCCCGGCATTCTGCATCTGTCTTTTCACCAGGTATCTTCTTGCTATTTCCAGCTTCTCGGCAGATGTATATCCGGGGATACGGATTATCTCCATCCTGTCCATCAGGGGTGAAGGGATAGTGTCAATCCGATTTGCTGTAGTTATGAACTGCACACCGCTGAGATCGAAAGGAACGTTCATGTAATTATCCCTGAATGAGAAATTCTGCTCCGGGTCGAGTACTTCCAGTAATGCGGATGTCGGATCACCCCGGAAATCACTGCCTATCTTATCCACCTCATCCAGCATGAAAACAGGATTATTGCTCCCTGCTTCCTTCAGCCCCTGGATTATCTTGCCCGGCATCGCTCCTATATAGGTCCTTCTATGGCCCCGGATTTCCGCTTCATCGTGAACGCCACCAAGAGAAAGGCGCACGAATTTACGACCTATAGCTCTTGCTATGCTTCTTCCCATGGATGTTTTTCCCACGCCTGGAGGCCCTACAAAACAGAGTATAGGAGCCTTCCCATTGGGATTAAGCTTCCGGACAGCGAGAAACTCCAGAATCCTTTCCTTCACATCCTTCAGATCGTAATGATCTTTCTCCAGAACAACCAGTGCCCTGTTAATGTCCAATCTGTCCTTCGTGCTTTCCATCCATGGCAGACAAAGTATCCATTCAATATAGTTCCTTATAACAGCAACTTCAGGAATCCCGGGATGCATTCTCGTAAGTCGGTCCAGCTCCTCCATCGCTGCTTTCTCAACCTGTTCCGGAAGGGCCTTCTCTTCTATCCGTTGCTTGAGTTCCTCGGCTTCGGGATTCTCGCTTTCACCACCCAGCTCCTTCTGAATGGCTTTCATCTGCTCTTTAAGGATGTATTCTTTCTGGTCTTTCTCTATCTCAGTTCTGACCTGACCCTGAATCTTGTTACGAAGTTTCAGTATCCTGATCTCCTTTTCCAGGATACCGGACAACAGCCATAGACGCTCAAGTACATTATCAACTTCCAGGATCTTCTGCTTATCCTCAATGCTTGCCTCAATCCTGCTTGCGGCCAGGAAACTCAATTTCTCGGCATCACCGGAAAACTCTATGAACAGTGAATCATCAGGTATACTCCGTGTAAGTTCGAATATCTGCTTCAGTTGAATCCCCACAGTATTCTGCCACGCATCCAGCTCTACATCGTCCTTTGGAAGCACAGATTCCAGCTTCTCAATCCTTGCCATGATATAGGGTTTATCCGTTTGGATGAATTCCAGGATACGGAACCGGACAAGCCCCCTTAAATGAAGCCTTATGATATTGCCTGGAAACCTGTACAGACGATCGATTCCTGTTACCGTTCCTATTCTGTAAAGATTCTCCGGACGGGCAGGGAAATCTATCCTGTTTTTCAGGCCGACAACACATATAAGTTTATCACTGCGTACAGCATCGTCCACAAGTTCAGCTTCTGCAGGCTTTGTAATAGTCATTGGTACTATGGAATAAGGATACACAATCTCGTCTGAACTTGGCAGGATTGGTAGAATTTCAGGCAGTTCCAGAACAGTCGCCCGGGTCATTTAATCTCCTTTTTCAATTTCTACAGGTTCCCCCGGTCGACTCACGGGGATCCTTATGCTCTTCTGTTTTTCAGCCGGAAGTATCAGGCTGAGAACCCCGTTTTTCATTGATGCCGTGACTTCAGACATGCAAATCCTTCCGGGAATATGGATTTCACGATGGAAATAGCCCGTATATATCTCGATCTTTTCAGCGCTCAATTCCCTTGCCGGAGGAGTCTTTGTTCCTTTTATCAATATGCTTTCAGGGTATACTGTAAGATCGATATCATCGGACGACACTCCAGGCAGCTCAATATATACAAGCCACTGGTTTTTTGTTTCGTAGATATCAACCGCCGGAACCCAGCTGATGTCACCCTCGCGTAGCAAATACATGGCCTGGGGTACTATTCGATATCGAATCGGATCTGGACATTTGTCGTAACCTCAACCGGTTGGCCGCCCTGCATTGCAGGACTGAAGATCCAGGCTCTAACGGCGTCTACGGCTGCCTGACCGCATCCCAGACCAAGAGGATCGCTTACTACAGTTACATTCTGTACAGAACCGTCTGCACCCACTGCAACGGCAAGGGTAACGTAACCATGGAGATCGCCCCTGGCTTTGGCCTGTGAAGGTACAGAAGGAGCGGTCTGCCGTATGGCAAAGGGACTTGAAATAGGCAGGTCCTCAATCGGTTCCACAACCGTTGCCGTATCGGTGTGTACTTCATCGGGACCCCCAACAGCAACAGCATTGTATTGAATAGCTGTTGTTTCACCAGCTGTGATTTCAACAGTATGCGTATCGTCCCGGAAATCCGGATTGGAAAGCCGTACTGTATACGTTCCCGGTTCCAGTTCCACTCCCCGGAAGGGTGTCGTGCCGACATGTCCGCCATCGACATATACATCGGACCATGGTTCAGGCCCCACCATGAGCTGACCTGTTTCAACGATCTCCTCAAGTGATATCGTTCGACTGTACCCGTCTTCCTCGAGAGTAATGGTTACTCCGAAGTCCTGTCTGCCCTCCATCTGAACCTGCAGATAATAGCTTCCAAAAGGAAGAACCTGGGTCATTCTTCGGCCTGAGGCAACGCGTTCTCCATCAACATAGAAGATGGCGTTACCAGGTGTACCAGCTGCAAGCTGCAGAGTGATCTGAGACTGTTCCGATGCAAGAATGTTCATGGTCTGGTTCAGGTCAACAGGATCAACCACAAGCACAGATTCGGGCATGGTCCGGTAACCATCAAGGATTACCTGGAAGACATGCTCCCCGGTGGGAATTGAATCTGTATTGCCCTCGATAATCTCACCATCCACCATGAAGCTTACGGCTTCAGGTCCGGGGTCATCTTCGCCTGCGGGCATCACATAACCGAATGTTACCTGTATCATTGTAGTTCCGATGCTGTCAAGATACAGCGTATCGGTTCTTATCAGGCCTTCTTCGAAAACGGTGCTCCATGTAAGGTTTTCAAAACCGAGTGAGGACACCACGATAATTCTCTGAGTGAATATTGTATCACTGAGTATGAAGATTCCCGGGAGCCCTGCATCAACGGAAACACCGTCAAGCGCAAGGTTAACATCTTCAGCGCCGAGAACTACGATTGTTTCGGTAAAGGGAAGGGTCGGGACATCTTCTATAATTTCAGGTTCGGGTTCCCTCCCAGAGAAAACCTTAGTAATAGCGAAAACTATGATTACAAGAAGTACGACAGCACCAATTATCGTTAACATCTTCTTCTGTCCGTCACCACCGGCTTTTCCTCCAGCAACAGCAACGGGTTTCTTTTTCTTCTTCTGTTCCCGCTTCTTTTCGGTTTTTTTCTCTTCCTTTATCTTTCCGGGCTGCGTCTTCACAGGAGTTTTAGCCGTTGAAGCCACGACGACTTTCTCTTTCTTCTCCTTAACCTTATCTACGACGGGAACTGTCGTTTCTATCACAGCAGCAACTTCGCCCCTGTAGTCCTCTACCATCTTCAAAAGTTCGTCAATAACAGATGCGGCCGGTAATAGATTGAATATTTCCCTGATATTCTCGATTGCTGATCTGGGGTCGCCACTATCGATCCTGCTTCGAACCATATCTGCGAAGCCGTCTACCTTGATTGAACATCTGACAAAAGCTATCTTCTTCTTTACGAGAGCGTTATCAGGATCATGACGTGTCGCTCTTTCAAGTTCCTGCAGTGCCCTTACAGCATCATCTGCCTTGAAGGCTTCGTTCGATCTTTTTATACAGTCATCCACGAAACCGGATGATGATATATTTCTGCCTGCACTGTGTGCTCTGCTGAATCTGCTTTTATTGAACTTCTCCATTGCGGCGATTTCTCGCTCTACTATGTTAATCCGGTCCATTATCTGGTGGTTTTCCGGATCGAGCTTCAGAGCTTTGCGGTAGGTTTCTAAAGCTTCCTTCCGCTCACCCTGCTGAATCTGTATTCTAGCAGTCTGCAATAATTTTTTTACTTTTTCAGCTCCTGTGCCCATCTCCAACCTGCTCCCTCTGGTTGTTAGTGCGAGCCATTTATCAGATTCATAATGCTATTTACTGTAAATCCTGTGTCAAGTACCGTAAACAGGAAACATGAGTTCATACTACCTGAAGATAGATAGCAGGCACCGGTTCTGACAACATCCCATTAATAATACTATAGCTCAAGAATATCCAGCCCCCTGAAACGCAATTTATACTCATCTGTCAACGATTTCCACAAATCGCTCCTGGCTGCCATATCCGCGGCTTTCTCCAGGAGATCCAAATCATCGATCAATGAAGCTATCCGAAACGCTGGAACACCGTGCTGTCTTGTGCCTGCTACTTCTCCGGGACCCCTCAACTGAAGGTCGCGCTCTGCAATCCTGAATCCATCATCCGTTGAGTTAAGAATGGCCAGCCTCCTGGCACCCTCAGCACCGCACTCTTCACCCTTCATCAGGAAACACCAGGAATTATTGCCTCCCCTGCCGATCCTTCCCCTGAGCTGATGAAGCTGGCTCAGGCCGAACCGCTCGGCATGGGTCACTACCATAACAGTTGCCTCAGGGACATCGAGCCCTACTTCGACGACTGTAGTGCTGACAAGAATGGATATCTCACCCGAAACGAATTTTCCTGTTACCTCAAGTTTTTCTTCCGGTTTCATGGCTCCCGTAAGCAGACCGACTCCGAATTTCCCGAGAGGACCACGTTTAAGTATTTCAAAGGAAGTAGCGGCATCTTTCAGATCCAGCTCTTCTGAGGCTTCCCTGAGGGGATAGATTATGTAAGCCCTCTCCCCGCTGCCCAGTCTGTCCAGCAGAAACTCGTAGACCTTAGTCCTTGAGTCCCTGTTCATCACCCTGGTAGTTGTACTGCCCCTGCCGGGAGGCATTTCATCCAGCACCGATATATCAAGATCACCGTAGATAGTCATAGCCAGGGTTCTCGGTATGGGAGTAGCCGACATAAGCATGAAATGCGGACTGGGTTCACGCTTGGAAAGCAGTTTTTCCCGCTGTTCAACCCCAAATTTATGCTGTTCGTCTATTATGCACAGTCCCATTTCCGGTATGACAACCCTCTCCTCAAAAACCGCATGGGTTCCAATAAGAACACCCAGGGAACCATCAAGAAGGGATTCCAGCAGATTCCTTCTGTCCGAGGCTTTTATACCGCCAGTCAGCAAACCGCATCGTATCCCGGCCGATTCAAGCATACCGCTGACCGTTCTGTAATGCTGGGAAGCCAGAACTTCCGTAGGAGCTACCATAACGGCCTGGTAACCGGACCTGCAGCAGAGGATACACGCAGCCGCTGCAACGACTGTCTTGCCTGAACCCACATCCCCCTGAAGCAGTCTTCTCATGGGAACATCCCGCCTGAGATCTGCAGCAATTGCTTCCAGTACTTTCTGCTGCGCCCCTGTGAGGCTATAGGGCAGACCACAGACAAATTCCGCGAGAGTGCCCTCTGGCGGAATGATCTTCATCCCTGTTCTTTTCGTTGCCCTGTTCCTTACATAGCTGAGGAGAGACTGATAAACGAAGAATTCTTCAAGAGCAAGTGTTCTCCTGGCCCGGGAGCCTTCTTCCGGATCATCCGGAAAGTGTACCTTGCGGATGACTTCGGAGCGGTTCTGGAATCCCATAGAATTAAGGACATCAGGAGGAAGTACTTCGGGCACTTCCGAAACGTACTCATCCAGAACAGTCTCAATAAGTTTCCTTATTATACCCTGCGTAATACCCGCGGTAAGGGGATACAGGGGAAGCACAAGTCGAGTATCCGAGCGCTCCTCATCAAGGAATATCAGTTCAGGATGAACTATGGATATACCGCCGAAATAATCTATTCTCCCGCTGGCGATTATCCGTGTACCGGGCTTAAGCCTATCCGCAATGTATCTGAAATGGAAAAAGGTCAGCTTCAGCTCCCCGGTATTATCCCGGATAATCGACTCCAGTCTCGTTTTCCCATTCCTCGATCTCAGATACCCCGATGAAACAACTGTTCCGGATACATTGATCTCTTCCCCGGGAACAAGGCTGCGGATCGGGGTTATAATCCTCCGGTCATGATAACCTCTCGGAACATGCAGAAGGAGATCAAAGATGGTTTCAATTCCAAGCCTTGACAGCTGCCTGCCCCTGGCAGGGCCGATCCCCTTCAGATACCTTACATCAGTTTTAAGCATTTTTCCCTTCAATGCATTTGTGAAAATATAACTAAAGTTTCTACAGCATTCAGGTAACGTCGGCGGCTGGATAAACAAAAGGGGGTTGACGAAAGGTTCCGCAGGAAGTAATGAAGGCGGAACCGTGAAAACACCTATGGAGGTAGACACCCAAGATGGAGCTAATAACCAGAGAGACTCTTGAAGAAGCCATCAGAAGTAATCCTGATGACATTGATGCCCGCCTTAACCTTGCTGAGATGATGCGAAAGGACCGGAGTCCTGAGGAAGCTCTTGATATGTACGATACCGTAATTAAACTGGACGCTGATAATCCCCAGATCTACCTTGGTAAGGGCCTATGCTGGGCGATGTCATTACTTGATAATATCCCCACGAAAGAGATCTGGGACATAGAACTTGATGAACAGGAAATGATCGACAAAGCCATGGAATTCCTTGAACAGGCCGCTGAACTTGATCCTGAGCTTACCGAAGCTTACAACATCATGGGAAGGCTTTTCGCGATAATTGCCCAGGAAGAAGACGCCGTAGACATGTTCAAGCAGTCACTCCAGATTGATGCCACCCAGCTTGACGTGCTTGAAGACCTGAAGGAGATCACAGGTAAACCCGTCTGGAAGATACTTGACAAGGGTACCTGGATGGGCGAGGAGGAAGAAGAGTAACAACCCAGAAACAAAGGGGCTGATTACTCGGAGACAGCTCTTACAAGATCCGTGACTAAAGCAGCTGAGGGACATTTACCCCTCAGCTGCTTTTCATGCAGTCCCGTCAGATAATCAATCTCCGTTCTTCTTCCGGAGAGAATATCCTGAAGCATGCTGCACCTGTTGGAAGATGATTCAAGGAGGAAATCCATCATTCCCCTCGCCTTCTCTACCGCGGCATCCCTCAGAACCAGAGGGATCACTCCGGTCAATTCCGTGAAAAGTGTATCTGCGGCTGTACCGAGACCGGCTTCAAGCAGCTGATTGTTCCTGAAGCCCGAGAGAGCTCCAAGGGGGTTGATAACGCTGTTCGTCAGCCATTTGGACCAACGGACAACCTTCATCTCGCAGGTTGGGACAACATTTAGAGAACTCTCTCTGAAAAGCTCTTCAGCGCTGCCCCCGGAGGATACTATCAGATCGCCTTCAGCAGTTTCAACAAAACCTTCATCTCGAAGATTAAAGCCGGCGGTGAGAACTGCGGGTTCAACTCTTTCCTCCCAGGAATCCCCCCATTCCTCCCTGAGACCCATCCCGTTCGTAAGGCAGATGCAGCTTTCATCACTGGAATTCATGATGACTTCCGAGGCAAGCTTCAGATCGTAGGCTTTCAGGGCTACGATACAGTAATCACAATGGATGAGGTCTCCGGATTCGACTTTTTCGATAACAGCGCTTCCTGAATAGGCACCGGAGGATTCAAGCTTCTTTCTCCCTCTGCCGCTTCCGGGCGGGCCCGCAAGGAAAACATCCAGATAACCTGAAAGGATGACGGCGAGCCCTTTTCCAACGGCGCCATCACCCCAGATAATTACAGAGCTATTTTTTTGCTGCACTTTTTTCAGCGGGTTTCTTTGCTTTCTTCTCAGCTTTTTCTTTTACCTCTTCGGCTTTTTCCTTAATCTCTTCGACCTTTTCCTTACCCTTTTCTTTGACCTGTTCGAGCTTTTCCCCGATTTCCTCAAGTTTCTGGATCGTCTCCTCGTACTTCTCTTTCCCGGCGGAGGAAACCTCGTCGATCATCTTCTTTCCTTCAGCTATCAGCTTCTCAGCCTCAGCCCGGAAATGAATGTAGAATTCCTCACCCCTGCCGTAAATATCTTCGGTCGTTGCGCGAACCTTCTCCCTTGTTTCCTCGCCTTTTGCAGGCGCGTAAAGAAGGGCAACTATTCCTCCAGCCAGTGCTCCGGCCACGAATGCCCAGAATTCGCCCTTGCCGTTTTCAGCCATCGTTATCTCCTTTCATTCTCCGCAGCATTTCTTGTACTTCTTTCCGCTTCCGCATGGACACGGATCGTTCCTGCCGACCTTGGGGTTCTCCCTTACAATTGTTACCGCTTTACCACCTCTTCTCTGTGGTTCCTGTCCCCGGTCAGAACCTGCGACAGGAATTGTTGAAGCGGGATGCATCGCGCTGCCGCTTACCTGACGGTTCTCCGGAAGGCCGGTCCGCGCATTCGCGGGCCACAGGGACAGCACCTGCCTTACAGCAAGTTTATCAATCCTGTCAAGCAGTTCCTCGAAAAGGCCGAAAGCTTCCTTCTTGAATTCCACAAGGGGGTCGCGCTGTGCGTAAGCCCTTAGATTTATCCCTGATTTCAGGTGGTCTATTCCGTACAGGTGTTCCCTCCACATTGAATCAATGGAGCTGAGAACAGCCCGTTTTTCAAGCTCGGCGGACAGTACCTGGCCAATCTTCTCCTTCTTCATGTAATAGTATTCAAGAATCTTATCCGCAGCAGCATTTCTTGCTTCCTCGGGGGAATACTCTCCCGACTTAAGAGAAGAAAGATCAAACCTTGTTCCGGAAATCTCGGCCAGCAGAAGCTGCGCCTTCTCCTGCTCCCATTCCTCAACCTCTGTTTCATCAGGTATTGCTTCAATGAGAATGTGCCGCGTTACAGCCCCGATCATATCGATTACTTCTTCGGTGAGTTCCTCTCCCGTAAGAGCCTGAAGCCTCCTGTCGTAAATTACTTCACGCTGCCTGTTAACAACATCATCGTACTCAATCAGATGTTTTCTTATCCCGAAGTTGTACTCTTCAACCCTTTTCTGCGCTCTCTGTATGGCCTTGGTCAGAAGAGAGTGTTCGATCGGTTCGCCTTCGTCCTCTCCTCCAGTCTTTTTCATGAAATCAATGAGTTTTTCCGAGGCGAACAACCTGAAAAGATCATCCTCCAGCGAAAGGTAGAACCTGCTTGCCCCGTAGTCTCCCTGGCGTCCACCTCTTCCACGAAGCTGCCTGTCTATCCTTCTGGATTCATGCCTGGCCGTACCTATAACGAATAGACCGCCTGGAACTGTATTACCACTTCGGTCAGTTAATTCTTTTATCTCTTCGGCCAGTTTTATATCGGTTCCCCGGCCGGCCATGTTGGTGGCGATCGTTACCGCGCCCTTCTGACCCGCCCTTGTGATTATTTCAGCCTCCTGCTTATGATGCTTGGCATTGAGAACACTGTGAGGAATTTTCCTAGCCTTCAGCAGCTTGGCGAGCAATTCCGAAATATCCACCGAGACAGTACCCACCAGCACCGGCTGATCCATCGAATGAAGCTGCTGAATCTCATCAACTATCGCTTTGTACTTCTCCCGTCTGGTCCTGTAAACCTGGTCGTTATAATCCTGCCGTATTACGGGAACATTTGTAGGTATGACAACCACATCGAGGTTGTAAATACTCTCAAACTCATCAGCTTCGGTTTCAGCTGTTCCCGTCATACCGGCAAGCTTGGAATACATTCTGAAATAGTTCTGTATGGTAATGGTTGCAAGGGTCTGGGTCTCGCTTCTTATCTCAACATTCTCCTTGGCCTCAAGAGCTTCATGCAGACCATCGCTGAAGCGTCTTCCCGGCATGAGTCTGCCGGTGAACTGGTCTACGATCACCACTCTTCCGTCCTGAATAACGTATTCAACATCCTTCTCGTACAACTGAAAGGCTCTGAGGAGCTGATCAATATTATGCAGAGCTTCAGCTTTCTGAGAATACTCCTGATAGGTGCTCCTTCTCAGGTCAATTTTTTCATTTTCGGGAATATCCTGAAGTTCTATTTCAGCTATCTCATCTCCGATATCAGTGAGCAGAAAGAAATCCGGGTCATTTGGAGAAAGTGTTTTCCTGCCGATCTCGGAGAGAGAAATGGATTTTTCTTTCTCGTCAAGGGTGAAGAACAGGTCTTCCTCCAGTTCATGAGATTTCTTTTCCCGGAGAAGAACGCCTTCCATCCTCTGCAGGGCCTGCAGACGGTCGGGGTCCTGCAGTGAACGCACGAGTCTCCTCTGTTTCGGAGCTCCCTTCCTTGCCTTAAGATACAGGAGGGCAGCCTCTTCTGTATTTCCTTTTTCCCATAGCTCATCCGCTTTCGCAACTATCCCGTTCACAAGAACCGTCTGTTTCCTGACTAGTTGGTAAACATCGTTCCTGTATTCCTTGTAACGGTTTTTTGAATGTGCTACCGGGCCCGAGATGATAAGTGGGGTTCTGGCTTCATCAACAAGAACGCTGTCCACCTCGTCTACGATCACGTAGTTATGCCCCCGCTGAACCCTGTTCACAAGTTGAACAGCCATATTGTCCCGAAGGTAATCGAAACCGAACTGATTGTTGGTTCCGTATGTTATGTCCTTCAGATACTGCGTCCGGCGTTCTTCAGGGGTCATTTCCATCTGTATGCAGCCGATGGAAAGACCAAGATATTCGTAGACACCGCTCATCCATTCAGCGTCCCTTTTTGAGAGATAATCGTTCACAGTTACAAGGTGTGCGCCCTTCCCGACCGTAACATCTTCAATCGGTTCGAATTCCCATTTCTCGGGATCATCACCGTACTTTTCTTCAACAAGTTTCAACCATTCCGGATTCAGCTCAAGTGCGTTCAGGTACATTGGCATTACCGCGACGAGTGTTTTACCCTCACCTGTTGCCATCTCGGCTATTTTACCCTGGTGGAGCACCACAGCACCCATTAACTGGACATCGAAGGGGACCATGTCCCATTCAACATTGTGTCCGGTGACAAGCCAGGGCTGTCCGAGAAGCCTCCTGCAGGATTCTTTCACGACTGCGAAGGCTTCACACATTATGTCATCAAGGGTTTCACCCTTCGCCAGCCTGACCCTGAACTGTCTGGTATAATCTTTCAATTCCGGCTCAGAAAGCGGTTCAAGCCTGTTGAAATATTCGTTCACCTCATCAACATAGGGCTGGAGAGATGAAATTTTCTTATTCTGTCTGTCACCGAAAAGAGACTTGACCACTTTCTTGAACACAGTATCTATCCTCCGAACATTGAAGTGTTCATCGTACCGCGGATTTTCATCAGTTTACAACTTCTATAATAATGAAAATACCTGGATTCCGAAACATCATTATTCAAATAGATTGAACCTCAGAGGTTCTATCCTTTGTCTTATCACCTGCTCCCGGCCAGGGAGGTCTCTGAAGGCATCTTCCCGCGATGAGGAGCAGGACGCTAATAATTACAAGAAATAGAGTTTTCAAATTCATATATAAGTTTCAGCAGTGAATCCGCTTTATGAACGTAAGTTTCTAAAGAATCCCCAAGATTGGCGGCTTCCAGAAGCCGTTCCCTTGAAAGAAGTATATTCCCCTCCCTTAGAGCATCCCTTCCGGAAAAGTAAAGGGTCCAGCCCAGATTACGGCTGGATTCAGGGCAGATCCTATCGCTCCTGGCTCTCCTCAGCGCCCATATATGCCTGTCTGTATCCTCCTCTGCTTCGGCCAGAGAGGCTATGGCCCGCCAGTAAGAATAGCCGGTTGATCCTTCAAGTCTCATAGAATGCAGCAGTTTTCTTGAACGCTCTGTTTCTCCGTTCTCCGCAAGTTTTTCGGCGAGAATACACCTGTAGAAAAGTACATCCGGCTGCAATGTGACGGCAGTTTCAACCAGAACGATCACACTGTCTGCATCGATTACATCCTGAAGCAGTATGACCAGCCATACGCAGGCATCAGCAGCGGCTGAATCGTCCTCACATAAGGAAGCGGTAAGCATATACTCAACTGAAGGTGAAGGGCATACACCCAGTTCCCGCTCGGCAACGGCAAGGTAATAACGGCAAACTCCTCCGCCCCTGATATAGCCTCCACAGCCGATTAACTCTTCGTACATCTCAAGGTTCTTCAACGCTCGGATGTATTCCGCAAGATACCACTGGTTGTCAGGTTCGATCCTCCAGGCGGCAAAAGCAGGTTCGAGAGCGTCCGCAGGTTTTTCCATTCTGTTACAGACCCAAGCGAACCTGTAAAGAAGCCATGGATTGCATGGATCCTCTATTATCTCCTTATGCAATACAGGAAGAGCGTCCGGAAGATTGCCTGCCCTGGTGAGGGAATCACCGGGTGATATTGTCAGGATAAAGAGGCAAAATGTTAAGAAGTACTTCTCAGGAAGCAGTTTTCAGAATCCTGTAAGCGAGGAATCCGGAAGTGAGCCGCTGACGTGGAACTGAAGTACAAAATCATCCGAAGGCTGCCACCTGAGATCCAACCCGCCAAGAACCCTGCCGGTTGAGAATCCGTGAAAATCGTAAAGCCTCGCATAACCTATATCGATCGAGGCATACCAGTTCGGATGAAGCATAAACGACATGGTTCCGACGGTAATACCGGTTCCCAGAGTTCGACCGCCTCCGGCAACCATGCTGAAACTTGCGTAACCGGAAAAATCCGGATTGAACCAGGAGCCGGTGGGTTCGATAAGGGAGAAACTGGTTGGTTCAAGGCCAACGGCCAGAACCGCGGATGAAACCGAAAGCAATAAAGCAATAAGTACTATCCTCATAATTGAATCTTCTCCTTTAATCATACATATCTGTGCATACTACTCCAGGAGCCTGTCCGAGAATACGGCATCGGCATAAGGAACCACATATCTGGCTATAATGACCACATATTATCGTCAAATACATTCAAGTATTCTCCTCAAATCTGTAATCATTCTATCTCAGCTATGAGGCTCTTCTGCTCAATGCCAATTGTCGGACAACCTCCTAGACTAAGTAAAACCATGTCCATATAGATTTCTCGGATATCCCACTGGTCAAAATTCGTGGTCTCGATCACCGGCGTGGAGAAATCGTACTGATCGGTATCCTCGTTTATCAACCGCAGACCGAGACTGTTCAAATGGCGAGACAGATAGGTTCCAGGAAACGGTGTGGTAACCGATACTGCGGTTCTAACGCCTTTGCCATGCAATTCACTAACGAAGTCCTTCGTCTCCTCGAGAGTTTCCCAGGTATCCCGGGGATGAGGCAGCATGAAACTGCAGGTTGGCAACAAGCCGATTTCGAGTGCAGCGTCAAGCATTCGACGAAGATTATCCAGCTTTATGCCTTTTCGTATCGAGTCAAGGATTTTCTGAGAGCCTGACTCAGCTCCAAATTGCACTATCTTGCAGCCCGCGTCTCGCATTGCCTGCAGGGTCTCTTTATCGACTGTATCTACCCTTGTCTCACACATCCAATGAATATTCAAATCTCGTCTTATCAATTCAGAACATATCTCGCGGGTGCGTGCCGGTACCGCTGTGAATGTGTCATCACCGAAATAAAAATAATTCAGCCCGAACGCCGACCGCATCGATTCGACCTCTTCTACGACATCTGAGGGAGAGCGCAGACGGTAACGGGATCCCGCAATCCCTTTGGCCGCGCAAAAAATACACCGGCCTTGACAACCACGCCCCGTAATGATCAAACCGGGAGCCGAGTACATATGCAGCGGCAATAAATGTCGAGCCGGATAGGGCAATGAGTCCAGCTGATCCAGCAAGTTGGACCGTGGATTACGCTGCACACTGCCGTCCGCTTTGCGAAAGCATAAACCCTGTATATCTCTCAGGGAACCATGCGACTGCAATACGTAATCTGCCAGTGATGCTATGGAACCTTCAGCCTCACCTCTGAGAACGTAATCGACCTGCTCATTCTCTAATGCCTCCCGGTCGTGAAATGTTACATGAGACCCCCCCAGAACAATTTTTGCGTCCGGTACCGCCTCTCTCAGCATAGAAGCCAATCTCAGTGCATTCTTATATGTCAGAGTCGTCGTTGACAGTCCCAAAAGTCCGGGATCGCAGGCAATGACCACCTCTCGCAGTTCCTGAACATTCATATCCTGCACTTCAAGGTCGATGATATCGGCGTCATAACCACGCCGAATAATGGATGACGCCAGATAGCCCAGAGCAATAGGCGGCGCTGTCATAACATGATCCTTGGCATACAATCTACTTGGTGAGGGAATCGGAGGCTGAATAAACAGGACATCGGTCATGATGGTTGCCTCCCCTTGTTCATGCAAACACCTTCAAGAGGATCCCATGTGCTTACGACCAACCTCTGTGAACGCAGGTAGCTGAAGAATTCCGAAAGATCAGTTTGAAGTTGAGCCGGCTGCACTTCCGGGTAGAGATCTCCCAGCTCGATGAGTATATCGCTGAGCGAATGCAGTCCGTCAAAACGCAACCAGAGAAACGCCCCCAATTGATTTAACTCGATAAGGCCATCTGGTCCCAATGCCGTAATTGTGTTGTTCTCACGGCTGAGTTTCCAGATTTCGGTAGTTCGTCTGGGCTTCCGCCTCGCAATATTCTCCTGATTCATCTCGTCGCACCCGATAATCATGACAGGCAATCCAAATGTGATCTGATACAGCTACTTGTGTTAATTATGATATTCCATAGAATATTGTCCACGATAGGCACCTCGCTCCTTTCTGCCAAATGGTACGCCCTTCCGTGCCAATAGCAATAAGTAATAAATGTCGGCAGTAAACAGAAAGAGCGTGCTTCCGCCCGGATCACCTTGCGCGAACCTGCATTCCATGAAAGCAGTACGGATCGTTGTGGAACCTGCCTGTGGAGGAATAGGACATCACTGCACAGCCGCCCATGCATTGTTCACCGAATTCGCATCCGGTGCAGAATTCACCCAGATCATCCGAAGTGTACTGGCGGTTGTATGCAAACGAATCGGGGGAGAACCATATACTCCAGAGGTCCCTCTCCCGCAGGTTCCCTTCGACGAGGTGGTCTGGAAGAGACAGACACCCCTTGATATCACCATTGCTGGTTATTCCGCACGAAGCCCTGCCGGCGGAACATCCTTTCCATGAAGGGTCACGGGTGTCAAGCTCGGTGAAGTAGCCCACTCCGTCGGCCGGCACCATGCCTATACATTTATCGCTACAGCCCATGATGTTACCGTGAACGAACTTGCCGATTTCCAGGAAAGTGGATCGGGACAGGTCAAGGCTGCCTTCCTTAGCCCTGCCCAGGGCAAAGGTCGGTTGAACCTGCCAGTGCTTAATACCCAGGTTATACAGGAATGATTGGAGCAGAGGGAGCTCGTTTACATTCAGATGGTTCACCGCGGTGATAGCAGCCACGGGAACCCCGGAATCAAGTGCTGCTTCTATCCCGGAGATTATCTTCCTGAACAGACCAGGTCTCTCGCGGATGCGATCATGAGTCTCCTCAAGTCCGTCAAGACTTACACCGACCGTGGCAATTCCCAGATCGGATAGAGCGGGAACATTTTCCTTAAGGAGAAGGCCGTTAGTTACCATTCGGAAAGGAATCTTGTGCTTATTCAGCCGTTCAGCTATCATGGGCCAATCGGATCTGAGTAGAGGTTCACCACCTGTAAAATCGACTTCCTGAACAAGCAACGGCGGAAACTGGTCACATATATCAAGCATTTCATGAAGATCCAGTTCTCCCTCCCGAGGGTTGCCTGCGGAAGATGCGCAATGCCTGCAGCGGATGTTACACATTAGAGTCAGTTCAAAACCGATGATCAGTGGAAATCCCTCGAATTTCATGAATACCTTTCCTTTTTTACTTTAGACGCCATGGGAACAGGAGGGGGCTAACCGGGTCCCCTCCTCCCCTCGACTACTTCTATTTCATACCCATTTCACGGGTATAATCCATCAAAGAGATGTAGTCGCCAGCACGGATAACGGTCTCTCGACCGGCCATCATGTCATCAGCGATATTCATCACGGCAGATGCGATCTGTTTGGGGGGCTCTACCCCTTCCGTCGCATAAGCCAGTACGTGTTCACGGACCACGTCAAAGAATCCTTCATCGGGTTTGTATCTGACAAGATCCGGTCTTTGGGAAACCAGCTTGTCGATTATGACCAGGTACATCACAACAGTGGGATCGAATATGATGGGGATCTTCCAGTATCGAAGCATTATTTCACCTCCTTCCGCTCTCGGTTGAAGGAGCACTCTGGAACCTAAAGTAAACTTGATTTAATGCCACCGGAAACGCAGCCTCAACAAGAATACCGGCACATCTTATCCAGCTGTGTTTACCAGTTGAAGGAGAGTATACCGAGGGTAATCCTGTCCTGTCAATGTTATGAAGAGCTAATAAACGATCAGAATAGTGTTCAAGCACATATCCGTTCTCCCGGTTTGAACTAAATATGCTGATTATTCACCGGTCCCCGCACCTGCCTCCCGCGCTGTGAACCTGATTCTGTGCAGGCAGCAGATGTGTAAGATTCCGTTGGCTGGGCTGGGTTGCAGCATTATCTTCGGGAGGACAGAGCTTTCAAGGATTTCCTGAGGAGCAGTTACTGAAAAGTGATGCCCGTGTGTGTCATATTCATTACATGGACGTGCAGTTTTCTGCGTGTTCCCTGACAAACAGAGGATTATCATGAAGTACATCATCATTCTTGGAGACGGGATGTCTGACCGCCCCATCGAGAGCCTCGGCGGAAGAACGCCGCTCATGGTTGCTGAAATACCGAACATCGATTCACTCTGCGCCAGAGGAAGGTGTGGGAAGTTCGTAACTGTGCCGCCTGATATGCCTCCTGGAAGCGCAGTGGCGAACCTTGCGGTATTGGGTTACGACCCCGCTGAAGTGTTTCAGGGCCGGGGTGTACTCGAAGCCGCCAGTATGGGAGTTGAACTGGAGTACTCGGATCTTGCCATGAGATGCAACCTTATCTGTATCGAGAACGGAAAGATAAAAAATCACTCCGCAGGGCATATCAGTACCAGGGAATCCCACCGGCTTATCGATACCCTTAATGAACAACTGGGATCTGACATTGTAAGATTTTATCCGGGCGTGAGCTACAGACATCTGTTTGTGGTTAAGGACGGGAGCGATGCTATCTCCTGTACACCACCGCACGATGTTCCCGGTACGGATTTCGCTGATGTTATGATCAATGCGTCAGAACCCGAGGGTGAAAATACAGCCTCTCTTCTGAACAGCCTCGTTCTTAAATCGCAGGAGATCCTGAAGGATCACCCGCTCAATCTGAAGCGGATTTCTGAAGGAAAGGATCCCGCTAATTCGGTTTGGTTCTGGTCTCCAGGTCATAAACCACAGATGAAAACTCTCACCGAGCTGTACGGGATAAAAGGAGCAGTGATCTCGGCAGTGGATCTTGTGAAAGGCCTTGGTATCTACGCTGGGATGGATGTTATAGAAGTTGAAGGCGTAACAGGTCTATACGATACAAACTACGAGGGCAAGGCCCAGGCTGCCATCGATGCCCTGAGGGGTGATTACGATTTCGTCTACCTTCATGTTGAAGCAACGGACGAGGCGGGACATGAAGGTAATGTGAACCTTAAGATCAGAACTATTGAATATCTCGACAGGCGAGTAGTCAGGTTCATCATCGAGGAAACGGAGAAGATGAAGGAAGATGTCGCCATTGCCATCACACCCGATCACTCCACTCCCTGCGACGCAAGAACCCATGTCCATGACCCCGTGCCATTCCTTATATATCGTCCAGGAAAGAATCCCGACGATATCATGCGGTACGATGAAATCAGTACTGAAAACGGAAGCTACGGAACATTCGAGGGTGACGCATTTATCAGGGCATTATTCAACAGGTAGCTACGGCTTCGAGTACTACCCGGCCGAGTTCATCAAATCACACCGGCACTCTCAGCTTTCGGTGTCCATCTCCTCGGCAAGTTCGTCCCATGCCTTCTCGTAATCCTGGATTTCCTGGCAGACGTAAGCATGTTCCTTCTGAAGGTTAACAAGTCTGGTGCTGTCAGAGATGATTGCAGGATCCTGCAGAAGGGCCTCAAATTCTTCCCGTTTTTCCTCAAGGGGAATCAGTTTTCTTTCTATTCTGCTTATCCTGGTCTGGATTTTCCTGCGACTGGCGTACAGAATCTTACGCTGTTCAGCTTCCCGCCGTTTTCTTTCTCTTTCTGCTTCTCTCGGTGACTTGCCGGAGGCTGAACCGCTCTTCCCCGATTCGAATGATCTTCTTATCCGTTCCTGCTTCTTTCTTAGATAGTAGTCAAAGGAACCGTTAAAGAGACTGATTCTACCATTCTGAACTTCGTAGACCTTCTCCACCAGGGACGATAGAAGCTGCTCGTCATGACTGATAAGGACCAGTGTTCCGGGGTATTTTTCAAGAGCTTCACACAGTACATTCCTGGAGAAGATATCAAGGTGGTTGGTGGGCTCATCCAATATCAGGAAGTTGACAGGACTCAGTAGAATGCGTGCAAGGGCAAGGCGGCTCTTCTCTCCGCCGGAGAGAATACCTGTTTTCTTGAAAACATCGTCTCCGGTAAAAAGGAATCCCCCCAGTATACTTCGCAACTCTTTGTCGGAACTTGAAGGGCTGACAGCAGACAGCTGATCGAGAAGGTTGAATTCCGGGTTCAGGTTCTGGTCTACCTCCTGGGTGTAAAAGCCTGTTTCAACACCGGATCCCATTGTAAGACTTCCTCCGGTTGTACCTTCAACTCCGGCAAGTAACCTTGAAAGAGTTGATTTTCCCTCGCCGTTCTTTCCAACGATACCAATCCGGTCTCCCCTTGCGATTTCAAGATTAACATCATTGAAAACAGCGCTATCGTACCGCTTGGACACACCTTCAAGACGAGCTACGATCTTACCGCTTCTTGGAGGATCGGGGAATCTCAGACGCATGTGCCCCGGGTCTCTGTGCGTCTGTATTATTTCCATTTTCTCAAGCATCTTCTCGCGGCTGCGTACTTGAAAACGCTTGCTTTCGGTTGCCCTGAACCTCTTAATGAACCGTGTGATTCTTTCTATCTGTTCAGCCTGATGTTTTGCCTGCTTCTCCCTGCGGGAGATATCCTCCCGCTTCTTCAGTTCATAGAAGGAATAATTACCGGTATACGAGGAAAGCTCTCCGAACTCCAGTTCGAATACACGGGACACAACGCGGTCAAGAAAACCGGGATCATGTGAAATCACCCAGACGGCGCCCCTGAATTTCCTGAGGTATTCCTCAAGCCAGATTCTTGCTTCCAGGTCAAGGTGGTTCGTAGGTTCATCCAGCAACAGGAGGTCTGGGTCCGAAAGCAGGAGAGACGCGAGCTGCCCTCTCATTCTCCACCCCCCTGAAAATTCTTCCATGGATTTATCGAAATCATCAACGGTGAATCCCAGACCTGAAAGAACCTTCTCCGCCCTGCTCCCGATGTTGAAAGCATCTGTTGAGTCGGCAATGTCATGTGCGTGCGCCAGCTTATCAAGAAGCTGCTTCTGCTTGCCACTGTCACCGGTATTCTCAAGGTCGGCATGGATCATGCTCATCTGTTCCAGAGCCCTGGCGGCTTCTCCCGCTTCTCTGCAGACTGTATCCAGCAACGGCCCTTCCGGGAACCTGCTCATCTGCTGCGGCAGATGGGCAACCCTTACTCCTCCGGATACGTGAATATCTCCCGATGCAGGCTCAAGCTCTCCTGTGAGAATTTTTATCAGGGTGGTTTTCCCCGCGCCGTTAACCCCGACCAGGGCAGTCCTGTCGCCCCGGTTTATGGTAAAACTGACATTCTCGAAAATCTCTTCAACTCCGAATCTCATGCCCAGAGCTGACGCGTTCACTATCATTGCCAAATAATCCTCAACGGTTTGAAATCAAGATAATCAGCAGAAACATTCATGTACTTCACTCCGTCAATTTCGACATCAAGCCCTTCAGGCCATTGACCGGGGGAACAGTGAATATGACCGTATATACAAATATCCGCGCCTCTTTCGGAAAGCATCTGTGAGAATCCTGTAGCCTTCCCGGATACAACCGGGGGATAATGCATCATTACTATCAGCGGTTTTTCCTTTTTACGCATCTCCGCGGCAGATTCCAGCGCCAACGCAAGCCTTTGCAATTCACGCCTGTAGATCTTTTCATCTTTCTCTTCATCGTATTCTTCAGAAAGCGGTGTGGTCCATCCCCGAGTACCGGTAATCACAGCGGTTCCCGCATCCCAGGCTGCATGCTGAAGAGGAATTATGCCAGGGAGCAGTATTTTTCTGATCTGCGTAACGGATGACCACCAGTAATCATGATTGCCCTTTGTAATGATCTTCCTGCCGGGAAGTTCACCGAGCCAGTTCAGGTCCGAAGCGGCCTCATCGAGTTTCATGGCCCAGGAAAGGTCTCCTGGCAGCAGCACCAGGTCATTTTCCGTGATCATTTCTTTCCAGTTCTTTTCAATCAGCTGATGATGGTCCTTCCAGTGATCCCCGAAGATATCCATGGGTTTTCCGCTCGCAAGAGAAAGATGCAGGTCACCGATCGCGTAAATCTTCATAACCTGCCTCTCATTTATGACGACTTCCCTTAATCAATGCTGCAGAAATCAAAATACTCAATCACTGCCGGGGATTATTGACCGTTTTCAGGCTTTCCTGCATTCTGATGCTGCAGGGAAGATTATAACACGATAAAGAGATGTGCAGAGCTGATTACACTTCAGTGCTAATTGGTGTAGATCAAAATGATCAATGGGGATGGAATTATGGGCATATCCTTCTAATGTCTCAGACGACTCATCCTATTCCGGGGGCCGACGGGCCCCTGGAGCAGGATACCGCTGGCGATCTTTTTAGGAAAGGATAAGAATAGATAACATCAAAGCCCTGCTCCCTATAGAGGATCGGGATGAGAAGCAGCTCGTATTGAGATAGAGAAGAAGCTTGCTATAGCAGCTCCCAAGGCCCGTGACTTCGATGTTACTATGGCTGCCTTCGGAGAAGTGGGGATGGATGTGGCGGCTAATATTATAAACCACCCTCGCTTGGGGAGAAATACTCTTAACACGTAGCAGCTGGAAAATTGATACAAACAGAGCTAGTACCCTGTCAAACATTAACTGTCGCATCCTGCTGGTTCTTCAGAGCCCCTGCGGCGTTACGGATTCAGTTACATAGCGTTGCTATGCGCCCTCATCCGCGCCTTGCAGGAACTCAGAATAACG
>WTBT01000013.1 GCA_013138965.1 Candidatus Aegiribacteria sp.
CCGATCAGTGACATCACAATACCGATTGGAAGCTCGGCCGGGCTGATAACCACCCTTGAAAGAGAATCCGCGAGAATGACAAGCAGCATACCTCCAAGCGCTGATGCAGGTACAAGGTATCTGTAATCAGCTCCGACGAATCTCCTCATCATATGCGGCACCATCAGCCCGACAAATCCGACGGGACCCACTGCTCCTACGGTTGATCCTGCAAGAAGCGCGGCGATCGCAAGCAGCAGATTTCTTTCACTGTTCACTGAAACGCCTCTGGTATGGGCGATATCATCGCCCTGAGAAATCTGGTTCAGGACCCCCGTTCTCGTGATCACAACACCAATTCCCAGGATCACCGGCAGCAGGAGGAACAGAGGTTTGCTCCATCCGATTACAGCCATATCACCCATCATCCATCGTACTATCTCCATGATCCTTGAGGCATCACTGAAATACTCGAACAGGAGGAGGATGGACGCGCCCACAAGGTTCATGGTGATCCCGGCCAGAAGGAGTGTTGAACCGTAATCAGCCCTCCTGCTCCTGTAGGCCAGAGCGTACACCAGAATAACGGCCAGAAGTGCTCCCGCTGTCCCGGCAACGACAAGCCCCATAACCGGCATGATCAGCCCGAACACGATCACTGAACCGGCCACCAATCCGGCTCCTGCAGATATGCCAAGAGTGTAGGGTGTTGCCAGATCGTTCCTGAGTATGGACTGAAGAACACAGCCCGAAATGGACAGAGCGCTTCCGGTGAGCAGAGCAAGTATAAGCCTGGGTAGCCTCAGTTTCATGATAACCCATTCCGGGGGGTGCTCCATGGGACCGGCGAGAAGTGACAGAGCGCCGGCAAGAATGACTGACAGTACAAGAAGAATCCAGAATCCAGACGACTTCCTTGAGGTGATTCCGCTTTTCATTGTTTCACTTCGGGTACGATAACCCAGGAACGGGTTGCCCTGTCGTGCGATACGAGAAGATTCACATTGAATACTTCCGACAGGATCTCAGTTGTAAAAACATCAGCGGGGCTGCCGAAGGCCCTGGATCTTCCATCTGACAGGACAAGCACTGAATCGAGGTACCTTCCGGAGATCGCGACTTCGTGTGTGCTGACAAGAATGGCAATTCCTCTGCTGGAGAGTTTTTTCAGCAGCAGCCACATGTTAAGTTGATGCCTGAAATCCAGGGATGAGCCCGGTTCGTCCAGAAGGAGGAGCTCGGGTTCCTGTGCAAGCGCCGATGCAAGCAGAACCAGCCGCTTCTCTCCGCCTGAAAGGTTTGAGAATATTCTGTCCCGAAGATCCCATGTATCCGTTTCAAGCATGCATCTCTCAGCCGTTTCCAGGTCCTCCGCGGAATCCAGAGCCCATCCGCTTCTGTACGGATGCCTGCCGAGGAGAACGGTTTCAGCAACGGTCAATCGGGACTGAGGATTGAAGTTCTGCGGAAGGTAAGATACCATCCTGGCTTTCTGATTGTTCGAAAGGGAAGACAGCCTGCTGCCGCATATGGATATCTCACCGGAAGAATCAACTGCAATCTGAAGTATGCTCCTTAGCAGGGTGCTTTTCCCGACGCCGTTGGGACCGATCAGCCCGCATATCTCACCCGGAGCGATCGAAAGATTTATATCCGAAAGTATCCTGATACTTCCATAACCCGCGCTCAGATTGCTGATACTCAGAGCAGGCACGAACATATCCTTTCTGCTATCCTGCCGATCCTTCCTCCTGGAATCATAATGTACGGCTCGAAAAGAGAGTGTGTCCTGGCGGGTTCAAAACCCAACCCCTCGAAGTAATTCTCTTCCGAGGCCGCGATGAACGCCGTATCCGTTCTTCCGGGAAAAAGAGAGATGATATGATCCGGAGAAAGATCAATAACACCTTCCGCGGATATCATTGGCCAGCAGCCGGTTCCCGGAGCGGATATGGAGCAGTTGACAGAGGAGAGGATATCCGCAAAAAAGGTACTCCTTCCCGCAACGGTCATGCTGGATGAACCTCTCTCGTGGTATATCACTATCATCACCGAAATGGGAGCCGTACTCTGCATTTCATTTGCCAGTGAGTCCAGTTTATTCTGCACTTCCCCCCTGAAATCGGCTGCTTCAGCGCCGTACCTGGCATCAAGGGAATCAAGTGAACTGAAAACATCCGCCAGTGTGTCAAAGCGGTAGGTATAGCAGGGTATTCCAAGGGTTGCGGCAAGTTCCATGAGTACAGGGCTTTCGCCGGAGATATGAATTGAAGTCGGGGCCAGTGAGGCTATCTGCTCCAATGACGGGTCAATATAGCCGCCGACCTGCGGCAGGTTCCCGGTCTCCTCCGGGAAGGAAGAGTAGCGGTCTACCCCGACTATTCGGGAGCCCAGACCGGAAGCGTACATCAGCTCAACCAGAGACGGGCCAAGAACCACGAATCTGTTATCCTCCAGGCTGCCGTTGTCAATGCTGGAACAGGAGCAGAACAGAATTGCCGATAGAACAAGAAAGAGTAAGGCTTTCATAATGATCCATTTCCCGAAAGTGTTGCAAGCAAACCGTGACATTTAAGCTTGTTCAGGGCTCTGGATTCCAGTTGTCTGACCCTTTCCCTGCTGATGCCGAATATCCTTCCAAGCTCCTGCAGAGTACACGGCTCATCATCGAGAAGCCCGAAGCGCAGTGTGATTATAGTCTTCTCCCTGTCGGAGAGCGAAGCAAGCGCGGTATCGATTCTCTCTCTGGTATCATTATGCACAGCCTCTGCGTCAGGCTGCTGAAAACGGCTCTCCAGGAAATCGGCGATCGTTGCGTCATGCTCTCCATCGGTATGGTCCAGTGACAGCAAGGGTGCGGTAGAAAGGTATACCTGTTCTATTTCGTTCCTGTTTCTGCCCATGTATTCCGAAAGCTCATCCAGGGTTGGCTTATGACCGCTTTCCAACGTAAAATCATCGATCGCCCTGTTTATTGAAGAATCCTCTTTCTGTACGGATGCCGGAACTCGAACCAGCCTTGAATGGTGAAGAATGGCTTTTATTATGTACTGCCTTATCCACCATACCGCGTAAGTGGACAGTTTGCAGGAGCGGCGGAAATCGAAACGCCTGACAGCCTCCATAAGGCCCTGGCATCCTTCCTGAACAAGGTCCATCTCTTCCATTATACTGCATGGATAGTACTTCCGTACCATGGAGACCACAAGCCTGAGATTCGCCTCAACGAAACGTTCGAGGATATCAGCGTTTTCCTGGAAGGCTTTTCGGAAACATTTCGCAGCGGTAGAGTATTCTTGAATACCTGAGCCTCTCTTCACCTCCATAAGATCCAGTTCATTCTGGATGGATGAAAAGAGAGGATGAAGCTCCCAGGCTCTGTAACTGTTCTGTTCGGCAGGCTTTAGAAGTGATTCATGATTGAGAGCCTTCGCGGCGACAGGATCCAAATCATCTTCCAGAAGATTCATCAGGCTCATGCGCCGGTTCACAAGCTTTCTACAGTTCTCGATCCCTTCAAAAAGTTCACTACCGATGTTCTCCACGGTATGCCAGAGAAGATGAAGGTCACGTACTGAATCGCGATTAAGGTAACGATTTTTCATGTTATCGAGAATTTCCCTGAGTGTATTTCTACTGGAATCAGGCAAATGGCCGTTAACGATACCCCAGAAGGACTCGTCGATCATTCTCTTCCGAGGGATATCTCCATTCAGCAGCATCCGGAAAGGATCGAAGAACTGACGGCGGCCAAGTTTAATGGAAAGGATAGATTCAAGCATATCGCACCTTACTTTTTCCTGCTCTGTAATCAGCTTCTTCTCCTCCTCCGGTGACATTGGAGAAACCACATCAAGCTCCCGGAGGAAAATTGTACTTGACGAGCAATCACGATTTCTGCGGCTATCGAAAATAGGAACTTCCTTACATGCTGATGAGCTTTTTCTCGATTTCGATGATCTTGCGCTGCAGCTCCTGAAGATCTTCATTCTTCCCGAAATTCAGCTGCGATTTCAGTCGTTTGCACTCCCTCTGAAGCCTGTCCTTTTTCACGGCTTTCAGCAGGTTTTCACTGTCAGCAGGCTCGTTCTGCTCAGGATAGATTGACAACAGCCTGGCGCATATCGATCTGTCATTATCCTCAAGAAGCGAAAGCTGTAGATTTTCCATACCTGAATCGGCCTGTCTTCTTATTTCGCTTAAAATCCTGGATCCCGATTCGCTGCGAAAATCATCCTCCTCAAGAAAATCCAGGAGCGGATCTGAGAGTCCTCCGGGTGAAAGGAGAATTGAACCCAGTATCCTGCTGTCCCACCTGTTCAGTTCCATCTTCTTGAGTTTCTCCCGATCCGGCTTTCTTATTCTGCTGTCCCCTTCTTCGATCTCAAGTTGCAGCGTTCTCATGGAATAGCCGGTCTCCTCAGAAATTACCCTGATCATGGTTTCCCTTATAACCGGCTCAGTGGCGCTGGAAGCGATCTCAACAAGTCTTTTCACAACCTTTACCTTTTTCTCCGAACCACTCACCGAGGACCAGCCGCCAAGAAGCTCAAGGGCGTATCTGATGGGATCATTAGCTCTTCCAATCAATTCAAGTACTGATTCCCTGCCCATCTCGAGTATATAATCATCTGGATCCTGTCCTCGAGGAATAGCGATTATCCCGGGGAGGCATCCCTGCTCAAGAATGATTTCAGCTGCTCTTACAGATGCCCTCTGCCCGGATCTGTCGCCGTCGTAGCAAATATAAACAGACGCAAGAGCCCCCATCTGGCGGGCCTGGGGAGATGTAAGGGCGGTTCCGCAAGTTGCCACGACGCATTCAAATCCAGCGTCCACAAACCGGGCATGATCGAAATAACCCTCAACCAGAATGACCATGTCCAGATCCCGTGATGCTCGTGCGGCATCTCTGTAACCGTAAAGATAATCACCCTTCCTGTAAATGGGTGAATCGGGACCGTTAAGGTACTTCGGAGCCCCTGTTGCGGATTCTTTTATCAGTCTCCCGCCGAAACTGATTATCCTGCCCCGTCTGTCTGAGATCGGGAACAGTATTCTGCCCCTGAATCTGTCGTATATACCGCTGCTCCTGGTTGATCGCAGAGCCACGCCCGATTCGATAAGCTGACTTTCGGAATACCCCTTTCCACGCAGGTGGGCTCCCAGACCGCCCGCATCGGGTGCCCAGCCGATACCGAGCTTTTCTATGATCCGTTCAGACAGTTTTCGTCCCTCGAGGTACTTCAGGGCAACGGCTCCAGCCTTACCCGAAAGCTGCTTCCTGTAATAACTGTGAGCATCGGCAAGGATTTCCCTGAACACATCGGTTCTGGTTGTATCTCTTCCGGTTCTTTCCAGCTTGATGCCGGCTTCGGATGCCAGTTCCTCCACCACTTCGGTAAATGAAAAGCTTAGATAATTCATAAGAAATGAGAATACGTCTCCTCCGGCCCCGCACCCGAAACAATGATACATCTGCCTTTCCGGGGAGACGAAGAAGGATGGGGTTTTCTCCCTGTGGAAAGGGCATGAACCCTTTATGCTTCTCCCTGACCTCTTCAGGTTGACATACCTGCCGATTACTGTGACTATATCACTCGACGCTCTGACACGTTCGACGGATTCGCTGGAGAAATAGCCGCCTGTTCCGCTCATAAGGATTTCTTCTCAGCTGTATTCAGCAATACGATTGTCACTCCCGTACCTCCTTCGGAGGGTTTTCCCTGTCTGAAGGAGGTAATCCTCCCATCTCTCCGTACCATATCGACGACAGCTTTCATCAATATACCTTTTCCCTTGCCGTGTATGACATTTATGAAGGGAATGCCTGCGACGATTCCATCATCGATCGCACGATCAAGCTCATCAAGAGCTTCATCGGCGGACATACCTCTCAGATCCAGTTCAGTTTCAGCCGTGACAGGAATGTTCCATCCCGCGGAAGAAGGTTTCTCATCTGGTGGTGATATTTTCTCAAGGTCGGAAAGGGGTTTTCTCAGTTTGAGGTTACCAAGGATCACCGTGGCCTGATCCTTCCCGGTTTCCTCAACCTTTCCACATCCACTCCATCCCTTCACATTAACCCAGTCTCCAGGCTCTATATCCCCGAAGGCAGGTTCCTTGTCAATGACGGATTTCCCCTTGAAAGCATGGGGTATCCTGGATACTTCCCTGATCTTCGATCTAAGCTCCCTGCGTTCTTCGGGGGATTCGGACCTTGCCAGTCTTGCCAGAAGCGAATCAGCCCTTGAATTCACACTGCGCTCTAATTCAAGGTAATCCTTCTCAATCTTCTTCTTCTGAATCAGCAGATCGTTTCTCTCCCTCTCCAGTTCCGCTTCATTCCTTTCAAACGATTTCCTGCTTTCCTCCCGCTCCATACCCAGTTCCTCCAGCTGGATCAGAACCTCCTTCCTCGCGGAAGTGATCTCCTCAAGCATTCTATCCAGCCGGAAAGAATCACCCGATAACTCCTGGGCTCTTGATAGAACGGAATCCGGAAAATTCATTCTTCTGGCTATCTCAAGGGTAAAAGAAGATCCGGGAATTCCAGCAACAAAAGTGTAATCCGGCGCCAGCGAATCCTTCCGGAAATTCATGCACCCATTGAAAAAGCCGGGCTTTCCGTGTGCGAAACTTTTCAGCTGCCCCTGGTGCGTTGTAACAATAACCCTGCAGCCCGATTCGGACAGATGCTCAAGGACAGAGGCAGCCAGAGCAGCTCCCGTCAGCGGATCTGTCCCGGCAGCCGGTTCATCAATCAGAGCAAGTGAGCTGCAGCCGGGCGTTCTGAGCATTTCAAGCTGTTCAAGCAGACGGGCGGAATAAGTACTCTGGTGCCGGGCTATCGATTGCTGGTCTCCAATTGAAACATATACCCTGCCGAAAAAGGGGATAGATGAATCCACGTCCACGCACGAACCTATACCTGATTGAGATGTTACAACGGCCAGTCCCACTGCCTTGAGCAGTACGCTTTTCCCTCCGGCATTGGGTCCGCTCACGATAAGAACCCTCCAGTCTTCGGGGAGTTCAACATTGTTACCGACAACTTCTTTCTCGGGTATCAAAGGATGCCTGAGGTTCCGAAGCGAGAGGCTGCCTTCAGGGGGAAAGACCGTTCTATGCTCTCGATGATACGAAGCCCTGGCGAAAATGGCGTCGAGGGAAGCTGATGCTTCAAAACATTCCTTAAGTCTGTCCAGATGCTCCCTTATCTCAAGTGAAGCTTTCTTTAAAATCCTCCGCTTCTCGAAATCAAGGTCCAGGGAGGCTTCCCTCATGGCATTACCGTCTCCGACAAGTTCCGACGGCTCAATGAAAATTGTTTCACCGCTTTCGGACCGGTCATGAACGATTCCCCGAACATCACTTTTTCTAGAGGAGATAACTGGCAGAACATACCTTCCATCTCTTAATGTAGGGGGGATATCCCTGAGTAATTTTCTGTTGGAAAGTGATGATGAGATTTTCGCTATCCTCTTTGACAGTCTTCTCTTGAGTCTGTCCACCTGTCGTAACAGCCGGGAGAGTTCCGCGGAAGCGTCTGAGGAGAGCTCCCCGTCCGGAGTAGTTATTGATATGAGCCTGTCTGACAGCTTTTTCAGCCTGGGGATCCGCTCAAGATGCTTATCCAGAACTGAATGATCGGCTGTTTCATTCCTGTTACGGTCTACAGACTCGACGAATCGATCCATTTCGGCGAGTATTGTACCGACGGTTCTCAATTGCTGCGGGTCAAGCACTATTACGCCATCATCAAGGAGGCCGCATACATCATAGAGGCTGTCATTAGTGCCTGCTGGAATTCTGATGTCGCTATCGAGAAGTGCCGCTGCGACCTCGGTCTCACGCCTGCGCTCACTGGCCTTCTCCCTCCTCCAACCAGGAGTGAGAGACATGACCTTCGCGCTTCCTATCCTGCATAAGGTCCTGGCGGCGATATCCTCAAGTACCTTCCGAAATTCCAATCGCACAAGGGAACTGATCATAATGACAGTAAAAAATTCCTGCAGCAACTATGATGAGGGCACGAAATGGTCTGATTCACCAAGCTCCTTCAGTACTATTTTCTCCTTCCTTGAAAGCCTTTCCGGGACGTATATATCGGCGATCACTACAATGTTACCCCTGCCGAACCCCTTCAGTTTCCTGATCCCTTTTCTTTTCAGAACAAGCCTCTCCCCCGGCTGCACGCCAGGTGGAATAGCAATATTCATGGTTTCTTCCTCAACGGCGGGAATGCTGATCTCAGTGCCCAGTGCCGCGTCGGGGAAGGATATCCTGGTTCTGTAGATCAGATCGTAACTCTCGCGCTGATATTCTCCATAATCGATATTCATTATCCTTAGAATAAGATCCCCGGGATGGCCGTCATCCCCCGGGAAATGCCCCTGTCCTCTGAGCCTTATGAAATGGCCCTCGGAAACACCCGCAGGAAGATCTACCGAGATCTTCCTTTCTCTGTATTCAAGCCTGGATCCCAGACAGCCGGAACATGTTTTCACAGGGATACTGCCCCTGCCTCTGCATGAGGGGCAGACCGAAACCGACTGCATGGCTCCCAGGAGAGTTCTTCTTACAGTTCTGATCCTCCCCTGTCCACCGCACCTGTCGCACTGTTTCATTCCTTCTTTAGGATCTGCTCCAGTTCCATCGCAAACGCTGCAATGCTCATTTCTTTCAACGGTTATCTCACGGGAGCAACCCAGAACAACTTCTTTAAGGCTCAACTCAATATCAATGACAGCGTCCTCGCCGACGGAAGTCTCCCTTGTTCGGCCAAATCCGAAAATATCCTGAAAAGCCCGAAGGGCATCATCCATTCCAAATCCGCCGAAGAAATCCGACATGTCGGGCATTCCATCCGCCGAGCCTGTTCTATCGAATCTCTGTTTCGTGCGAGGATCACTCAGTATTTCGTAAGCCTGGGTAATTTCCTTGAATTTCTCCTCGGCAGCCTTGTCTCCCGGATTTCTGTCAGGGTGGTATTTCAGGGCAAGCTTCCTGTAAGCGCTTTTGATCGTAGTATGATCAGCGTCCCGCTCAACACCAAGAACATTGTATGGATTAGTACTCATGCAACCACATCCGTAATAAAATTCATAATTTAAACTTCATCTGCCATCCGATGGACTTCTGATGATACACCATCGGATGCACATCCTGTATTTTCCGAAACAGAAATATAGTAAGGAAATGCTTTTTGTGGAAAAATAGTATTTATAGCTGTTGCAGTTCATCGGAAGCAGAGCGGTCAGTCCATGCCCTCTTTCTGATCCGGCGAGTATACATCACCGGAGTCATCTTCCTCATCGAGAGTATCCAACATCTTCAGTATGTTCCGTGAGGTGTGCAACACCATGGCAAGATCCTTCTTCGTACGTTCTATGGAAGCTAAGTCGGAACCTTCACGGGCGGTTCTCAATTCAGTGAGGGCTGATTTAAGCTCTGTAATCGAATCACCGTCAAGTTTACCCTTGCTTGTGTTAAGCAGCTTTGATGCCTCGTATATCAACTGATCGGCAAGATTCCGCTCTTCGATCAGTTTGGTTCTGTCACGGTCTGCTTCCCTGTAATGCCTTGCATCCCTGATAAGCTCCCGGATATCATCATCTGAAAGCCCGCCGCTGGGGTTGACCTTCAGTTCCTGATGCTTTCCGGTAACCGCATCCTTGGCGTTGACAAACAGGATTCCATTGGCATCTATCGAGAATGACACTTCTATCCTGGGAACACCCCTTGGCGCAGGACTGATGCCTACAAGTTCGAACCTTGCGAGACTTCTGTTATCCTCGGTGAGTTCCCGTTCACCCTGAAGAACATGGATACCCACTACCTGCTGATTATCCACCGCAGTGGTGAACATCTTGCTTCTCTTTATTGGCAGAGGGCTGTTCTTTGCGATTATGGGCGCCATAACACCGCCAAGAGTCTCGACACCCAACGTAAGTGAAGTTACATCAAGAAGTACAAGATCCTTCCTCTGGCCTGAAACAACGGATCCGGCTATTGCGGCACCCATCGCAACTACCTCATCGGGATTCACGCTGTGAACAGGTTCCTGTTGAAAGACTTCCTGAACCAGCGTCCTTAGCATGGGTATCCTGGTGGACCCTCCGACAAGAACAACCGTCTCGAGGTCTTCATGGGTAAGACCGGCATCCTTCAGAACCTGCACGCAGAGAGGCCGTGTACTTTCAATCATATCCTTGATAAGCCCTTCGAACAGGCCGCGGGTAATCAGCATTTCAAGATGAACAGGCCCCTGATCGCCAGAGGCAATGAAGGGAAGGTTAATTGAAGTTTCAAGGGCTGCAGAGAGTTCACACTTGGCTCTTTCAGCTGCTTCACGAACCCTCTGAGGGGCTACTGGATCTTCTCTCAGGTCGATACCCTTTTCCCGTTTGAACTCTTTCATGATCCATTTAACCAGTAGAGCGTCGAAATCGTCCCCCCCAAGCTGAGTATTCCCCGTTGTGGCTTTGACTTCAAAAATGCCATTCACTACCTGAAGAACACTTATGTCAAAGGTGCCGCCTCCGAAATCGAAAACGGCTATCTTTCTCCGTTCAACTGCATCGGTAAAGGCAAGCGCAGCAGCGGTAGGCTCATTAAGCACACGCTTGACGTTCAGACCGGCAATGGTGCATGCGGCCTTTGTTGCCTTTCTCTGTACTTCGTTGAAATGGGCGGGTACTGTAACGACGACATCCGTTACTTCCTCCCCGAGGTATTCCTCTGCTCTGTATTTCATTTTCTGGAGGATCATCGAGGAAATCTCCTGTGGGGTAAACGTTCTGCCGTCTCCTATTTTTACGACGGCGTCTCCCTTGTCATTGGAAATTATGTCGTAGGATACGTTGAATATTCCCTCGTTGAGTTCATCGTACTTTCTTCCCATAAGCCTTTTAATGCTTGTTATGGTTTCTTTGGGATTAGTTATCGCCTGCCTTTTGGCAACGATGCCTACAAGCCTGTCTCCCGCAGGAGTAAACGCAACCACAGAAGGCATAACTCTGGGACCTTCCCCGGTCTGTATGACAATGGCGTTTCCACCTTCGCTTATTGACATGCAAGAGTTAGTTGTTCCCAGGTCAATACCAATTGTGAAACCCAAAATTCCCCCTTAAACACACTTAATTTCTATTTCTAAGTCCTGCATTCAATGAGCCTGTCAATACACATTGTCGGACACACTTCCAATCAGAATTACCTGAACAGGAAAACCGAACACAGTATAGAATAATGGAAGTTACTCCAAATTCCAACCTCATTAAAACACAAGGAGTAACAGTACGCTAGAACTTCGAACATGTCAACTCTTCAGCAGTATCAGCCAACACCAATCACCACATTCATGATCTCCCCAAAACCGAGTGTACCGATTCGGTATCCGGAGAAAACAGCACACCTTTCTCACAGACAATTCCAGTAATGAGCGTGGCAGGTGTTACGTCGAATGCCGGATTCCATACTCCGGCCGCTGCCGGAAGCAGCTTCCTGCCTCCAAGATGAGCCAGTTCATCCCTGCCCCTCTGTTCTATTTCAATTTCACTCCCGCACGGAGTGGAGATATCGAAGGTGGAAAGAGGCGCGACAACGTAGAAGGGAACTCCATGGGCTGATGCCGCAAGCGCGAGTGGATAGGTCCCTATCTTGTTAGCGGCGTCTCCATTGGCAGCTATCCTGTCGCTGCCGACTATAACAGCATCGACCTCTCCCTTTCTTAAAAGCGAAGCGGCGGCGGAATCGGGAAGCACATCAACCGGGATCCCAGCCCTTGAAAGCTCCCATGCTGTCAGCCTGGCGCCCTGAAGCAGGGGACGGGTCTCATCGGCATACACTTTTACCAGAAGATTGCGGTCCCATGCTTCGTATATCACTGCAAGGGCTGTCCCGAGACCTGCGGTTGCCAGTCCTCCGGCATTGCAGTGAGTCAGTACGGTTGAACCGCTTTTCAGCAGATCGGCGCCGAAACACCCCATCTGTCTGCTGGCTTCAAGATCAGATCGCACCATGCCTTTCGCGGATTCCAGAAGAGCCCGGACAGCGTTTTCCCGGCCCGGATTCCTGCGGAAAATATCTCTCTGGATCTCAAGACAATGAAAGAGATTGACCGCTGTAGGTCTCGTTCCTTCAAGTATGTCGATCTTCGAATGAAAGGCATCATCAAATTCTTCACCTTGATCGGAGGTCAAAGCAGCGATTACAGCGCCAAAAGCCGCTGCAATCCCAATAGCTGGCGCCCCTCTGACGGCAAGGGTTTTTATGGCATCCGCCAGGGAATCGATATCCCCGCAGTCAATGAAAATTTCCTCGGATGGAAGCTGTCTCTGGTCCAGCAGCCGCAGACAACCATCCAGCCATTGCATGGTCGGCAGAGGAACCATATCAACACCGACCTGATAGAACGTCCAGACACATCTTGAGGATACTCGAGGGTTCCATCAGTCTGCCCATACCTTCCGTGCCGCAAGCAAGAGGCCCCATGACAGGTCCGGCAAATATGACTCCGCGGTTCTCAAGTATTTCCAAATTGGCGGCTGTAGCACTGTTGTTCCACATCCTTGTATTCATTGAAGGGGCCATGATAACCGACGCTTCGCACGCTAGAAAAGCGGAAGACAGCAGATCATCAGCCAGTCCATTGGCGGACTTACCTATAAAATCGGCGGTGGCTGGAACAACGGCAAAGAGATCAATACTATTGGTCAGCGTAATATGGGGAACGGGGTCGTCGGGCTGCATAGTGAAAAGCGAGCTGTAAACAGGCCTTCCGGTTACACAGGCCAGCTGGGTTTCGGAAATGAACTGCAGAGCGCCCGGAGTAAGAACACCGTCAATCTCGAAGCCTTCTTTTCTTAACAGAGAGGCTAGCATTACGCCCTTGAAGGCCGCAGCGCTGCCTGTGATTCCCAGCAGTATTTTTTTAACATCCATTGGAACACCTTTCACCGATACAGTCTATTCCTACAAGTGTAAGTTCGGGACATACCTTCATCGGGTTCCTGCACTTCCCCGCGATACCGGGTGCCCAGCCTCCAGTAGCCCATATCTCGGGAACACCTTTGATAGTTTTCATAAGCTCATCGATTATATGGTCAGCCGCTCCAACAGCCCCGAGAAGAACCCCTGAGCAGACAGCTTCAGCTGTACTCTTTCCAAGGGGGGAAGCAGGAAACTCGAGATCCACAGGATTGAGCTGTTCCGCCTTCTTGAACAGTTCTCCCGCAGCGGTGCCCACTCCGGGAGTTATTGCGCCGCCAAGGTAAGCCCCTTTGATGCCTATAACATCGAAGGTTGTTGCCGTTCCAAAATCCACAACAATAGCGGGAGGTGAGCCAAGGCTTAGAACACCTGCGGTATTTGCCAGTCGATCGGCGCCCAGTTCGTGGGGAAATTCGTAATCAATTGTAATTCCCGCTGTTTCTACGGTTACTTCAACCGGATCAGCACTGATGTACCTTCTGGAGAGATTCAGGAGAGCATGGCGAACCTGGGGAACAACACAGGCGTACGCAACCCCTTCGGGGAGATCACAATCGTCCGCCTTCAGAAGCGAACTCAGGATGACCCAGAGGTCATCGGCAGTCCAGTGCCTGGTGGTAATCCTCCACTGAACATCAAGCCTGCCATCCATGAATACTCCCACTGATGTCCTTGTATTGCCTATATCAAGTACAAGCCTTTTCATGTAATCCCCCAGTCAAATCCTATATCCGCTGATGAAGCGGAATGCGTAAGGGCACCTGAAGATATTCCGTCAACTCCGGTACCTGCTACTTCCCTTAGATTTTTCAGTGTTATCCCACCAGAAGCCTCAAGGTAAATGCCGCTGCCGGATGCCACCCGTACGGCTGCTGCCAGGGCATCGGGTTTCATATTATCGAGCAGGATTCTGTCGGGTTTCTCATCAAGCACTTCTTTCAGCTGATCAATAGAATCCACCTCAATTTCAACGGGGATTCCCTTCTCCTTTATACGGAGTATTACGCTGTGCAGTTTTCCTGATCCTCCTGCAACGGCTGTATGATTATCCTTCACCATGGCAAGCTCCGCCAGATTGAAACGGTGATTCACTCCTCCGCCTGCCCTCACTGCGTATTTTTCCAGGGCACGAAGACATGGAGTTGTTTTTCTGGTGTCAAGAATTTCCACTCCCGTTCCCTTAACAACCTCAACGTATTTCGCTGTGAGGGTCGCGATCCCTGAGAGATGGCAGAGAAGATTCAGAGCCACTCTCTCCCCTCTCAGAAGCAGATTAGCGGAACCCTGCAGACAGCCGATCCTGTCTCCTTCAAAGGCTGTGGATCCATCAGGGATGATATTCTGAATCCGGGGAATACTCCTCCCCGCCAGAATGGATAGTTCGGAAAATACCTGTTCAACAAGAAACCATCCAGCTGTGATCAGCTCTTCCCTGGCTGAAACGGCACAGGCGCTTTTATCGTCAGCAGGTACCCCGAGTGATGAGGTTGTAACGTCATCCATCACCCTGTCTTCCGCAAGAGCGTTGCGCACAATAAAGCTTCCAACTGATACAGGATCCGACCAGTCGACTTTTTCCATCAAATCTCCTCCAGAAAGGTTTCCGGTCCGTACACCGTTTCACCTCCGATGATGGTTGCAATCACTTCGATCTCATCCCAGGATGTATGGAAGGGATCGGCTGAGAGTACAGTCATATCCGCAACCCTTCCAGCTGTAAGGTTTTCGGTAAGATCCTGAAAACCACAGATTGCTGCTGCTTCTATTGTATATGCGTTAAGGGCTTGCGCGGTATCGATCCCGAATTTATTCAATGGATGGTCTGTTGCGCCACTAAGCCCCCTGAGCGGACCAAAGGGCATGCTATCGCTGCCGAAACCAAGAGAGAAACCGGCATCTGCAACCAGACTGAAAGGGTTCAGAGCCAATGCCCTCTCCTTTCCGAGTTTTCCTTCGTACAACCCCCCTTTCATCTGCCACCTGTTTACGAAATTAGGCTGCATGACAAAGGAGTGAACCGAAGGATCCCAGCGGCCGGGCCAATCAGCGATGAGTTCTTCGGCATGCTCTATCCTCACGGTTACAGGATCTCCCCTATCATGCTTCTTATGGAAATAATGGCTTACCCGGTCTATCTGCGCCAGAGCCTTGCCCCCTATCGCGTGGTAAACAGGCATCAGGCCGAGACTGTCCGCTAATTCCAGACTGCGCAGAACCTGTTCATCGGAGAGTAGAGGTTTGGTAACCGTCCCGTCTGCATAGCTCTCGGATACGGCCGCGGTAGATGCCCCAAGGGATCCGTCAAGGAAAAATTTCAAGCCATCGATGCCGGGAATCATCCCTTCCAGGCAGCGGGGTGTTTCTCCAGGAAAACCGGCATCCTTCCCGAAAAGACAGATGGACATTCTTAAGGCGGAGCTGTTATTCAACAGCACTGCGGCGGTTATAAGGGGCTCGAAGGTACATACTGCGGTAACTCCTGAGGAAAAGGCCAGTTCAGTCGCCATTGAGCATGCCTGGTCCAGAATGTGCGGTTCAGGCGGGAACAGGCTTTCAAAATCGAAAATAACACCTTCCCTGATGATACCTGTTGAGTAATCCGCCCCCGGACATTCCGAGGGGAGCATATCAAGCATGGCTGAATTTACAATGGCTTCATGGCAGCAGACCCTTCTGAAGAAAACCGGGCGGCTTCCCGTTGCTCTGTCCAGTTCCGCAAGTGAGGGAAAGAGAGGGTTATTCCAGTTGCCGCAGTCGAATCCGAACCCCCTGAGAATTCGCCCGGTTCCTTCCGAATCGATCTCAGAAGAAACCAGATCAAGAAGATCCGTTGCGGATGCAGTTCCTGAAAGATCAAGATACAGACTTTCAAGCCCGCTCCAGCAGAAATGGCAATGTGCGTCCACAAAACCCGGCATTACAAACAGATGTGAATGTATATCAGCAGATGGGGAAATATCCACTATCCTCTCCCCGGAGATGGATATTCTGGACGGAGGGAGCTCACCGCTTTCCGGGCCCGCCCAGATTCCTCCGCAGACAAAGGATTTCATGAATCGCGATCTTTCAGGTGATGGAACATAAGGTCAAGAACTTCGGCTTCAACCTCAAAACTGAAGAAAGTGGAATCACCACGTCGCTCAACGGCCATAACACGGCCTCTGATCTCAGCTGTTACAGGCCCTCCCGGAGGTACCGGCCCTTCCGCAAATTCCCTGACACCTCTGCCGGGATCGGATATTTCCCTGGCTTCGATCTCGGTAAGTTCACCCCTGTGCCTGAACCAGCGTGTAAGGATTATGTAGCTGCCCTCACTGATGGAGGAAGCAGCTGGAAACCTGACATCGAGAACAACCGGCAAACTCTCATCCTTCTTTCGGGAGTTGTATACTGCAATCCTGTTTCTGCCCCCCTTCTTGGCATCGTAGAGAGCCTGATCGGCGGCGACAAGCAGCTCGCTGCCTGCCACTGAGGGAAAAGTGCTTACACCCAGAGAAATAGTTACAGAGAGCGGAATCGGTAAAGATTCATCATCTTCTCCGGATTGCCTTTCCAGGGGTGAATCGTAGATGCTCCGGCGTATCCTCTCTGCTGTCAGGGAAGCCTCATCCGAGGATGTGTTCGGAAGAAGCAGGGTGATCTCCTCACCGCCATACCTGTAAGCCTCACCACGGTATCTTACAGCTTCACGAATTATGCGGCTTACATGCCTGAGAACTCTGTCCCCAGTATCATGCCCCCATCTGTCATTGAATTTCTTGAAATGGTCAATATCGATCATTATTACTGACAGGGGAAGATCTTCCTCCCCCATAATCCGAAGCAGCAGCGGCAAGCTGCTGTCCAGAGCCTTTCTCGGTGGTATTCCTGTTACAGCGTCCAGTTCTTCCGTCCAGGGAAATTCCAGCTGAAACTCACCGCGGCCCATGAATGACAAATGCAAACCTCCCTTGGTTGCATGAATAATAACAGGATATCGAATAAGTCAACCACCCCGATATTGACGAGGGTGAATAAAAGGAACAGACTATGATGTACTTATTATCGGTGAGGGAGAATTATGTTCCGAATTCGCGAATGCTTATCAACGATACTTCTCGTAACGTTTCTTATCATGATATCATGCTCCTGGTCAGCAGCACAGCAGGAAATCCTTGATAGATATAACGAGACCGCGGGGTACATCGATAGAAACGAATGGGAATCAGCAACCAGCTCGATGAGTTCCTCCACTATGCTCTTCCTTGATTCTCTTGCTTCGAATCTGGAAGCGAGAGGACTGCAGGGATACGTATCCGGTGCGGATCTTCTTCCGATATTATGCAGAGAGTACATTGACTTAAGCGGAGATGTAACTATGATTTTTGTCCAGGGAGATCAGGCGGAAATTACTCTTTCCTCTGCCGAATCGCGAAAGTATTCAATGATTCTTGAGGGGGGTTACTGGAAGCTCAGCCTGGAAAAGATATTCATCAACAGCATCGATACAGCCCTCAGGGGCTCGTATGTTCAGTAATTACCTGTTACGAAGAGTTTCTTTTTTTCGCTAACGTTTGAATCATACCGGTTCGGGTAACCGGAAATACAGGAAGAGAGGTGTATTCGATGATGAAATTGGCATTACTTCTCAGTGTACTTGCTATAGCACTGTTTGCTGCCTGCGGCGAACAGGCGGATGAGGGGACACAAGCTCCGGCAGAAGACACTGATGAAACAGCAATGGTTGAAATTACCATTACAAATGGTCTTGAGATGTGGGACATTTACTATATACTCATTGATCCATCCGATGAGATATGGAGCGAAGACCGTCTTGGGGAAGAAGATATCCTTGCTCCGGGAGAATCCTTCACTATTGAGATCGAAGAGGGCACCTGGGACATGACGGTTGAGGACGAAGACGGCGACACATATACGCTGTGGCAGGTTGAGATAGGGCCTGAAGACTACCAGTGGAATGTAACAATCGACGATCTGGATTCGGGATGGGGCGAAGATGAGTTCATCGAACCCCAGATAATAGAAACAGGCGAGGGAAGCACACACATCGCCATCACCAACGACCTTCAGGGATGGGACATATACTGGGTGTACGTTGATCCCGCCGACGCATCCCGGAGCGATGACCGTCTGGGTTCGAATGTTCTCTTCCAGGATGACCAGATCATCGTCCGGGTAGACCCCGGCACTTATTACATACAGGTAGAGGACCAGGACGGCGACACATATACACTCCGGGAAGTTGAAGTGGATGCAGCCGGTTTCGAATGGCCGGTAACACTCGGTGATATGGACCCCATCTCAGATGTTGAGGTACATGAAGGCTTTTCTCTTGATACCGGTGATGGAACTGCGCCGGTCACCGTCGTGAACGATCTGGGCGGCTGGGACATCTTCAACGTATACGTGGACCCTTCGGATGGTCCCTGGGGTGACGACCGTCTTGGAACTGAGATTCTTACAGAATCGAATGATATCACAATCTGGGTAGACCCCGGAACCTACGATATGCGTGTACAGGACGTAGACGGCGACACTTACACACTCTGGGAAATCGATGTTGACGAGAACGGCTACGAATGGGCAGTAGCCCTTGAGGATATGGATTAAGCTTCTAAAATATCCTTGAAACACAGTAAAACCCGTGGATTGCAAAGCTCTCCACGGGTTTTTTATATCAGTTTATATCAGGGACGTACCACATTTGTTCAACTTACTCTTTATTAGTAAGTTGAAGAAATGTGGTACGTCCCTTTCCGATCCCTTGTCTTATTTAGAGTAGAACTCGACAACCATACGCTCGTCTACTTCAAGGGGAACATCCTCCCTGGAAGGAAGCGCCTTCATGATTATCTTCCTGGCGGCGGGATCAACATCAAGAAATGCCGGCACACCGATACCCGAACCCTCGGTAATATTAGCCTCAATGACTTTGAGTTTTCTGCTCTTCTCCTTCAGAGAAATAACATCACCGACCTTGACGGAATAGGACGGTATGTCCAGTTTTCTGCCGTTAACGGTTATATGACCATGGCAGACAAGCTGACGTGCCGCAGGTATGGATATGGTGAAGCCTGACCTCGCGACTACATTGTCCAGTCTGCGCTCGATCTGCTGCAGAAGGTTATGACCGGTTTCACCCTTCATCGAAGTGGCTTTACTGTAATACTTGCGAAGCTGCTTCTCCGACAGGCCGTAATTGAACCTTATCTTCTGTTTCTCTACAAGCTGAAGCCTGTACGTTGAAGCCCTCTTCCTGCGCCATCTGCCGCCATGTTCTCCTGGTGGATTCGGGTTTGCAGGGTCTTTTCTTGTAAGGCCGGGAAGGGGTCCTAAAGACCTGATCTTGCGAAATTTCGGACCACGGTATCTTGACATTGAGCAACCTCCGTTTTCTGTGCCTCACGAATCTATCGTGGCATGACGATAACACCGGACACCCGCCGGTGAACTGTTCTCGGACAGCCATCTCCATGCTTCGGCACAATTTTAATAACGCTGGAATCTAGTGATTGAGGGTACTAACCGTCAACCTGCGGGAAAACCACGCAGGGGCATACTCGTGAAAAGCATACCCCCGCGTCAGGATAATCTGAAATCTATCTGATGACCACGCAGGATCTTGTCATGGTATCACCGTCGGTAGTGAGCTTGACAAGGTACATACCGCCGGGTACCGTGGAACCTTCAGAATCGGTTCCCGACCAGATCACAGAATGACTTCCCGCGAGTCTTTCTCCGGATGCGACGTTTGTCACAAGCCTTCCGGATACATCGTAAATATCCAGGGACACGTTCCCGGCCCCGGGAAGGGTATAGACGAAGGTGGTGGAACCCGCGAACGGGTTTGGCACGGGAGCGGAAAGCTCAAGGCTCAGCACACCTGTTTCACCGCCTGCAACACCAACTCCGAATACGGGTACAGAAGCGACATAGGGATACAGGTTATGATGTGTAATTGTAACGGTAACAAATGCTACGCCAGGAATTGCGGGGATAACAAGTGAGGCCAGACCTGAAGCATTGGTATAGCCGCTCTGAAGGAGAGTAGTATCCTGAACAACGCCCACAAGAGCGCCTTCAATGTTTGATCCCCCCGCGGTTACAGTTACGTCCCAGGTGCCCGGGGTGATGGTGGAAGGATGGGCTCCGACAAGACGTACCAGAGGTGATGCAACCGTAAAGATATCGAATTCGGGGCAGCCCATTATCATGTGCATGTTGCTGTTGCTGGTGCTTGATGTATACTGATAAGCCTTTATCTTGCCGTAATCGAAGGCCGCGCCCATGTGGTACAATTCCTCTTCAAAGTATCCCCTGAACTGGTACATGGCCAGAGAATCCGTGGGGCCGACAGGGCTGTCATCGGTTGCGCCCATGAAGCCTACGGCTCCCTTGGGGGTGGAAACACTGCCCTCACCCAGCCATGCTTCTCCGAAACAGGTGTTTGAACCGTCGAATGCGCAGTTCTGACAGGCTATGGAACTTATCCAGGGCAGCCTGCGACCGTTGGAGAGTGCCGCTACATCACCGTTGTTGAAACCGGTGGTTATCCAGGATGTCTGGCTTCCGTGTCCAATATAGCTGAGAAGTGAAAGCCCAGTGTTGACCTCAGCGGATATGTTCGCAACCGTAGGATTAATGCCGCCATGGGAACTGTTGGCGCAGTAGAGTGTGGTGGACATAGCATGTGCTGTGAATACCTGGGCGTACCTGTACGACATCAGAGGATCCTGGAAATGCGTTGAACCGATACTTATTGCATGCTGGAACCAGCTCGAGGCAGGCTCGTATGGATCGCTCTCGTAGTTTTTGATCTTCCCGCACTGGTACGCAAGAACATCTGTATCACCGCATATCCTTCCAACATGGATGCTTGGATCAACACCTGTACCGATGACACCGTACTGATTATCAGCTTCCGTACCGCTGGCATATGGAGGCGGCACTACATTCTCGTCGCCGACAATGAGTATCCACTCCGGTTTGTTCGGCAATGTATTGTACGCGTTTTCAATCCAGGTATCTATGGCTGGGGCCGTGCTGCCGATGGCGGGAACAACGCCATATATAACTTCCAGACCGGTCTCTCTTTTCCAGTCTATGAGATCCCTAGCGTAACCGATGCTCTCTGTAGTTCCTATTACGAGATAGGACCCGTCGATAACATCAGTGCCCGAGAGTTCAAGTCCCAGGACCTGCTTATAGATCGGCAGGAAACTCCGGGTATATCCATCGAAAGGTTTGTAAATCTCATTCTCGCCTGTGCCTTCAGTAGTAAGGCGTACGGTGATATTCGTGTTGATTATGGTTTCACCCGTAACAGGATTGTGCTGTACTGGTGAAAAAGTCACCCATGCAACCCTGATATCCCGGAGAATGCTTACCCTCTCAACAGAAACAGGCTGCGAGGGATAGAATTCGGAATTAGAATAGACATTTTCATCAATTCTGTAAGGCGCGGGCCCTCCGCTCCTGGTCGGGTACTCCTGGAATGGCGGAATGCTGTAGATTCCCAGGGGCGAGGATTCCGATGAAACGATCTCCACACTGACAGCCCCTGTATTGGGAATAAGAACCATCCTTCTGATGATCGGCAGATCAGGGCTTCCCACAGGCACACCCATTCCCTCGCCGGGAATTCTTAGAATGGTTCCGGAGCCGAAATCTCCAACGCTTTTACTTCCAGCTGTAAGGGCTGGAAGGGTAAATTCAACCAGAATACCTTCAGCGTCCGTGCCAAGGTATTCAGCAGCTTCCGCGCAATCCTCGGCGCGGTACACCACTTCGGCACCGGCTGCTACTGTAAGAAGCAGCAATGGAATGATAAGCACTCTCAACATTTTTTACCTCCAGAGTTTAGGGCGTCTTCAATCAAATGTATGATAATACAGGAACCTATTAATTTAATCCTAATCCGACAATATCAGTAAGTATAACTTGAACTGTTCATAAATAGTTCCCGCACGGAAACAAGTCAAGCGTTTGAACAAGACCGGAATTGCAGTCCTGCTGCTCTGATTATTGGAGTTCATGTTATTGCAGTCTGTGAAGCGTTCGCAAGAATCAAAGGCAAATCGTATCGAGTGAAATATCTATGATAGAACTAATTAATACTGGTTCAATTGTTTCAGCACATATTCCGTTTGGCGAGGATCACCAAGTTGACTATTGTATTAATATGAGATTAAGCATAATGTCAATGAAATTATTATTAGTAGTATTTTGCTATTTCTAAACGTATACGAAGGAATTCCACATGGCTGCAGCAATCACAAATGAAATACTCAATAGCGCGTTACAACAACCGGAAAAGGATAGAGCTCGAATTGCTGAGGCTCTTATTGCAAGTCTGGATATAAAGACAGAGCCTAATGTTGAACAAGCTTGGCAACAGGAAATAGATAAGCGCTTAAGCGAAATAGATAAGGGTATTGTTAAATGCATTCCATGGGAAGAAGTTAGAGATCGTCTTTACAAGAATACCCATGCACAAAGTTGATGTACACCCGGATGTTTATGCTGAGTTGGATCCTGATTATTGGCATGAGAGAGTAATTCATTGGAATGGCAGCCGACAAGATAACTAAGAAATTGTTTTGCGAACAATCAGTTTCAGCAGGATGTCAACACTGTTTTGGGTTAGGAGAACGTCCGATAATGCAGCATCGGCATTTTGGAGGATACAAAATGGGAAACTACAATGAAAGAAGCAATTGGATCAACCCTCACACAATTTCTGTGAATTCCAGTGATTTCATTTTACCTTGAATTTTGTCCCGACTGCCAGAGAATTCTCTCTGGAAAAATGGAAATACGGGTTCTCTTCGAAATGTGTTACATCCTTAAGTTATCAGCAGGCCTTTCTGGAGCATCATCATGGGGTTGAAAGTCGCGAAATCAGCCTGATGCACCAGAACCGTCTCCACTCTCTGCGGCCTTCCCTCGCCCTCCTTCGCATGACACCCGATCATATTGATTATCGCCATCGGCATATCAAATCTGGCAGCGAGTATGGCCCCGGATATGGGATGTCTTGCGTGTTTGCCGTGAAGGCTCTTTACATAACCATCCTCAGTACGCTCGATTTCCAGCAGTTTTCCCACATCGTGAAGAAGGCCTCCGGCAACAAGTATGTCATGGTCGATCAGAAACGGCAGTGTACAGTTCGACTGTATTGCCCGGGCAAGGCCCAGAGCGCCTTCGGTTACAGCGATAGTATGCTGAATCAGATTGATTCCATGTGTATCGGTAAGCAGTGTGAATGGGATCTTCTCCAGATCCACCGGTTCCCATCCACCCTCCTCTGCGGCTGCGGTCCATATTTCAACGGTTTTCCGTCTGAGTTCAGGATCACTGATCTTATCGAGCTGCTCTTTGAAAAGTGCCTCAATCCTGTTTTTCATGAATAACCCTTATCAGTTAGAGTTCCGATTGTAGAAAACTTTCACCCAGTTTCCAGTCATCCCCTTCGCGCACCATCGCGATTGCTATCTCTTCGGGATAATCAGGAATATCAAGGAACACGGTGCTGCTGTCTCCCTGTATATCAAAGCTGGAAACCTCAATATCCTCTCTTAATGGAAGCTGATCGGTAATACCTGGGGCGCTTATAAGAACGTAGATAAAGTCAGTGGTAGTCCAGTTCAGGAGTTCATCCCCGGTCAGTGCTATCTCAAGCTCCGCTGATATCTCAGCCGCGGCCTGATCCGGCTGCATTTTAACCATCATCAGCATCATATTGAGCATATTAATCGAATTCGAGGAAAGACCGGCTTCAACACCGCAGGCATCACCTTCGTAGAAGGCATCAACCAGATTCTCAAGTGCTTCGCCAGGTTCATTTGACAAGACCGCACCGGCAAGGACAGCAAGCAACAGGGGTATAAACTTCTTCAATGCTTTTCCTTTCGCATGAGTTCAGGGGCTTTCATGCCGTATATAGCCGATACACGCTCAGCGGTTCCTGGGAGTTAGGAGAGTTAGGGACGTACCACATTTCTTCAACTTACTTATAATCGGTAAGTTGAAGAAATGTGGTACGTCCCTTTCCGATTCGGGATCCGGTCAGTTCATTGCACTGATAATGGCATCGGTCATTTCAGTTGTGCTTGCAGCTCCCTTTTCCAGAACATCCTGGGAACCCTTCAGCTTCAGCATGTCGTAGCTGCGGACTTTACCTTCGGCTATAACGGTTTCAATGGCTTTCCTTATCCTTGCAGCCTTTTCCGTCTCACCAACGTGGTCAAGCATCATACAGGCGGAGAGTATCATCGCCATAGGGTTAACAATCGATACCTCGTAATCCGCATACTTCGGAGCCGAACCGTGAGTAGGCTCAAAGACCGCGACTTCCTCGCCTATATTGGCGCTGCAGGCAAATCCGAGGCCTCCTACAAGCCCGGCGAATCCATCGGATACGATATCACCGAACATGTTGCTCGAAATTATCACTCCGTAATCTTCGGGATTTTTCGTAAGCCACATCATCTGGGCATCAATGTTCGTCTCCCAGAGATCAATATCCGGATACTTCTCCGAAATCTTCCTTCCCTCTTCCCTCAGCATACCGCTTGTCTCGCGGATAACGTTGGGTTTCTCGCAGATCGTAACGCTCTTGTAGCCGAATTTGTCCGCATATTCAAATGCGGCAGTCAATATTCTTCTGCAGGCGTTTCTGGAGAATATCCTGGTGGAGACGGCAAGGTCTTTCCTGGGAACATCGGCAAAATTCTTCTCGAATTTCGGATGGCTCATAAGGGCATCGTACACGTTGTCCGGAGGATCAGTCCATTCCACACCTCCGTACAGTCCTTCCGTGTTCTGCCTGAATATCACCGCATCTACGAGAGGTTCCTCTATCGTGTCACCGGGGCCTCTGCGGATGAAGTTAAGCGGATTGCCCGTAAAGGCTTTGCAGGGTCTCATGCAGATGTCAAGGTTAAAATGCTGCCGCATCGCAACAATGGGACTGTAGTAAACGAGTCCCTTGTCCCGCAATGACGGGTCCAGTTCGGCAAGGGTTTTGTCCTTCGGCTTAGATGTAATGGCTCCAAATAAGGCGATCTTATGCTTTTGAAGCAGGTCTATTGTCCTGTCAGGAAGGGGATTCCCCTCCTTCTTCCAGAATTCCCACCCGATATCGGCGTGAACGTAATCGGCTTCGAAACCCACAGCTTCCAGAACTCTCAGAGTTTCATCAAGTACTGCGCCTCCAATGCCGTCTCCAGGCATTGTCACAACAGTCCTTCTCATCAGCTACTCCCTTCGGTTAACATTTTCCAAAAGCACCAACAGCCCGGCAAAGATACTTACTGAATTAATCGGAGAGAACCCCTGCGTATCAGATAAGATCCATAATCGTTGCAGCGGCGGCTTCCAATTGTCTGTCGATGTTCTGCCCGGCGTCGGCGGGAAGCTCGGGCACATGGATATCGGGCTCAACACCGCTGTTCTCGAGATTTTCTCCCGTAAGCGTAAACCAGCCGGTTCCAGGCACCCTGAAGCCGGTACCGTCTACAAGGGTCACATCTGATGTTCCGATCACCGCACCGTAAGTAGTCTCGCCCACGAGAGGGCCAAGGTCCATCTGTTTCCATCCTCCTGGGAATATCTCGGCGTCGGAGTAGCACCTTTCGTTTATGAGCAATACAAGGGGTTTCTGCCAGACACCAAGGGGTTCAAAGGTGATGTTCCCATACCTGTCCGTTGAGTACATATATATTGGACGTCCCAGTTCGCGGATTATGTCATCGTGGGTGCTCCCGCCTTCATTGTTGCGGATATCGATAATCATTCCGTCACTTTCGAGACCCTCCGCAAAGAGATCGACAAGGAAATTCTCAACGCTCCTGTTGCTCATGGAGGGTATGTGAAGGTACCCGACCCTCCCGCCTGTCAGTCTCGCGACTTCCCTCCTGTTCCTTTCGATCCATTCGTCATAAACGAGCCTCTCGATTGCCCAGACGGAAACGGGCTCGATGTCTATATCAAGGAGGTCACCGGAACGGCTGATCCTGAGTCTTGTTATACGATTCCTTCTCTGAAGAAGCGCCCTGTAAAGGTTACCCTCAGACCCAATATCCATGCCATGAACTGAAATAATGATGTCACCGGGATAAAGGCGCGAATCCTCAAGGTCAGCAGGGGAATAGGGAATCACACTGTCCACAAGAATCCCAGGTTCTGCCCAGCTGCAATCGGGTATGATGCCTATTGAGCCTGAGGCGGGAGTGGAATTAAAATTCCATGGTCCGTAAATTCCGAGATGCGAAGCGGACAATTCTCCGAGCATTCTTCTGACAACATCGTTGAAATCTTCATTGATAACGCTGGATACAGCTCTTTCCCGGTACATTATCCGCATGGAATCCCAGTTCACCTCATGCATTGCAGAATCGTAAAAATTATCTCTCAGCAGTCTCCATGCTTCATCGAACTTCTGGGCCTGTATCTCCGTTATGGAACGCCATACAGGCATGTGCCATCCAAGCGAACCGCTGATACCTGAATCGGTGGATGCCTTCCGGACGGATCCGCTGATGGATACGTAATAGATATCACCTTCATCGTTTACAAGGATTTCCTCGGGATACTCCCCCGAATAGGTTACCCTCTGGAGAGATTCGCCCCTCCAGTCAACGGTCCAGAGATCCATTCTGCCCTTGTCATCCCACCCGGGCAGCGCAATGGTTCTGCCGTCCGGAGAAGCTCCATAGAAATCGTAATAACCTTCCACCGTGCAAAGCGTTTCAGTTCTCCGCTGCAGGCCGTCCCATTCAATATCAACCCTTTCCAGCGGCTGATCAAGGAGTTCCTCGCGTTCGTCATTATCGCTGTCCCATGCCTCCCTTGAAAACCAGACCTGTCTAATGGAATAATCGCCGTCATCCGTTCGGCTCGCGTACAGGATTCTGCGGCCATCGCAAGGCCAGAAGGGCTGGAAATCGTCGTTGGGATGCCTGCTTATATTGCGTGGTTCACCGCCTTCAGAGGGTACGATGAAGATCTCTTCCCTGTGTGCCAGAACAGGCACACTGAAAGCAAGCCACCTGCTGTCGGGGGACCAGGAATGGTGAATGATGTCCGGAGTATCACAGATTCTGCTATCGTGTCCCGTTATTACATTGAACACATGCAGCCTGGAATCCCCATCCAGATAGGATATCCTTTCGCCATCGGGCGCCCATTCGGGTTCACGTGCCACATCAGAACCTGTAGAAAGCATATCAGTTTCCGGAAAGGTGGAATTCGCCAGCAGGGAATCCTGATGCTCGGAAAAACTTCGAGCCAGCTGAACGGAGCCATCATGTTCAAGGCTGAATACAAGTGTCATGCCATCAGGGCTCCAGACAGGATCTCCGGCTCTCCAGGCGCCTGCGTAGATCTGCACTATATTTTCTATATTGTCATCTTCAAGTGTTCCCACGAAAAGGTCGCCTGTTCCCACAACAGCGATCTGTGTACCCGACGAATCTATGTCGAAACAGTCGGTGGAAAAGCCAACCGACTCTCCATACTCAAGTGGAAACGGGAAATCCGATCCCGGGACCAGCGGAACTTCGGATATGGACCAGTCGGGAACGTTCAGACTGTAAAGCCCTCCGTTGAATTCAAAGGCAACGGTTCTCCCGGTGGAGTTAATAGCCGGGAATGTTATGTCCCCATCGGTAAGGAACGTTCTCTGCAGGGGCTCTCCCCCCGTCTGCATGCTCCATATTGCGGCATGTCCCTCCGAATCCTCTCGGACAAAGAGTATTTCATCGTTTAGCGCTGAATACATCGGCCATCGGGAATCAAGTTCAGAATCAACAAGCAATACCCAGTCGGTTCCGGAACCTGTCCAGATCTTTCTTGAGGCGGAACCGCTGTAATGCTTCCGCCACCAGCTGGTAAACCCTCTCTCTATCGCCATACCGTCCGGCAGCAGGCAGATATTCTCGGTTTCAACCCTGGCAACGGGAGATGGAGTTCCACCGGTTACGGGTACGGAGTACACCCATGAGCTTCCTCCCTCTCTTGATGACTGAAAATAGACGCTTTCGGAAGCAGCGCTCCAGCAGAATACCCTGTCCAGACCCGCATGGTAGGTCAGGCGGGTTGAAATGCCGCCTGAAGTGTCCATGATATACACGTCTCCGCCACCGGTTCTGCTGCTGGTGAAGGCTATGAAGCGACCATCGGGAGAGTAGCAGGGCGATGTCTCCGTACTTTCTCCGGGTACGAGGCATCTCATGATACCCCCCGCCATGGGAGCCTCCCATATATCTCCCCTGAAACAGAATACAACTGTCATGCCGTCAGTGGATGGGCAGGGTTCCCTGATATCGGACATTCCGATAGAAATCAAACCGATAAGCAGCGTTTTGATCAAAACAATCATTTTTTATTCCTCTCGGCCAGTACAAGAAGCCTTGGCGAATCATCCGAAGCCCAGGGAGAAAGGTCATAATCACCCCAGATTGCAGCGACTCTCATGCCCTCGTTCCTGATATCATTGAGCAGTTCTCCCGCAGATATGAGAGCCAGCTCAAGAGTGATATCGATCCTGCCATCCGCTACGGCAGATCCTGAGTATTCCATGTCGAAGACAATCAGTCCTCTTGAGAAGTCATGGCTTACCGACTCTACCAGTTTCACCGAAGAACCATTCCGGTTGTAATCGTATCTCACTTTTCTATCCTCGTCTTGACGGTTATCAAATCCAGGACACGCTTCAGCGAAGAATTTTCCCCCCGGTTTCAATACTGCGGCTATCTCCCTGAACACCAGCTTTCTTTCATTTCGCTCAAGAATGCAATGGATCCCGTTGTACGGGAACAGAACCAGATCCAGAGTTGAGTTTCTCAAAGGTATGTTTTGCGCAATGGCCCTGATTCGTGAAATCTTCTTCCGTTTCTCGCTGGACCATGAACCCAGCATCGAAGCGGAAGGTTCAAGAGCAATAACCTGTGAACCGTCAGGAAGAAGCTCTGTCAGCCTGCCGTCACCTGCACCGAGTTCCATGCATTTCCCTGGATATTTCTTTCGAAGGTCAATGTAGAACTGGATTTCTTTCATGTCAGGTGGATAGACATCTCTCTCCTCAAGTGAGAACAGGGGACCGTAACGCTCCCAGAGATGTATTTCTGTTTTCAATCGACCGCCTCCACCCTGAAGCCTGATCTTATGAGTGCCGCTGCGGCAACTCCTGGCATGTTTACCCCGCATCTAACGCCGCATGAAGGGCTTTTCTCCTTCAAATATATGGACTCCGGGTTAATTGATAAGGCGTACATGACCGAAAGCTTGGCTCCTCTGATGTATTCATTGGTCACATCTCCATCAGCGTCACTGAGGATTACCCTTGCTGTTCCATCAAGGACCGAGAAGCCGTTCCCCCCTGATAGAACAGCCGGTTCTCTCGGAGTGGTCAGCCCACCCAGCTTCTCAGGGCAGAAGGGCATGCATTTACCGCAACGGAGCATTTTAACGAACCTGTCAACAGGTTTTGATCTGCCGTCGAACCTGCAGGGAATACCGCATAGACAGGCACTTACCAGTGTCATGTCAAGTGTCAGATGTTGTAAAATTGCGAAGTTATTTGGCGTTCCTGCAAGGCGCGGATGATGGTGCATAGCAGGGCTATGTAACTGAATCCGCAACGCCGCAGGAGCGTCAAAGAACGAGCAGGATGCATCATTTGATGCTTGACATGACACTAGGTTGATACCGGCCATGAATAATTATCCTTTGTCATTTTTCACACTGCAAGACATCCCTATGTGCCGTTTGGGGGCTTCACGGAGTAAGTATTGAATATATCAATTTTATACAGATTGGCAGGATTTTTTGTAAGTGCGGATAATCATTAAGAGACGCAGCAGAAGGAATGGAAGTACAACAATAAGATACTTCTCCCAGACCTGGTAGGAGAATGGCATGATGACCAGAAAGACGATGATAGTCAGGGTCAGGAAATGGCCGAAATCCCATTTTCCCGCTTTCATCCTCGTAATGTCTGTCCAGATGATGCTGAAAAGGGTGATAAACCCAGCCCAGCAGAAAATCCACAGGACGAATTGTTCAAGGCTGTAGCTATCCAGTATTCCGCGAATGAAACTATGCATCAACCCCACGGTGGTGCCCTCTGTCTGCTCCAGAGTGACAGAGGAAGAATGAACTGGAAAGAAGAAGTACGTCAGTGAAAGCAGAAAACCAGACAGAACAACCATTCTGTTTCTAAGCAAAATCCTGTATGCGTATACCAGAAGAGGGAATAACGAGGCTGCCATGAAGATAATGTAGATGAAAATATACCTGAACCTGTACACTGAACCATCATCAATCACCCATCTGGCAATCCCTGAGGGTGGTGCCGTACCCCTCCAGAGTAACATCATCACCAGCAGTGGTACCGCGCCACAGATAAGCGCGAGAAATGAACCTGTTCCGAACCGGCCGTTCTTCCGGTATAGAATGAAAAGGTATACGGCAGCGGAGATGAACATGAAGACAGAATACTGTCTTATCAGGAGGGCACAAGCTGTGGAAAGCAGAAGGAGTAATGGATTTCCAAGGTATACTGCGAATGCTATCAGGACAATGAATAGAAGGGATGGCATATCTGTAAACACATGCATGCTGAGCCCCGGGAAGTAAGGATTCAAGAGAAGCAGAAGCAGGCCTGGAAGAACGATCTTCAGATTTCGCAGAACTTTTCCATACAGGATATAGATCAGAATGAAGGTTATGGCAGAAACAAGCAGGTTGAAAATCCTCAGGCTTGCAGGATTGAAACCGATCAATTTTCCCCACGAAGCGTACATGTAATAGAAAAGAGGTCCGGTTACCTCAGGGTAATCCAGGGCGGTCCGGGGATGATAATTATCCCCGAAAAGCTCTACTGTGGAGATGAAGTGTTCTTCATCGCCTCTGAAAGGATAATCCATACCTGTCGATACGGTAAAGGCGATACAAAGGACAATAAGAGCCAGGGGGAACAGCAGCCATTTCCACAGATGTTTAAGGTTAGAAAACTGCTGAATCCGACCCCTCCCTGAGTATGTAATCCTCCGGATCGACCTGTACTCCGTTAATGAGAACCTCGTAATGAAGATGGGGAGCTATCGATCTTCCCGTTGAGCCTACCCTCGCTATCAGGTCTCCCCTGGTAACATCCTGTCCCACAACTGTGCAGGCGACAGAACAATGGGCATACCTCGTTGAAATCCTGTCCGAGTGCCTGACAACGATATTCAAACCCCATCCGCCAGTCCATCCCACGAAGACAATTACACCATCAGCGGGAGCATATATAGGTGTTCCCGAAACGCAGGCGAGATCGATCCCTTTATGAATCCGGACGGCACCTGTGAATGGATCTATCCGGGGCCCGAAGTCGCTGACAAAAATGCCGTCAACAGGCCATATGGAGGGAATTCCTGCAAGTTCACTATCCTTCCCCATTAAGTAACAGACAAGGGAATCGTAGGCCATCAGTTCTGCATCGGCCAGCCTCTCCATGAGCATGATCTCCATTTCCAGTTCATCTATGAACCTGAACATATTATCTCTCGGAGGCTCTCTTATCATGGCAGTCTGCGGAATAAGCTGTGAAAAATCCAGGTTCAGCCCTGCACCTGCAACAAGCACCTGTTTCTCTCTGGTACTGATCTCTTCAAGCTGGAACCGGAGGTTCATGACGCGCTCCGACAGCTGATACAGCTCTCCACGCAAAACGATCAGTTCGTTCTGCCTGTTATCTGTGAACTGCGCCCTCTCGTTTATTCCGCCAAAATGGAAGAACAGGGCGGCTATCCCGGTAAGGAACAGCGCTGTTAGCAGGATCATCAGCCTTAACCGGGCCGCAGTAAGTATGAACTTCCTGCCGATCTTGCTGGATCTCTGTGGTAACCAGTGAATGGTGCCTATTGGCATTGAAGAACCAGTTTTCTATTTCAGGTAAAGCAGCAGGTTCTTGCTGTCGGTTTTGTCGTTGAGTTTGGAAATAGCCCTGTTCTTCAACTGACGCACCCTCTCACGGCTTATACCCATTGTTCTTCCTATTTCTGCAAGGGTATGCCTTCTATCGGTGTTTATTCCGAAGAACAGCTGGATTATCGTTCTTTCACGCTGGTCAAGAATGTCCAGCATTCCCGCGACACTTCTCTTCATGGCTGTCAGGACTACAGCTTCATCGGGCGGGACATCGCCGTCATCGGAGATCATCTCCTGGAAAGTCTTATCACTGCCTTCGTAAACAGGACTGTCAAGTGAGAGATGTGTACTGTGAATCGACATCATTCCTTCTACATCACCCCTGGATACATCCAGTTCATCGGCAATTTCATTTGTAGATGGATTTCTGCCGAGAGAATGGCCAAGTTCTCTTGCCGCACGGCCCATTTTATAAAGCTCACCAACACGGTTCAAGGGAAGGCGGACGATTCTTGACTGCTCCGCAAGAGCCTGAAGGATAGCCTGCCTTATCCACCATACCGCATATGTTATGAAGCGGCACCCTTTACTCTCATCAAATCCCTTTGCAGCCCTGATAAGCCCTACATTCCCTTCGTTGATAAGGTCTTCCAGCGCAACGCCCTGATTCGCGTACTGCTTCGCGATGCTGACTACGAACCTGAGATTTGCCTCTGTAAGTTCGTTCAGGGCTTCCTGTTCACCCGCACGAATACGTTTGGCAAGAGAAGCCTCCTCCGCAGATGAAAGAGTCTCCTTACTCCCGATTTCTCTAAGGTAGAGTTCCAGTGATCTTCCTTCTGTACGCTTTGTCGCCAAAAGAGCCGCCTTTCATGTGCAATACACAGCCTCGCATGTTATAATTCAAAAAGATGTTAGAAGGTTCCTGCCTCAATTCAGATTAACGTGTAGAAGTCTAATCTGTCAAGGGGTTGACAATTGTCAACCCCTGATATTGCAGGTTATTGATATTCAATCTTCTATGATACTGTACCAGCTGGATTAGATGAATATTCGGCGCTGTTGAGGGCTATCTGTCAAGTGCGCGTCAAACCCATGCGGAGTTGACAGGTCAAGGGAAGGTGGATTATGGACTGGAGCAGGTTCCCGCGAGAGAAGACTGACTGTATCCTTTGCGGGTCAAATTTCTCCCGTCTGCTCAGCGTGCAGAAAACATGGCCGGTTGTACGATGCAGTGAATGCGGCCTTGTATACCTCTCCGAAAGACCGGTCGAAAAAGCACTTACCGACATGTACAGCAGAGCCTATTACGAAGATGGAGATGTCGGGTACAGGGGCTATTTGCAGACATTTGAAAAATATCATGACACATTCATGAAAATCTTCAGCGGGCGTCACAGGGATCTTCTTCATCATGCCCGGGGAAGGCGGCTTCTTGAGGTCGGCTGCGCTTACGGTTTCCTTCTGGATTATCTCGACCGAAGAGGATGGGATGTGCAGGGTGTTGAAATAAGCCCTCTCTCTTCAGAATACGCCCGGGATATACTGGGGCTTGATGTGTATACAGGAAGTGTTGAGTCAGCTGACCTCGAGGAACACTCCTATGATGTAATTCTACTTCTTGACGTACTTGAACATCTTCACAGGCCCTCCGATATACTCAGGCGCATCCGCAAACTGCTCTCTCCCGATGGAATACTGGTAGTTCAATGCCCATGGGAACTGTACCACTGGGAGGAGATCGCCGAAGCGATTTTAAGAGGTAAAAGGCCCGGTACCATAGAACCCGATTCTATTCCAGCTCACCTGTACTTCTTTCAACCCCGGACTCTTGACGCGGTTCTAAAAAATGCTGGATTCAGAATATATGCAAGGCAGTCGGGTAATTACGGTTCAATAAGAAGGCTGATCGAACCGCCTGAGATAAACAGGGGAAATCCGATTGAGCGTTTCAGCCGGTTCGTATACTTCCGTCTTGGCCTGCAACGTTTTCTTTACTCCGCAGCCAGGTTGCTTCATCTTGGAAATGGCATGATAAGGTACGCCATAGCTGATGAAGATGGACAGCAATGAATGCTATCCTGCTGTGCGCAGGTTTCGGAACCAGACTTTCGCCACTGACGGATTCTCTTCCTAAACCTCTGATCAGAATCGCGGGTTTTACACTTATCCATGATACACTGCTTCATTTACTGCAGCAGGGAGTTGATACAGCTGTAGTAAACGGTTCATGGATGGCGGACATGATCGAGGATTATCTTTCAAATGCTGATCTACCTTTGCAAATCATCTTCCAGAGGGAAGAAGAACCTCTCGGAACAGCTGGAGCTGTCCGTAAAGCTCTTCCATATCTTGGTGAGGAATTCCTGGTCGTGTACGGTGACAATCTGACCAGGCAGCCTGTGGCTCCTCTTATAGAACTTCACCGCAGACTTGATTCGGAGATTACTATCGCCCTGGCTCCAACCGGAGAACCTTCAAGCAAGGGTATAGTTCTTACAGAACCGGACGGAAGGATTTCGTATTTTCGCGAAAAACCCCCCGATGAGGTTGCTGAATCGAACCTGGCCAACTCGGGGTTGTACATCTGCAGAAAATCAGCGGTTGAACATCTGAATGAAGGAGAATTCTCGGATTTCGGGAAGAATGTATTCCCCATGCTCCTGAACGAGGGAAGGGTTCTGGCTGCAGATACCCCGGGCGGTTATACAAGGGATATCGGGACGGGAAAAAGCTATCTGATAGCCTGTCACGATGTTCTTTCCGGCAGGCTGACCCCGTATACAGGCAACGGTAACATCAAGAACGGCATATTGATAGAGAACACTCAATCCTACGATGATATTGAACTTAAAAGTACATTCTGGGCTGAGAAGGGAGCCAGGATTTCGAAAGGTTGCTCTCTCGAGAATTGTGTTGTACTATCCGGTGCGGTCATCGGAGCTGACTGCGCATTGAAAAATTCGCTCGTAATGCCTGGAACAGAAGTACCGGAATGTACAATCGCCGATGATAAATACCTGAAAGTGTTCTGACAGGAGAAAACATGCAGAAAGAAATAAACACATACTTTGATCAAATAAGCACTCTCGTTCATAAAATTCCATCGAAGAATATAGAAGAACTGGTCAAGGTCATATTCGAAGCCTACAAAAAAGGCAGGAGGATTTTCATTTTCGGTAATGGAGGAGGGTCTGCCACTTCCAGTCATTTCGTCTGCGACCTGGCAAAGGGTACTGCAACTCCGGGGAAACCCAGGTTGAAAGCTGTCAGTCTTTCCGACAATGTACCGCTGATAACCGCATGGGCGAATGACACAGATTACACAAATACCTTCGGTGAACAGCTGAAGAACCTTGTTGAAGAGGGAGATATAGTTATTGGCCTTTCCGGAAGCGGAATGAGTCCTAATGTAATAAATGCTTTCAGGGTAGCCAACAAATCAGGCGCAATTTCAGTGTTGCTTTCAGGTTACAGTGGTGGCGATGCAGTGAACGAGGCACTATTATCAATAATAGTCCCCAGCGAGGATATGCAGCATATCGAAGATATTCACCTTATGCTCTGCCATATAGTATTCAGGATGGTCCGTGGAAGAATCAGGAGAGATGAATCGTATCAGGAGTAGTCCTGGCTTCTGAAGATCTTTTCACCATCGGCCAGATATTGATTCAGGGCATCGCTGAAGATATCAGGATTCTCTTCACATTCTTCAGGAAACCTGCTCTTCCATAAATCCCAGGATTTCTGAATTTCCCCGCTCATTACTTCGGGAAGATTTCCGTCTTTCCTGGCTTCATCTATCAATTCCCGGTTATAAATAAGTATGTCACTTGCCAGAACCCTGGCAAATCTGGCAGCCCTCTGCTCTTCGCTGTCTTCATCGATGGAAACATCTGCCGGCACTGCTATTCTATCCTTTGGGGGGTTTATAATGAAAATTTCAGAACATTTCCTGCATCGAAAGCGCTTGGGTGTGTTTCCAATTTTATTTTCAGGAATATTATATTTACTATCACAATTCGGACAGTTGACAATCATGTATTGTACCTCCTGCGCAGGAATCTTTTCAATCTGTTCACACCTTCCCGAATATCATCGTCGGACGCTGCAAAAGATAGCCTGATGTATCCTTCAGCTCCAAACGCAGAACCCGGTATTACAGCCAATCCCTCTTCTTCCAGAAGCTCACTGCAGAATTTTGCAGTGTCGGGTTCAGCAGGCAACCGGGGAAACACGTAAAATGCCCCTTCAGGTCTCTCAAATTGTAAGCTTTCTACATCCGAAAGTAAAGAGCATATCAGATCCCTTCTATTTCTGAAAGATCTGTACATTTCACTTTTCTCTTTATCAGCCTTTCCTTCAACGGCCGCCAGGGCTGCCCACTGAGATATGGAACAGGGGTTTGAGGTGGAATGTGCCTGAAGTATGCCGGAGAGTCTTGACCATTCGATATTAGCAAGTGAGTATCCGATCCGCCATCCCGTCATCGCATAAGTTTTTGATACACCGGAAACAACAGCAGTTCTCGAGCTTAGTTCCGGCCTGTAATCAAGAATGTGGGGCGCTGCGCCGTCAATGTAGACGAGATCTTCATAAATATCATCCGAGATAACCCACATATCCGTATCAGCAATTGCATCTGCGATGCTGTTCATCTCATCATCGGAGGGAACATATCCGGAGGGGTTGCAGGGGTAGTTAAGGAGCAGGCCGACTGCACCGTGATCTGCTGCTTTAACTATTTCTTCAGGATCAATGCCCTTCTCAGGTAAAACAGGTATGCCCCCGGAAGCCTTGACCATTTCAGGATAGCTGACCCAGTATGGCCTTGGAAGAAGTACCCTGTCTCCGGGATTCACAGCCGATCTGATCAGATTAGCCAGATCGTGCTTCGCGCCGCAGCTTACTACCACATTCTCAGGTTTCCATTCGATATTCCTTCTGATGGAATAGCTTTCTGCTACAGCTTCTTTCAGTTCAGGTATACCGGTACTTGCGGTGTATCCGGTTTTCCCGTCCTGTATCGCCATTATCCCGGCATCAGTGATCGGAGCCGGTGTAGGAAAATCAGGCTGGCCTGCGGTCAGTGATACAATATCCCTTCCCGATTTCTTCAGTTCCTTTGCTTTTGCGCTTAACTGGAGTGTCGCAGAAGGTGATAGTGACATTATTATTCTGGAGTATTTCATATCATCCGTTTCCGGTATCAGCCTCTGATCCAAAACGCTCTTCAAGTGCTTTCCTTACGCAGGCTGTAACCATCGAGGAAAGGTCTCCCCGGTATCTCGCGATCTCTTTTACAAGTGTTGAAGAGAGGTACATATTGTCCTCCGATGGCATAAGATAAAGCCCTGTTATCTCCGGTGCCAGTCTTCTGTTCATCAGCTGCATCTGAAACTCGTATTCAAAATCGGAGTTGGCCCGCAGACCTCTGATGAAAGTACTGGAATTCTTCTTCTTCATATATTCAACCAGCAGGGAATCGAATGAAGATACCTCAATTCCTTTCATACCTGTCTCCACCAGAGATCCCCTGAGGAGCCCTACCCTCTCTTCAATCGTAAAACATAGAGATTTGAAAGACCGACTCACCACGGCCACTTCAATTTCACTGAATATTCTCACTGCCCTTCTTATAATGTCCAGGTGTCCAAGGGTTATAGGGTCGAATGTACCGGGATATATAATTCTCATCGTACTATCTTCCAGCAGAGGTAGCTGTCTCCGTACTTTCTCCTTTTCCAGCCTTCCTTCATCATGCCTTCATCTCCACATTCTACGAAAACCGCTCCATTCGTGGACAGAACACCGTTCCATTCCATACTGTCTGCCCATTCATAGAGCCTGCTGTACCTGTAGGGTGGATCGATGTATACAATATCAGGCACGGAATCCGTATTATTAATAAACTCCCTTAACCTGCCGGTAATGACTGCCGCGTCATCCAGCGCGTCGTGTTCTCTTAAGAAAGCCCTGATGAACGATGTCGAACGGGGATTCCTGTCAACGAATACACAATAGGATGCCCCCCAGCTCAAAGCTTCAAGACCTACCGCACCTGTTCCTGCACAGAGGTCCCACACAACAGCGGAATCGATAAGATTACTTCCGGCAATATCGAGAAAGGCGCCCCTCAGAAGTGATGTAGTGGGTCTGCAGAGCTTAGAGGAAGGGCGGAGAATGTGACCTTTCCACTTTCCCCGCCCCAGTCTGATCACTCTGGCCTGGTTTTAGTAAGGCCTGATAATGTGTGGAGTAACAAATATCACAAGCTCTGTGCTTTCTTCCCGTTCGGAATTGTAGGAGAAAAGCAGATCGCCGAGCAGGGGAATGCTTCCCAGTATCGGGATGGATCTTCTGACAGTTGTATGCTTGCTTCTCATTATTCCACCGATGACCGCTGTGGCGCCGTCGTCTATCATCAGGGTTGTATTTGCGCTCTGGGTAAGGATAATCGGTTGACCGGAAGAAGTTGCCTCGCCGGAAAGCTCGCTTACAAGCGGATAGAGCTCAAGTGTTACATTGTTATCGGCATTGATATGAGGTGTAACGGTCAGCTCAACTCCAACCTTGAACATCTGTATGTATACATTCTGGCTCGGATCCATAAGGGTCAGCGGTATTTCCTTTCCGGACATGACTGTACCGGTCATGTTGTCTATTATCGCTATCCTCGGTTCCGAAAGTATGTGTGCATGATTCTGTGATTCAAGCATAGTAATAACCGCGTTCACATCGAACATACTGGTGATGGTACCGAAAGAGAGGGTGCCGCTCGGATCTCCCACTGCAAGGCCGCCGGAGCTCATACCTCCGTGTAGCAGGTCGTTAGATCTGGTAAGGTTCCCCAGAGACCAGTCAATACCCATTTCGTTAGCGTAGCTGGCATCGATTTCCACCAGTTTCGCTTCTATCATTACCTGTGCGGTCGGGCTGTCCAGGATCGGAAGCAGCCTTCCTACCTCCTCGAGCTTGTAAGGTATATCCGTAATGATAAGAGAGTTTGTCCTGTCATCAATGGAGATCTGACCTCTATCGGAAAGAGCAGTAGTGAGAGCGCCGTTCAGGCTTTGCGCCGAAGCATATCTGATCACGTATATCTCAGTCTGTAGTTCCTGAAGGTTCTCCCTGTCATGACGGGTTGATGCCATCTGGCTTATCTCCGAATAGAACTTATCTCTGGGCAGTACCCTCAGAACATTACCCTGCATGCTGGCAACCAGTCCCTGAGAGTTCAGAATCGCTGTCAGAGCATCCCTCCAGCCAACATTCTGCAACCGGGCCGTAACCGAGGCGGTGTAATCTTCCGGAAGCATGATGTTCATGCCGCTCACATCCGCGATAGCCCTCATAACGGTTCTGATGCTTGCATCAACAACATCGACAGTTATCCTTCTGCCGCCGGTTCCGGACCACTCCACAGGGAAGCCGTCCTCTATCTGGCGATTGATCTCACTTATACGGATACCCCTTGTTGATGTCGCGATAGATCGCCCTGAAAGGGGCGAGTAGTCAGGTGATGACAGCGGGGCTACATCTCCGCCAGTCAGTACAGGCTCAACGTATTGAGAAGTTGTTGACCATGAAGCAAATGGTATTCCGGTCGGGTCTGTCTGCATTTCCAGAACGAGCCTGTTCCCGTCAAGAGATGCGTTGTAGTTGAGAAGCTCACCGTTAACATCGATGATTATTCTGACAATTCCGTCCGGCGGAGCTTTGTACTGACTCGTCCTTATGGACAGAACGCCTCCCCTGTTAACGGAAAAATCCATCGACGGCAGCGAATGCACCGCATCGCCAATGTCCAGAACGATCCTCATGGGATCGGTCAGGAGAAACCTTTCGTACGAAATCGCATCATCAGCGGTTAATGTGACCAGAGTCACGTCGCCGCTGGGTACTACCGAGATATCGGTAATCCTGTACGCAGCCGCTGGCACAGCCAGCAACAGCAGTAGACTACAAACGGTTAAGAGACGCATCACAGACCACCTTCTTCATGTAAACGCAGAGAATAAATGGTGGGGATCGTGGTCTCCCCTCCACCTCTTGCGCTGTAATCAACTATAACATCCTGAATTACAATAACTTCATTACTGGTAATCTCGGCAACGTGGGAATTATTGGCAAGAACAGTTCCTTCGTAGAGAATGTATGAGACACCAATTCCATCTTCAACCATGGCCTGATCACCACCGACAGGATCAAGTGTTATTCCGACCAGCCTGAATTCCTCGACCGATACGATCTCAAGACTCCTTCTCGCGTCCCTTCCCTCAGTTGAGAATTCGGTGAAGGGGTCGGGTCTGATGGAGACGGATTCATATATTCTGAATGTAGCGCTACCTGCCTGTATTATATCGTTCACGGAGTCTGCTGAGCCCTGCATTCCACCTGCGCTCTGCCCGGCCATGGAACAGGATACACGCTGTGTTTCGTAATGAGGGAGGCTTGTTTCTATTGAACCCAGATCTGTGTAGACCGCTATTCCAAGATCGTCAATAGCCCATACAGGCTGCCGGAAGCTTTCCATTGCAAACAATCTTGATGGCTCGAATGAAGGAACTTCGGCGATTATCTCTCCCGGCGACATGACTGTTGAGATACCGTTCTCTGCCAGAACAAGACCTCCATCATACAGACGACCATCAGAATGATAATTCCATTCCCCAGGCAGGGTTCTTACGTAAATGGTGTCGTGGATGCCTATGAACAGGATATTGTCTGACGAAGCGAGAATATCTCCGTCCGGTGAGTCCTCGAACTGCCACAGTGCAACCGAGGGATCGAACAGCGCAATGCCGCCCCCCTCAAGCCCGAAGATCCAGTCCGGTCCGATCCGCTGAAGGTCGCCCGCGGGATTCAGTTCTTCAGAAGCGGTATATACAGTGAAGCCATCTTCCTCCCTGATCGCCAGATCTCCGTCATAACCCAGAATTGCTATATCATCATTACTGATCTCAAGCTCCATCGGAGAGAAACCATCAGGCAGTGATTCTGAAACAGCATCACAGCTGTTATCGTTGAATACAAGGTATTCGCTCTCTGTAATGAATGCGGGAGTTTCACCATTCAGGTCGAAATCAACGACATCGCTTATATCTTCCAGGCAGTAAGCCTTCCACCTTCCGTCCATTCTGCTGAACCTGAGCAGGGTGCCCCCTTCGAAAAGCAGCCATACATTATCGTCTCCTGCTTCGGCCATTTTGGGAGGAGCCTGCGAAAGGGTCATTTCAATCCAGCCGTAAACATCGGAGCTGGATACCACAGTTATGGATACTCCTGGATGCTCAAGCGTTGAAGTTGCTTCATCCGTACTCTCATTACAGCCCGAAACCAGAAATACAGCTGCTGCAGTCAGAAGGGCTGTGCAAGTTAATTTTGAGATACTCATCTCTTATCCTCCCTTCCCTATGGCTGCACGAAGGCTGAAATCGTGAAATTAGCCTCCATATTGTCGTAGCTTCCATCGGAAGCCTTTTTCTGAATTATGGTTAGTTCTGTAACCGCGGTAAGCATAATCTGCTGAGTCAACTGATCAAGAAAAACACCAAGTCTATGAAAACGTCCGGTGAGTTGCATCTGCCATCCGTAAACCAGGAAATCCCCCTGGGTAGACGGTGGTAGCGGTGTGAGAGAATATATCTGCAAACCGCTGTTCTCAGCATTCTCCGTCAGCATATCCATTATTTCATCCTGATCGTAAGTTCTTGGAAGATATCTATCCAGTTCCGCAAGCTGCTGAGTCAGGCGGTTGATCTCCTGCTCGGTTATTGCCATATCCGATGCGGTTCCCGACTGGAGTGAACTGAGTTCGGCCCTTTTCATATTCAGGTTTTGTTCGGCCTGCTCGATCCTCTCCTTTACTTCGGAAGAAAACTCCCTTGGATACAGGTATATCAGCGCGACGACAAGAAGAATACCGACTGTCAGGATGTAAAACCTGGGGTCTCTGAGATAGGCATTCATATCAAACCCCCTATGTATTCTATCTCTTTAAATAGTAACGAATATTCCATCTGTATTACCTGCCGCCGGATTTGGCTGCTTCGAACATGCCAAGATTAATTGAGTACATTGTCAGTGTATCGCCGCCGGAGACGGTGAATGTGTAATCTTCATCTCCACCGTAGAAGTACTCACCTGCAAATGTATCAAAGGCTTTAAGTGAGAAGATAACAATTCCCGAAGACCCGCCACGCACAGTGCTACCCTCTACAACCTCCGGATAGAACTGAATCTCAATCCAGAATTGACCGTTGGCATCTGTCTCGGTGACATATGTTTCCTGAGTACCTTTAGTTGATAAACCTATACCTTCGGCTCTTATAGTCTCCGTTGAATCAGTGTAAATGAGCCCTGTTACGTAAACCCGGGTTTTGTCCATCCCCACTGGATTACATCCTGCAACTGCCAGTACAACCAGCAGACCTAAAACTGAAATCGCAAATATTTTCATGATTCCTCCCCTGGATTATCAGGACGGTCCTCAGTGTTTTCGGATCCTTCAAAAGTTTCCGGCAATGCCCCGGAATCGGTGGCAAACTCTCCAACCAGCGATGACAGGGCAAAGGGATTCACCCCAATGATCATTTCGAAATTATATCTTCTGCTTCCAGTTCTGGTCGCCTCGGAAGCGAGTGTGTAAGTTTGTCCATAATCATCAAGAGTGAACAGCGGGGTTCTTCCGTCGGGCATGATTTCCGCTACATCACGCTGGAATTCGATTATGTCACCCCAGGTCTTAGCAACCCCTGAAATGTACAAGTCAGTTGGACCAAGGATAAGACTGGTAATGTAAATACCCTTATCTATCCGGGTACCCGGAGTGATCGCTTCAGGATAGACTGCCCTGCAGAGATACTCGATAATGTAAACTGAATATTTCTGACCCAGTGAAAGATCGAGGATCTGCTGAAGCTTCCTCTCAACAGCTGCACTCAGCCTGCTGGCCTCGGCCTGCTGGTCCATCTGAATACCCAGCTGCGAAATCTGTTCCTGAACCACCTGGATCTCTTCGTTCACTTCAACTTCATGCTCCTTGAGATCCTGATAATCCTTGTAGGCGATTATACCGCCTGCGATAAGAGCAAGGTACGGAATTATGCACAGAATTGTAAGGAGTACTGTCGACTTGACTTCTGATGGCGCACCCGCTGCTTTTCTTTTCCTGCCTTCAGGCTCCTCAAGAATGTTAATGTCAACCATGCTGGGTTCATAACCTCTAAGCGCAAGGCCTACAGATACCGCGAGTACAGCGCTCATCGAGTCTACTTCACTGTCGCTGATGACATCCTCAGGTATTGTGATATTTCTGAAGGGCTGGAAGTGCTCTACCGGAAGGCCATGCTGTTCACTCAGTATTGAGGCCAGGCCCGGCATAAGAGAACATCCTCCGCTTATGTACATCTTGTCTATTCTGGTATTTTCACCGGATGCCTGATAGGTAATGAATGATCTTCTTATACTCGTTGAGAGCTCTTCAATCACCCTGCCGATTGCAGTATGGACTTCATCGGATGATATACCGTCCGGAACGTTGCCCTTGAGCACACCGAGTGCAACTTCATACTCAAGCCCCAGAGTTCTCTGAAGGGCCTCAACAAACCTTGAACCACCAATGGAAAGATCACGGTTGAAGCTTGGAAGACCGTTCCTGACAACAACCATGTTCGTAACTTCAGCACCTATGTTGAGTATGGTTACGCATTCATCACCGCTGGGTCTGTAAGCATGCTGATAAGCTCTCTGCAGTGAAAACTGCTCAAGCTCGATAGTGGAAGGCTTAAGGCCCGCACCCTGCAGAATTCCTCTGTGAAGGTCGACCACTTCCTTCTTGGCCGCAACCAGAAGGACTTCCATCTGTCCTGGAGAGATCTCAGGATTGATAATCTTGAAATCAAGGCTGACCTCATCTATCCTGAATGGAATATGCGTCTCGGCTTCCCACTGAATAGCTTGACGGGCATCCTGCTCCGACATTTTCTCCATTGGGATCCTTCGAACGATTACGCTTCTTCCCGAAACAGCACTGTTGATATTCTTGCTACTTGGTTTTACACCTGCCTGTCGGACGACATCATGAACCGTATCAATCAAGTGTTCACGATTAACAACTTCCCCGTCCACTATAGTGCCGGGAGATAACTCCTGTATGGCATAACTGGATAGTGTCAGAGATTTGCTTGACCCTGTCAACTGAACTACTTTGATTGAATGGCTGCCGATATCTAGACCAACAGTTCCCCCGCCTGATCTTCCGAAGATGAACATTATCTTCCTTTCCTCAGGTAGCCGTTCGCCTGCATTAGATATTTCCTCACCATATCGGTGATAGTAACAGAACAATAATAATGAAGTATTTTAATGTTTGCCATAAGTACAATCCTTACTTAACAAGCCCTGCCTATTCTTCATTACAAGAATCTTACAACGTTTCAAACCCTGCGTCAATACCCTAAATTCATAACTATGGAATTTCATACTTCACTTGACTCCGGCTCTCAAAGAGCATATCTTCCTCCCCGGAGGTTGATATGAAAACTGATACCGAGAGATCATCTAGTCTGATTTCAAGGATTTCTGACATACAGCATCATTGCAGCCCCAGCGTCAGGCTGACTGTTCCTGTGAGACCCGACCAGGAGGAACTGTTAACAAGAATCGTCCGATCAATAACACAGAACAGGGACAGACAGCACAGGTCTCAGAGGATAACCAAAGCAACAATTATACGAGCGTATATTGATGCTCTGTCAACACTTCCGCTGGATATAGATAATATCAACGATGAGAATATCCTGCTCAGGAGGGTTCTCGATTCTCTGGAGGATTAACTGCGTATCCCCATGCAATCTTACCTGTTGCCGCTTACTTCACAATGTACTTTAAGATTAACACGAACACTTCTCTGACACTCGAATATCTCCGCAACCAACCAATTCCGGAACAGTAGAGGATTAAGCCCGAAGGATACGAATTCTCTCCATTGCCTTGATTCATCCTCAGAAAGCTCCGGGGATACGTTGATCGAAGTGAGGAACATATCCACAGCAAGGTGCGTAATACCCCTGTTTTGAAGTGAATCGGCGATTGCTGCCGATTCCATTCCGGCCCAGAGCATTTCCATGAGTTCAGGAGGTGCCTTGACGATCACAGCATAATTTATCACATAGTATACGGGAGGTGAAAATTACGCCTGTGCAATTCTCCCGGTAACGATCACGATCATACCAGTAATGGTAGTCGGAACCGATACAGGCGAATGGCTCCATGTCAGAATCAATCACGGATATAAAGGCCATCCCCGGTATAAGTACAGAGGAGGCTGAGGCTATTCAGCGCGTGACGGAGTTCTTCCCCTTTCGCGTTACATCTCACTATCTCTCGCTTGTGGACTGGAATGATCCTCATGATCCTCTGAAAAGGGTTGTGGTGCCTGATGAGGGAGAGCTGAAGTCAGACGGGAACCTTGATCCAAGCAGAGAGAAGAACTTCTATGTTCTTCCCGGCATGCAGCATAAATATCCTGATACTGCTCTGCTTCTTGTAAGCCATCAGTGTGCCGGATACTGCCGCTACTGCTTCCGGAAAAGGCTGTTTCTTCGAAGATCCACAGGTGAGCATCCCCCAGATATCAATAATTGCCTGGAGTACATTCGCAATCATCCCGAGGTGCGGAATGTACTGCTCACGGGTGGCGATCCTCTCACTCTTCCAAGCGAACGCCTGATGAAGATCATTCGAAAGATCGCCAGGCTACCCCGGATCGAGGCTGTCAGGATCGGCACGAGGATGCTGTCCTGGGATCCCGCCAGGGTAATTGCAGATCGATTTCTGCTTCAGGGATTGAACGAACTTACCGGTGCGCAGGTCTATGTCATGACCCATTTCACTCATTCCAGAGAATTGTGCGGGGAAGCTCTTGAGGCAATCAGGCTGCTCAAACGCTGTGGAGTGTCCATATGCAACCAGACACCAATAATAAGAGGTGTGAATGATAGTGCTGACGCGCTGCAAGATCTCTTCAACGCTCTTGTAGCAGCGGGAGTGTCGCCCTACTACATATTCCAGGTAAGACCAACAGTAGGAAACAGCATATACTCGGTTCCACCATTAGAGGCATACATGATATTCAGAGAGGCTCAGAGCCGTTGCTCCGGACTTGCGGCCAGAGCCCGTTATGTCATTTCTCACTATGCGGGAAAGCTCCACGTATGCGGGCTGACTGATGAGCATCTTGTAATGGTTTATCACAGGGCGGCCTTCCCTGGAGACAGGGGCAGAACGATTCTGGTGAAAAGGAGTATCGCGAACAATTCAATCGCATTCTTCAGGACGAATCACCCCGGTTAAATCCGGCACAGACTACAAAAGAATCAGATGAATCCGGGCTGGATACCGTATCAGCATGGCAAACTGAAACATTCAGCTTGACCTGGTATCAGATATGTCGTATTCTCACTTATAAAGGATTTTGATTTATTTATCTCCTATAAAAACACAGGCAATGAAGAGGAGATTGCCATGTTCAATCATATCCTTGTTCCCCTTGACGGCTCTGCCGTTGCCGAATGCGTAATCGCTCATGCAAGAATTGTTGCCGAAGCCCTTGGAGCCAGGATAACTCTGCTGCATGTTCTTGAGCGTCCCGATTCTTCCGACCTGGACCACATAGTTAATCCCCTCGACTGGCATATCAGGAAGGCCGAAGCTCAGAGTTACCTTGACAGAATGACTTCTTTGCTTGTGGATTCCGTTCCTGATGTATGCAACGTGATTGTGGAGGGTAACGCTCCTGACGGGGTGATCGACTATGCTCATCAGAATAATGTGGATCTCATTACCCTCTCCAGCCATGGAAAAAGTGGACTAAGCGGCTGGAACGTCAGCAGTGTCGTTCAGAAGATCATACTGCGCTCCTACATCTCTACATTCATCGTAAGAGCCTACAAGTCTACGGGCGGTGGCGGCGATGTTGCATACAAGAAAATCCTCATCGCCCTGGACTGCTCACAGCGCGCGGAAAGCGCACTCCCCATAGCTATAAGGCTGGCCAGGCATCAGGGAGCAAAACTTCTGCTTGCGCACGTTGTCGGCAGACCGGAGATGCCCAGGCACCTGCCTCGCTCCAGGGAGGATACAGATCTTGCTGAGAGACTGATGGTGAGGAATTACTCCGAGGCGGAACGTTACCTTGCTCAGCTGGATTCCCAGCTCTCCTCCACGGAGATATCCATTCAGACCTTTCTTCATATTGGAAGTAATGCTGCCGCGACTCTCGATGATCTGGTGGAAAGTGAGAATGTTCATCTTGTCGTTCTCAGCGCACATGGGTACAACGGTGTTGAGAAGTGGCCATACGGCAGTGTTGCTGTGAATTTTATAGCATATGGAGCAACTCCTCTGCTGATAATGCAGGACATCCCCTTCGAAAGGTCATTGCGTACGAGAGCGGAGAACGCCGCCAGAGAGAGGCCGGGGCATTAGGGTAACTCGTGCTGTCAGCAGGAGTAAAGAAACAGGGTAGGGAATGCAGTCAGGCGGGGACAAGTACAAAGCCTCTGGAGAAACAGTTCTTTCCACTCGCGGACTTGCGGAAAGTCACACAATATCCGAAAACAGGAAGAATACATTCAACCTTCCTTCGAGACTCCGGAAATACAGTGTTCTCCTGCAGTCGGCCTACAAATACTTCAGGAGCCAAGAGGGGGAACATTCCCATGCCGCTGAATGGGTGCTTGATAACTACTACATCATTCAGCAGGCTATCCGCCAGGTGCGTGAAGACATGCCCGGTGATTACTACAGGCAGCTTCCCGTTCTTACCTCCCCCGTTCACCTCGAGCCTTCAAGGGTATTCTCAATAGCATGGTCGATCCTCCAGTGTTCTGAGAATCAGCTTGATATGGTGCTTATCACCCGCTTTGTACGGAACTACCAGAAGATCACTCCGCTTACGATGGGGGAACTCTGGGCAATACCGACCATGCTCAGATTCGGTATTCTTGAGAAGCTTTTCCGGCTGATCTCCAGTATTGCCGGCCTGCCCTGCGAAGAGATCTGTGATATCGGCAAAGCTGAGGAAGCAGCGGATGAGGATGACACTGTAGCCGCCTGCATACAAAGCCTCAGGATGTTCGCGGTACAGGACTGGAAGGATTATTTCGAGAAGACAAGCCTGGTAGAGGGTATTCTAAGGCATGATCCCTCTGGTGATTACACCGGAATGGATTTCGCCACGCGTAACAGTTACAGGTTGACAGTGGAGGAGATAGGGTCCGAATCCGATCGCGATGAGCTGAGGGTTGCGCGGGAAGCGATCGGAATGGCTGATGAAGCGGGCGATGACCCGCGTTCCGGGCATGTCGGTTTCTTCCTGCACACCCGGGAAGGACGCAAACTGCTGGAAGACCGCCTTGGTTGCTCCCGACCCGCGTCCATGAACTTCAGGAGAATGCTTTGGGAACATGCTTCAGAAGTATACGCAGGCTCGATAGCGATGATCTTTCTTATCTTCCTCCTGTGCGTACTGGGGTATGCGCTTGCTGAAGGCGCGAGTGTTCTTCAGATGCTATCCGTTCTTCTTCTCTGTCTGCTTCCGGCGTCGGCGGCAGGTGTCAACCTTGTGAACAGCTTCCTTATGCACAATACCATTCCAAAACGTCTTCCACGGATGGATTTCAGCAGGGGCATACCTCCCGAGTACAGAACTATGGTGGTCATACCCACGCTGCTGAGTGATCCTGGAGATATTCACTCAATGATAAGGCAGCTGGAGCGGCATTATCTCGCTAACAGGGACAGGAATCTCACCTTTGCTGTTCTTTCCGATTTTGCCGACGCTCCGGAACGGCAAATACCCGGAGACGGAGAATTGCTTGAACTGGCCTATAATGAGATAGAAAAGCTCAACAGGAGATATCATCACGATTCCGGAGATCCTTTTTACCAGTTTCACCGCCGCAGGAAATGGAATCCCGGTGAAGGCTGCTGGATGGGATGGGAGCGAAAGCGAGGAAAGCTCATGGAGTTCAACCGCCTGCTTCGCGGAAAAGGCGGAACTTCATATGATGTCCGCATCGGTGAGTTGAGAATTCTTCCTGATATCAGGTATGTGATCACTCTTGACGCGGATACATCCCTTCCGCAAAACTGCGCAAGAAGGCTCGTCTCCACAATGGCGCATCCCCTCAACAGGGTGCTTCTCGACCGGAAGACCTGCACGTTCATGAACGGTTATACTGTTCTGCAGCCAAGGATTCTTACAGCTCCATTAAAAGGGTCAGAATCGCTCTTTTCCAGAACCTTCGCGGGTGATTTCAGCGTAGATCTCTATTCAAATGCCGTTTCCGATGTGTATCAGGATCTTTTCGGTGAAGGCAACTATGTCGGAAAAGGCATCTATGATGTTGAAGCCTTCGACAGGCACCTTGAGGGGAGAATTCCGGAGAATTCCCTTCTCAGCCATGACCTTTTCGAAGGAATACATGGAAGAGCGGGGCTTGTTACCGATATTGTTCTCTATGAAGATTACCCTCCGCATTATCTGGCATGGACCAACCGGCTCCACCGATGGATAAGGGGAGACTGGCAGCTTCTCCCATGGCTCCGCTCAACTGTTCCGGACGCGACTGGAAACAGGAGGCGAAACGACCTTTCTTTTCTGGATCGATGGAAGATTATCGACAATATGCGGAGGAGTCTGCTTACCCCCGCTCTTCTCGTCCTTCTCATGGCAGGCTGGTTGTGGCTGCCCGGTTCACCGCTTTTCTGGACATCCGCGGTTCTTCTGATTGAATTCAGCTGTCCGCTGGCAGATACCATTTTCGAGTTCTTCCGCAAGCTCAGACGGAAATCCTATCTGAAGGTGACAGGACCGATGAAGGCAGGCTGGCTGCGGTCACTGTTCGCGCTTGTCTTTCTTCTTTACGAGACATGCATAACGATCGACGCAACGGTCACAACAATTATCAGGCTCGCCGTCACCAGGAAGAGACTGCTTCAGTGGAGATCGGCGGCACACACGGTCAGAATGTTCGGAAGAGAACTGAAAATGGGTCTCGTATGGGCGAGAATGTATACCGTTATCATCTTCGTACCCGTTATCTGCGCGATTCTCCTTCTGCTCCATCCCGACGGCCTTCCATTTGCCGCGCCATTTCTGATAGCATGGCTCGTATCTCCCAGGATCGCTCACCTTATCAGCAGAACCCCCACAGTGAAGAGAATACCGCCCGAGGATGAACGGTACGCGAGTCTGCGCATGCTTGCCGTGCGCACATGGCACTTCTTTGAGACATACGTCGGCCCCGAGGACCACTGGCTTCCACCTGACCACTTCCAGGAAGAACCCCTTTCCAAAGTAGCCCACAGAACTTCACCTACAAATATCGGCCTCTTTCTTCTCTCCGTTCTCGCGGCTCACGACAGAGGTTACATAGGTACGCTCGAGTTTACACTGCGTCTCTCGGATACGCTTAACGCGATGAAACAGCTTGAGAGATACAGGGGGCACCTGCTGAACTGGTACGATACCCGCACTCTCGAACCTCTGCATCCCCGATACGTTTCGGTGGTTGACAGCGGCAATCTCGCGGGATGCCTGCTTGTCCTCAAACAGGGGTGCCTCGAGATGCGCGGTGCCGCAATTCTTAGCAGAAGGCGCTGGGAGGGTTTCATAGATATTCTTGATATTCTTTCCGGTATTCTGAGAAAGGAATGCTCCGATCAGACCGATCTTCTTGAAATCGTTGCCGGAATTCGGAGAATGGTGATGGAAGCGCTTGATAATCCGCGAGCCCGGGTAACGATGTTGATGAATCTCTACAACACACAGCTGGTCAGGATGGAGCGGATGCTCATCGAAATTGTCCGGAGGAATGCCGGAACGGTTGATATCGCAAGACTGAAGGAGTTACGGATATGGTCAGGCAAGATGAGAAGACACCTTGGCAATATGCTCAAAGAGATAAATACGATCTTTCCCTGGATGATTCATATCTGCAATCCTCCTGAACTCTTCAGAAACGCGGACACCGCGAGAGCCATCGCGGACGCCTGGCGTTTCCTCAAGGATTCTCTGCCTCCCTCTCCGTCGCCGGAGACGATAAGGGAAATCACCCCAAGGGTCAGGTTCCGGATCAAATCCCTGATAACTCTCCTGAAGGATGAGCCACTCTCATCGGAATCCGCGAGGGACGCGATAAAGTGGTGCCGGAAACTGGAGGATCTTATCGATGAGAGTCTGAAGGAATCCGGAAACATTATTGAAAAGATCAACGATCTGGCGGCCGCGGCGGAGAAGGAATTCAGGCGAATCAATTTCAGTTTCCTTTTCAGCAGGCGGCGAAAGGTCTTCCATATCGGATACAACCTCGAATCGGGTCATCTTGACCCGAACTACTATGACCTCCTCGCGTCGGAAGCCCGTCTGGCAAGCCTGGTGGCGATTGGAAAGGGTGATGTCCCGAGGAGCCACTGGCTGCACCTCGCAAGACCGCTCACTGTCACAGGGGGTATGAAGGCGCTGATCTCCTGGAGTGGCACCATGTTCGAATACCTGATGCCCATCCTGATCGTGGGCAGCTATGAAAACAGCATCCTGGAGCAGAGCTGTCGCGCAGCGGTAAAGCGCCAGATCGCCTACAGCAGAAGCAGGGATGTGCCATGGGGAATATCCGAGTCGAGCTACTACAGTTTCGATGCCGGTATGCATTACCAGTACAGGGCTTTCGGAGTTCCGGGGTTCGGTTTTAAACGTGGACTGGAGGAGGACCTCGTGATATCACCGTATGCTTCCCTGCTCGCGCTTCCCATTGATCCAAACGCTGTTCTGGACAATATAAAGGATCTTGTGGCCAGCGGTCTGCTGGGTATGTATGGCTTCTATGAGTCAATCGATTTCACGACTGAACGGCTTGCGATGGGCAAAGAAAACGCGGTGATCCTCTCCTACATGGCACACCACCAGGGCATGATACTCCTTTCCATCGTCAATTTCCTCAACAACAACTCCATGGTTCGGCGCTTCCAATCCGAACCTCTTATACAGATAGTGAATCTGTTGCTGTATGAACAGATTCCGGAGGAGGCTCCCTTTGAGCGAGTCCGCCCTGACATTCCGGGTGTGATAAGGCCGTCAACAGGCGGGATCGCTCTTGAACCATGGCTGGTTCCTGTTGATTTCCCCATTCCACTGGTTCATTACCTCTCTAATGGCAGTTACGGAGTCCTCATTACTGAAGCGGGCGGGGGTTACAGCCGCTGGAAGGGGATAGACATCACGCGCTGGGTGAGTGACACAACCCTGGACAACCGGGGAACATGGATATACCTGACTGATCGGGAGACAGGGGATCTATGGTCCATGGGAAGGCAACCCGCGGGAACGCGGTCTGATAGATGCGAGGTCCGCTTCTTCCCTCACAGAGCGGAAATTCTCAGGTGGGACAATGACATCTTCTCAAGGATGGAGATAATCGTTGCTCCGGAGGACGATGCAGAAATACGGAGAATCGATCTCACGAATAACAGTGATCGCACAAGAAAGTTGCTTGTCTGCAGCTACGCGGAGGTTGTACTGGCTCCTCATGCCGCGGATATCAGTCATCCCTCCTTCAACCGGCTTTTCATAGAGAGCGAATACCTCTCCGCAGAGAACGCTCTTCTCTTCCGTCGCAGGCCGCGCACAGCGGAAGAGAAGGAGATATTCGTTGTCCACATACTTACAGGTTCGGAGGGAAACAGATCCTATGAGGTCGACAGGGAGAGATTCCTGGGCAGGGGAGGTTCCCCCGCCAATCCGCAGTTCCTTCGCGATCAGAAGGCAGCTTTTTCGACAAGGAGGACGGGAACAACACTTGACCCTGTCATGGTCGCCGCCATCGAGATCGAACTGCTTCCCCATGAAAGCGCCAGCCTCTTCTTTGTCACCGCAGCAGCCAGTGATCGGGATGCCGCTGAATACCTGGCAAAGCGCTACAAAAGCCGTTCCGTTATTAACGAAGCCTGTGCGAGGGCCGGCTCCTTCTGCAGGCGCGAAATGGCCAGAATGAACCTCACATCCATCGAACTGGAGCGGATGCAGCTTCTCCTTTCGGCGCTTATCTATCCGGGACATGCTCTTCGTCCCGGATCGGATATTCTCAGGGAGAACACCCTGGGACAGCAGGGACTGTGGCCGTTCGGCATATCCGGCGATTATCCTCTGCTTCTTGTCACTGTGTACGCGGAGGATGACACAACCCTTGTGTATGATCTGCTCAGAGCGCACGCATTCTGGCGCAGCAGGGGACTTATGATAGATTTCGCGATTCTGAACATGAGGGAAAGTTCCTATGAGGAGGATATCCAGGCCCACATTCAAGGTCTTATCTCCCGCACCGGAGGAGACAAATGGATGAACCGCCGGGGAGGATTATTCCTTCTGAGGGCCGACGAGATGCAGGAGCGGGAAAGGATACTGCTGCAAACGGCAGCCGGAGCCTGGCTCGATCCCAGGGCAGGATCCCTCGACAAACAATTGGAACGACTTGCCGAAAGACCTGTAAGGCTCCCGGAATTTGTTCCCATACTGCCGTCCGCGGATCGAGAAGAGACAGAAGCGCTGAAAAAACCGGAAGGTCTCCTCTTTGACAACGGTACGGGAGGATTCTCTCCGGATGGCAGAGAGTATGTCATCTATCTCGACGGCGATAGGCGGACACCCGCCCCGTGGATCAATGTCATCGCCAATCCCTCTTTCGGTTTCACGACTTCAGAGGCCGGTATGGAATGCACCTGGGCTGAAAACAGCGGAGTGAACCGCCTTACTCCATGGAGGAATGATCCCGTAACAGATATGCCCGGTGAGATCATCTATCTCCGAGACGAGGAGACAGGTACATTCTGGTCTCCAACTCCGCTTCCCATACGGGAGAATGAACCTTACATCATCACCCACGGAGCAGGTTACACAACCTACCGGCACAACAGCCATGGCCTGGAACAGCGGCTTGTCGTCTGTGTCTCACTCGATAACCCCATAAAAGTCGTGAACCTCAAACTGGTGAACCTATGGAGCTGCAACAGGAGAATCACGGCAACATTCTACCTCGAACCTGTCATGGGCACGACCAGATCTGAGACGCGGCAGTACATAGTTCCGGAGTTCAGCGCGACAGGTCAGGCTCTGATGGCACGGAATACCTACAATTCGGAATTCAGGGAGAAAGTTCTCTTCCTTGCCGCAAGCCGCGAGCCAAACGGTCTCACGACTGACAGGACGGAGTTCCTTGGACGGCGGGGAAGCTATTCCAGCCCTGCGGCTCTCGGTCGCGTGGGGCTTTCAGGTACTGTGGGCAGCGGACAGGACCCCTGCTTCGCCATGCAGATTATGATCTGGATTGGACCGGGTGAAGAAAAGGAGGTCACGTTCCTCCTGGGAGAGGGTGAAGAGAGGGAGAACGCTCTCGACCTCATAAAGCAGAATATGATCAGAGCGCAGGAGGGCGCTCTCCTGGCTGATGTTACAGCTTTCTGGGACAACCTGCTCGGAAAGGTTCATGTCAAGACGCCCGATACAGGAATGAACATCATGCTCAACAGATGGCTGATCTACCAGACACTCTCCTGCAGGATATGGGGCCGTACAGCTCTTTACCAGTCAAGCGGAGCCTTCGGTTTCCGTGATCAGCTCCAGGACATCATGGCGCTGAGCAGTGCCGCGCCCGGGATATTCAGAAGCCATATACTGAAGTCGGCATCCAGGCAATTCAGAGAAGGAGATGTTCTCCACTGGTGGCATCCTCCATCCGCCAGAGGTATTCGAACACGGTGCTCGGATGATCTTCTGTGGCTTCCCTACGCGACTGCCGTCTACATTGATAGAACCGGAGATCTGTCGATTCTTTCCGATTCCGTCAGTTTCCTGGAAGGACCGCAACTGGAAGATGAAGAGAGCGAGCACTACACGGTCTACAGTGAGAGCAGGAAGAAGGCCTCCCTCTACGATCACTGTCTTCTCGCGCTGAAGAAGGGATCGACAAAAGGAGTGCATGGTCTTCCACTGATTGGAAGTCATGACTGGAACGACGGACTGAATCGTGTCGGTGTTGAAGGCAAAGGTGAAAGCGTCTGGCTCGGATGGTTCCTCCTCGATACATTAAAAAGGTTCGCCCCCGTCTGCGAACTGATGGGAGACACCGCGAGGGCGAAAGGCTGTCTCAACCAGGCGGAGACGCTCAGACTGGCACTCGAAGAACATACATGGGATGGCGACTGGTACCTCCGCGCCTATTACGATGACGGTTCTGTTCTTGGCTCGAAAGAGAACATCGAGTGCCGTATCGACTCGATCGCGCAGTCCTGGGCTGTTCTATCAGGTGCCGCGGAGCCAGGCAGAGCGGAGAAGGCGATGAACTCAGTTCTGGAAATGCTGGTGGATATTGAGGATCAGCTCATTCTTCTCTTCACACCACCGTTCGATAAAACAGAAAAAGATCCGGGTTATATAAAGGGTTACCTGCCCGGTATAAGGGAGAACGGCGGTCAGTACACACATGCAGCTGTATGGGTGGCCTGGGCCTTTGCCAGATCAGGAAGAGGAAACACCGCTGAAACCCTTTTCCGACTCATGAATCCTGTCTATCACAGCGACACTTCGCTGAAGATGAAAAAGTACAGAGTGGAACCATACTCGGTTGCGGCGGATATCTACAGCATCCCTCCGAATAGGGGAAGGGGAGGCTGGACATGGTACACAGGCGCCGCGGGCTGGCTCTACCGTCTGGGTATGGAAGCGATACTTGGAATCACCCGAAAAGGTGACAGACTGATAATCGATCCATGCATACCCGAATGCTGGGGCGAGTTCACTGCAACAATTCGCTACGAATCTTCCGTATATCACATACATGTGGAGAATCCTGAAGAAGTTTCAAGTGGTGTCATCAGTATAGAAATGGACGGAGAATGCTTCACCGAGGGAGACATTCCTCTGACTGATGACCAGGCTGAACACAATATCAGAGTGATCATGGGATATTAAATAGGGACGGAGGTTATTTATTTGTGATCATGAAATAATATGACTGAACCACGGCTCGCAAGTACATATTATTCACGTTTTGTAAATAAATTACCTCCGTCCCTATTTATTTTCTGTTAATCTCGCTTTTTCCGCCTGGCAGGTCTCTGGCTGCGTACCCTATCTCTTCCAGGCTGTCACGCATCCGATCAGCAGCCTCGAACAGCCTGTTCTCTCTAAGGACAGCCCTTACCTCAACCAGTACCCCGCACAGTCCCCCGATGTCCGCAGATGAAGAATCACTGCAGGTCAGATCAAGGCCGAGGATTTCGCCGGCAAGCTCATCCAGTATACCGGCAAGAGCAGCTTTGTCCTCAGGAGTATCATTGCTATCAAGGGCGCTGTTACCGGCCCGGACAAGTTCAAAGATCGAAGCAAGCGCGCCGGGAGTGTTAAGGTCATCGTTCATGGATTCGTGGAATGCCGCCTTTGTAGATTCTATAAGAACAGCGATTGCTGCGGACGGTTCTACTGTAATTTCAGTAAGTTGATCACCAAGCCTTGTACGGAAGGCAATCAGTCTTCCAAGACCGCTCTTTGCTGAGTCGAGCCCCATATCGGAGAAATCAAGCGGACTCCGGTAATGACTTCTTAGTATATAGAGCCTGACAACCATGGGATGGAATTTCTGGAATATATCCCTCAGAAGAATAAAATTCCCGAGGCTCTTGCCCATCTTCCGGCCATCCACGGTAACCATGTTATGGTGAAGCCAGAAACGAACGAACTGTTTTCCGGTAGCTCCTTCGCTCTGAGCTATTTCAGATTCGTGATGCGGAAATATGTTCTCCAGGCCGCCCCCGTGGATGTCCAGCGTCTCGCCTATGTACCTCATTGCCATCGCCGAACATTCCAGGTGCCAGCCGGGGTATCCCCAGCCCCATGGGGAATTCCATTTTAAAATATGATCGTCGCCCGCTTTTTTCCAGAGGGCAAAATCTTTCGGATCCCTTTTCCCCCGGTCGATGGAAACTCTCGCTCCGGCAACAAGCTCATCAAGCTTTCTGCCCGACAGTTTACCGTACGCCGGAAAGCTGGATACGGAATAGTAAACGTAGCCGTCAACTTCGTAAGCATGACCATTCTCGATAAGCACCTTTATCAGTTCTATCTGCTCGGGAATATGACCGGATGCCCTTGGAGAGACATCGGGACGCAGAATACATAGGGCGTCCATGTCATCAAAGTATGATTTCGTGTACTTCTCGGCTATCTGCATGGGTTCCAGTTTCTCAAGTCGGGCCTGCTTCTCTATCTTATCCTCGCCCGCATCGGCATCATCGGTGAGATGCCCCACATCCGTGATATTCTGGATGTACCTCACGTTATATCCCAGGTGCCGCAGGTATCGGATCAGAACATCGAAGGATATATAACTCTTCCCGTGACCCAGATGGCTGTGGCCATAAACCGTAGGGCCGCAGACATACACACCTACGTGCGGCTTCGAAAGGGGTTCAAATTCCTCCTTCTGACGGGTCAGGCTGTTATAGAGTTTCATCATAAGTTCCTTCGGTCAAAATAATCCGTGTGCATCGCTTCCCGGACAAGCTGCATCGTCTTGCTTCCCTCAATACATGCTGCTTCAGTGCCGCTTTTCAATATTTCTTCGATAAGGCCGGGTTTTTCGAACTGGATCCTCCGTTCACGGACGGGTTCCAGAATCTCCTCGATCACATGGAATATCCTCTGCTTGCACGCAACACACCCGATAGTTCCCTGCCGGCACCGCTCTTCAATGTCCGGTGATTCATCTCTGTTAAAAGCCAGGTGGTAGGTAAATATCGTGCATATTTCGGGATGCCCGGGATCATCTTTGTGGATCCTGGCCGGATCAGTAACAGCGGACATCAGCTTCTTTCTGACTTCCTGTGTGCTGTCACTCAGATAAATACAGTTCCCAAGGGATTTGGACATCTTGGCCTGGCCGTCCAGACCCACCAGCCTTGCCGTCTCACTCTTCAACCCCGCAGGCTCGGGAAAAACGTTGTCGTAAAGCTCATTGAACCGCCTGGCTGTAAAACGGGACACTTCCACCACCGGAAGCTGGTCTTCGCCGACAGGGACAAGATCAGCCCTGCAGAAAAGGATATCCGCAGCCTGACTCACAGGATATCCCAGGAATCCGTAGGTCATGTTCTCTTCAAAACCATGCTGTCTAGCTTCGGTTTTAATGGTGGGATTGTGCCTGAGCCGGTTCACGGTGATGAACATTGAGAAGAAAATTGTAAGCTCAGCTATCTGTGGTACCATGCTCTGAATGAAGATGTTCGCAATGCCAGGATCAAGTCCTACGGAAAGATTATCAAGCGTAACCTGTCTAACATCCGCGGGAAGGTGTTCCGGATGATCAAAATTCGTGGACAGTGTCTGTACATCAGCTACAATTATGAATGTCTCGTACTCCTTCTGAAGTTTTACTCTGTTCTGCAGCGAGCCGGCTAAGTGTCCAAGATGAAGAGGACCTGTGGGCCTGTCTCCTGTTAATATACGCTTTCTTCTGTTCATATCACTTCTTCTCCCGTACACCGGGAATATTGGAATATCTGAAATCTCTCAGATCTATCTCACCGGAGTACTCATCCAGAATGTTGTATGTCTTCTCAATAAGATTATCAAGTTGCGGACAGATCCTGGAATAATCCGCAAGGTACCTGAAAGTTCTGGGCAGGTATCCCAGAAATTTCGTATCACCTGTTTTCCTGTACTGGAGAGCGAAAGTACCTATGGCCTTCAGATTCCGCTGACATGCTGTCCGAGCGATCTGGAACATGTTCATATCGCCCTTCGCCAGAATAAATTTCTTGGCCCTGTCCTCCCATGAGAATCCGGGATCCCGATAACTGTCTCTTAAAAGGCTTACCACATCGTATGCGGGAGGACCGAACCGGGCATCCTGCCAGTCAAGCATGATCAACCGGCCATTGTGAACCATAAGATTCGCACTGTGAAAGTCTCTGTGAACGAATACTGTTGAATCCGATATCATGCCGCAGAGCTTCCGCATCTCATCCTGAAGTGTGAGAAGTTCTTTCATTGGAACTTCAAGAAGTCGGAAAAACAGTGTTTCCAGGGTATTCTCAAGCTCCGCCATGAAGAATGCGGGAGTAAAGCTTCTTCTGCCGGCTATTGAATCGGAACAGGCTCTACTGTCAAGTTGTCTCTGCATGGAAATGATCATGTCAATCGCTTCATTGAGATACTTCAAGTACTGGTCATCATCCACATCAAGGAGTCTGCAGCTGCCAAGATCCTCCTGAAGAACCCATCCCTTCTTGGTGTCGCATTCCAGGATTGCAGAAACACCGAATCCATGATCGGAAAGGAGTTCATGAATATCCAGCCAGGGCCATATGGGAATCTTCCCGCTGTCCATCAGGATAAGAGTTTCGCCGCCTGAGAATACGCGCCAGAAAAGCCTTCCCGACACATCACCATGAAGTATCTTTATAGTTACGCTGTTATCGGTTCTGTTCCTGAGCCATGCAGTAAGTTCCGGAGACATGCTTCTCATACGAGTTCACCGTCCCGGCTGCTGCAGAACCAGGGCAATATGGATTCTTCAAGCGTACCACTTTCGAGGGAAGAACCATCAAGCATGACACTGTTCTTCAGTACGGTACCGCTTCCCAGAATACAGCCCCTGCCGATGTTCCATACTCCACTGAGAAGAACATCGCTGGAAATACACGCTGTGGGATGAATAAAAGAACCACCGGATAGAATATTCCTGCGAAGAGTATCTATTCTGCCCATGTCCAGCCACTTCCCACTCCCCCTGCAGGCATTGAGCCTGCTGCCGTCTGCCGCCACCATGGAAGCAAGTTCCCGGAACATACCTCCCGAAGCCTGTATCCTTGCGGCAGCAGCTGGAATTGATGGTTCCATCAGGCTTACCCCCCAGTAATGCGTCCTTTGGACGCCGCCACATCCAAATTTCATATCTTCATCTATCAATAAAGGAGAATAATTGCCATCGGGTGGAAATTCACCGGTAAGAGCGGTCCAGTTAGATCCGGTTTTACAGTGGTGTTCAACCAATCCGAGTGCATCAAAATCCTCTATTATCATATCCGTGTTTACGACCATCCAGGTTCCCGTATCCATAGCATCCGAATGCCGTGCCAGGGTTGCTGAGGCACCCAGCGGCCTTTCCTCAAAATATAGTTCACATATTTCTGCAGGCCAGACCGATGATATCTCATTCAGCAGGGCTTCCGGACACCTTGAAGCATTTATTCTAATCCTCCGGGGACATACAGAGCTTACCTGCACGGCCAGCCTTTCCAGAACCGATGTCCCGCCGAATGGCAGCAGGGCTTTCGGACGGATATAAGTAAGGGGTTCATCCCTCCTGCCGTAACCGGCAGCAAGGAAAAGAACCCCTTCAATCTCCATGCGGGGCCTGTTTACCCGTAAATCTCTTTTCTGTTGCAGTCACACAGCTTGACTCTGCGCCTCTGAGGGCGCCAGTCTTCACTCTCATTGTATCTGGCGGCATAGAGTATTACAGGTACCCTTTCCTTGCCGCATACAGGGCAGTCATCCTTATGAAGCGCCCTGGCTTCGTGTGCCAGCTTGGCTGCAAAAGTTCTTTCTTTTTTAGGCATTAGATGCATCCTCTCCGGTTATCACCGGGATACTGCAGGCATATGTCATGATCCTGTCCATCATGGAGCGATCACCGGTTTCGGTATATACCGCCTGAGCTGTCTCCAGAATTATAAGCAAACCACGGCGGACCTGCACGGCATCGAATCTACCTTCAGAAGCCCACCAAAACGGACACGAGTATAACATTTTATCGGCCAGAGAGGCAACCCTATCCGACTTGCACAGTCTGGCAACATCACTGACATCGCGAATCAGCATCCGCATATGAACATGGATCCGGTTATCGGGATCATCCCATAAAGGCCACGGTTTCCCGGCATCAAGGTCATCGGAAGTTGTTGACCAGCTGCCCGGGGGAACGTCACCCCGGACAGATGGAAATTTCTCAAGCAAATTCGCCGGAGTTACCATTACAACATCTTTCCTCTTCTGAAAGGCCTCAAGGAAAGGCGCGAGAAATTTCTCGATAGTTCCCTTTCTATGATGGCCGTAGGTTTCAGCATCCATTGCTATGAGAATATAAGCGTCTTCGGAGCCTGTCCAGCTGTTCAAACCGGCAATCATCTCCTCAGCCGTCCCGGAGCCATCCTCTCCGTGAAAAGATATCCTGTTACTCCAGAAATTACTTCGAAGCAGCACAGCCACGCCGCCCACTTCGGGAATGGTGTTAAAGGGGACGTTTCTGCCTGTCCATGCAAACGGAATATCATCGGTTACTGTCCAGGTATAGCCCATACTGCCGAATATCGATGGAAGCAGCGGAGAGTAAGCCATCTCAGGGGGGAATACACCTGAAGGATCGTAGTTCTTACCCAAAATCCGGCGGTTGCCATCACTGTTGATCTTCAGCTGCCTTCTTACATCATCCTCGCTTATCAGAGGAAATATGGGGTGGTAAGCTCCGGAGTCGGTGAATTCCAGGTTCGCAGCAGAAGCGAGGTGGCCAAGAGATTCCGATCCCAGCTCTTTCAGCTGCTCGGTCAGGGAATAGTTGATGTTAACCGCTACCCTGGCTCCCGATCCGGCCAGCAATCCGGCAAGGGGAGTGTAGCATTCCGCGTCTATTTTCGCCACTAAAGCCATATCCTGAGTTGGAGGCTGATACATATGCAGCAGCAAACTTACATACTTCATCTGTATTTCAGAACCACAAGGGTCTGATCATCCCCCTGCGGCGAACCCTTTGAGTAGGAGTTAACAGCATCCAGTATCCCGCTGGATATCTGGTGTGCGGAGAGGTCACGGTTTTCCAGCACAACATTGTAAAGTCTCTCTGTCCCGAATTCGAAGCCTGACGAATCCATGGCCTCTGTCAGCCCATCGGTGTAAAGGATAAGCACATCCCCCGATTCAAGATCCACCGTTCCGTGCTCGTACTTTGCCTGGGCCGACAGACCCATTATAAGCCCGCCCTTGTCAAGCCAGTGGGATTCCCCTTCCCTCTTCACAAGAAGCGGAGGATTATGCCCTGCGTTAACATATGTAAGTTTGCCCGAATCAAGGTCCAGCACACCGTAGAATAGACCGGTCATTATGGGATCCCCCTCATCCAGAACGGAGGATTCATTAACCTTCTGAATTATCTCGCTGATGGAATAAATACTCTGTACATAGGCTACCAGGTTACCCTTAAGCCCTGCCATTGTAAGCGCTGCCGGGATACCTTTCCCAGCTACATCGGCCACTGCCAGCCCAAGGTTACGATCAGGAAGATGGAAAAAATCGTAGTAATCACCCCCCACTTCACTGGCAGGCCTGTAGAAAATCTCGATATCGTAGCCCTCAAGATTGGGAGGGGCATCCGGGAGCAGGTCAAGCTGTATCTTCCTCGCCATATTCAGTTCTTCTGATATGGCATGTCCGGCTGAGAACCTGTTAAGAAGAATATCAGGCATCCTGTTCCTGATGATATCCGAAGCCAGCAACTCCGGAGTTTCGGTAACCAGCCTTATCACTTCCATTCGTACATTTCTATCGGGATCAGCGAACATGTCCGCAAGTATTACATCTATGTCCGATATTGAATACAGCTCCGGGTGGCTTCTGAGACCGTTCACGATCTCCAGCCGCAAATCCGACGCAGAATCATTAAAAGCACGGATTATTACAGGAAGGAGTTTTCCGGCGGATATGGAAACGTTGTTAAGCAGGCCGGAAAGAGCGCTGAGGCGAACATACGAATCTTCATCCTCAAGCAGCTCCTTCAGTGTCAGGTCAAGATCTTCCTGATCATTGCTTTCAAATTCCCCAAGTGCCAGAGCTACGGCAGCCCTGACAGCCCTTTTCTCGTCACATGCCAGCTGCCTGAGCGCATCGAAGGTTATATCGGTTCTTATCCCCAGGCTCCGGATCGCGTTCACCAGTGATTTTCGAACGGATGAAGAGGAGTCATGCATGAATTCAGTTATGAAATCGGAGACAGAATCGCCGAGATCATTGCCGTTCCAGAGCACGAAGAACGGGAGGGCGGCTCTTTTCTCAAATTCACTAGTCTCAAGAATGTGTGCGATCAGCTCAACAGATGCTTCTATCAGATCTGTCCTGCCAAGGCATATGAGCTGGCCCAGAGCCTCCCTTCCCCCATGGTGGTCCGATATCAGAACCTCTATCAGGAGATTTCTTCTGATTCCTGTGTCCATGATAGTGTAGTATCGCATTACCATGCTGGCGAATGCCCTGCTGAAGGCGATTCGTTCGTGGATGAGCTCCCAGAGGTTCTCCTTTTCCTCATCATTCAGGGAGGAGTAGTTCATCAGCATGCAACGCGAGACCTGAAGAATGTCCTCCTCTGCCAGATCGGTTCTGAGTGATTTCCTGACTTCAGCGCTGAAGAACCTGAGCCGGGCTCCGATCCTCCATGCCAGCCTTCCCTTGCCTCCCGGAGGCAGTCTGTCCATCAGTACCCAGAGAAGATCGTTGAATTCCTGGTTGAACTCCTCAAGCTTTCTATCCAGAAGTCCCATTATAAGGGTATTCATCAATCCGGGGTTACCCTCTTCCAGAACCTCGTTCAGCACATCAAATTCCCTTGGTTCAAGCAGGGGGAACTTGCTGCCAATGAACAGCATCAGGCCTTGACGGACTTCGAACGAATTATCCTCCAGAAAGTCCCTGTAAATTTTTCCGCATTTCTCAGACATTCCCCACATTGTCATATTCTGAATGAACTGTCCCCTGACTTTTGATTCAGAGTCAGTCACAGCCGCGTGCACCAGACCTTGAAATGCAGGTAACCCAAGAACCCACTGCCGCCCCAGAGTACCGGCAACTGCCATTCTTACTTCAGTATCACCCTTCGACATCATAATCCTGTACATGCTTATTATCGACTCATCCGAATGCTCCGCGGAGCTTAGCAGCATATTAAGAACGTCAATAAGGACCGCTCCTGATCTTTCGGAGGCGATGTGAAGAAGAAGCTTTGCCTTCACTTCATCGGAAAGGTTCTTATAAAAACCGGCCAGGAAGTACCCTGCCCGTCTTACACCCGGCTCCTCACTTCCGAGCAGTGTATCCGCAAACGCGCGAATGACCGGAGCATCCTTTTCAAGCAGCTCACGTATACCCCTGTCGATAGCCCACATCCTGACCGAATCACTGACAGTGATATACACTTCGTCGTTTCCGTAAATTCTTCTGAATGGATCAGCGCCTATGGCGGCAAGGGATCTGCTATAAAGTTCTTCCAGTTCATCATTGGATGGGAATCTCTTTTTCTCCTGCACAATGAGCCTGTCAAGAAACCTGAAGAGAACCCGTTTGAATACCGCTTCAGCAACAACAGGATCGAAGGCAGCCAGCAGAAGCAGTTCAGCTTTCTCGAGGGCATCCAGTTTGCGGAACCATCTCAGAGCCTCCCTGCCCTGTTCCAGCCTCCATTTGCGTTCTCTTGAAGGTTCCGGCAGTCTGATATGGGCATCGCTGTATGAATCGAAAACTTCGGCGATCTCCGGAGAAGATGTTGCAAGTATCAGTCTATGCCTTGATTCTGTAGCTCTTGTCATAAGTGAGATGACCGCTGACCACAAACGGGTGGGATAGATATCCACCATTCTCCTTAGAGTATCAATATCAAGGAAAACAGCGCAATCCTCCGGGCCTGTCAGAAACTGCACAACTTCTCTGTGGTGCAGATCTCGCGTAATTATCTCGATGGGGTTCAGGTTATCCTGCGAGGCTTCCAGCAGCAGTTTTCTCGCAATGGTGGTTTTTCCGGCGCCCAGAGAGCCGCTGAGGCAGACGAATCCACGCCTTGTAATAACTTCGCGGGCTTTCTCAAGTGAATCAAGATCCACGGGAAGCACATCAATATCACCGTAGGATTGAAGCAGCTCACTGCCTTCAGGATACGGAAAGAATTCCCGGTTCAGGCTCCTGAGCCAGTCCTGAACCTGATTCCGCAGCAGTTCCCTGCCTTCGTTGGCCGATGAGAAGGTCCAGCAGAGAGAGTTTTCCGCAAGATATTGAACTGCATTATCATCCTCAGGCTCCTTCATGAAACATATCCCGGCGATCGGGACACCATGCCGGAAGCAGTTGTAGTAGATGTTTCGGAGCTCGGGAGAAAGCGGGCCGTTGATTGCAAGCAGGAGAGCATCAGGAGCAGGAATATCCGATCGGGAAATCTGAATTTCATCAGCCCATCTTGGAGGTATGAGAAGTTCAGCGTCTGTTTTTAGAATATCACGTATTCCCCCGGGCAGTTCCCGGCTTTCAAATACTACTGAAAGAGTGAAGCTGTTCACAGAATGAGAATCGCTTTCAGGTCAGAGGCCAGATAAGAGTAACTCTTGTTTTTCCTTCCGGAGTGAGACCGAACTCAACCCATTTGGCAAGATTCCGGGCGATAAGGACTCCTCTGCCCCTTGTTAAAAGAAGCTCTTTTCCCTCACCCGGCTTGAAGCCAAGGGCTTTCTCAGGTTCCCACGACCCTTCATCGTCTATCATAAACCGTATCCTGTTGGGAAAAAAGTTGAAACTGATGGTAACCATCTTCTCGGGGTCATTCTTGTTCCCATGCTCCATCGCGTTCTTTGCCAGTTCTACAACCGCGACCGACAGCAGGGAGAGATCATCTTCCTCAACTTCCGCCGATCTTCCGATTGCCTCAATGATCAGCTGAAGAGGTTCGAGTACGGAGATTTCGCTGGGCAAGCGTATTTCTATAGGGCGCACGATCATTCTCCGAAACTATTCAACGCTTCCTGTTCATCAGTATACGTCTCGAAGATAGTAATCAGCTTTGTTATGATGAACAATTCATGAATTTTCTTCGTGGCATTGAGAATACTAAGGGCTCCACCGGCTCTTGAGAGGGTAGTATGGCCTGACACAATTACGCCGAGTCCGGAACTATCCATCCAGCTTACCTTTCCGAGATCAAGAAGTACTTTCTTTTTACCCTGATCAACGGCTTTCAGGAATACATCCTTAACTTTCATAAGCTCTGGGCCACCGATAACTTTGCCGAACAGAGTAATAAGGAGAACATCACCCTTCATTTCCTGTTTAATATGCAATTTCTACCTCCCAATATTGAAAGTTTTCAGAAACAAAAACCGATTTCGGTTTAATATAGCCCTAAAATCCTGATTGACAAAATCCCTGTCAGTATTCAGGAGCAGGCAACATAATTCTCCCACTCTACAAATCCCAACCCGTCAAGATATTCCATTATGGATTTCCTCGCTCCGGGAAGCCTGGAGGCTATTACCACAGGTATGTCAGGACGTCCTGACAATTCAGATGGCCCCCTCACAGGCCTTCCTCTTAACAGCATTCCCTCTCTGCTCTCAGAGGGATCAATAAAGGCCTCAATATGAAAACCTTTATCCTGAAGACATTTTCCCAGCCTTCTCGCTGTCTGGCCGCTCCCCGCTAGATAAACGATTTTACCCGACATGCACGGTACATGTTCAAGATACTTCGCCTTCAGTGTATAGAAACTTGTAAGTGAATATGCGCTGCTGGTCCTGGAAAGCCTGTCTGCATGATCCCTCCACTTTAGAAGAACCTCAGGTACACGGGTAAATCTATAATCCCTGCTCCATAGTCTCAGCCATAACTCGTAATCCTCCGGCAGTTCCCGCTCAGTGTACCCGCCTTCCGCAAGGATGTTCTGCCTGTGGAAGAAGGCAGTGGGATGAGGCACCGGGCTTTCAATAAACAGGTTCTTCTCTATCTCTTCAGGTTCTATAAGACTGTTCAGCCAGCGCTCATAAAGCCTGTAACCGCGGGTAACGACGTTATCTGGAAAACTCCGGACCTGGCAGGATACCACTGTCATGGATCCCATGGATACGGCAAGTCTGTGCTGCTTCTCTATTCTTTCCGGCAATGAGATATCGTCTGCATCCATCCGCGCGATCCAGTCGCCGCTGCATCTTTCCAGTCCTGTGTTCAGAGCGTCTACCAGCCCGGTACCGGCGTTATTCACAAGAATGAACCTGGAGTCCTTCAAACACCAGTCTTCCGCAAGAAGGATTGACGAATCTTCCGAACTGTCGTTTATCAGTACTACTTCAATATCTGTGAAGGTCTGCCCTGCAATTGATACAAGCGCTTCATTGAAGTACTGTTCAGCGTTCCTGAATGGAAGAAGCACCGATACGGCAGGGCTTCTCAATTCGACAGGTTCTGAACCGCCTGATGCAGTTCCTCGGGAGTCCTGACAAGCCGGCCGCATGCGTCACCTACGCACGGTTGAGCGTACGAATATCCGGAATTCGGAAGGTACAGATTTTCCATTGAAAGGCTGTCTGCCGGTATGGAGGGATCGTAGAAATCCACTCCCTCCTCTCCCGCCAGCTCAACAGCTTCAGCTATCAGCATCTCTGTCAGGCTGTCCGCCTCCAAGCCGACAACATTTATGTGCAGCACCAGTTCTGGAGATTGATGTTCTGAAGTCGCGTCTGGAACTGAACCTTCTTCAACTGCATTCCTGAAGAAGCTTTCGTCCCTGGTTCCGGCAACCCTGGTGATCTCATTCCCTCCTGAGTCGAATACAACAGTAATGGGAAGTACATCAGAAAGCCCCCAATCATCCTTCAGTTGCGCAGCATCGTTCTCGTTGAGCCAGACAACAGGCATTGAGAGATTGATCTCCTCCCGGAATCTCAGCAGAGTTTCAAGTTCCAGATCACCAAGGTCTACGGCGACAGCTGCGATACGTCCTTCCATTGACCTGTAAACCTCATCGATCAGTGGTAGCTCTCCAACACATGGAGTACACCACGTAGCCCAGAAGTTCACGATAACCGGTTTTCCGAGGTTATCGGAGAGAAGGTTGTCCAGCGTCTCTCTGCCCATGGTTAGCGGTCCCTGTGTTATCTGACCATCCTCCACGGCAGAATGACTGCCGCTGTATTTGATAACAGGGAAAAGGAAAACAAGCACCAGGGGAATCCAGAGGAAATCAGCAAACTTCAGATACCGGACCATCAGATTCTGGCCTGTTTCCGTATGTCATGGTGTATCGCATGCACCGGGCATACATCAATACATCTGCCGCACCTGATGCATTCTGCGGAGTTGGGTTCAGTGTAGATAGCGATGTCCACCGGACAGATAGACCTGCACTTATCACATTTTATGCATGACGAATCTACCCTCATCCTGAAGACCGATGCCTTGCCGGCCAACCCCCAGAAAGCACCCAGCGGGCATAGAACACGGCAGAAAGGCAGTTTTGATGTAATTGACCACAGAAGAACAAGAACGAGCAAAACAATCTTCCAGGAGAAAAGAAAACCCGTCTGAAGTGTTTCACCTCTATCATGAAGTAGAAGAGGTATTCCCGCTGTAAGGGTTCCGGAGGGACAGATAGCCTTACAGAACCAGGGATCACCGCCACCGCCCGGCACAGTTCTGAGAGTAAGTGGAAGAATGAAGACAAAAATAAGAAGAATCGCGTACTTGGCATCCCTCCATGAAGCCGGAATCCTGATCTTCGGTGATGGAATTTTATAAAGAATCCCCTGTAGAAGGCCGAAGGGACATATCCAGCCGCACGCGAACCGGCCGGCTATGAACCCGAAAATCAGCAGGAAACCAATAACGCCAAGAAGTATTATCGCGTCAGGCCTTCCCGTTGCGACACCTCCCATAAATCCCTGCGATGACAGGATGTTCTGAACAGTCCCCACAGGGCATGACAGAACGCTTGAAGGGCACGAGTAACAGTGCAGACCGGGTACGCAGAACATCTTGGATTTACCTGTGAAGATCGCTCCCTGAATCAACCCCTGAAAGTATAGATTAGTAAGAACAAGTGATGAAAACTGAACCAGGCGACGGGCCTTTTCTCTGAACACCAGTGTCATGTCATGTACCAAATTGCGCGAAATCGCGAAGTAATTTGGTCTTCCTGCAAGGCGCGGGTGAAGGCGCATAGCAACGCTATGTAACTGAATCCGCAACGCCGCAGGAAGGCCAAAGGAGGAGTAAGATGCGTTATGTTGGTGCTTAACATGACACTAACCTATACCGATGCATTCAAGGCAGATAGTAGCAGCCTTCTGCCATATTGCGAGTGGATTACCCCATATGTAACCCGATACGGTCATGAGAATCGCAATGATTAATAGTGATATTCGGATTGATAAATGGATATTTCTCATATTACCATTCGATAGTAGTTTTGGAGGCGGCGATCGGATTTGAACCGATGCATAGTGGATTTGCAGTCCACTGCCTTACCACTTGGCTACGCCGCCCTGCGTTGGGGGTCAATCATACAGATTCATAGTTGCCCGGGCAAGGTTAAACCCCTCAGTCAATCCAGTCGAGGCTAATGTTAAGTGAGCCGGAATATGTCATTTGGCCCAGCGGTGTTGAAATAGTAGGCACTGCTGTAACCAGCATCCTTCCAATATGATCAGAGGTCCTGAGGTGGGAATCAATACCGCCTATGGCAAGGGCCAGATCTATGAAATTAAGAACCCCGACTTCACTCATGAAAGCTACGGCGTCGAAACTGATATCAAGGGGCAGCAATACCGTCTCGTTTGATCCGGGAACTTCAAGGGGACCGGTCATTGTTCCCGAGGCCACCCAGGTTGTATCAAAGGCAATCCCGGAGTCCCCGTCAAGGTAGAGATCCCAGACAAGGGATGTCAATGTGACGGGAATTATATCAGGCCCCGTGGAGCCGTTGTTCGGATTGTGAATGCCGATATTGAGCGTAAAATCCACCGGGCAGCTGCCCGAGGTCCAGACAGCCACCACTTCAGCTATCTGGATAACGGAAAGGTTCTCAAGGCTGTCGAGCTGAATCCCGGTCACTAAGAATTTCTCTGTATTCTCTATCCTGAACTGACACCTCAGAAGGGTCAGCGCATCAGTGGGGCTGCATGCCATAAGCAATATGCTGAAAACCAGAATACCGTACAGAATAATCAATTTTCTCATAGTACATTCCTTCCATGTTGTCTTTGTCGATAATAACTATAGATTATCTAATCAATTCTGTTCCAGAAAGCAGCACCTGAAAAGAATACCCCAAACCGTAGTTTCCGAGCTCAATAATGATCAATCCATGAACGGATACCGGTAATCAGTTGCCGGTATAAAAGTTACTTGAAAGATTGGGTGAGAATTCACAGATCAGGCTTCACGGGGAACGTACATTCTGATACCGAGTCTTCAGTGCATATTTGCCGTTAACTATGTTTGACCGGGGGTTTCTCAGGTTATATGGTCAACTTCAGGAAATAATCGGAGGTTTGTTGGGACGAATGGGCTTCTTTGCGAGCAAGTTGTGGAATTGCGGAAAAACCACTTTCCTATTGACAAGCGACCATAAGACAGGCAGATGAGAAATCTAGATGGCAACTTTAGTTCAGATAATGCATAAGGTGGTTTGCAGAATGCTTGTGTCTCTATGGGTAAGAGTTCGAGAATTTCTTTTGGTACGGAATTTTGAACCGGGTCATAACCCATTTCGTGCCGGAATATCGGATGAATGAGTGATTTTCAGGATATTTCGATTAAAAGCTCGACCGCAGCGCACCGCTGAGGTTCTGCCGACTGTGGTGCGCTGCTCTCCACCTCCGCTCCGCG
>WTBT01000023.1 GCA_013138965.1 Candidatus Aegiribacteria sp.
GTGACCGTTTGTCATCAGGCGTATCCTGAAACATCTTGATCTCCGGGAAGACCCAAGACCCCCCGCCAGAGCCGCTGGAGCTGGTCTGCGAGCCATTCCATTCGCGAATATCAGTTCCATGGCAGGATATCCCACCGATTCCCACCGCGATAGTTATGCGATTTGATCTACCTTCTCCTCCGGACAGTATACCAGTAGAAGTATCTGATAAGTAACTGAATTCTGGTTACAAAGAAAGAGCATAATCCAGAAACACTTTTTCCCTTCGACTGGTAAGCGCTTTGCCGGGACACATTGTTTCTGCAATGAGAATTCTGTATCCTTTGGAGTTCTCATGCTCAGAATCCAGTTTAACCGTTGCAGTTGCAGGTGTTGAATGCCCCGCTTCCCATCCTGAACCCAGGCTGTTCAGCAATTTACCGTTCTCCTGATCTCGTGCCCGTTTGATTGCACTTATTATCCAGGATACGTTGTAGGGGAAAGACTCAGGTGCGCTTCTTTCAAGGAGCTTTAACTGAGTCACAGAAACGTTAAAGAGCCATACCGCATCGCAGAACAGCATCTGCCTTAGTTCGTCCAGAGAATCCGGTAAAGGCATTCTTGCTCTGCTCCTTGGAAATCTCAAGCTTCTTTCCCAATCCTTTCCCGCAAGCACCTCAAAAGGCGACATCCCTTTGATAATGTACATACTCGCCCTGCGGTAACGTCTTTCAAGTGCTCTTATCACCTTGACCTTTCCCTGAAGCGTTTTTCTGGAGCTCTCCAGCCCTTCAGCTGCAATCTGGGCAAGAGTGAGATAAGCGTTAAGAAGGTCCCCTCTCCTCAGGTTCTCCATGAAGAAGTCTGTCGAGTCTGCAACTTTGCATGAAAGGAGTCTATCTGCAAGTTGAGACACACTGATCATACCAGTTGATGCATCCATCAAGGCTGTTATGCTGATTACCTGTCTTTCGGAATCCTTATCCATGAACTTCAGATCGGATAGTGATTCGACAAGGGTGCATTCTGCAGATTCATTACGCAGAAGCTGATCGGATCCGATGCTATTCAGCCGTGCTTTAAGAGAGTCCGGCTTGCCCGTTACAAGTGAAGCCAGAATAATCAGGAGATCATATTGTCCCACAATATCTTTATCTGGTGCAGTATATCGCGATTTGATAGTATCCGCTTCGAGTTTCCAGTGTTTAATGAACGTATTCAGTAATTCATCTGTTTTTACAAGATTCAGCTGCTGAAGATTATCTTCCGCAAGAGTTCCATATTCAGATATCATCAATGAATCATAATCCATAAGACATGGTGTACAGGATATAAGCTTGGTTATCTTCGTGGAGGCTTCCCAGGCTGTCAGGGTACCCTTATCTCTTCCGAGTGAGATCTTGTTTATCTCAGTAGTGTACATCAGGCTACTAATACCGAAAAGAGAAGAAATGAAGCTGGAATTCATCAGGTGTCTTTCAGACCAGTCGTGTTCTGTATAATGAGATGGCTGGGGCCCAAAGGAGGTTATAATTTCCATATAAGAATAGAAATTCGGAAACTTGATCGGATCAGATTGAGGATATTCATTGAACAATTTCCAATTCTCCATGTTTGATGAATCACTCTGAAGAAGAAGAAGTAATATGACCGGCTTGATAAATATGGACACAACAGAAGGCTCTGATATCTCCGTGAGCTCGTTCAGAAGAGCATAGTGTTCATCGGCGATATTCTCGCTTTTTGCTGAGAGGAAGAAAAGTACAGCAAGTACTGCAAGCTTGCCGAAACCTGAATCAATGCATTTCCTGCAGGTGTTCGAAAGCAGATCTGGAACGAGTTGTTTTTCAGCGGAGCTGAGTAGCAGCAGATCACGGATCAGCTTCATTCGCGGGGGCAGCGCCATCTGCGCGAGTCTATTGCAAATGTTCGAAACATCGCGCCGTACTTCGGCAGGCTGATTTACTATTGCCTGTTTGCGCATATCAGCGAGTTCCAGAAGTATATCTGAGATCACCGTAACCGCTTCAACGGAGACACAAGATAAAAGCAGATCTATGAGTTCAACAGTAACTTCAGGGCGGATCAGTCCGGCATAGCGCTCAAACAATTTTACGAGTAGTTCCGCTTTTTCTATATCACCCAGGGATTTATGATTCAGCGCCCAGACAAGCTCCCTGAGATTAGAACAGCCCTTACACTGCAGATATTCCAGGAATAACTTCTCTGTTTCAATTCCCTTGAGATCAGGCGGGTTAGCAGACCATACAGATCTCCCGCTGCAATATCCGGTAGCAGTGAACGGGTATGCAATATTGAAATCCTTGTCAGCAATACTGGCCAGAAAGCTGACGGAGATTCCCTGCAGTACTGATGTTGCTTGTTCTGCTTCTACAAAGGCAATTCCTGAACTTCGATTCTTTGTAATAAGCTGGTAGTATTCCATCGGAGATAGCCAGTCTCCAAAGTAACCTGGAGTTCTGTCCTTCAGTCGTGAAGTGATACGAGACAGAAGCAGGCGTTTTCTGGCTTTTCGGAAAGGAAGCCCCATTTCAAAAAGCCCATCTGTCCCTGAAGCATTTCCAGAGAGAAAGAAGAGATGTATCTCTGAATCAGCTGTCTCACGGATGATCTCTGAGATCATAGACTGGAGACTGCTGTTTTCCAGTTCCTCGGGAATATTGATAACGAGATCCTTCGGAGTCCCTGGCGAGATCATTGATATCTGCTGCATTATAGTTCTTAAGTCACCGCTATTAAAAAGATAATCCCTTACGAGTATATCCCTCAGCTCTGGTATACTCCCTGCGACAATCTCAATGACTATGTTCCCATCGAGTCTTCTTGATACACAGAAATCATTCATTAATACCCTTGCGCCCCAGGACTCTCTGCCGAAGATATTCACTCCATTGTAGCTATTCCGAAGGGAAAAGTCTGCCGCCTCAAGGATCAGTTCCAGCTGATCCTCCATTCCCATAAGCCAGTTCGTTGGCATAGTGTGGTATGCCTCAGTCCAAGATATCTCTTCATCTGGAATGATACCGTAATCCAGAAACTTAATCGCCATATCAAGAGATGCTGGATTGAGATTTGCTGCAGATGTGAACCTGTGAAATTCCTTCATGGGATCAACTATTCTCGTTCTGGGAGACAATACAGGATATGAAAGCGTGGGAGTGTCACTGGAAAGGAACACATTTTCATCAGTCAAGGCTCCATGGGCACAGAAAGCAGTGCCAAGGCATTTCAAGGAGAATGCAGTACGAAACATCAACTTTGATACTGCATTACTGGATGGATCAATGGATATCAGCTCTCTTAGAGAAATACCGCGCTGAATATCTGACATAATGTAGAAAAGCGACCTGTCGGGTGGATTGCCATCCATGTCATATACAATCCCTGCGTCTCTGATACGGACGATACCTGCTCTTGCAATTCTGTTTGACGATTTTAACAGACCCTTGAGTACTCCAAGCGTCTCCGGGTTGGTATCAAACAGCTCAACACGGCATGTTCCATACATTAAACTATGCGATATCCACATCCCGTTCTCCGGAATGATTACAATATTTCCGTTTATTCGATGAACAGTTTTCTTCATTTTACCAGTGTTTCAAAATACAAGGTGCATTCAAGTATCTCATGTAATACCTACAGCATAGGAAGTATTTCAGCTGCACGATATGCACATCCTCCATACCAGCTACTATACCACAGATGAAGGACACTTGCACTCAGGACGAGTAATATCGTCACAATTACTGGATTACCTCCCGCAAACAGCTTTCGATCATTGTGTAAATAAGTGTCAATAATAATTTGTAAAATATATCATTGCAAATACCAATTGACAACAAGCAAAGACGTATGCATATATTACAATGCGATGGAAGAAGTATTGTGGTATTCCGGCGGAGCCACAAAAACCGGAAGGAGAAGAAGATGATCATTTTTCGGAAATGCAGGCTTCATGTTTTAACGGGAGCTGTAATTGTAATGCTGTTTGCATACGGCTCGTCGATGGGAAGTTCTTTGTACGGGAATCCTTTTGGAGGACAACTGGCGATCGCGATCTGGTCAATAAATGAGAACTGCGGACAGATTATGGCGGATGATTTTGTGATAGAGGGTTCGAATGCGGTAGTTGAAAATGTAGAATTCTGGGTGATCCTGGGTTATCCTGTAACCCAACCTTCTGCATTTAAATTAAGGTTCTATCAATCAGCCTCCAGCGGAATTCCAGAAACAGTTATTCAGGAAACCGAATGGATTTCAGATTTCACAATTGTAGACACCGGTGAGCTTCAGATGGGAATGCCTGTGCATAAGGTCAGTATTGATCTAACTACTGCTCAACAGTTTAATGCTAGCAGTGGGATTAGATACTGGATTGGATTTCAGGCCCAGTCCACAGGTGGCATCTATTCAGCGCTGGGCAAGAAAATAACCGGAGCAATTGCCTGTATCTGGCTGTACGCCTCTTCAAGAGAATGGAGATGGGTGTCAACATATGATGCTTTTACAGTAGGTGGCGCTACAGATGTGTTTTTCAACCTGAGTGGAAGTTTGGAAGGTGTACTTGAAAATACAACATGGGGTCTGATTAAGCATTCATTTTAACTGACACTACTGGATATCAATAGCAGGTATGAGGAACCTCTACTTCGTGTGGGGGTTCTTTTTCGTGTGATTGGGGCAGTAGCCAGAAACCTGCAAAGAGTTGCAGAAAACACACATACACGCATTATGATGATGATATCCTGTTTGCTCGTTGAATCTGCTCTGTGAGCGGTTGCAGCATAAGAAAAGAACGGTTCATTTTTAGCGGTCTTTGTCGGAAGGCGTAGGTTCGGTTCTTTCTGTACTCCGCTTCAATGGTTATTGAGATACCTCCTCTTGTGCCGAAGTCTGCCTGAACCAGGCACTACCCTGGTTGAACAGCCCCACAACATCATCGAGAATGGTGTTGGTAACATGCTCGTGGAATATACATCTGTTGCAGTAGGTCTGGAAGTAGAGTTTCATGGATTTTGATTCTACGTTTTTTTGATCAGGTATATATGTGATTGTGATGGTGCAAAACCATTCATGCGATAATAATCCGCAGTAGCTTCATCCAGTAATGTAAGTGGGAAATATTGGGAATCAACATTATTGCACATTGCCATTGACGACAATCGTATTAGGGCGTATTGTTGAATCGAATAAAAAAGGAGGTGATTTAATAATGACGAGAAGGAAAGCGATACTTTGCACGGTATACTGCGTTCTATTCCTCTCGGCGTCAGCTGGAGCACAGATCGAAATCAGCGGTCCGCAGTCCGGAATACTGGGACCTGGTACCTATCTTGTGGTAGGCGATATCAGTGTACAATCCGGCGATAGTTTAGAGATTGTTCCGGGTACTACTTTTATCCATAACGGAGATGCGTCAAATTTTAAATGGCTGATCTCCGGCAAGTTTACCGCAGCTGGTGTCGAAGCAGACAGTATCTATTTTTTAAGCCAGAATTCTGTAGGCGTTTGGGAACGCTGGGGTGGTCTCCTTTTTTTAAGTGGCGCTCCAGCTGCGATAATTGATTACTGCGTGGTCGACGGTGGCATGGCGCATTATCAGGCTACTGGAGATAATGATGCGGTTGTATATATAAATAGCGGTTCTTCATTAACTTTGACCCATAGCCGTGTTTCCAATAACACCAGTAACATGGAAGGCGGAGGAGTCGCCGCCAATAATACCGTCCTCCTTATAGATAGCTGCCTGATTGTCAACAATATCCAGTTGGCAAAAGGAAAAGGTGTCGGAGTGAAGATTGTTGAATGCTCTGATTCCAGCATCCTGAATTCGGTAATAGCTTACAACCAATCTGCTCTTGGTGGTACTTGAGATCCCTGCGGCGGCGGTGGGGTCCACTGCCAGAACTCGAATACTTTAATTTCAAATTGCCTGATTTACATGAATGTCTCTCAGGAAGCAGGTGGTGGTATTATGGCACAAGGTAATTGTAACGTTATCCTGAATAACAATACCATCGTATTTAATAGTACACAAAGAACTGTTGGCGGCGGAATTTGTACCCATGGTTGGAGTGGCGGTGCCGCAACCTTTTCAGGCGTGAACAATATTATCTATTTCAATACTTGTAATGGTAGTGATTCCCAATATGGCGCAGTATTTGGTGGGGGAGCCACAAGTCTCGAATATTCCTGTTGTTCCCAGGAGCTGACGGGAACCGGAAATATTACTAGTGACCCAATGTTCGTGAACGCGACAATAGACGATTATCATCTTCAGTACGGATCTCCCTGCATCAACGCGGGGGATCCGGCATCACCACCTGACCCCGATGGCACCAGGGCTGATATGGGAGCTCTCTACTACGATCAGACCGGCATTGGCGGAGCGGTTAACCCGGCTCCCGTGTTCGAGATGTACCCGGCTTCTCCGAATCCTTTCAGTTCCATCGTGAATATTCCCTTCAGCCTTCCCGATGACGGGAATGTAAAGATCACGATCTTCGACATAGCTGGTCGTGAAGTGTTCACGATAACTGATGAGTATTTGACTTCCGGGTTTCATAGCGAGGTGTGGGATGGCAGGAACAGCGCAGGGCAGAGGCCCCGAAGCGGTGTTTACTTCTGCAGATGTGAATTCGATGGAGCTGTTCTGACGAAGCAGCTGATATTGATTGGAGATTAGTTTATGAAATAACAGGGGTTTTCCCTGGAAAGTTTTGAGCAAACAAATAATATTATTTTTCTCAGTGTCCCATTGAGGTAATCTATTGCTCCGGTAACTTATCTAATATATTTAATATACGAAGTATTTTAACTGCACACGAATTGAAACGCATATCCTTCATATTCTCTAATCTACTACGGACGGAGGATGTATGCATTCAGGGCGTTTGGTCTTTTCACAATTGATGGATTACTTGCCTAGAGAGGCTTTCGGTCAACTCACTTACAGGAACGACCTCCGGTTGTCAAGCGACAATATGTTCTTCCTGTAGGAATATCCGGTCGGTACGGTTCAATGGCCTTGAGTAATGATAGCGGATCAGATTTCATATTGCTGTACAGCATAATGTTACCGTCAGAATCAAGAATGCATAGATACATTACTCTGGTGTGCAGATCAATTCCGCAGTAATATTAGTATGTAGTGGTATATAATCTTATTGGGGTCTCCTCCTTTGGTTTAAGGATCGCACCACCAGCATATCGAATAGATATGAATAGTGGGAGGCCTCAATGAGTGTCAACTATTTCGACAATTCCCAAGCTCAGTATAGTATATATTATCATACATTGTGATTAGAATCTATGCAGTTAATGCATGAAATATGCAATATAATCCAGCAGTATATACTAATCATCACCGTGAAGCAAGTTACATAAATGCATAACATTGCAGATAGCTATTGACGACACACTAATTGACACACATATTTCTATTAGATGAATTTAGAAGTAAGATGGCATCATGTTTTATTGAGAGTATACTGAAAATGAAGGAGGATTATTCAATTGAAACACAGGAATATGACCCTGTTTGCAGTGTCCTGTATTATGCTTTTCGCGGCATCAGCTGGTGCGCAAACGGAAATCAGCGGTCCGCAGTCCGGAACGCTTGGTCCGGGAACATATCTTGTCACCGGTGAGATTTCGGTTGCGTCCGGCAATTCCCTTACTATTGAACCGGGAACAACATTCCTTCATAATGGTAACCATCAATGGCTTGTTTCCGGTACCTTTAGCGCGATCGGGACTGAGACTGACAGTATCCGTTTCCTGCGCCGGGAACCGGTCAGCGGTCACCGATGGGGAGGTCTACATTTTATAGGCGGCGCTCCGATAGCCAATCTTGATTACTGTGTTGTTGATTATTGTTACATTGATTACAGCTCAAGCTATTATGCCAGCGTGAATGTTTACAACGGAGGGCTTGGGATATCTCTTAAGCACAGCACTATTACAAATGGATATGTAGGCTACTATGGCGGAGGATTGTACGCAAAGAACGCATCAGTCCTGATAGACAGCTGCCTTATAGCGTACAACTATCAATGGAATCACTCCAGGGGAACTGCAGTCTACCTTGTGGGATGTGATGATTCGGAGCTTCTCAACTCGGAATTTGGACATAATTCCTGCAGTATGAGCGGCTCTTGAAGCTCCTGCGGCGGCGGTGGGGTCCACTGCGAGAACTCGAATACTCTGATTTCACACTGTATTATTCACAAGAATACGCTTCATGATCCCGGTGGAGGTGTGATGGCGACCTATAGCTGCAATGTAACGCTGGTTAACAACACAATAGTTCTTAACAGCACAAACGGCACTGGAGGCGGGATCTGTACAATGGAAACCGGATCAACCTTCTCAGGTGTGAACAATATCATCGTCTTCAACACCTCGGGAGATAACACACAGTACGGTACGATGTACGGAGGAGGGGCAAGTACCCTGACTTATTCATGCATCTCGCAGGATATGCCCGGAATAGGTAACATCAATGACACGCCCATGTTCGTGAATGCGACTGAAGATGATTACCATCTTTCTTACGGATCTCCCTGCATCGACGCGGGGGATCCGGCATCACCACCTGACCCCGATGGCACCAGGGCTGATATGGGAGCTCTCTACTACGATCAGACCGGCATCGGTGGAGCTGTTAATCCGTCTTCCGCATTCGAGATGTACCCGGCTTCTCCGAATCCTTTCAGTTCCATCGTGAATATTTCCTTCAGCCTTCCCGATGACGGGAATGTAAAGATCATTATCTACGATATAGCCGGTCGTGAGGTGTTCACTATAACTGATGAGTATTTAACTTCCGGGTTTCACACCGAGGTGTGGGATGGCAGGAACAGTGCAGGGCAGAGGGCCCGGAACGGTGTTTACTTCTGCAGATGTGAATTCGATGGAGCTGTTCTGACGAAGCAGCTGATATTGATTGGAGATTAGTAATGAAGGTTATTTGAATATTCTGTGGGAAGCAATGTTCTTGGCATTGATGAGAAATTGTCCATAGCCATAGGTAGTGTAACGTAATGATTGGAGAAGTATGAAAAGTTCGGCAATGTATCCTGTATTATTGCTATCTGGCATTCTTGCCAGTTCTTACGCACAGACGATACATTTCGGTGATAAGCAGATAATTACAACTAACGCCTGGGGTGCAGGAACGGTATATGCTGCAGATCTGGATGGGGATGGTGATATGGATGCACTTTCAGCCTCCGGTAATCAGAATAAAATCGCATGGTATGAAAACGATGGATCAGGTAATTTCGGTCCGCAGCAAATCATTTCTACCAGCGCAAATGATGCTATATATGTGCATGCCGAAGATCTGGACGGTGATGGCGATATGGATGTGCTGTCAGCTTCCTGTGTCGATAATAAGATTGCCTGGTATGAAAATGACGGTTCTGGAAATTTCGGGATCCAACGAATAATTACCACCAATGCAAACTATGCGTACTCTGTATATGCCTCGGATCTGGACGGGGATGGTGATCATGATGTGCTTTCTGCTTCCGTTAGTGATGATAAAATTGCATGGTATGAAAATGATGGCTCAGGCAATTTTGGAACTCAACAGATTATTTCAACTGAAGTAGATGCCCCTAATTATGCTTACGCTGCCGATCTGGATGGAGATGGAGATATAGATGTGCTTTCTGCTTCAAGTTTAGATAATAAAATAGCCTGGTACGAAAATGACGGTTCCGGCAACTTCGGATCGCAGCAGATTATTTCTACCGAAACTCATGGAGCTGCATTTGTTTATACTGCTGATATAGACGGGGATGGTGACCCGGATGTACTTTCAGGTTCATTTGCTGATGACAAAATCGCGTGGTATGAAAATGATGGTTCAGGCAATTTCGGAACACAACAAGTTATCTCTACTGATGCCGATGGAGTAATAACTGTGTATTCAATTGATTTAGATAATGATGGCGATATGGATATACTTTCCGCTTCGGGTAATGATAATAAGATTGCCTGGTATGAAAATGATGGTTCAGGTAATTTTGGAACACAACAAATCATCTCTACGAATGTATCATATGCTGTCAGTGTATTTGCAGCAGATTTAGATAGTGACAACGATCCGGATGTACTTTCTGCATCCTTTTGGGATGATGAAATCGCCTGGTATGAAAACCTGCCGCTGACAGGCATCAATGATAATGCCAATCCATCATCCAATACCCTGATGGTTTCCCCTTGCCCATCTGCTTCCTCAGTCAAGATTACCTTCAGCCTTCCCCATCAGGGTAACCTTAGAGTATCCATATATGATATCATGGGGCGTGAGGTTGTTACAATCGCTGATCAATTCGCTACCGCCGGTGACTACAGTATGACGTGGGATGGCAGGAACACTGCAGGACAGAAAGTTCAGAGCGGCGTTTATTTTTGCAGGTATGAATTGGATGGTATTTCCCAGAATCGTGAAATCATACTGTTGTAAGAGAATGATGTAAAAGAGATGAAGCAAGATTTGAAAACACATAATATCAGGAAAAGGAGGTAGCAAATGAAACTTTATTTGGTGATTCTCTGTGTTCTCAGTGCTCTGTGCATCGCAGAGACAATCCCAGATTTCACGGTAACAGATCTTGATGGGACATCTCATCATCTCTATGAGTACCTGGATCAGGGAATGTATGCTGTGTTGTGCTTTTCAATGCCTCAGTCAGGTTGAGGCAGTTGCTGTCTCGCAGTTGGCGAGATGAATGATGCCTACGAGTTGTATAACGAGAATACCGGTCCTCTTCTGGTAATTACTTTCTATCAGCAGTGGGGTTCCGGAGATGATCAGGAGTGTATTGATTTCAATAACTCTCAGGGAGTATTATATCCGACCGTAGCTGGAAGCCAGGGTGAACCGTTCATAGATCAGTGTACGTTCATTCAAGCCTATACTGAGTACGACATCGTTGCCCCGAACAGGGAAATTGTGGAAATGAATATCAGTCCTTATGACGGTGTTCTATTGCAACTCTTGGAGGAGCATATTCAGACTGGTATTAGCGGTTCAAGTGATAATCTGATCCACAGTATATCACTATCACCAAATCCAGCAGCCGAGTATTTGAATCTCAATTATTCTTTACAAAACACCAGCGAAGTAAAAATTGAAGTTTATAATATTGCGGGGCAGTTGGTGCGGCAACTTGTTGATGAGGACATGCCGCAGGGTAGTCACGATTTCATCTGGCAAGGGACAGATGATTCTGATAGGAGGCTTCCCAGCGGGATTTACATCTTCAGAATTGAAACTGAAGAAATGGTTGTTAACAGAGTAGTAACGCTTGTGAATTGAAGATTTTGATCCTGCTTCCCCGTCGAAGCAGCCTATGATGATTTGAGAGCGGTAACGATGAGTGAGGATGATCCACTGAGACAAGAAGGAGGATTATTGATTGTATCCGTTGATATCATGTGATTTTCCTTAAAGGCTTTAAATAACAGTCCTTTTACTATTTAAAAGATAGGAGACGCTATGCGTACGCTTACATTTATTCTGCTGACTTTGATCCTGGTTGCCAGTGCTGCAACCGTTACCTTCCAGCCCGATGCAGCGGTGGGGAAAGATACAATTACCTGGAAATTTTACCCAAATAGCAGTTTTGGAACCTTTGCAGCCATTGAATGGGGTACTCTTGCCAATCCTGATGACACCATCCATGGATTTATTGAATTCACTGAACTTAATGATCCTCAGTACCAGGGAGTAATCGTTAACTCAGCTATTATACATTTTTACGCATTTTCCGTAGACGGTGGTGGTCAGCCGTACCAGTATGGTCCCTGCGATACTCCATGGGAAGAGAGTACTCTTACCTGGAACACAATGCCTGGAACCCATGAAACCATCACAACAACCTACCCCTCCAGTTCAGGCTGGATAACCTACGATATCACTGCATGGGTACAGAACTGGCTTGACGGAACTTGGAATAACAATGGTCTTGCATTTATCGATAATGAGGGTATTAATCAGTGTATTTGTGCCCGTTCTAGCGACTACTCAGTGGATCCCTCTCTGCGTCCCAAGCTGATACTGGATTACTCCTCCGCAGCACTAGATGAAACCACTTGGGGGGAGCTAAAGGCAACGTTTTAACAAAGCATTTGTTTGTGGGAGGTCATACAGCGATATTTGCCGATCAACAAGGAGAACTAGCACTCTGTCAATCTTCAAATAATGGGTAGGGCTTCTTCAGTTTTATTCGTGCATCCGTGGCTGTGAATCTCCGAATCATAGGTTCCGCTTTAGAATTCCGTTTTTTCTACCAGGTAGCCTATTTCTTAAATGTCCATTGATCAGGTATCCTTCTGTTTATGTATACTTTGTTATTATTTAGGGCATAGCCTTCTGCAGCCGTAACTCTTATACTCTCAAACACTTACGCGTTACACTCAGCTGTAACTAGGAAACTCGGGCTAGAATATCTCTTCCTCTTTGTGTAATTGGATTATAGTACTCTATGAGCAATCCAATCAGTATACTTGATTGAGCATTAGTCTCGGCTGATTTTACTGTTCGATCCATCATGATATTTTGTGTTTGCGTTAAGCCATTTTGAATTCGTGCTTGTTTGAGCACGTTAAACAGAAATACAGACCCGAAGCGACTTAAGAAGCGACCGTGGTTCTATTGTGATAACAAAAAAATCGACATGCAAACCTGTAGCTTGCATGAATGATCCCTGATCCGACCAGCACAAATCCGGAGAAAAATAAAGAACAAGATATGAGCCAGCATTGGCGACGAAGAGGTGGCCGCAGGCCACAATCCCTGCGGAGTTCCGGGACAATGTCCAGGAACGGAGCAGCCGGAGGACGCCCCGCGCTGAACTCCATGAGCTTGAAGTCTGCGTGATGTGTGGGGCGACCGACAGAACCGGAGCGGAGTGGTTGGCGGAGCTTATGAGCATAGCATATAAGCTGGGACAACCGCGGAGCGGAGGTGGAGAGCAGCGCACCACAGTCGGCAGAACCTCAGCGGTGCGCTGCGGCTGTGTTTTCTATCGAAATCTCCTGAAAATCATTCATTCTCACGATATTCCGGCACGAAAAAGGTTATCACCCGGTTCAAAATTCCGTACCAAAAGGGACGGAGGTAATTAGAATTTCTAATTACCTCCGTCCCTTTTGGTACCCCCGACGGGATTCGAACCCATGCTTCCGGCTCCGGAGGCCGACGCTCTATCCAGCTGAGCTACGGGGGCACCTTTGATTGTAATATGCAGCAGAATAAGTTAGAAGGTAATCTTATCCACTTCCGGCTTTTGGTCTTTTTCAAGAGTAAGGAGGGCCATTGTTCTGTTTCCAATCGACCCTGATACTGCTCCCGGATTCAACATAAGAACACCATCTTTGATCTCTTCATTGAATACGTGTGAATGGCCGAAAACAATTATGTCCGGATTACGTGAATTGAACCTTTTGAAAATCCTGTTCTCTATTCCGAATCTTGCGCCAGTGCCGTGTGTCATGCATATCCTGTATCCTTCAAGTTCCAGCTCAAGGCTTTCAGGATATCTTGTGGTGATATCGTACTGATCCATATTGCCGTGTACCGCTTTTACGGGTGCGAATCTTTCAAGGTCGATTATAACGGCCAGGTCAATCATGTCTCCGGAATGCAGGATAAGATCGGATTCTGCACAAATCTCATATACCCGGCCGGGGATTGCCCCCAGCCTTGTTGGTATATGAGTATCTGAAAGAACAGCTATTTTCAATTACTTATTCTTCTTCTTATGTCTGTTTGCGCGACGCCTTTTCTTTAGCTTGTGCTTTGCGATTTTCTTGCGCTTTTTCTTCTTTCCATTGGGCATCTATTCGGCAACCTTATTTTTAACGAGTCTTGAGGGTTTGAATACAGGGACTTTCCGTCTTGGAACTTCAACAGCGGCGCCTGTGTGAGGATTCCTTGCAATACGCTTCTTGCGGTCTACAACCTTGAATGTACCAAAACGTCTAATTTCTACATGCTCGTTCTTGTAAAGAGCCTCTCTGATTTCTTCAAGGAATCCATCGACCACCGAAGCAATATCCTTTTTATTCAGATCAATATCACCGCGTGACGCAATCTTGGATACGATGTCTGCTTTTGTCATTTTTCCTCCGTTAGTGTTTAATGTTAACCGATAAACATGATTCCGGTTTTGCAACTTGCATTATTCTTACGGCTTCTCCGCAGAACGGTTAAGATAGACAATATCAATGAGTTCAGCAAGGGGCGCAATGGAATCATACAATAATGCACTTATATTCATATTATTTCATGTTGCCATTAATATATATCCATACTACTCTTTAACTCAACAGTAAAAACACCACACAAACTACTTCTGAGGTTCTCCAACTTGACAGGAGAAAAAGCGGAGAGGAGAACTCCCCGCCTTTTTATGGTGGAGCTGACGGGAGTCGAACCCGTGACCCCCTGACTGCCAGTCAGGTGCTCATACCAACTGAGCTACAGCCCCTCTGAAGTAGGTGTACACTACGAAAATGACGGTAAAAGTCAATAGGGATTTACTCAATCCTTCGGTATATCCAGCCTCCAGAATGCTCCCCCTGAGGGTATTCTTACGAATTTCGAAGAGAGTTCAAGCATCACAAGCTCTATGGTCATTGAAACAGTCCCGTTGAAAAGATGGCCGCCCCTGGCGGACATATTCTCATCAGCAAGACTGACGTGAAGGTGAACGAAGGGTTTGCTCTCCTTCATGGATACATTCCCCTGAAGTGACAGAATCTCCGAAGATGCCTGAATTTTTGCGGTGACGTATTCCTTACCGTCGTACCTTCCTATCTCAATATCCTTAAGCATTCCTATGCCTGCAACAACTGCAGCTGATTCAACTTTTTCCTTTTCGCACCATTCAGCGAGGGTCTCCGGAAACTGTTCTCCTACATCAAATCTTATGACCGTTCTGCCGTTGTTCCTGTATAGAACTTTCATTTCAGTATCCTCCAGTCCAGCTTCTTCTTCCCGTGTCTATTGATCCGTGTCCAGCCGGACAGTTTATTGCATAGCCGCTGTCTGATGATTCGAGAATATATTCCTCATCGCTTTCCGGACATGTAAGGGGTCTCGATCTTCTAGCGTATTGATTCAGCTGTTCAATATCCGATGCCCATTCACCATTAGCGTCGCAGTAACTCGCCTGATCAGTGCATAGCGTGTTCAGATTAGCTCTGCATTGTCTTCTTTTTGCGATTTCATTAATGCTCTCAGAACCGCTTCCAGTGCATCCTGAAAACACGATCATTATCAAGGCAGCGGCAGTAATCCTCAGTATCAATGATTTCTTATTCATCATTGATAACGATCATCTGTCTGGTTATCGGGTCTGTGCCTGTGGCAATGAATCTTGCGAAATAAACCCCGGCTGGCACACGCCTTCCTTCTTCATCCGTACAGTTCCAGATGAGGGTTCCTGTTTCAGCTTGATCCATTTCAACTACCTTCACTGTTCTTCCGGCAAAATCAAAGATTCTCAATTCAGCCGGACTGTCAAAGGTACTCCAGTTAAAGGTTACTGAATTGACTGCGGGATTTGGAAGAGGTTCGGAGATGAAGGGCAATCTTGCAGGAGTATGAGGAGATGATATACCTGTACCCGAAACGGGTATATCAATAGTCTGCAGTACGTGATTCCTGCTCCATACCGTCAATGCGACTGTATCGAACTGGTCGGATGCTGTAATGTCCATCTGAACCTGCCCTGAAGCGTCTGTATAATCAACTTCATACATTACGGTATCATCCCATTCACCCTGCATGAAACATACTCTGGCATCCTTAACAGGCCCCGAATTGTCCACCACAGAAACAGTGATAGTGTTCAATCCCTGTAAAAGAGTATCGGGAGCAGTCAGCTGCAGCGGTCCATCGGGAGCTTCAGACCACATCGGGAGTTCAGGGTCTCCGAAAAGCGTGATCGATTTAGCTATCCAGTCGTAATGAGTATCAGTTGGTATGAGGGGTATGAACTCGTCCCAGGCCATTGCATGCGCGACACCAAGGTTATAGAGGTCTTCCGTGAAGAAATTCGCAAAGAACTCCTGATCAACCAGTTCACTCCATTTATCGCCAGGTTCAGAAGGTTCTCCCCAGCCGTACCTTGTATTCATCATGCAGAAACCACCGCCGCCTGGTGATCTGATCCAGGATTCAGCAAGACAGGTACCTGTATCGAATGAACCGGAAAAGCAGGCTACTGTATTCCATATGGATACCCTTCCATGAGCTGCAATATTGGTGAGACCCATGAAATCGCCGCTTCCAAGGCTTCCGGAACCTATCGAAACACTTCCCTCGCTGCCGTGACCTGCATGATTTACAAGCTGCATGCCCGCGTTCAGCATCTCCATAGTCCCTGCATAGCTCTGAGTACCGTTGCTCTGGTAATGTTTCACGACAGGCTGCCAGAGCGCAGGAGTATAGAGTGTATCAACTTTTTCCTTGCCTGCGCTGCCCGGACAGTACGGATTGCTCCAGAGAATTTCCGTGGTAAAACCCATGGATGTGAACCAGGGATCAGTATCCTTCGCATCGGTCAGTGAAGGCAGCTCGTATGCAAGAACCTTGTTCACGAATATATCAGCCTGGGGGCCGTTCTGAATGGACGCCCTTCCAATGAAGTAATCCGGATGGTAATCCATTACGTCACCAATGAGTTCTCCCCATACACCGTTGTTGTTGGCATCCCACTGGTCCGTACCTACGGTCGGGTCGTTCATGTCCTGGAAGTATATGTCAGCTGCCGGGTATTCCGTATAACCTTCAGCTGTTGCGTAGCAGTTCCTGTGCGGTACGAGCGGTGTGTCGCCGCCGAGGAGAACGTAAGTTGGTGGTGTCTGGCTGTATATGTCCCTCAGGAAGAACCTGAGTTTCTGCGCAGCGTCCACACCTGAATAATTCGATTCTATGTATTCCATGGTAACTATTGCCGCAGGCATACCCTTCATGGTCTTGAACTGCGCAAGGGGTTCAAAGACTGAAACAAGAGAGTCCCTTGTGATAATGAGATATTCCCCCCACGGAAGAGCATCCGCAGGTACAGCCGTCATATTGTTCAGGCTCATATCTTCAGGGTTCAGAACCTGACTGTTGATAATATCCTCCAATACCCTGAGCCCTTCGGTCCCCCTGCCGCGTGGAATACACCCTGCGTCTTCACAATGGTAATGAATTATCATTGAAATCGAACCGGTAAGAACAGCTTTGCCGGTGGATGGATTCCAGGCCAGAGGAGATATTCTCATGTTAAGGATACTGTATCCCATGAGCTGCCCCTGGGATACCGGAACAACCAGCGGAATATTCGAAGGTTCACCATAGGAAACAGCATTCCTGGGAGTCGGCGAATAGAGTTCAGGGCTGGAGATGGGAACTCCATGCTGAACAGGCTTGAGATCGTACGAACCGGGCAGTACGGTATCATTTGAGGATACGACAGTTATCGAATCCATCCTGGCAGCAAATGGGAGAAGTACTGAAACAGGAAATACCGGAAGGGCAGGATCACCGGGAACCCCGGTATTCACTGCACCAGGCAGATAGAAATACTCGCCAAGGCTGCATTTTCTGACTGCAGGATCTGTGTTGGGGATTTCCCAGTTGATGAGCATCTCACCTGCATATACTGCGGATACAAATATAAAAAGCACTGATATAGTTAGTTTCCTCATTATTTTCCTTACCTGATCAGGTTTCCATTAAAGCGGTCATCCATCCTTTGCCATTAATCTCCTCAAGCATAACCTTCATCATGATCGTTATTGGTACCGCCAGTATCATGCCCCATGCTCCCCACAGCCAGCCCCATGCAATAACAGCGAGAAGAACGGTGACGGGTCCGATCGGAAGGGAGAACTGCATCAGTTTAGGCTCTATGGCATTTGAAACTGTTATGTTCACAGCCATCACAACGATTATTACTGGCCATGCATCAAGAAAACTGCCGTGTTCGAAAACGGCCATTGTATAAAGAATTGCCCCCATACCAGCGATCAGTGAGCCGTAAATAGGAATAAAATTCATGACGAAACATATCGATCCCCAAATCAGGGCGTCCTGGGGATTTAGAAATATCATCAGTCCCAGCCCTATACATATGCCGGTAATGGAACTTGTAATCAGCTTGGTCAGTATGAATTTACGGGTATTCGATTCTATTTTGCCTGAGATATGCAGTATCCTTTTGTAGTTGGATGATGTGAGATTCTTTTCCAGATTATCTTCAAGCCGCCTTCTTCCGATCATGAGAAAAGTGGTAAGAAATAGTATCATTACAAATGTGAATACACCTGAAATGATCGGTCTAGCAGCATTGGGGGCTATGCTCAACGCTGATTCCGCCAGATTGTTTATGTAATCGGTCACCGCTGCTGAATCTCCGAAAACTCCGCTGGAAACCATCCAGTTCTTTATTGGTTGCACGATATTGCTCATAATCTCGCTGCTTTTACTGAGGATAAGAGCAATCTGTCCCCTTGCCAGCAGGTATATTCCAAGGGAGAGGCTAACGAAGAGCAGTAATACAAGAATAACCGAGAATATGGCAGCCAACTTCGATTCCTCACTGATATGTTCCCTGCCGAATTTTCCCTTCATCCTTAATAGCATATTGTCAACAATGCTTGCAGTTCTCTTCGCCACGGGCTGAAGAAGCAGCATGATGAAGAAAGCAACCGTAAGTGGAACGAAGACTCCCGAGGCGCTTTTAAGAATAGTGCCTGCTGCGACAATGCCCAGAAGCACAATAGCCATAATGAAAAGCCTGCTGCCGTAATTATCGGTCACTGATATCCTCCCTGCCAGCTCAATGTACCATACTCCTCCGGCCTGCGATCCTCAAGACAATTAATGTGTCTTCTCATCTCTCTCACATCCGTCAGGTCGATCTCAAAATCAGTGACGCCCTGCATCACATTGCGTCCCTTGATCATTTTTCCGCCCGGATGGGCTACTCCACCGGAGCCCCCGAACATGACACCGAGATGCTCACCCCCCAGATTGCATCCCACAGTGAATATCTGAGCTTCCGCCGCCCTGGCTCTTAGCAGCGATCTGAACAACTCCAGCCTTCCGCCGGGCCATTGAGCCGGAACAAAGAGTATCTCCGCTCCAGCCAGCACAAGCCTTCTGCTCAGCTCAGGAAATCTCAGGTCGTAGCAGACTATCCCGGCGCCGGTTGTTCCCATGAAAGGGAATGTTCCGCCGCATTTACCAGGGACAAATGCGCTGTCTTCTCCCATCTGCTTAAACAGGTGAACCTTATCCGTCCAGTATACAAGCTCTCCTTCCGGTGAGTATGCAACCATTCTGTTCACCACTCCGCAATCGGTTCTCACAGCAAGGGTTCCGCCTATTATCCATATGCCGTTTTCCCCGGCAGCCGATGCTGCAGGAAGGTTACTTAAATCTTCCTCAGAAAGTGCAAGGGAAAGAATGTCGTCAAGCACGAAACCCGTTGTAAATAGCTCCGGAAAAACCGCTGTATCCGGGACTGGTGATATTACAGCAGCCTCGGAGAATTTGTGCATATTTTCAGCTGGAGAACCCTCTATATCGAATTCCACAAGTCTCAGAATCATCGAATCTCCATATCAGGTTTCTTCAGTGGTTTTGTAATATAGTATTAATGTAATTCCAAGTATAATACATTGATTCATTGCATCATTGAAACAGCTTAATCATTCTGGAAGGAAAATTAGCGATGACAATTCCCAATATAAGCAGAAGAGGCAGTCAAATTCAGGAATCGCCTATCCGTAAACTGGCCCCAATGGCCCTGGATGCGGTTAAGAGGGGTATAAACATTTACCATCTGAACATTGGCCAGCCTGATATTCCGACTCCAATTGAGTTCTGGGATGCGGTAAAATCCAATATGAAAACTGTACTTGCTTACGGCCCGAGCATCGGCATTCCGGAGCTCAGGGAATCCATATCCGGATACTATTCCAGATCAGACATCTCCATTGAACCGGATCAGGTGATGATAACCACCGGAGGGTCAGAGGCAGTCATTTTCTCAATGATGGCAACCTGTGATCCGGGGGATGAAATAATATGTTTTGAGCCTTTCTATGCGAATTACAACGGTTTTGCCACCCTTTCGGGTGTAAAACTCGTACCGATTACATCCTCAGCGGAGAACGGTTTTCACCTCCCACCGAACGAGGAGATAACTTCAAAAATTACGGATAGAACCAGAGCAATACTGATATGCAATCCGAATAATCCAACAGGCACAATACTAACAAATGCGGAAATAGCGGAGCTTGCCGATATCGTATCCCGTTATGACATCTATCTTCTTGCCGATGAAGTGTACAGAGATTTCGCGTTCGATGGAAGGGAACACTCGTCCATTCTGGAATTTCCAGCGATTGCAGAGAGAGCTGTGGTCATGGATTCCATTTCCAAGAGGTTCAGCTCATGCGGGGCAAGGCTTGGTAACATTGTAACCCGTAACAACTCACTCATGGCAGCGTTCGTTAAATTCGGGCAGGCCAGACTCTGCCCTCCCACTCTCCCCCAGTATGGTGCTGCGAAGATGTACAGATCCATGACGGAGGAGTATTTCAGCTCGATAGTATCAATGTATCAGAACAGGCGGGACATACTCATGCAGGAGCTGCACGGGCTGGAAGGAATCTTCTTCCTTAAGCCCGAAGGGGCTTTCTATGCAACTATCAGGCTCCCGATCGAAAACACCGATGACTTCGCCGCCTGGATGCTTACGGATTTCTCCGTTGATGGATGGACCACAATGGTCGCCCCTGCTGGAGGATTCTATGCTACTCCGGGACTGGGTCTTGATGAGATCAGGATAGCTTACGTACTTGAAGAGAACAGGATGAGATCAGCTCTCGATATCCTTAAGGCCGGTCTGCGGGAATACCAGGCCAGCAGATAATTCAGTGCAGAATAAACAAATTCAGTAGGATACGGCATCGGGGGAAAGACTCTCGTCTTCACTTGCTATTACTATGAAAACACCAGAAGGAATGCATACGGCCAGATCGCCCGGCTTGATCAGCCAGCTTTGCCTGACGCAATGCTGACCAGGACATGGGGAACGTGATATTCTGGCCCTTTCGTTCTCGATGTTTATTTCCATTTCACCGAGGTTTCCCATAACACCGAATATTGAATCCACTCCCAGATCGTACTGGAGGATAGCCTCCCCCGTATGCACCTCAAGTCGGCATTCGGTTGTCTCTTCCCCTCCCCCCCGGAAACTCTGCAGAAGAAGGAAAAGAATCACCGGGATGGCAAGATCGTTGATGCGGAAAAAAGGGTATTCCTTATCAGATTTCATGGACAATACTCAGTACATGGCCGCAGGAAACGCATTTCCCGTTGAGCATGCCCTCCGTACTGACGAACCATGCCGATCTTTCTATGCAGAGCGCGCCGCAGGAGGAGCAGAATGTATTGGATTTTTCAAGGGAAACGTTCCCTATGTATACGTGATGGAGTTTTTCGGAAAATATCTCTCTGGCCTTCAGTAATGTCTCGATGCCTGTAGACTCCTGCCTGAGCTTGTACCTTGGAAAGTATCTGGATATATGAAGAACGGTATCGGCCCCGCATTCACCTGAAATCCATTGAGCCATCTCCTTCCATTCCACTGGATCATCGTTCTCTTCCGGAATAATCAGGAATGTTATTTCGAGGTGGCACGATGAGGCGGCGAGTGTCTTGATGGTTTGAAGCACGGTATCCCTTCTTCCGCCGCAGAGCCTTTTGTAGAAATCATCCGACCATGATTTGAGGTCTATATTCCAGGCATCTGTGATCTCTATGAGCTGCAGGAGCGGATCGAGGTTAATCTCGCCGTTTGAAACCATTACAACGACTCCACCCCTTGACCGCACCAGAGGCGCTGAATCGGCTATGTATTCAAACCATATGGTCGGCTCGGTATATGTAAAAGCGATACCTCTGCTTTTTCCTGTCATGGACATTACAGCCAGATCGTCAGGCGAGATATACCTGGTCGGAACGCTTCTGATCTGGGAAATTGACCAGTTCTGACAGAAATCGCAGGTGAGATTGCACCCCGCAGGCCCCGTGGAAAGAATGCTGGAACCCGGGAGGAAGTGGTAAAGAGGTTTCTTCTCTATGGGGTCAACAATCAGGGAAACACATTCTCCGTAGCCGGGAAGATATGGTTTTCCGTCTTTCAGCCCCCTGACCCTGCAGTGTCCGAGGGTCGATGAATTACTTTTAAAAGAACAACCACGGGGACAGAGAAGGCATTTCCATCCTTTCTCATCTTCCATGAACCATTCAGGATCCCTCATCATATGCTGCCCCTTCTCCATTCGGTTATCTCTCCGTTCTCATCTTCCGTAACTACAATGATAAGACTGAAAAGAGAATCAGGTATACTTTCCGCAGTGTCAATACCGCCTACTGAAACAGCCGTTGCAAGGGCGTCACCGAAAGCTGCGTTCCCGCATATCACTGTCACGGACGCTACTCCTGATTCCGGATATCCTGTCCGGGGGTCCAGAATATGGCAAAAGCGTATTCCGTTATCAAAGAAATAACTCTCATAATCCCCCGAAGTGGCAACCGCCCCGCTATCGATTTCTATCATCTCCATGATATTGTCACCCCTGGGGTTCCTCACCGCAAGCCTCCAGAGTCTGGCCGTTTCAGGATCACCTCCGCAGCGTATCTCACCGCCTATCTCGACCAGAGCAGCCCTTGCACCCAGACTTCGCGAATGACTGTAGATTCTGTCTGCGATGTATCCCTTCGCTATTGCTCCGAAATCGAGGAGAGTGCCGCTGCTCAAGAGTAGAGTGTCTCCGGATATCCGGACATTCACCAGACCTGATCTGGCAAGCGCCCTCTCTATTTCTGCGCTGTCCGGAAGGTGAGGATCGTCAGGAAAACCCCAGGTATTCACCAGAAGCCCCATTGCAGGATCGAAAAGAGAATCGGTAATAGAAGAGATGAACAGTGAGTTATCCAGCAGGTATTTCATATCCGGAGATAGTTCATGTGTCAGAACATATCCCCCCATATTAAGGTCAGATAGCTCTCCGTTACCATAAACGCCAAGCTCATTGTCCAGGTACCTTGCGAGGGAATCCATAGAAGAGAGAATTAAGGCGGCAGTTTCCCTCTCCGCTATTACAATGTACGTGGCGAAGGTGCCGAGCACTGGAGTTCTATTTTTCATCTCCAGCAGTTCATCTCTGCCTGTAACGAATACTCGTACCAGTATAGCTGAAACAAGACCTCCCAGCAGAAGGGCCAGAAGAAAACCGGAATTGATATTTTTCCGGACGGGTTTCACCTGGCTCCCGGATCCTGCTCCTCTGCCATGATATCATGATGATATCTGCAAAATCGGGATCCCGGTATTGAAGGCCTGCCGCATTCGACACATTTCAGAGTTTCCCCGGCTTTCCGTCTTTTTTCTTCCTGAGAGGCGCCAAGTCCCGTAGCCAGCATTATTATGAGAACCACACCGGATATCGGTGCCAGATAGGCCGCCATTCCCGCGAGACCCCAGGTAATGGACACTCCTCTGCCAAAAAGAAATCCCAGAGTCCAGATAAGTATACTGGAAACGAGACATATTTTAAGGATCTTCCTGAGTTTTCTCAATTGACTGTTTCCTTCCCTTAGAACAGGTCAATGAAACTGATGAAATGATTAGCGCCCAGTACTGCGATGCCTGTATCATCTTCACCGGCTGCAAGAAGAGCGATTCCCCCTGCTTCAACGAGGATATTCAGCCATCCTATCCCCCTGCCGGCTGACAGCTGTCCCCATCCTGGTAGAAGCAGTGATTTCCAGGGTTGGGTTGAGCGTTCGGTGTCTGCGTCTTCAGTATCAATGGGGATGATATCTGCTGCAATACTCCACTGGGGAATAAGTGGTCTTCTCATTTGGGTGGGAAAGCCTGCTGTCCCCACTTCGAACTCTCTGAGTTCGGCATTCCGCCAGAAGACTTCATGACTCAGGGTTCCGCTTAATACACTGTCAATACTTGTAATACCACATTTTATGCTTATCCAGCTGAGATCACTGGTATCAACCACATCAAGGGCTAAATCTGTAATTCCCATCCCGGGGAATCTGTTCATGCAGTCTGCGATAACGGAGAATATGCGGTTGATCGTAAAAACAGGTATCTGTGCCTTATACTCTACAATTCCGGAGAACACTACATGGTTTGACGTAGAGGAATCCGGGTATACAGCATGTGAGCCCTCCATCATCATGCCGGCTCTGGTAGTAAGCTCAAGCTGTGTGCGTCCCGATTCAGGCACACCAGAATTGAGTTTTATGCGGATAATACTGATGAAGGGTTCACCTCCAACCAGTTCCTGTACAACCGCGAATTCAAAGGGAGTCTGAGCCGAAGCCAGAGATACAAGCATGAATATCGCAAGAATTAAATGCATTTATCCGATCCCCATTTCAATCATTGAGAAATACTCTTCTCCAGTTATTTCCCGCCACAGAAGCTATGTTCTCACTGCTCCAGCCTCTTCTATCCAGCAGTTCCATCATATCCGGCCAGCTTGTGCAGTCCTTAATGCCGTTTGGAAGATTAGGAACGCCATCGAAATCACTGCCGAAACCCGCATTGCTTATATCCGTCAGTTCAACCAGATGTTCAAGATGGTCGGCAATAGTATCCAGCGAAGAATTCTCACCCAGAAAATCAGGTACGAACGTGATTCCAACTACTCCTCCGGAAGCGGCGATCTCCTGTATGTCCTCGTCTGGAAGATTCCTTGGGAAATCATGAACTGCCCTGCAGTTGCAATGAGTAGCCACCGTTCTTAGCCCGAGCATAAGAAGATCTCTCCTGGAACGGTCACAGAGGTGTGACACATCCAGAATGACTCCAGCATTATCAAGTTCAGTCGCCAGCTGTTTTCCTTTTTCGGTAAGTCCTTTGTCAGTCCCTATTCCACCGCCCAGGCTGTTCTCTCCATTCCATGTGAGAGAGACAACCGAAAGCATCTCAATGATCTCATTCATTTCAGGAAGGTCAACAAGCGGCTGGCATCCCTCAAGCATCAGTAAAAGCTCTATAGTCGAAAGGTGAACTGCGTCTCTATACCTGGAGATACCACTGCAGAAGGCAGTATGAGGTTCCTTTTCCGCTTCCGCGCATATGGCTGTTACAAGGTGAGTTACTCCGCCCTTTATGGCTCTGGGCATATCCAGCTGCGTCCTGGAATTGCCGTTCAGATACTCCTCCGTAGAAGCTATTCTCATCAAAGTATCAACATGAGCATCGAATACTGGATATTTCATCTGGGGTGGTTCTCCTCTACTGTGGAATCAGCATCAGAAGGAAAGAATATGTTAGCGAAGCCCTTTACGAATGTATCAGCTTTAAACATCAGAAACAAAATCAAAATAAACAGAAGAATGTACAGGATCAGCCGACCCTTAGCGGGTTGTCTGGGGTGTTTTTCGTGCCAGTGATCTATTATCGCCATTAATTGGTACGCCTCATGGGTTTCTCAATACGGAACTCGCAATGGAAAGTTGGAAATCCTGGAAATTCGATTGAATCGGCATAGGTTACTACGTATGCATCGCCTTCAAAACCATTGCCCGAATACATCCGTGATGCTGAAACAGCCCAGGAACACTCATCCGAATAGCGATATTCACCCCACTCCTTGAGGAATTCGGCTTTCAGAAGAGAAATTGGCGTTACATTGTCCACCCTGCTGAAGATCTCCTCCAGTTCGGCGCGTACCTTCGCCGGCTTAAGCGAAACCACACTGAGATACTTGATAGTTACGCTGACAATCAATATAAAGACAACGAGAAGGAAAGTAAAAAGACCACTTTTACCTGAAAACATATCTGACATATCCACCTACCATCCTGAAAGGCATCTTCTGACAATATCCTCTGCGGATTCTTCCAGAAGCCTGTCCCTGGCTTCAATTTCGGATTCGGTATCTGGGTCGTAAACCAGCCAGGTTGTCACGCTTTCCGCACCGATGATATCCTTCTCCTGAAGAAGATCCGTAAATGAAATTTCAACCCTGATCTCCAGCTTGTACTCCTCGACCACTTCCGCTGATGTATATGAATAAGGGGTTTTAGTGAATGAAGCAACAGTGCCCTCAATCTCTGAATCCTGGTTTTCAACCGCTACTGCGAGCCTTCCATCCATCACTATCATCTCAATAACCCGTGAGGTTATATCCTGCTCAAGGCCGTATTGAGTGACTCTGCTTCGGAAGGGAATAACCTTGACCGACTGGATGTGCTCCGGAAGACTGCCACGGAATCCGTAGCTGCATGAGATGCCTGCCGCGAAATAAATAAGAAGTCCCAGTAGACCTGCATGGGTATATCTATATTCCGGAATGACCGAATCCCCCTTCACCTCTCTGCGTTTCGGGCACACAGTCAACTACCCTGAATTTTGGGTAAACTACAGGGGCAAGAACCGCCTGGGCTATCCTGTCGCCACGCTGTATCCTGAAGGGCTGTTCACCGAGATTTGCCAGTATGACCTTCACTTCTCCCCTGTAATCAGAATCAATTGTCCCCGGACTGTTAAGCACTGTAATACCGTATTTCAGGGCATTACCGCTTCTGGGGCGAATCTGCCATTCGTAACCCGAGGGTATGGAAACCTTCAACCCGGTTGGAATCAGTTCGGTGGTTCCCGGTCGAACAACAATATCCAATTCTACCGCAGCTGTAAGATCTACACCGCTTGAACCGGATGTGGCTCTGGATGGAATGGGAAGATCCGACGCATGCTCAAGAATTTCAAGCAGAACATCAAGTTCCATCTCTTCCCATCCTTCCAGGGTGTTTATTTTTCTACGTTCTGATCGATGCCCTTCATCGTCAGATCAATTTTGCCGTTGCTCTTGACTTCCGTAACTTTTACCCGCACGTGCTGACCGCGCTTGAGAACATCTTCCACCTTTTCGACACGTTCCCTGCTTATCTGGCTTATATGTACAAGGCCGTCTGTTCCGGGCATTATTTCAACAAAGGCTCCGAAGTTCATGATATTGGCCACGACTCCGTCGTATATCTGTCCGAGCTTAGGTTTTCCCGTTGAAAGTTCTATCAGTTCAAGGGTTCTGTTCGCGGCTTCCGCGTCATCAGAAAGAACAACTACCGTTCCGTCATCATCGATATTGATATCGGCGCCCGTTTCTTCGGTAATGGCCCTGATGTTCTTGCCTCCGGGACCTATCAGCTTGCCGATCATGTCCTTTTCTATCTGAACCGTATAGACCCTTGGCGCGAATTCACTGAGTTCCGCGCGGTTAGTGCTTATAACGGAATTCATCTCTCCGAGTATGTATTCCCTGTTCTCCTTCGCTCTGTTTATGGCTTCGCTGAGAATATCAAGAGAAATTCCTTCAACTTTCAGATCCATCTGTATTGCGGTTATACCGGCGGTAGTTCCAGCAATTTTGAGATCCATATCACCCAGATGATCTTCCACTCCGGCAATATCCGACAGAATAACGTAATCCTTACCATCGGTTACAAGCCCGAGAGCCAAACCTGCGACAGCATCGGTTATCGGGACTCCGGCATCCATCAGGCTGAGGGAAGCGCCGCATATTGTCGCCTGACTGGATGATCCGTTCGATTCGAGTATATCCGATACTACCCTTACCGTATAGTTGAAATCCAGCTTATCTTTCGGCATGACCTGGGAAAGGGCCATCTCTGCAAGATGACCGTGCCCGATCTCCCTTCTGCCGGGTCCTCGGTCAGGCCTGACCTCTCCGACACTGAAGGATGGAAAATTGTAATGAAGCATGAAATCCTTCGTGTATTCCCCCAGAAGAGCATCTATCCTCTGCTCATCTCTGGCTCCTCCCAGTGTGACTGCCACGAGAGCCTGGGTTTCACCCCGTGTAAAGAGAGCTGAGCCATGAGGGCGGGGTAATACACCAACTTCGCAGGTTATCTTTCTTACATCGCCCTCGCCACGTCCATCGGGACGCTGGTGATCGAGAAGCTTTTTCCTGGCGACAAGCTTTTCAGCTTCGTTGACCGCCTTTGAGATCATTTTCTTCAGTCTATCATCATCAAGATCAGGATATTTACCTGACAGTTCTTCAAGGGCAGTTTCCTTCGCTGTATCTCCAGCTTCTGAAAGGGCGTTCTTGATCCCGTTTCCGTAAACCTTTTCGAATTCAGGGATAGCGATGGAGTTTACCGCTTCCGAGAGTCCATCCGGAACCTCAAAAGCCCTCACAATCGGACGTTTTTCTCTTCCAACGGCTGCCCTCAGTTCCATCTGAAGCTCGTTGATCAACGCGGCTGCATCGGCAGCTACCCGTATAGCTTCCATAACTTCGGTTTCTGAGAGCTGCGCGGTCGAACCTTCCAGCATCACCACATCGCTGCCCTTCACGGCAACCACAAGATCAAGGTCGCTTTCAACCTGCTCGTCGACAGTGGGGTTGATCACGTACTCACCGTTCACCCTGCCTACTTTCACCGCGGATACGGGACCGTCCCACGGAATGTCCGATATCATCAGGGCTGCCGAAGCCCCCAGCAATCCAAGCAGACTGGGATCGTTCTGACTATCGGAACTAAGGACAAGGATATAAACCTGGGTCTCCTCCATGTAATCCGAAGGAAAAAGAGGTCTGAGCGGCCTGTCAATGAGCCTTGCGGTAAGTGTTGCAGCTTCCTGGGGTCTTCCTTCCCTCTTAAAAAAACCACCAGGGATCTTACCCGCAGCGTAAGTTCTTTCGCGGTATTCTATTGTCAGGGGGAAGAAGGGTAGATCTCTCAATCCGCCTGATGTTGCGGCAACAAGCACTGCTGAGCCGCCATACGTAACGTAGACGGCACCATCGGCCTGTTTCGCCATTCTTCCGGTCTCAATTGTAAGTGTTCTGCCTGCTATTTCTCTTTCAACTACTTTTATCATTTTTTTTATTTCTTCCTTTTTCAACTCTATCAACCCGGCTCTCTGCCGGGACACCTTACTACAAGCATCACATCAATTGAAATCCCGGGTGCAATCAGTGACGCTGAGAATACAATCTATCTCCTCAGTCCCAGGTCCTTAACTATCTTTCTGTAACGTTCAATATCATTATTGGTGAGGTAATTGAGCAGTCTTCTCCTCTGTCCCACAAGCATAAGAAGTCCCCTGTTACAGTTATTGTCCTTCTTGTGAAGTTTCCTGTGCTCAGTAAGATTCCTTATCCTTTCCGTAAGGATGGCTATCTGTACTTCCGATTTTCCAGTATCGTTTTCACTATCTCCGAATTTCACGATTAACTCCGCCTTTTTATCGGCTGTTATGCTCATTTTTCTGGATCCTCCATTCGTTCTTTCTTCAAAGCGTACCGCCTGACATTTTCCACATCGCCGGCAATAAGCTTTTTCAGCTCTTCAATACTTATTGAAGATGCTGTCCTTCTCAGTCTCTTTCTGAAACTAACGCTTACTATACTGCCGTAGACATCCCCGCCCCGGTAATCGATCAGATGTGCTTCCACCGGCCCGGTGGCGCTACCGGGAACAAATACTGCTGCAGGTACTGGTCTGTTTCCTTCGCCGGATTCTACGTAACCTGCGTAACTGCCGGGTTTCGGAAGCAGTTTGCATCCGGGGACCCTGACATTCAATGTGGGAAATCCGATCTGTTTACCTTGACCCTTACCCCTTGAAACTACTCCTGTAACCGAATAATGCCTGCCAAGAAGCTCTTCAGCGTTCCGGATTTCTCCATTTTCAAGAAGCTGCCTAATCTTTTCACTCTTAACCGGCTCATCTCCACATTCCAGCGGAGGTACAATAATAGTATCAATCTCCCTTGAAGTACACCACTGATACAGGTATTCCGCTGTACCTGACCTGTTTCTGCCGAAATGGAAATCGTATCCTACTACGATTCTGGTGAATTTCTCCATTTCATGAAGTTCAGACAGAAATTCATCCGGTGACTTTTCGACTGTTTCTCTGTCGAAAGGAATGATTATTATCTTTTTCATTCCCAGTCTGTTTAGAATCACTGCCCTTTCGGATACAGTAGTGAGTCTCCTGCTCCATGAGTTATCCGTAAAATACTGACGGGCCACTGGTTCAAAGCAGACAAGGCATGTATCGCCACTGAAGGATCCGGCCTTTTCTATTACCTTCAGATGTCCCGAATGTATGCCGTCGAAATTTCCTAATGTAATTGTATTCATGATTTTCAGCTTCCGGCGAACACGCACAGCGGTTTCAGAATACTCCCATCCCCTTCAGCTACTGCCAGCAGATTATCATCCTTATCCAGCAGGACTACTGTACCAAGCTGATGACCTTTCAGGTTTCCTCCGTGTGATACGATCATGCGCTGTTCCTCGTCAAGCACTGCTTTCCTGTAATCCCGGAGAATATCCGACATACTCAACAGAGAGCTGTTATTGCGAGTTTCCTTTGAAGCTTCCTCAATGCTGAATGCCCCGATCGAAGTTCTCCTGATATCGAAGGCTGCTCCGCCTGTGCCAAGTTCGTTCCCGATATCGCGGGCAAAAGCTCTGATGTAAGTTCCCGAGCTTACCGTGACAGCGAGACGGATCCTTGATCCCATGAGCTCTTCAATCTTCCAGTTCTCCGTATACACCTCTCTTACAGGTGTAGAGGGCTTCAATCCTTTTCTTGCCAGCGAATATGCCCGCACGCCATCAACCCTTACTGCTGAATAATCCGGTACCTTCTGATTGATGGTTCCGGTATAATTACGTATTACCTTAAGAATATCCTCCTCAACGATGGGCGGAACGTGTCTCTTTTCCAGAACGGTACCACCTGTATCGTCCGTATCCGTTCTTATACCCAGTTCAATCCCGAAACTGTATGTCTTCCTGGAAGATGAGATAAACCTGGAAAGCCTGGTTGCCCTTCCCAGAAGAACAATAAGAAGGCCTGTCGCATCGGGGTCCAGGGTCCCTGCGTGTCCATATTTCCTGTACCCCCATTGCTTTGCAACCCTTGAAGCTGCTCTGCGCGAGTAAATGCCGGCTGATTTATCGAGAAGATATGCCGCACCTGTCATCCCAGGTGATGTCAATCGTTACTCAGCTCCCTCATGATATTCAGAATTTTATCACCCTTTTCACCGGATTCATCTTTTACCAGTGACAGAACGGGAACCGTACGCATCCTTATCCGGGATGCCAGCTGAGACCTGAGGAACCCCCTGGCTGATTTCATCGCTTCGAAAGCATCCTGCCTCTCGGCGTCAGTCCCTGCCGTCTCATAGAACAGCGTAGCATGCGAACCATCGCGGGAGAGCTTCACCCTTGTTATGCTCACGTTACGGAGTCTTGCGTCAGATACATTTCTGGACAGTGTTTCTCCGACAATCTGCCGTATATCTACTTCAAGCCTGGATCTTCTTCTAGTATCCATACGAAATTCCTCCGCGAAACCGTCAGAGTTCTCTGGCTATGGAAACGATCTCGAAACTTTCGATAACGTCACCAAGTTTGATATCATTATAGCCCGAAAGACCTATACCGCATTCGAAACCGGATTTGACTTCTTTCTTGTCTTCCTTGAAACGCTTCAGGGAACTTACGGTACCTGACCAGATATCAACGCCGTTCCGCACAAGCCGTATCTGGGCATTTCTCTTAATCATACCGCTGATAACGTAGGATCCTGCAATGGTTCCGATCTTCGGAACCTTGAAGAGGTCTCTTACTTCAGCAGATCCAAGAAATTCTTCCCTCTCTTCTGGTTTCAGAAGCCCTGAAAGCGCCCTCGTGATAGTTTCTTCAACCTGGTGGATAACACTGAAGGTGGCAATTTCCACATCCCTGGCTGATGCCTCTTCACGGGCTCTTACGTCGGGACGAACCCTGAAACCGATAATTATGGCATTTGATGCGGCGGCAAGATTGACATCGTTACTGGAAATACCTCCTGCACCACTCCTGATGATGTTGACGGAAACTTCTTCATTGCCCAGCTTGGTAAGTGTATCTACAATGGCTTCAGCAGTACCCTGAACATCCGCTTTGACAACAAGGTTCATAATACCCTTGTTGTCAACGGTTTTCTGCCAGAAATCCTCAAGGGATATCATTCTGCCCGCATGCAGTTCCCTTTCCCTCTGAACAATCTGGCGTCTTCTGGCAATGCGTTTTGCCTCGTGTTCGCAACTTACAGCTACTATCGGCTCTCCAGCGTCAGGAACATCGGTACAACCCAGTATCTGTACGGGGGTTCCGGGGCCTGCTTCCTTAATCTCGTTATCATTTTCATCGTACATCGCCCGAACTCTTCCGCGGCATCTTCCGGCCACAAAATCGTCCTCAACCCTCAGCGTTCCATCCTGTATGATCGCATTAACAACTGTTCCCCGCCTGGGATCAACCTCACCCTCAAGAACAGTTCCTTTTGCCGGTCTCCCAGGGTAAGCTGTCAATTCCAGCATTTCAGCCTGCATCAACAGCTTGTCCAGAAGATCTTCGATGTTTTCACCTGTTATGGACGAAACCTCCGAACAAAGCACTTCCCCGCCCCACTCTTCAATAAGAACATTGTGGGATGCCAGGTCCTTCTTAATAAAATCGGGATTGGTAGTGGGAAGGTCGATCTTTGTAATCGCAACTACTATCGGAACTTTCGCGGCCCTGGCATGGTCAATTGCTTCCTGTGTCTGAGGCATGACCCTGCTGTCCGCCGCAACGACAAGGATAACAATATCTGTAACCCTGGCTCCCCTTGTTCTCATAGCTGTGAAAGCCTCATGACCAGGTGTATCAATGAATGTTATCTTTTTACCGTCTCCAAATTTTGATATGTACGCGCCTATGTGCTGGGTAATTCCACCGGATTCAGTAGCCATGATGTTAGTCTGTCTTATTCTGTCCAGAAGCGCCGTTTTCCCATGATCAACATGCCCCATCACGGTGATTATCGGGATTCTGGTCTCTTCGGAACCGTTGACGCTGACTCGCCTTTCCTCGAGCTCCCTGGCTCCGTAACTTTCGACCACCTCAACTTCAAAATTGAATTCATGCGCCACCAGGGATACAGTTTCAACATCAAGCCTCTGGTTCGCTGTAGCCATGACACCCAGTTCCATGAACTTGCCTATAACCTTGCTGAGGGGCATTTCCATCAGTTCGGACAGTTCCGAAGGACTCGTAAACTCGGTAATGCGAATTAAAGCTGAATCTCCATCTATGATGGTTTCATGAAGTTTCTCAACTTTTTCTTCCCTGTATTTCTTCCGCTTCTTCTGTCTTGATCTTCCAGTGCCTGAATCAATTCTGGCCAGGGTATCTTTGACAGTTTTTACTGCTTCCGCTGTGACTCTTGGTTTTTGACGGCGTTTTTTCTTCTTCTTTTTCTTTCGAACCGTCCTGGTCCTTGCAGCCTCTTTCTCCCGGTCAAACCTGTTCCTTACTTTCAGCAAATCTTCCGGGCTGAGTGAACTCATATGGCTCTTCACGGGTATAGTCATTTCTTCAATAACCTTGAGCAGCGCCTCACTTGACAGGTTCAACTCCTTGGCAAGTTCGTATACTCTCAGCTTCTTCACATTGCTTTGCTCAGCCAAGGGAATCACCCTCTTTCTTCATTCATCCAATTCCAAACTGTTTTCAATAACTGAAGCCCCCGGGAAGACTGTTATTCCACTGCTGTTTCAGTATCGCAGACGCCATCAGCGTCATCTTCCAGTACAGCTTCACTTGCTTCCTTTTTCTTCAGTTCAACAGTTATCTTTCTACTGTCTATAAGCTCTCTGGCTTCCTTTATAAGGCTTTTCACTTTCACCGGACCTACACCCTGTACCTCAAGAATATTTTCCATTGGGCAGTCGAGAATTGTATCCGCAGAATCAAATCCTGCACGGGTAAGCCTCTCAGCAAGTTTATCGTTGATACATTCAAACTCGTGAATATCGACTCTGAGCATATCCTCCCAGTGTTTCCTTTTCTCCCAGAGAGATCTTTCCTCAACTTCAATCCTGCATCCAACCAGCTTACCTGCCAGCCTTACATTATGGCCGCCCTTACCCTTCGCCCTTCCTATCTCATCATCAGGAACGGTAGCGATTATCAGGGTTTCTTCTTCCTCAGTCTCCTGGTTGATCCGTTTCTCCATCACGACTCTGAGGACGGTTGCCGGGAGGAGAGCGCTGGTTACAAGCAATTTTTTATCTATAGTCCAGGAAATTATGTCAATTCTCTCACCGTTCAGTTCACGCATGACTGACTGGACCCTCATGCCCTTCATTCCGACAAAAGTACCAACCGCATCAACTCTGATATCGTTGCTTGCCACTGCGATCTTGGTTCTAACACCTGCTTCACGGGCAATGGCCTTAATCTGTACAACTCCCTCATCGATTTCGGGAGCTTCTCTCTCGAAAAGTCTTTTCACAAGAAGTGGAGTGGCTCTTGAAAGAACAAGCTGGGGTTCAGTACTCTCCGGGCTGAGAACCTCCACAAGGACAGGAAGCACAGTATCTCCGTGTTCGAACCTCTCGCCCCTGGCTCTCTCTTCAGGCGGGATTAAGGCCTCTATCTGTCCTGCTATACGAACATTGACCCTGTTTCTGTAAACCTGCTGTACCACACATCGTGGAATCAGCTGACCGATCCTTCCAGAGTACTCCTCGTAAACCTTGTCCCGCTCTGCTGATCTTTCCAGTGTGTGAAATTCCTGCCGGAAAATGTTTATCGCCGAACGACCGAAATCGTCAAAGCTAATGGGCACTCCCACCTCATCATCGTAATCGGCTTCGGGGTCGCATTTTCTGGCCTTTTTTCTCGTAATCTGAAGATGACCCATCCCAGGTTCAACTTCCATGACCACTTTCATAAGAGCAATGATATTAACATCATCTGTCTTCTGGTCCCATGTTACTTTAATGTTCTGAGGAGTACCGTATTCATTCTCGGTTGCCTCCAGCAGCCCCTTTTTAAGCCACTCAAGAAGAAGCTCCTGGTTCGCGCCTTTGCTCTCCCTGATCACTGCTGCCAGGGCTTCTATTCTCTGATAATTATCCGACACTTTTTATCTCCTCGCATAACTAGAAACAGCTTGCATCAGTCCAGTACTTCCACTGCGCTCACGATCTCGTCAGTGGTTACCATCCTGCCTTTCCTGAACTTAAGACGTCCACTGGCGTATTCCTCAAGCCAGTCAGTAAAATTGTCATCCTTCATCTGTACGAACAGCTTTCTCTCGACGGATCTTATCCAGTCAACCTCTGTACTGAGAAGACGTCCTATGCCCGGAGAGCTGACTTCCAGCCTGTAATCCATCAACAGCATTTTTCCATCAATGAAATCCCTTATCACCCTGGAGAGCTTAGCGCATTCAGAAATGCTAACCCGCCCGGACCTGTCAACAAGGAGCCTTATCATGTGGCTCCTTCCGATGTTCTTCATGGTCAGATCAACCAGCAGGAGCCCCGCTCTGTCAACTTGCTCTTCTATCATTTCGAACAGATCAGAGGAATCCATTTATCCTTCATTCAACAATAAAAAATAAAGACGGATAGATACCGCCTTTTGAATCACACGATCCTTCAGCGCAATCATTAAGTGAAATCTAGTTCTTTCCGGTGTTTATGGCAAGTCAGGCAGCGTGATTCTGCCCATTATTAAATCGCTCTTGAGTACTTCAATATAATTCGAGAATTCACCACTGACCTGAATGGTCACCTGGTTGGAGAGATCGTTGAGGATCCTGCCTATCTGGTACTGCGCTTCATTCTCTCCTATAAGATGGACGAGTTTCCTGCGGGCGTCAGCAATAAGCAAAACCGTCTGTGCTCCCTGAACAGCGCTGTAGTGTGGTATGTCGCTGTAGGATGAGCAGAACAGAACGAAAAGCCACTGGATCTCAAACTTGACTATCTCCGCATTCAGGGAATCCTGTTCTTCAAGTGCAAGTATTCCGGTGTATGAATTATCCAGTAATGAAGATTCCCGTATAACAGGAGCTCCAGTTTGATCATCCCTCATCCTCATGAAGCAGTACAGCGGACCTCCAATACGTTCCCATAGAATCCCCAGCTCATCTCTGACGCTGATAGATGCATTCTGCAGTGAGGGTGAAGATTCAATGAAAATCATAATTCCACATATGCGCCTGTCGAATCTGAGCATATTGACTTCACTGGTCAGGTATATCCCCCTCTCATCGTATTCATCCAGCCCGGTGCTCAGGAGTGCTTTATTCAATTCATCCATCAGCTGCGATACTTCCATTGGCCAGGCTGTTATATCATCAAAATCAGTATAGCTGAAGCTGTTCAGGATCTCACTTAGAGTCTGCATCCCCTCAAGATTACCCTCTGAAGCAAGAATGCGCCCTTTCAAAGTTCGCTGAATAGGAAGAATATCAAGTTCACTCGGACTGAGACCGCTGAGATCCCTCAGAACTCCATCAATATCTCCTTCTTCGAACCGTTGAAGGATATTCAGGCTCTCCTGCGTCCATTGTATCTGCATATCCGTATACTCTTTTATTATGAGCGCAATATCGGGATATCTGCTGCCTATAATTTTGATAAGTTCATGGTTAAGGCTGTCAGCCGAATCCTTGTGTCTGAGAAATGTTGTACCATAATCAAACATGAGAGATCTGAAAAAAGGAATTTGCGTGTTTATCACTTCGTTCCGGATTAACAGTTTACTAATAACCGGCATTGTCATCTGCCACTTCAGATATAGACCATCCATGGATGGTGCAATGGGGTTGAGTATCCTGATCTTCTCCGCATAGACACCTCTGTTGTGAACATGGAGATCCCATGCGTTCCGCAGGGAAGAAAGAGCGCTGTCCGGATATCCAAGATTTATCCATACAAGGGCAAGGTTATTATGAACCTCAGCATAATTCGGAGCCATGCTGGTAAGAGATTCGTAAGCTTCAAGACTAAGTCTCATATAACGATCAGTCTCTTCCCTATCTTCCGCGACCATTCCGTTCATAAGGAGAATGTTCGTCATCGGCAGCGAGATCGGCTGATGCAGCTTTGCCATCGATATATAGGCGCTGCCGAGGGCGTACCACCCCCCAAGCTCATCAGGATTTGTCTCAACACATTTCTCGCACCATGCAATTGAACTGTCCGCCACCTGTCTTGCGTTATTGTAGTAGTAGAGTGCCCTGTTCTCAGCCTCAAGGTTCGCGGTGTTCCACCATTCCTGAGCAGCGTTAACGGCATTCTCAATAGCAGGCTGTATATTGCTAAGGTACACGTCCTTTCCCATGAACAGCTCCCTCCCGGATCTCATCGCTTGAAGGTAGTCGGGAAAAGCTACGGCTCCAAGAACAATCGCAACTAGGAAAAGGAGGCATGCCAGGCCATATCTCCTGACACCTTTGAGAAACGTGAATTCGCAGGGGATGGATGCAAGAAGCAGGCCTGTGAAAAGCGCCAGAAGCAACGCGGATAGCGGCCATCTAAGGGCCACCGATACCGTAGCTTCAGCCAGCAGAGCTACTATACCACCGATTATTCCAGATATCAGCCATTTAACTGCTGTCCCCTTTTTATCGTTGTGCAGAGAAAATGATTTTCTTTTTTTGTATAATATTCTGAAGATTGAATAAACTGCAGCTACCCACAACAGCAACCCTATGATCCCGGTATCACCGAGTATCTCAAGATACTCACAATGCGCATGAAGGGTATTATGGCTGACACCGAGAAGAAAGTACTCCGGATTCCTGAACTGTGGAAATACTATCTGGAATGAAGCCGGGCCGAATCCCATGATTGGATTGCTCTCTATCATGGAAAGTGTGCCTGACCATATAAGCTTCCTTACCTGAAAAGTACCGGTTTCTATTGCAGCAAGTTCTTGCATTCGGTTTCCCAGGAGGATAATTGAGCCTCCTATCAGAATCAGAAAAACCAGAAGCAGTGGAACAAGTACTCTTTTGTTCTTTCTGATGAACGGTATGAAGGAGAAGAATACAGCGATAGCGAAAAGGCCTATCAGGCTGCCCCTTGTTTTGCTTGCAAGCATCGCACCCGTGCAGAGCAGAGCAAAACAGGCGGCTGATATTATCCTGAATTTTGACAACTTCAGCCTGCTGAGAAGGAAACCTGCGCCTGCGGGCAGCATTGCCATTGAAATACTCCCGAGAAGGTTTGCATTCCCCATTGTCCCGGAACTTCTCGCCATCTGCGTAAGACCCGCATCCCATGAGAAGATTATCAGGCCCATGGATTGAAGGATAGCGTATACTGACAGAACAGAAGTGGAGACAACCATAACCCACAGAATGATATCCCTGGTTTTCTCAGTGAATGTGGTCGCTATGACGAAAACGAGGCCTCCCAGGGCAACAGTGCTGTACATGTACTTGAAAGCATTGACAGACTGAACTCCGGAATAATGGCGGAATATCATCCAGATAATAAGAAGTATGAATGATACTGCCAATGTCCTGCTGAGCCTTGCCAAGGCGATCCTGCCATCTGTCAAGATGCCCAGAGATGCAGCCAGCAGGGCAAGCGCCGCGCCTCCAACGTAAATTACTTCCTTGATCAGTATGCTGCTTCTGCTGTTTGTATGAACGAGGAACATCGAACCCAGTATCGTCAGGATTACAATTATCTGGATCGCGGTTCTTGAATGGTTCCTCATTTCTTGATATCCCTGGTTTCGGCACGGTTCATAAAAAATGAAAAAAGAGCAATGAGACCAAGAGCATGGGCAAACAGCAGAACTGCCTGATAGGGTTGCAGCGTAGGAAGCAAAAGGGCCAGTGTGCCCATAAGAGCCGCCACCACCAGCAAAACCCTGACCGCCTGGTTATGAGATAATCCCAGCCGCATCAGTCGGTGGGCAAGATGATTCCTGTCCGCATCGAAAAGAGGTTTTCCATTCTTCCATCTATACTTCAATACGAATGCTGTATCTATCATGGGAAGAGCAAGGATCAATACCGGGGTAAAAATGGCAATTTCCCGGATTGACCCTTCCGGAGTATAAACACCCAGTACAGCTATTATCCCCAGCATGAAACCAAGCATGTTGCTGCCACAGTCGCCCATGAAGATAGAAGCTGGATTGTAGTTGTAGAAAAAAAATCCGATCGTCGCCCCCGCAAGGGCCGCGCTGATGAACGCAACGGAGTAATTGCCGGAAATAAGATTAATTATTGAGAAGAATATGGCAGCTATAGCACATGTTCCTGCAGAGAGGCCGTCTGCGTGATCAAGCAGGTTCACGGAATTGGTTATTCCTACCAGCCAGAGCACAGTAAGCGGAGCTGTAAGCCATGCAAAACTGCCGCCCTCAATGAATACGCTCAGCAAAGCTCCCTTTGTAACAAAAATAAAACCCACAAGAACCGCAGCAACGGTGTGAAGTGTAAGTTTGATAACTGGAGAAAGACCAAGGATATCGTCCACGAGTCCTACAATCGACATCAATCCAGCTCCAGTGATCACCATTAAACAAAGGGATCTCCACCCGAAGGAGATTATGCTGGCGGCGCCATTGAGGAACAGCATACCTGCAATAACAGTCACAGCGAAGGAGAGGTAGATCGCCATCCCGCCAAAAAGAGGTGTGGTCATCAGATGTCTCTTTCTTCGATTCGGCTTGTCCACAAGTCTGTACCTTAAAGCAACCCTTCTTGCGAGAGGGGTTAAAAGCACACTTGCGCTCAAAGCTGCGAAGAAAGCAAAGCCTATTTCTTTAATACTCATATTTTATTACTGTACAACCAGATATAATTCATTCGTTTATTAAGTTGTGTTAATTATTTTACGTATGCCATCAATACCGAACAGGTGGCTTCTCAGCAAGTCCATGGAGAACCCGAACATCTCGCCGGGAAGCGCTTTAACTTTCGGGTCGCATCTTGCTGAGAACTGCCTGCCTTTAAATTTCATGTAGATGATATTCTCATTACCCAGAGTCTCAATAACCTCAACTTCACCAGAAAACCGGCTTTCCTCAGATGGATGAATATCCTCCGGCCTTATTCCGAAGAGGTATTCCCCATTCGGCAAGCCTGAAAAGGGAGTATTCTCCAGGATTGTATCACCCATATGCATCACACCGTTTTCCAGATCAACGTTCAGGAAATTCATTGAGGGGCTGCCGATGAATCCTGCCACAAAACTGTTATCAGGATTATCGTAGAGATCCAATGGTGTCGCTATCTGCTGAATGTATCCATCCTTCAGCACCACTATCCTGTCACCCAGTGTCATCGCTTCTGCCTGATCATGTGTCACATATATCATTGTGGATCCCAGTTTTGTGTGCAGCTGACTCAGCTCATTCCGCATCTGTACCCTGAGTTTGGCGTCCAGGTTCGAAAGGGGTTCATCAAAAAGAAATACGGCAGGATGCCTGACAATCGCTCTTCCCAGGGCCACTCTCTGTCGCTGTCCTCCAGACAGCTCTCGTGGCTTTCGTTGCAGATAATCGGAGATCCCCAGAATTTCCGAAGTTTCCATTACGTTCTGATCGATCTTATCTGCGGGTATTTTTCTCATTTTAAGTGAAAATGCCATGTTCTCATATACTGTCATATGGGGATAAAGAGCGTAATTCTGGAAAACCATTGCTATGTCTCTGTCCTGGGGCTTGATATCAGTTACATTCCGATCATCGATGAAAAGTTCTCCTGTAGTCGGTTCTTCGAGTCCTGCCAGAACGCGCAGAGTTGTGGATTTGCCGCATCCGCTGGGACCCACGAGAACCAGAAATTCACCGTCCCGAACTTCAATGTCGAATTCAGCAAGAGCAAGTATATCTTTCTGATAAGTTTTACTGACTCCCTGAAATCTCACAGAAGCCAAGAATCACGTCCTTTCGTTCATTTCGCAACCATGATGATCGAAACGGTCCGACCTTCAAATACTGCGGTTTCGGGATTGACCGGATCTCTTATCCATTTGTATCCGTTAACGTAGAAAGCATACCTGTAGACACCTCCGGGCAATCCTGCAATGTCTAGCGTCCAGAGGCCGTTGTCATCCTTTTCCATCCTCCCGGATACAGGATTTACGATACCACCCGCGGCAACACCTCCTCCCCAGTCATTCCAGTCAGACAGCACCTGAACCGAAGATGCTCCCGGGAGCCACAGAAGCAGCCTGTTACCCGGTTCAACTGGTTTCTGCATGGGAATGAAAAGTGAGCATCCTGAGGTTAAAATGAACAGAAGGATTATTGTAATAGTGATTATTCTTATCATTTAAGCAGTCCTGTCAGATTTATCCGTAATATGGGAGAGCTATCGTATTCCCAATCTATTCCCAGAATGCCCCGTACAGGGCCAAGTGCTGCTGACACAGCAAGACCGCATGAAGGCTGAAGGCTGTTATCAAGATCCCCTGAAACCGATACTTCGGCACATACATCATCCCTTGGCGAATAGGATACGCTCCCGGTAACCCTTGTGCTGTCATTGATTATCTCAACTGCTATGCCGGCCGAAGCGTTGGAATCGCTCGTAACTGAAGAGATGAAAGCTCTGTAATCGCAGTCGGCATAATAACTAAAGATCACATCCCAGGATACCCCTCCCTCGGAAATCATACCAGCCGACGCTGATACTCCTGAGAGGCTGTCACTTTCCAGATCAAGCATACCCTTAATTCCGGCTGAAACGAAATACCTTCTTGATTCAAGGAATGCTCCGAGTGTGATTAGCCTCTGTCCGGGAACGAACGCGCTGCCGGGAAAATCAATTCTATCTCCTGCCAAGTGAATTCCGGGAACAACTTCTATCCTTCCCCATTGTGTATCTATGGGACGCAATTTCCGTATTTCGGCAGATACTGCCCATTTCCCTTCTTCTCCCTCAGCTCCGGCAACGACCAGCCATGGTTTGAAATAGCGGAAATCCCCCCTTACGGACAACACGTTCACTGTCATATTCCCGCCTGCGGAATCCGCTGTATGTATCTGTGCCCTGGAATAATCCACTCCGGCGAATCCCATCCATGGTGAATGCACATTCAGCTGCGTAAGTGTGTCTCCCCGGGTGAGCTGGATGAGGTAATCACCCCTGAAACCGAGAATACCTCCGGAGGATAACCCAAATCCCTGAATAGAATCAATATCCACCCACCCCCACTCAACTACCGGATTCGCCAAACCGGCAATGAACGGCTGTTGGTCGTTCAGGTAAACTCCTGCGGCTATCCAGGGTGTGCCCGGCCACTTTACGACAGCCCTTGCTCTTCTGAAAAGGAAACGTGATGCAGAATCGCTTCGCATGGCACCGGTTACGAGAAAGTCTACCTCAGGTGATGCAGCCCTTACTGAAACAGCGGCATCTATACCGGTGCTGTCGATTACCGGATGGTTGTTCTTCCAGCTCCCGCAGGCGGACGCATCGATAAGGCAATCGTATCCGAATACCCAGTTTTCAGGAATAATGGAAACATCGAGAGAATCATGACCTCCGGCAAGAAGAATGATCATGGTCATAAATGAAATACTCACAGATAACCTCCCGGAGATACGGAAATGCCAAGAACCTGCCTGCAGTCATGGTCATTCAGTATCACTGCCCAATCCAGCTTCAGCCATGCATGCTCAAGGGATACTCCGGTGTTCCAGGATGAGCCATCTGAGCCTGTTCTTACCGTAAGCCAGTCATTGACGGCAAGATCGAAACCGAGAGCGCTCTTTCCATTCGTTACAGAGAAATGGCCGCGAAATCTCCTGTCGAATGCCGTTGAAAACCCGTAGCCGATGACCCTTTCATGTAGCCTGTCTCCTGCGAGCCTCAGATTCGAAACGTTCACGCCTATGGCGATAGTCGGAAAGACCGAGAATTGAAAACCCAGGCCTGCGGAAAGCATTTCACTGCAATCTTCTGAATCTTCATCTGTAATTGCAAATCCAAGTGATGCTCCGATTGAAATACTGGGGCCGAATACTCCTTCCATAAAACCTACAGGATCACCTTTAAGCGTTCTGGCAGCGACTAGAGCCACCTGAACGGTATCAGGTTCTGATTCGGAACGAATGAGCCCTGCAGCTGCCCCGTAGTGCTGGGAGCCCAGTTCAAAGGCCGCGGCCGCGAATATGTTGTTATTATCCAAATCACTGGCAGTTGAGTAAACTGAGAACTGGGTTTTCGTGATTCTGACAAGTCCTGCCGGAGCAGAAAGACATGAAGACGCATCGTTTGACCAGGCGTATGCACCACAGGCGCATCCTGCCGCACCCGGGCCATCAGGGAAAGATTGCAGGGATAGAAGGAACAGAAGCAAGCAGCCGATCAGTATGCACCCCTTCCCTTGAATATTATCGCGATTGTTCTGAGCAGAATAGTGAAATCAAGCATCAAAAACTGATTGCTATTATAGTAGTAAATTATCTTACTGTCTAATGCCTTTACGACCTTTTGAGGAAAGGCATATACTGGAAGAACCCTTTCATATATCCAGAAGAAGTATCATCAATCAAGTCGATCTGTTCCTCATAATTCAGCCTCTGTACCGGTACGCCTTCCCCTGAATCGTTTCAATCAGGGCGCATTGACATCCTCCCCCCCCCCTGTATTAAAATCATCAGACAATAAACCACGCTTATTCATCGTGTTGCACTGGTTCTGCCCCGGTCAAAGGGTAATACTACCTGAAAGGAGTGAGATGACAGAGTTCCGCTGACTGGA
>WTBT01000060.1 GCA_013138965.1 Candidatus Aegiribacteria sp.
ATAAACTCACTTTGTTAGTGTATACATGAAAATTAGTAAAAAGAATTACCGTAACCGCTTCAGGTCTAGCAAGTTACGGCACTCAATCTGTATGGGATTTTCTATTTCATAGGAAACTCACGCTAGAATGCCATAAGCGTTGGGTTTGATGTCTATCTGCTTCAAAGTCATGATGATCACACATCATTTTGTATAATGCTTCCCACTCCTTGATAGAGCTAACGCATACAGCAAAATCGAGATCCATTGTGGCTCTTCGAGTTCTCATCCCCAATGCATGCTCACAAAGAAAGATGCGTGCTCCTGCACCACAGATGAACCATTCGATCCCGAGTGTTCTGAAGATTTCAAGCCAGAGATAGTAGTACTATTTTTGTCTTTTCGTCAACAACAACAGAATGATCAGTCAAGGTACTGCCTCCGTATCATCTGTGCAGTCTCCAGATTCCTTGCACCATCTGCTGCAACCAAATCGGCATAAATAAGAAGTGGGGGAGCCACACCAGGGAATTCATCTAACTTGGGTAGATTATTCCAGAACCTGTCCAAAACAAATATTTCACCATGGTTATCTCTTCTAAGTTTGAGGACCTTGGCAAATTTCCCGAATTGCTCACCTACATATACTGTTGCATTTTCTGGATGTAGATATCCGGTGAGTTTTGCCGCAGCCGTTTCCCCCCCAAGATACACTCCGAACTCAGTAGTGTCCTCGATCTGCCACCAGTTTTTGCTTTTTGTGGTGAATCTTCTTGGATTAAGCCTTGGTCTCAGTTCTATGATGAAAGCGTCTGTCCACATATCGATTAACTTCTGCCTATTATCAAACATTTTCTTATCTCGGAAGATGCGAATGTAACCGTGAAGTTTTAGATCAGCAAAGACGTTACTGACGGTTCCAAGAGCTACTCCTGCCATTTCAGCTATCTCACGGTATGTTCTGTCTTTGGCATTTGGATCGCATAGCAGGATGAATAGAACTCGAAGCGCAGCTTGGCGGAACAACCGAGTTCGAGTTGTAATTCTATCAGGCTTATCCTCCCTTTTTCCTGTAATGAATACAAAGACAAACGGCTTCTCCTGTTTGATATACATGTTTCCTGCTGTATCTATAAACTGTATGTTCCTTTCTCGGAGTTCCTTTGCAATGGGTGGAGTTACGTATGTTGTAATAAGCATGCTGGGGTTTGGTACGCGTTCTAAGAACATTTGAATCGCACCAATTACATCACGTCTTATGTGTTTCTTTATTTCGATTTGATAATCTTGCAACAATTTTTCGAAATGAACAATTGCATCTACTACAAAATTATCATTTGTCCTCTGTTCCCATTCTGTCTGTGTTTCTCCAATCGGAATGACTTGCCTCAGATGCAGAAGTGCCTTATCTACTATTTCTATTACAGTTGTTTTGTGCGTCATCATCTACCTCTCTCTGCTCCATTTGTTCATTATATATATGTTCATAGATTGTGAACATATATAATTAATGAACATCGCGCAACTATTGGATCTAATGAAATAACCATCACTTCTTCTTGAGTAGATTCCTCAGACTTCTCTCAGTTACCATGTGTATGCTCCAGTAATCGCCATACATTCTATCTCTGAGATTAGCACTTCGGGAAGTCCAAGCAGATTGAGTATCTGTGTCACTCTTGCTCTGGATAAACCAAGTTTTCTGGCTAGATCAGCTCGACTCAATTCTTCCATCTCCATCATCAGGGAGATTTCTCTGGCAAGTATGATGGGATTTCTGAAAGTCTTCTTCGGTTTGCGTTTTATTTGATTAGAACTAGTTGTATCAAACCATAATATGGTTCGCTGGGAGACACTGTCGAGGCGCCATTTCAATTTTCGGCTCTACACCATTAACAGGAGCAGACTCTGTAGCTGTTCTCTCTGATAAAGGTAAGTGTTTTGGGGCTCTACCCTACCGAGGGGGGGCACTTTCCAATATCAGGCACATAAGGCTCTGACCCTTAATCTATAGTTTGCGAAGTTTCTGAATCCATAACCTCTACCCCACCGATGGGGGCACTATTTAAAGAACATGATCCGTTTGTCTTATGGAAGTCGAGATATCAGGTGCTCCATGATAAGGGCTCCATCTGCTTCAGGATCCCAAGATACACCAATCCTCAGCAACGGTGAAAGATCTGCTACAAAGAGAGGATTCTTAAGCTTCTCATTAAGGTTATCCGCAAATTCGGCTTGTGATACATGAAGACCTTGATTCTCTATGTAAGCTAAGAAGGCGTTCACTATTCTCTCTTCATCAATATCAGCATGTCGAAGTGCATACGCTATATCGAATAGATCTCTCCCCTTCCTACGCTGGTAGAGAGCTCTAAGCTTCGTACTCAGAAGTTCATCTAATCCAAAGGTATTGATAATAGCATTACCTTGAAACCATCTCGAGTCGACAATAAACTCCTTCTTCACGAATCCATACAGGTTCATATGCTCCCAAGTGTTAATCTCCACCTTAAGGCGCAAAGGTACTGAAGGCAGATCCTCTGATTCAAATCTGTATTTCAGAGTTGCTGATCGATTGGAGCGATCTCTTGTAGGTGCTCCGAGGATCGGATCGAGTCTAGACCTAATAGAATTGAAGATTGGTCCGATCCGTTCAGCGGTCACCAGGACAAGATCTATATCTTCAGAGAATCTTACGGCTGGAGTGATATATAGCTTATGAATCGCTGTTCCACCCCTGAACGCCAGTTTCCTCTTGAGAACTGGATCAGAAAATATCTCAGCTACTGCCCAAGTGATTACTAGATCCTGTTCAACAAGGTAGTCTTCAATCCAAGGAGCTTCACGACGCCATTCAGTGATATAGTCTCTAGGAATCATGGTGCTGTCTCTAATTCTACATTTTCTAGAATCTTCCACCGGCTACTTCGTTTACAACCTCTAGAATCGATTGCAGGCACCAAAGCAACATAATCTCGAACACGCGCTCCTACCTCTTCCGCAAGTGGAGCAGTAAGATCAGCCTCCGCACCTGCATGATCAAGCAAGAAACCAAGTCGTTGAGCCCATACTATTGGCTGATCTGTGCTGATCTGTGCGATCTTACGACCATCAATTCGCTCAAGAAGCTCCGATAAGACTATTATGATGTTGTCATAACCTCCACATCTGTTAGCATAACCAACGAGATCAAACGCAGTAGCCTCTGGAGAGGACACAGCTAGAATACCTCTAGGAGTATTCCTCTTTACAGTATGAGACATCCGCATACTGCTTTTCATGATGAATGAAACCTTAACCACACCGCATTGCAGGGGTTTAATAGTTTTGGGTACAAGCACCTGTAGTTCCTGGGGGCGCTGATGAGCGGCACCATAGTAACTAGCTGCTGAAAGCAGTCCCACGTAATATTCAAGTTTACGATATGCCATGAGTTCAGGGATGAACTGTTCCGCAGGAAGGCATTTGAGTTTAAGATACTGTGGAGGTACTAATACGTAGAAGCTCCTAAAGGGCATCGCAATGCGACCCTTTTTCATTAATCGTCTTAAGGAAGCTCTCACAGCAGTCTGGTTTGATCCACTGTCCCGAACAGCGTCCATCAATGTGAAGCAATACTTACCATTCGATTCAAGCTCATAAATATATTCAGTCATAAGTTTCATATTAGTTCCTCTCCGGAATTACCCTCCTAAAGTAACACTCAATGTTACATTCGGCAAGTGATCGCGGAAATAGTGGGATTGAGAAGATATCCCGGTAAGAAGAAGAAGAAGAAGCTGATGATGATGATGAGAAAGAGGAATACTCATTCGAGCTCATGAACAAACGGCTCACGGCTCAATGCTTGGTCACCCAAAAAAGAGATCACCTCTATCTGGAAAATCACTTTCTAAGCCCCCGCTCTGTCAGTAATCGTCGTTCCCAGTAATCCCCCATTGCCAAAATCTGTCGAATCTTCTTTTCTGGCAGCCTTAGGAGCGACAGCCACTGGTTAACCCTTGCCCGTGATAAATCCATGTTTTCGAGCGAGTTCAGTCTGGGTTAGCCCCTCCCTCCTCATCTCATCAGCCAGTTCCAACGCATGGATAATAGGGTTACGATAAGTCCTTTTAATCTTTGAATCGCTGGGACTTACTGGTAGTAGATATTCCAGTTTTATGATCGATCCACCCAGGGTTCGTGCAGGTAGATAAACGAGGCGCCATTTTAATCGGCTCTACACCATTAACAGGGGCACTTCTATCTCAATAGACACAAACCTGTGGTTTCAGAAATCCCACCTGACTGTATCCTGCACATGTAAAGTCCACCAGAAACAACCTCACCATTCTCTTTCCTTCCATCCCAGACGATGGAGTGCTGACCAGTTCCAAGTTCTGAATTTTCAAGTGTTCTGACGATTCTTCCGGACAGATCGTACACCATTACTGAAGTCCATCCCGGCTCGGAAAGCTCGAAAGATATTGATGCCGTGGAGTAGAATGGATTCGGGCTGGCACAAAGAGCAAGCCTGCTGGAAGGTTCAAGGGTGATTCCAGTCTGTGTGACTGTGAAGTTGATAGTATCTGCCGCAACAGCAGCACCTCCATCGAAGGAAGTTACAATAAGCTCGTTGGAAGCAATATCTACATAGAAATAATCTTCTTTGTAAGTGTACTTCAGACCCGTCCCGAAGGCGTAGAGGTTATTATCTGTGGCCGCAATGTACATCACTCCGTCAACAATGGATGGACTGGATTGGATTCCCAATGGTCCTCCCTTTGTTTCATAGCTCCATATCTCGTTTCCAGTATTGATGTCCACTGCATGGATGATCGCCAGAGAATCGGAGGGGAACCAACAGAAATCACCCCAGAAGACCAGGCCGTCTGCTACTCCACAAGACCCATGCAAGAAGTTCTGACCTGGAGGATCAAATTCCCATTCAACATCACCTGTAAACCGGTTCAAACAGTAGATCAGGGGGTAGGCGCCGAAAAATATACGATCTTCAAAAACTGCTGGAGTCGATTCTATCGACCCTTCGAAGGGACCCCAGAGAGAGACACCGGAACCATCAAACGGATCAATGGCGTAAAGGTTAGCCTCGTTACCGCAGGCTCCGATGTAGATGGTGCTGTCAAAAAGTACCGGTGAAGAATCCCAAAAGTAAATGTTGCCATCTTCAAACTCCCAGAGTTCTGCGCCTGTGTTGGCATCCAGGGCATACAGAGAGCCCCATACTCCTCCACCTAAATATACTGTGGGCACAAAGAGCATACCGTTCCAGGCTGTCATGCAGCCGGTGGTAATAAGTGTATCCGATCTCCAAATTTCCACACCGGTAAGACCATCCAGACAGTGAGTTACGTGACTACTAACAAATACTTTCTCCTGATATGGAACCGGAGTCCCGCGGAAACCGTTAGCTGCGTTACCGAAAGCCCATATCCTGTCACCCGTGAGAGCATCCAGGCACCATATCGAATCGGAGGCCAAGTATGCCTTGCCGTCCTGTACATGCATCGCGTCATCAATAGCATCACCTATGTTCTCAAACCGCCAGATCTCCGCTCCGGTCGCTGCATCCAGACAATATGCTATTTCGTCCTCCTCGGATGCGTAGTAGACCCTGCCATCGACTACCACTGGAGAAACAAACTCGTGATAAGTTCCGCTGATTGGAGCAGTCCAGAGAATAGAATTATCATGTGGTGCGGGAGATTCCGAGTAACCTGTGCGACAGTCGTTTGCCATGTAGGTGTACCAGTCAGTGTTCAGCCGGGGTATCAGGACTGTTGATTGTCCGTTAAGTTCATAATGAACTGAATCAGGTAACTCGTTCTCATTCTCTACAATGGCTCGGAGTGAGAGCCAGTCTCCATCGTAGGTTTCACCATCAACAGGTTCGGTAATTGTAAGATTGGTAACAGATATCAGGATTGCAGTGAGGATCATTCCAAAAGTCATAATGCCCTCCTATTTCATTTCCGTAACAATGATATTCTAAA
>WTBT01000008.1 GCA_013138965.1 Candidatus Aegiribacteria sp.
CCTCTTTTTGAATGCTTTCATGACATTCTCCCTATTTTACGGGAGCACTTGATTGCACTCCCTATAGGAAGTATGCTAATTGAAGATACATGTTGCCTTTATCTGCGCGGTACGCGCTTAGTTCAACGAGAGCATGAACCAGCCGCAGGGTCATGCAAATAAGGGTCGAACAATTCCTGTGCTGATTTTGCAGAGCATTAGAAAGACTTTGTGAGTAGGAAGAAGATAGGATATTGAGTAAGTATTTCAGTTCAGATTCCTCCTTGTAGCGCTGTTGGTTGAGTTCCATAAGTCTTTCGAGGATTAGGCTTATAAATTGGGTAATTATAGAATTAGTTCGATTGACAAAGCATTACCTGATGAATTAGTCTTAATCTGTATAGGTAGATATTGGGATATGCAGAGCGATGTATAATCATTTAAAGAAGACATCGAGGATTTTATCATGGATCACCTTCGGAACGAATCAATTGAATGGGCTGTAACTCATATTAGGAGATATGGTGATACCGATATCTTCCCTGTACCATTTGAATACGAAGCAATAAAGCATAGTTGGATAAACCTAAAGGATGCTATCACCAAAATAGACATTGCAGAATATGAAGGACGTCCGTTCCGGCGGATGTTAGTCCCAAAACAAGGAGGCGGATTCCGTGTAGCGATACAGCTTGATCCAATAGATACTATTGTATATACGGCATTAGCTTACGAAGCGGCCGAATATGTCGAATCGTTTCGACTACCATTGGATTCCAAGGTAGCGTGTTCTTATCGGGTTGAGGTGGGTCCTAAAGGAGAATTGTTTCGGAAGAATAATGGATGGGATGATTTTCACTCGAAATCGCACGAGCTTGCGCAGAGCGGTGACTTCGAGTTTGTTGTCACCGCTGACATTGCTGATTTCTACAACCAAATTGGTCATCACAGAGTGAGAAATGCGCTTGAACTTGCCGGCGTTGACGAAGAAAGAGCAAAGAACATTGAAAATTTGTTAATGAACTTCACAAGAGGACAATCACAAGGAATCCCAATAGGCCCAAGCGCTTCCGCTATTTTCTCTGAAGCATGCTTAAGTGATGTGGATAATCTTCTGCTTAGAAAAGGATACGTACATACACGGTATGTCGATGACTTCCGTATTTTTTGCAGAACCCGTCAGGAAGCAAATATGGCTCTACATGATTTGACGGAGTATCTGTACACAGCTCACCGACTTTCATTGCAGTCACACAAAACCGAGTTCTTCAAGATAGATGACTTCATTAGCCAAGAACTCATAGATCCAGAAGAAATTGAGAACAAGACCAAAGAAGAAAAGCTTGAAGCACTCAAGGAATTCTTCAATCAATATCAAGACCTTGTCGAAGGTGATGAACCAGATATAGACGAAATTGTGCGCGATAATTTGGTTGAGCTTTTCGAAGCATGTTTAGATTCTAAACCTATGCACTTGGGAACGGCCAAGTACATATTAAGGCGAGCTGCTGCGTTACGAACCGGTGTTCTGAGGGAACCCGTTCTCGACAATGTCGACAAACTAATTCCTGTAATGCGCGAAGTAGCACATTACGTCATCGCCACCACAAATAGTCGTTATGCTAAAGTAGTTGGCGAGAGATTCAGAATCGGATGCCTATCAGCGGATTACGACTTCCTACCATTCGTACAATCTTGGCTAATACACGTCTTGCAAGATAGGATGGGGAACGTGTTAGAAAAAGAAATTGCCCAGCTATGCGAAGAATACCGAGATTCCCTTGGACTGCGCCCGTACGCGTTACTTGCTCGGGATCATGGGTATGTAGATTGGGTGCGGGAGCAAAAGGAAACTTGGTTGAATAATTCGCCATGGGACCGACGAGCGATTATCTGGGCTGCGAAAGCGCTTTCGACCGATGAGATGAATTATTGGTTGAAGCGTGTTCAAAATGCCGGTGACATACTCGATAAGGCAATAGCCGAATCAATGCTAATTACTGAAAATGCAAACACAACTTCTAAATAAATGCAGCTGTCGCCGCAAAGCGGTGCAACTGATTTTCCTGTTTAACTAAAACACAGAAAAAACATAATGAAACTAACACATATCAAGATAGAGAACTTTCGTAGTATTGATGAACTTGAGTGTGATCTCTTCGATCTCACTTCGCTCATCGGCCCAAACAATAGTGGGAAGTCCTCAATTCTCAGAGCGATCGAGCATTATCTCAATCTATCAAAACCTTCAGCAGATGATTGGCCCAAGGGACGAGAAGACCAGCAAATCGTCATCACTGGACTCTTCGAGGATATTCAGGATTGGGAGCGTTCTGTTCCAGGTGTATCTGGAATCATCCAAGACAATATGATTCAACTTCGGGTCACCCATGCTCATCACGGAGCAAAACCTCTATACGAAGCGTACATCCAGCAAGAAGATATTCCCGGTTGGGCCAATGCGTTCACCAAGATTGGTAAAGAGCTCAAACAGATGGTCGAAGAGTACGGCATCACGAAGGCTGCAGATTGGAAAGTGGGCGCAAATCAAGAGAAATTCAAGCAACATCTGAGGGACAATCATCCAGATATGATCACTACCCTTGATGCTAACTGGACATCAGATAATATCAGTATTGATGCAGCATTGAAACAGGCCATTCCGCAAGCAGAGATTATCCCAGCAGTGAGAGATGCTTCAGATGATGCAAAACCACAGACAACGACTACCTTCGGCAAACTCCTAAATGCAATTGTCCTACCCGCAATACAGACAACTGACGAATACACCGCACTTCGAACGGCTGTAACCAATCTATCAAAGAAGATCCGAGGCGCAGAGACATATACGCAACCTGAGAAGATCGAGCAACTTGCAGAGGATTTGTCGAAACGAATAGCTGATGTTATTGATGTAAAAGCCATTCTTGATATAGCTGAGCCGGATATGGAGAAGTTCTTGGGCGCTAACGCCATCATTAGACTTGATGATGGCACAGAAACACCAATTTCGCATCAAGGGCACGGAGCTCAGCGTTCTCTGATATTTGCACTTATTGAGGCTATTGCTAGACAGAAAGCAGCATCAGAGACTGGTGCTGGAGAGGATGGTAGGACACGAGCCACGCTGCTATTGTTTGAGGAGCCTGAACTTTTTCTGCACCCACATCTGATGAGGCGCTTGAAGGATTGCCTAAAGCGTATCTCCGAAACCCATGCATGGCAGGTACTCCTATCTACACACTCTCCTTTTCTCGTTGATGTGGTGGATAACCCAAGGTCTCTTGCGATTATCAGGAAAGAAGGTTCCGGTGCCCCTGTTGCCAAGCAACTTAAGATCGATCCCTTTGAGCCAGACAGCAAAGAGGCTTTAAGGGCTGCTCTTGATTTTCATCCAACGGTCAACGAAGCCTTCTTCGCCTCTCGAGTAATCTTGGTGGAAGGCGATACAGAGATGGCGGTCCTACGACATGTTGGGATGTACCATGAGCATTTTGCCATAAGCAAAGCCGTCTACGATACTTCAACAGTTGTGTCGTGCGGTGGCAAGTGGACGATCTCGGCAATTGCAGTACTCTTGGACAGGTTTGATATACCATTTTGCATAATCCATGACTGCGACGCCAAGGGGCGGTCATTAGAAGAGTTGGCTGAAGCTCCGGCAATCGACCCATACAAAGCAAATGAGAAGATCAGTGCAGCTGCTGGAGCTGCTCCCATCCTAGTGATTGATGACACCTTTGAGGATTTGCTCTGGCGAAGACACGACAAGACGGCACCTGTTCCCTCAAAAGACAAACCATTCCGAGCATGGCAGGAAATCAAGCGTATCGTCTCAGAGGAGATAGTTGTTGATGATGAATATCCGGATCTGAAGAGTTTTTTCGAGTTTGCATATCAAGATAAATGAATGACCTAATAAAAACCTGAAGTGTATGCGGACAAGCCGTGCCGGTTAAAACAATGTAAGAAATTTCGTGCATAGAATGAACATAGGATAGTAGTCCCGTATTTCTATTTATCTTCCTCATTATAGCGCTGGTGGTTGAGTTCCATAAGGCGGTCGAGGATTTCGAGTCGAGCCTCTTCGCTGATTGTATAGCGGATGTTGTCGTTTGCCGGCAGGTAGGGAACGCTGTGGAAGACGTGGTCCAGTTTGATATCTGACCAGGTGTAGGCTTCGAGGACTGCGGTATCGATCTTCCTGTGGATTTTTCTGAGTTCGGTTAACTCCTCATCAGTTTCCATTGGATCATGAAAAGCATTGTATAAAGATGTCAAACCTTTCTGCCTTTCGAGCATGATCTTTCGCCGGGTTGAATCAAGTTGTTCACCAAGAATATTCAGTATTTCATCAGAGTTCTTGTTTATTTTCGGAAATGGGAAAGTATCAAAACAGTCTGATGGGATATATCTGATATCTCGCTTCATCCTTGCTGAATGTTTCCATACCCAAACTCTGTGTATATATGAATTCAATAAAGCATATAACCATCTCGAATCCGATACAAAAACCACGATCATATGTGAGAACACAATTGAATTGGATATCAGGTTAATTGAAACATATTTACCGGTTTGTGCAGCAATAATCACTTGCTGAAAACTATTATTATTCCACTTTCCCCATCCTTCCTGATGATTCTCAAATTGCTCCCCCCTGCCAATTGCACAATACAAATCAGGACGAACACGTTCATAACGCCACCAATATTGCCGAGCGTTATTGCTATATTTATTCAATATTCTTTTAGGCTTAACCCTCTCCTCAACAATCCTGAAAACATCAGGATAGGTTCTTGCCTTTTCTTCCGACCAGTCCCAGAAATTGATGACCCATCTGCTGGGTTTCTGCTCCGGATGGCTGTTTAGATCGCGCCCGTTGATGTATGGGTAAAGAACATCCTTATTGCGTGGATCCTTTTCTATCAGTGCAAGAGCTTCCTCATCTTCCAGAATAAAGCCCATTCCCAATACGTTTGATCCCTGGAATGACAAGTTAGCATTTGCTTTCAGTTTCTTTGGTGACCATTCCTCACGGGAAGACAGGAACGCGGAAATCATCGGAACTTCCTTGTCTCTTCTATGCAATACGCCTTTCCACTGTCCTTTGTGTATGTGAACACGGCTTGTTACAACAGCGGCGTCATGTGGCCATGGTTCATCGGGATGGGTGCTGTATATGGTGTTCTTCCATTTCAGAATTTGTTCAAGGCCGGTCTGGCGAGTATCCCCTTCTGAGATTGTGTTTATGGCCAGGAGACCAAAATTACCGCCTTTTCTGAGTAGCTGAATTGCCCTGAGGTAGAAGTAAGCTACCAGGTCTGCTGAACCTCTTTTAGTTCTTGCATGGTAATTGACGAGATACTCTCTGTATTGGTTGCCGAGGTTACCGGTTATCTTCTGCCCTCCCATGAATGGCGGATTGCCTGTCATAGCATCAAACCCGGGGTTTTCCCTTGTAAACACTTCCGGGAATTCCAGAGGCCAGTTGAATGGTGTAACGTTCTTGAGAAGGTCCTTTGTTTTGTTGTTTAGCTCTTGTTGGTTATGCTGTTCTGATATTGCAAGGGTGTGGAAATAACCTCTGAGTTTCTTTCTGTCGGTATCGGAGCCTTCCAGGAATTCCGGGGCGATGAGAAGATTCGCTAATTCTTTGAGGTCTTTCAGCTCTTCCTCTGCCCTTCTGTTGAGGTTTTCCTTTTCAGTTGTTTGAAGAATGCCATCTGTTGTTAATGCTTCGAGTGTTTCTCTGAGTTGTGCTGCTCTGTTGGTCTTTTCTCTTATTATGCTTGTGAAAAGGTCTCCGGTTGTATCATGTGTTTTTAGATCCCATTTTTCTATCTGTTCAATTGAGTTTATGCCTATGAGGCTGTCTCCTGCTTTCAGGGCATGGTTGAGGAATGTGAAGGGTTTGTCTCTGGAAAGTGTTACAAGCCAGAGGGAGAGTTTTGCCATTTCAACGGCAAGGTCGTTCTTGTCCACACCGTATATGCATCTTTCCGCTACGAATCTCTTTGCCAGTTCGAATGCTTCTTCCCGTTCTTCGGGGATGGGATTCTTTTCCGGGAGGTCGGTGCCGGGTTCGGCGTATGGAAGGTAAAGACCTTCCATGTTTGTGAACTGCTGCTTTTTGTCCCACCATGAATCAACAAGCTTGTCCGCAAGGTATCTTACAACCTGAACCAAGAAAGCACCTGAGCCCATGGCAGGATCGCAGATCTTCAGATTCAGGAGTTCTCTGGGGCTTCTGAGTTTTCTGGGCTCTTCATACTTGCCGTGATCGGCTATGTATACAAGTGGCTCAAGGGTTTCCTGTACCATGGCTCTTGTGTACTGCACAGGTGTGTAATGGGTGCCTGTTGCCCTTCTGCTTGCGCTTGTTGAAAAATAGAGATGGTTCGGTTCTACAACCTCTTTGATCTGAATGACTGAAGCGTAGGGCCGGCAACGATAAGCGGTAGCTTCTGTCAGACAGTTCAGTTCTTCCTGATCTTCAGCTTTGGGGCTTGCTATCAGGGCAGAAAGCTTCTTCTTGTCTCTCGGTCCCTTTTTACTTTTTATGAAGTCTGCAAGCTGTTCTATCTCTCTTTTTTCGAATTCCTCGATTGGAAAAGCTTCTTCAGTGCCTCTCTTTATCTTGACCAGCGGAGAGCTTCCCGCTCTTTTTGCTGTATGATCGAGCAATCCTTCGTAAAGGTAACCTATATGCTCCACATCCAGGTTTATGTATGAGTAGCGCTGGCTTATGTAATGCCTGCCTACTTTCACGCTGCTGAATGTAAGGGTTCTAAGGATATCGTGTACCTGTCTGTTGGTTATTTGGAGGTTGGGGTTTTCGAAGACTTTCATTGCTTCGAATCCCTCGGGGTCAAACAGTTCACCGCTGTATGCCGGAAGGTTAAGATCGGGATGTGATGAACCGTGGAAGACCAGTCTTACAAGGGCAAGAATCCTGGGGAACGCGTCACATGCATTGTTGAAACTTGCTTCATTGCTGCGCTTCTCCTGTTCGAGCAGGTATAAAAGCCTTCCGATGCCGTAGGCTTCATCAAAAAAGACATGGGCCTTCAGGTTTTTGCGTACATGAGATTTTGTATCCTCAGAAACATGTACTCTTGATCTCTTAGCCCACAAGTATTCTTCAAAAGTCTTCTGATTTTCCCGTTAAATGCCTCAAGCTTTCCAG
>WTBT01000076.1 GCA_013138965.1 Candidatus Aegiribacteria sp.
TCCCCGCACCTTCAGGATCCATAAGACCCATTCCGTCGATATCGGAAGCACTAACAAATAGAATGTATGTCCCGTCACCTTCATCACTTGGTAAGGTAACCTCTCCTGTCCAGGTATCATTGGAAACTACTGTACCGCTCCATACTCCATTGCCCACAGAAAGAGGGCCGAGAATTGCAGAGAGTGAGCTTGTATTCATTTCTTCTGTGAAAATCAAAATCACCTGAAGCTCTGCTTCGGCAGAAGCAGGATTATCAACAGAAACATTCAGATCCGCTGAAAGATCGTTTGGTACCCATTTAGCATGGTAATAAGTCTGATCGGTAGCGGCATCCAGTATGGAGACTTTGCGGAGGGCGGGGCTGAAGTTGTGGAGTTCGCAGGGGATGCTGACGTCAAAGGTAACTTCCGGGTTGGGAGTGGGAACAACATCGTTTACATGGGCAAAGCAGGTTACATCAATACTGTATGAACCGTCCGGGTATTCTGCAAGAACGGGATTGATTGTTGGAGCAACAGGCATTTGATTGTAGTGCTTGTCGGTCACCCAGCTATTCTCTTTAATGTTACCAATCCCAAGGCTCTCCCAGCCCTGTATCTCTCCGCAGTTGGTGAGGCACATGAATCCAGCTTTGTTTCCACCGAACAGGTTGAACATGAGCCAATAAAAAGTGAACATCTTTGCGGTTTCATCATCATTCGTGAGGGCACAGTCAAAATTGACTACATAATTCGTCGAGAGAACATCAGAACCTGATTCTGTTTCGCGAATCAATTCCCAATACACACGCTCGGGAACGCAGTCAACGTATATTTTCTCATCCGTACTGATATCTCCTGCTTGCAGCGTTACTCCAAAGAAGAAATCAACATCTCCAGAAAGATCATCATCAGGGATGATATCAGCTTCTACCGAATCAGTATTTGGATATTGTGTCGGCCATTCATATGCCCAGTACTCGGGAAGGAACATGTGCTTGAATTCCGGAGTTAGTTCATCAGGGTTAAATTCCCAGTAATCGCTTCCCTCAGGTTCATTGACCAGGTAATCCAGAGGATTCACAAGGCTAGTTTCTATCTCATTCCTGTTTATCCAAGAGAAGTGAAGATGGGTCTCCATTGCACCGTGTACATTCATGGTATCAATGAGATCACCTTCATAGATTTCTTCATCTTCCTCCCATTCCTCACTTGGGTTTTCAAGATGCGTGTAGCACCATCCATATTGGGATTCCGGGGTTGGCGTGACGATAACGGACCAACCACTGGATTCGCCTTGATCCCACATTTTAGCTATGAAACCATCCTCAACACACCTTACTCTGTTACCACTATCCGGCTCAGTGCAGTCATCGATATCAATTCCAGTATGGAACTTATCCCGGCCATTACAGCGATCTCCATAGCCGTTCATCAGAGGCTTTGCTTCATCCATTAATTCAAGGCTGCCAACGGGCCATGGAATCCCGTGGGAAGGATCATTAGCTACTGTTACAGCGGAGACAATAAAGAGCACTGCAAGTAATACTGTGCATTTCATCATTATCCCCTCCCTGAAATCCTGATAACAACCAGCGGCATACCGCTTCTTCTATTTACAAGAATGAGATTTCCGTTAGCGGATACTTCGACATCGCAACCGCGACCCAGGTATCCTCTTTCATTGAGGTCGTTGAAGTAAATCTGCTTGTCTCCAGTAAGCAGCCTAAGCTCAAGTGATGATATGCGTTGTGATACTTCCCTCCTGGCAGTAATCAATGCTGTTACAATCCTCGCATTCGAGCAGCTAACTCGTGTTTTATCGTTGCTTCCAGCTCTTGGTTCCGTCTCAGGATATTGATAGTTTTCCCCTGTGCTGATATTCAGTACGCTTCCTCTTGCGAGTCCTCCTATGCAGAAGTACTCGCCATCCGGGCTAAAACTCGACCTTGTTGTAGATCTGTCTGTCCCTGTTTCCTGGGTAACGTGAATAACTTTCCCCTGCCAGCAATCAACCAGGGCTGTGTGTCCGCCATCAACCCAACATGAGGCGTAGTGACCGTTGAAGGAGAGGGATGGAGGAACCGATGAAAAATCGACCTCGGATTGTATTCTATCGACCAGCATTCCTTGCCGATCCAGAATGTCGATATAACTATCTATACCATGACTGTCTGAACCATGTCTGAAAAAAGCAATTGTACTGCCATCCTGACTTACGGTTCCGTGATACCCACCGATCCCTTCCAATTCAACTTCGGTAAAACTTCCATCAGGATATAGCAATACGGCGTAGTACTGATCGTCATAATCACCCATGCCGGTACCTTCCTGCGTCGAAGCAAACGCTCCGATACTGGCGTCCCTTGACAGCGTCCCATAGGGCATGGCGAGATTACCCACTACTCTACCAAATGCATTATAGATCAAGCCTGTATCGATCCTATTAAATTCGCGAGTGTTGTATACTGGTCTTTCAGCATCTTCGGGAATGCTCAATCCTGCTGGATCTACAATCATTTGCTCACGCCAGTAGTACTCACCGGGAGTAATATCATCCACCTCGATTTGAACTGGATTGTTCTCCGTATCATAGAAACGATATAGACTCTGGGATATGGCTGCTCTCATCCTGCAGTCAAGCCAGTACCTGTCCTCCCAGGGAATACTTTCATCTCTGAGAGTTTCTTCTAACCATGGATATGGGTAACCATCCGTCAGTGAAGCCTCAAGCTCTTCGATTGTTACTGCTCTGAAGAGCTCAGTAACTTCAAATTCATCGTAATCAGTAAGTGGAACCACCGGAATAGTGGATTCCGGAATGTACTCACTCTCCCAGACCTTCTGCCTGAGGGATTGAACAGTATCAATAAGATCGAAAGCACTCAAGGAAGATGCCAGAAGGCATACAATTCCTGCAATTATTATTCTCATTTTAACTCCTGTCTTATTTGTTATTCAGGATTT
>WTBT01000079.1 GCA_013138965.1 Candidatus Aegiribacteria sp.
TCCCCGCACCTTCAGGATCCATAAGACCCATTCCGTCGATATCGGAAGCACTAACAAATAGAATGTATGTCCCGTCACCTTCATCACTTGGTAAGGTAACCTCTCCTGTCCAGGTATCATTGGAAACCACTGTACCGCTCCATACTCCATTGCCCACAGAAAGAGGGCCGAGAATTGCAGAGAGTGAGCTTGTATTCATTTCTTCTGTGAAAACCAATACCACCTGAAGCTCTGCTTCGGCAGAAGCAGGATTATCAACAGAAACATTCAGATCCGCTGAAAGATCGTTTGGTACCCATTTAGCATGGTAATAAGTCTGATCGGTTACGAGATCAATTATGGATACTTTGCGGAGAGCAGGGGCAAAATTATGAAGCTCACAGTCGATACTCCTCGGTAAGGTTACATTTGGATCATGGGAGTGGAGAGTCACATCAAGCTGATATGAACCATCAGGGAAAGCCGCAAGTACCGGATTTACCGTTTCCTGTGTATATAGATGATTGCTGTTCGTCTGCCAGCAATTCTCTTCAATGTTGTCGATCCCGATGTTATCGAAATCCTGCATGTCTCCGCAGTTGGAAAGGCAGACAATCAGACCCTCATAGCTTAAACTACCTGGGATGTATGAGTACATATCATCCAGATCATGGCGGAAGTAAAGCTGCCAGACCTTTTCATTATGCTCTTGATTTGACAGGGGGCAGTTGAAGTTGACAAGGTATTTCTGCAGGATAAGCTCAAGCCCCGAAACGGTTTCATGCTGAATACTCCATTCGATCTTTTCCGGAGCGAGATCATTCCTGCCGCAGTCTGGAGTGGTTGATTGACCTACTCCGCCAAGACCGAATCCGAAGAAGACATCAACGGCACCAATCAGATCATCTTCATCAAGCATGATGCCCGGAACACCTTCTGGATTCAAGGGCCATAAACAAGTAAGCATATCTGCCAGAAAGAAGTACTCAAAATCATTTACATATCCTGATGGATTGAACGTCCAGGTGTAATTTGCTCCAATTGGAGCAGGATTGAGATAGTCAAGAGGGTTCACGTAACACATGTCGTTATGATCCCATGCAGTCCATTTGAAGTGACTGTGTATTGTTGATAGATAGAGATTCATCGGCGAGATGAGATCCCCTTCGTTTATCTGATCCCATAGGTCCCAGTCAAACTGCGGATCCGATAAGTGACCATATGACCAACCATAATCCTCATGGCTGAGTTCACCGGTTCCTGGAGTAGTAACCACCACCCATTGCCAAGGTAGAGTGTCTGGTACAAAAGGTGTCCCATACCAATGGGAGATAATCGCATTGTCGATAACACATCGAACATCATTACAGTTCGGTGTTTCTGTCCACGAATCAATATCGATTCCGCAATGAAATATGCCCAGGGACCAGTTGTTTTGGGGATCGCCATAACTGTTCATAAGTGTCTTTGTATTGTTCATCTGGCCTTCAGAACTACCTACTGGCCAGGGGATCGGAGTGGGATTGTTAGCATATGTTGAAGTTGTCAAAACAAACAAGCCAATGAAAAATATTGCCTGTACTTTTGCCTTTAACGCCATCATTCAGATCACCTGCTCTCAATCTGCATGATAATCATTGGCAGGTTGAAGACTGCTTCATAGCCAAAGGTAGACGGGTATCCATGGCATGCTTCTATAGGATTGATAAATAGATACATACCGTTTGGAGATACTTCTGTTTGAATGGGGAAATAGCTGACATCCGCAGTAATGCGATTGGAATAAATGTTCTGGTCATCTATGTATATAATCATTTCCCAGTAGAAATCCGGTCGATTTCCTCGCCTTGTAGTCAGTGCAGTACATGTATGTTGATTTGAACTGTGGACTACAGTCCTTGGCATTTCGTCTGAATCACATGGTTCAGTTTCTCGATAGAACAATTGGCTATGATTATTCATGTCAATGGATCTTCCTGTGGTTAACCCTCCCAGATCGAGAAAGGAATCATCAGGAGAAAAACTGTAACTACCAGTTACCTGGTCATAAACGTCATCAGGCTTGTTGAGTACTTTGTATGTACCATTTATACAATCAATAAGGCATGCGCTTGCTCTGTATGCCATGTGACAAAGATAATTACCGTCGGAAGAAATTGTTGGTCTCCAGCACCATTCGAGTTGTACCGGTGGGATAATGGTTCTTTCCAGATTACCATCCCGGTCGAAGATATATACCGGTACCATTGAATTCTCTCCTTCTATCGATGATGGAGTACCACGGTGAACACAGCTGAATGCTGCAATCGATCCGTCCTGGGATACCGTGGCGCTATACATGCCGATTTCATCCAAAGGCACTTCCAGAAACGCGCCATCTGAAAACATGAAGCAAGCATAGGGCTGCTCGCCTGGATTTTCAGGGGAGTTACCACCTGTTGAAATTACACTTACCTCTCCGTCACGGGACATTACCATCGTCGGTACGGGTAATGCCATATTCCCAACCCTGCGACCGAAAGAATTAAGAAGGTGACCAATGTCCCACCAGGCAGCAGCAACAGGTCTTTCAGCTCCCTCCGGAACATTCCAACCAGCAGGATCTACAATCATGTGTTCCCGCCAGTAGTACTCACCGGGAAATATCGCATCGGCATCGACATGAACAGGATTGTTCTCAGTATCGTAGAAGACATGCAGATTCTGGGAAATGGCGGCTCTGACTCTTCTGTCAAGCCAGTACCTGTCTTCCCAGGGAATACTTTCATCTCTGAGAGTTTCTTCTAACCAGGAATATGGGTAACCATCCGTCAGTGAAGCCTCAAGCTCTTCGATTGTTACTGCTCTGAAGAGCTCAGTAACTTCAAATTCATCGTAATCAGTAAGTGGAACCACCGGAATAGTGGATTCCGGAATGTATTCGCTCTCCCAGGCCTTCTGCCTGAGGGATTGAACAGTATCAATAAGATCGAAAGCACTCAAGGAAGATGCCAGAAGGCATACAATTCCTGCAATTATTATTCTCATTTTAACTCCTGTCTTATTTGTTATTCAGGATTT
>WTBT01000070.1 GCA_013138965.1 Candidatus Aegiribacteria sp.
CATACATTCCCCACCCCTGAGAAGTAATTTGCCGGAATTATTGATTTTTCGTTTTTCTAACCCAATTGTCTTCATTCAACTACCATTCTCGTTCCGGGATGCATTCTGCTTTCCTGAGAGTATACGGACCCACAGATGGATCCATTTCAAAGTGTTTCGAAGGTCTATCTTCAGAATGCTAACCGTATCCGCTGTCATTCCCCTCGCCTTCATACATTACAAGCTGTTCTTCGTTCAGATCCAGTGCTTCAAGATACTCCTTCTGAGCAGTTGTAAGCGGTTTTGTGAACTGCCTGGCTCCTTCACATTCTACTATCTCTAAACCGCTGAACATACATGACATAGCATAGGAAGTAGGTCGATCAGTAATTCTTTTGTCCAACCCCACGACTGTTGATCCAGTTTGACTGAGGTATCCCCGCACAACGTACTCCATCAGATTCCAGATCAGCAGTGAGATCAGCAGGATAAGCCCGAGAACCTCGATCCGTTCCGGCTTCTTGAGGAACAGATCATTTACAATGAGTGGATCCTTCAGGAATCCGAAGTTGCGTTCGATTCCATGCTGCTCTTTGTATGCTGCCAGAACATCGGCGGGAGTGTGAGCCATATCTCCATCTTTGGGCGTGTTGGTAAGGAGAACAAAACACCCGGCCTCACGTCTTGCTTTATTTATCTTTTTGGTTCGTTCTTCTACTGCACCATCTACAATGTACTTTACTGACGATACTTTGCGTTCTCCGTTCTTCTGAGGTCTTCCACGGGCATATGTAACCTGCTTCTTTACATCCAGCTGATACGAATGATATCTTGTGGGCTTAGTACTGAGCCGCTTCGCTGCAGCCTCTGCATCTTCACGACAAAAATACTCCACTTCGCGAACCTTCCTGAGTCTGTCTCCGGCATCCCTGAGTGATTCCCCAAGCCTTCGCTCAAGACGCTTCAGTCTGCGTTTATCATGTGCATCGGAATGAACAACGATGGCTCTGTATTCCTTCCCGTAAAGCGTAACGGTACTGTCACACACCTGATATTGTGCTGGAACTCTCGCGCCCTTAGGTACTTCCTTCTTTGGAACATCAACCCAGGCTCCCTCACTCACCGCATCTCCGACAACTCGTTCTGCTTCGGCGTAGGTGAATGGCAGCCTTGTTATGAATAGAATGTCAAACAACAATTCGAGATTGCTCTCGTTAACCAGCGCAGAATCGGCCACGTATACGAAAGCCCCCTGAGCAAGTCCGTGAGCGGCCATGTACTCGCTCAGTCGGCTCAGCAGTTCATTGTTGAGCTTCCTGTCGGATGCGTTACCGCTGGCACAGCTGCCCAGCACGGGAATGTTACGCCTTACGCAAAGCATACTGATCAGGAACTGCTTCAGGTCCGGACGTTTGTCCTTGCTGTAACCTCTTGTCACGACAAGTCGGTCTTCAGGATCATCCTCGCTGTACACGTCATAGTCACCCCATACATTTACAGAGGTTGTGTCGAAGTGCACATGCTGCATATCCATATCTTCGGGAAATGCCGAAGCAGCTTTCACCGCAACCTGGGAGAATATTTTCTTACTGCCCGCATTGAAGATGGCATCCATGGCTCTCCCCACAGTGGTATCATTGAATGAGACAGCAGGAATCTCCCGGCCAAGGAGTGAAGTAGTATCATGCGATTCGATGAACTCCTGCAGTTTATATATCGGACTCCGTCCGGAGAGAGTATCCAGAACCATTGCCTGAACGACAGTTCCTACATCAACCTCCATCTCGCTGGGGACTGCTCTGTTAACTGTGCCGATCAATCCTATCCTTCTGCAGAATTGCGCTGCTATGGGAAGATGATCAACCCTGCGGATGCTCATCTTCTTTAGCATTGATCGTAGTTCTTTGTTCATGATCCTTCCTCTCTGTACGGGCTTGACGGCCATGTTGTATCTATAATATGATACAACACATGAAAACACGTCAACAGGCAGTTCACGAAGAGATAGACGGGATCAAAAGGGAGATCATCTCTCTGGGGCACATTCACCCGGGATCACTGTCAATGCAGAAGCGCAGCCGCGGCGGAGAGTACTGGCACCTCAGTTACAGTCACGCAGGTAAGGGTCATACCGAGTATATCCGTAAGAATGATGTATCTGTTGTTCAGGAGGAACTGAAGAATCATAAGAGATTCAGAGAACTCATCTCGGAATGGATCGGTCTTGAAATAGAACTCAGTAAGATCAGACGGAAGAGTAGAGGTAGATCTGAGAAGTCTGGTCAATCATCATGACAGAACATTCCGATATGTACTTGGTATACAACTAGTAAGAAACCTATAGAATATTATCGCTGAAAACGTCATAGGGGTGGGGAATGTGAGTTGCAGTGCCTGAGTTTGAATATTATGTTTTTATAAAGGTGGTGAGCAATGAAAATGATTATCAATTTTTACAGACAATATTCATCTAGAGTAGTATGTTTGGTTGTTGTTACAATCTCGATATTGATTGCCTGCAATCCAACTGAACCATATTCACCAAGCTGGTCATATTACCACCCTGTGGAAAGTGTGTTGATGCTTATCGATAATCTGGAACTTTCTTATCATTATATAAACCTCAACGAATACATTCTTTGCTTCAGGGACGATTTTGTGTTCTATTATGAATCAAGTGGAGATACCCTCAGCTGGGGTTTTGATACTGAACAGGAAATCCATCAATCAATGTTCAATCAGATAGATGAGGTTTGGCTTACCTTATTAGGCTATGATCAATACCCATGGAGTGGAGATACTACAGGTGCTACCCTTGTTCTACCTCGAGATTACTATCTCAGAGTTTTCATAGGCCCTGATGACACAACAGGCACTCCCGCTTACGGTACCGCGAATTTCATCTGCCGCCAGGATTCGATGGAAGAATGGTATGTATGGCAATGGTGGGATTATCCCGACCCCGGAGAAGATGGCTGGAGTGACATAAAGCTTCTCTTCATGACTCCTCCCTCCACTCACTGATTAATCTGACGTTAAGTCCGGCTCCGCGTAATTGCAGCTTGTCGAAACGTATGCCTGACGCGTTTAGCCTGCTTTCATCGAGGTAGGACTGCCAGTTACCCGACAGCCCCCTCAGAGATCCCTGCTTATGTGATACTATCGCACAAGGCTCTTCGGTATTATTCGCTTCGTACAAAAACAAAAGTCAACTCCAGTATCCAACA
>WTBT01000052.1 GCA_013138965.1 Candidatus Aegiribacteria sp.
ATGATGGAGATGGAGGAATTGAGTCGAGCTGATCTAGCCAGAAAACTTGGTTTATCCAGAGCAAGAGTGACTCAGATGCTCAATCTGCTTGAACTACCAGAAACACTGATCTCAGAGATAGAAGGAATGGGAGATTACTGGAACAGGCAATTAGTTACTGAAAGACAGTTGAGGGGGTTATCTATAGTCTGATTGCTATTGCTATCCTTGACTCATCTTCAAGTGAAAATATATACTTATTAATGTTTTGAAATACAAGCAAATGGAGAATTTAGAATATCATTGTTACGGAAATGAAATAGGAGGGCATTATGACTTTTGGAATGATCCTCACTGCAATCCTGATATCTGTTACCAATCTTACAATTACCGAACCTGTTGATGGTGAAACCTATGATGGTGACTGGCTTTCTGTCAGGGCTATTGTAGAAAACGAGAATGAGCAACCAGACTCGGTACATTATTCGCTTAATGGACAGCCTGTTGTACTGATCCCCCGGCTCAACACAGACTGGTATACTTACATGGCTAATGATCTTCACACTGGTTATTCAGATTCACCTGCCCCAACAGACAATACAATACTCTGGACTGCGCCTGTTACAGGAGATTCTCATGAGTTCCCTACACCTGTGATTGTTGATGGAATCGTATACTACCCTTCCAACGATGGTACTGATTCTCTTTATGCTTTGAATGCGGCTACGGGTGAATTAATATGGAAATATTGGGTTGGTTATTCAGATGATGCTGTTACAGTTAAGGATGGTTATCTTTACATTGCAAGCGACTCCCTCTGGTGCCTGGATGCCCTAAATGGTGAAATGATATGGGCAACTGACGAAGCAGATAGGGGAGGAAGCACCCCGAGTGTAGTTGATGGAAGGGTGTATTGTGGAAGAAACGAAGGATGGCCCTCTGACACTTCATATGTTTATTGTTTTGATGCAGCAACAGGTTCGGAAACATGGTGTGATACACTCAAACGCATGGTGAGCTGTATGACAGTCTGGAACGGTGTGGTATTTGTTCCTACATACAGATCCAATCTTTCTAGCCCTTTGTATGCCCTGGACGCTCTTACTGGAGCGATTATCTGGGAGAATACGGATGCTTTCGAGGGTTACTGGGATTCATCTCCGGTGGTCCATGACGGCATTATATACATAAACGGTGTCTATGGATCTACCTTTGCCATCGACGCCATGACCGGCATAACGGTATGGGAATCTCCGGTTTCTCCCGGGGATTATTCAATAACTGCTACACCAGCCTATCACGATGGCAGGCTATACTTCGCGGACCAGATTGATACCTATCACTGCCTTGATGCGTCCTCCGGCAGCACCATCTGGTCAGTTCCCGGCATTCAGCACGGCTCTTCCGGTATTGCTGATGGCATTGTTTTCTATGGTGAAATAAACAATCCCGATGGAGCCAGAGTCATCGCTTTGGACTGCGACACCGGGGAAGAGATATGGTCTTACACAACTGGTGCTGATGATATCTACTCCAGCCCGGCCATAACTGATGGGGTAGTTTACATTGCCGGTATGGATTGGAATCTCTACGCCTTTGGAACCGGTCTGAAGTACACCTATCTGGACGATCTGTTCGCGGAGCTGGGATCGAACGAGCTGATAGTGACATCCTTCGATGGAGGAACTGCTGTTGCAGCAGATACCATTAACTTCACAGTCTCACAAACTGGTATCACCGTGGAACCTTCCAGCAGGCTTGCGCTAAGTGCCAGTCCGAATCCATTCTACTCCGCAGCATCAATATCTTTCGAGCTTTCCGAGCCGGGATGGACTTCAGTAACAGTATACGATCTGTCCGGAAGAATCGTCAGAACACTTGAGAATTCAGAGCTTGGTACTGGTCAGCACTCCATCGTCTGGGATGGAAGGAGAGAGAATGGTGAGGGTGTTTCGGCAGGACTTTACATCTGCAGGATACAGTCAGGTGGGGTTTCTGAAACCACAGGTCTGTGTTTATTGAGATAGAAGTCCCTCTATCGGTGGGGTAGCCTAATTTTGAAATGGCGCCTCGACAGTGTCTCCCAGCGAACCGTCCTATGGTACGATACAACCAGTAATGGCTTAATAAAACAGCGAAACAAGAAAACTTACCGCAATCCTATCATCCTGGCTCGTGAGATGTCCTTGATGATGGAGATGGAAGAATTGAGTCGAGCTGATCTTGCCAGAAAATTAGGTTTATCCCGGGCGAGAGTAACACAGATGCTCAATCTACTTGGATTACCTGAAATACTGATTTCAGAGATAGAAGAGATGGGAGACTACTGGAGTAGACAACTGGTTACTGAAAGGCACTTACGAAGATCGAATAAGCAGTCTACATGATTGGGAAGCTGAATCTCCGAAGCGGTCAAATGAGCTGTCGGTAATTATTCTTGATAGTGTTATTCTTCAAACACCACGTTTACGGGAACCAATAGTTTCTGCTTTGATTATTCGTTACACGTATAATATTAAGGCTCAGTGGATTGCAGTTTGTTCAATTCAGGGCAGAAAGCAATTCTACTGAAGTTGCTTGCTGTGGCTTCTCATCTCAACAGGCACAGGTTCGTTGTCTCTGAAATCTCACCAGACTGTATCCTGCATATGTACAACCCGGAAGCAACAGGTTCTCCGCTCTGGTTCGTGCCGTCCCAGATATAAGAGTGCTTTCCAGCTCCAAGCTCAGATTCAGCCATTGACCTGACAATCCTGCCGGCAAGATCAAACACCATAATAGAAGTATATCCCGGCTCGGAAAGCTCTAACGATATGGATGTGGAGGAACGGAATGGATTCGGGCTGGCACATAGTTTAAGTCTTTGAGAAGGCTCCGGTCCTATCCCTGTTTCTGTAACGGTGAAGTTAACTGTATCGGCAGCAAAAGCAATGCCCTCATCGAAAGCGGTGACTATAAGCTCATTGGAGCCGATATCAGCATAGAGGTCGTCCAGATAGGTGTACTTCAGACCTGTACCGAAGGCATAGAGGTTTCCGTCAATCGCCGGGATGTATACAATCCCGTCAGTGATTGCAGGACTACCGTCGAAGACGGTTGCCGTTGTCATATAAGTCCAGATGGTATCTCCAAGGACACAATCCAGGGCAATTACTCTTGCACTATCGTTGAAAGAGTTTTCACCAAAGAACACTGTTCCGTCTGCAATCCCGGGTGAACCATGTATAGTGAAATCACTTGTCCAATTGAAGAATCCATTCAACGCATTCACCGATGCAAAGGGTGGATAATTCGAACCTATGTAAAGAGAACCTGCATGATAGGCGGGAGTAGCAGTAATTCCATCTCCAAAATCGGTTTCCCAAATGGTCTCTCCGGAATTGGCATCAATTGCACGTAGATAACCATCATATCCTCCAATGTAGATAACTTCGTCAACTACAGTTGGCGATGAATCCCAATAACCTTGATAAGAGTCATCATTTTCCCAGATTACGTCTCCAGTACCTGCATCCAAAGCATGCAATAAACCGTCATATTGGGAATATTTGTAAGTGGGAACGAACAACATATCCTGCCAAACTGTCATGCAGCTTACAGTATTACCTTGTACTTCGCTAAACCAAAGCTCAATGCCTGTGTTTGCATCAAGGCAATAGATCCGGCTTTCACTATAACGTCGAGCACAGTAGACTTTACCATCACTCACAACCGGTGTACTGCCAGTCCAATTGGCATCACCGAAAGCCCAGATTCGCGCTCCTGTCAGGGCGTCAAGGCACCAGATAGAATCACTTGCTGTGTACAGCCTACCGTCTTTTACTGTAACAGCATCGTCTGTGGAACCAGTGCCAGTGAATATCCACTCCACCTCACCGGTAGCTGCATCCAGCGCAAACAGCGTGTCTCCTCCCTCGTTCTGTGGATAGTATACCAATCCATCTACAACAACAGGTGTGGGGAATTCGTGTTCAGTCCCAGTAATAGGTGCTGTCCAGAGGATCGTGTTGTCCGTTGGAGCGGGGGACTCCGAGTAGCCATGATGCAGATCATTCTGCATGTATGTGTACCAGTCGGTGTTTAGTCGGGGGATCTCCAAAACTGGCTCTCCGTTGAGGGAGTAGTGGACCGAGTCGGCCATCTCGTTGTCATTCTCCACAATAGCCCTGACTGAAAGCCAGTCACCATCGTAGGTTTCACCATCCACTGGTTCTGTGATTGTAAGATTGGTGGTGAATATCAGGATTGCTGAAAGGAGAATTCCGAGATTCATAATGTCCTCCTATTTCAAATCCATAGCAATGAGTAATTAGACTCTTCATCTGCCTTGAATCCATTACTTAACATAATATACTATTCCACATGATGTCCGGTCAAGAAGAATAGAATGCAATATGCTGAATTGAAATGTACTTAGAATGGTAAAAAGAAAACATGAGATTCCAGTGCGGAAAGGTATGTCATCAACAGACTGGGATTAGTTACTGAAGGCTTCCACAACAAGATGAAAATGATCGTCAGAAGAGCATATGGCTTCAGAAACTTCGAGAACTATAGACTGAGAGTCAGAGCATTATGTACTTAGATTGGACAGGTGCCCCTGTTTATGGTGTAGAGCCAGAATCAGAGCACTATGTGATTAATAATTACAAGTGCTCTCTTGTTTGGTGTAGAACCCTGTAATTACTTAACTGGTAAGAATTAATGGCGCCTCGACGAGGACTTGAACCTCGGACCTAGTGGTTAACAGCCACCCGCTCTACCAACTGAGCTATCGAGGCGCGCATTGATGGACGGGAAAAATACGCCCTGTTATCCATATCGTCAAGTTTCCGGTTGATGATATGTGTTTCTGCTCCGGCACGGCTTCTTCAAACAGCTATCATTAAGTCTACTGCAGGCCGGCATTTTGATTGATGCAACATGATGGGCCTTAAAATGTAAAACCCGGTACGGGCTTATGCATGTTGAAAGAAGCATTACCGCGGGGGACTTGTCAATTAAAACCAATTCCGTATAATACTCAAAGCTTTTATTTTTAGAAGCAAGTTACTGTTATTTGTTTACCGTGTACTGAAGAGGTTGCGACATTTCTGAATCATATCGGTTTCTCACATTCCATTGCTGTCATCGCGTGGGTGATAATATTTATAAATTGCATTTGCTTTCTGTTGCGATTCTGCAGCACGGTTCCGGGCCGTATCCCGGTTAAGCACGACCCCTGCTACAGGGGCAACAGCGGCATTGATGCCGCATGGTACTGAGGGACGCTGGTCCCGGGAACAGGAGTTATAATGAACAGAAAACTATTTGTTGGTGGATTAGCCTGGGCAACAAACGATGAAAGCCTTATGAAGGCTTTCGAGGAGTTTGGACCAATTGAAGAGGCTAACGTTGTCTGCGAGAGAGACTCGGGGCGGTCAAGAGGCTTCGGTTTCGTGACCTTCGAAACTCCGGAGGGCGCAAAAGCAGCCCAGGAGGCGATGCACGGACAGGAAATTGATGGACGCCAGCTCAGGGTGGACTTTGCTAACAGCAAGCCAAGACAGAACTAGCGTAATTCTACTTCGGTAATGTAAGGGGAGGCATTTCTGTCTCCCCTTTCTTAAAAGGTTACAATGAAGATGGTCGGCCAGTTCTTACCGGTCAGAAGAAAAGCTTTCCTTTCGGGGTCCCAGGCGATTCCGTTCAAAACACCTGCGTTTATCCGATTTGAACCTGACAGCAGTGATGAGGTATCGATAAGCGCTGTGACATTTCCCGTTGCAGGATCTATACGATAAATGTAATCCGAATAGTATCTGTTTGCGTAAATATAGCCTCCGGCGTACTCAAGCTCGTTAAGGTGGTTAACGGGGCTGCCGTCAATATTCACATTGATGGTCCGCAGAGTATCGAAACTTGTAATATCCCTGAAACTGAGTGTAGAACTGCCATTGCTGGTAACGACAGTGCTGCTGCTGACGGAGCAGATACCCCAGCCTTCTGTCTCTATTGTATTGGATACATGAAGAACCGGATTCTGTATGTCCCACTCAAGTACAAGCCCGGAGAGCCATGTGAGCTGATAGATTTTATCATTCACTATGGTAATCCCCTCAGCGAAGAGAGTATCCGGAAGGGGGTAGGTCTCTAATATGGAACCATTAGAGGGGTCGAGTTTCCTGAGAGTCGAATAGCCGAACAGGCCGGTGGATTCCCAGAGAATACCGTCATGTATCTCAAACCCCTGCGTGAAAGCTGAAGTGTCATGTGGAAGGGTGCCAATAGTATTAACGTAGAGTGTTTCAGGCAGTATTGGACCCGGATTTGAATTGGAATCACCGGTTTCGCTGCATGAAAGCAGCGTAACTGTGAGTGTCATTATCGAGCATGCGGACAGGAACAGGCTATTCTTTAACATTCTGCGGTATCAACTCCTTGAAGATGGTGTGGTTGAGGAGCCTGTACTGCCTGAGCCTCTTCCTCCGGTTCCCGTTGTGGCGGAACCTGAAGCGTACTCGTTGAATCTGGCAGTGCGGACTGGATCAATCTGTGTCGGTGGCAGCGCTGCTATTACAGTATTAACTGCTGTGAGCCTGTCTTCGGGTGATGGATGGGTCTGCCAGAAACCGGGACCTGATCTTGAATCGATTGCGCTCATGCTTTCCAGAACGGAAGCCAGGGCAGAGGGAGCGTATCCCGCGGAAGCGCATATTACGGCAGCCAGGCTGTCCGCCTGGTATTCGGTCTCACGGCTGTACCCTTTGGTGATGATGTTGGAAACTACATCCTCTACAAGGTCACCGTAGTCGTTCGTAGCGTTCTGTACCTCGCTGCTGCCCCATCTTTCCATGGATTCCTGGGCAACCAGAGCACCAAATTCAGTCCATCTTGCCTGGTCAATGGATGATATTCCATGCTGCATGGTTACATGCGCTACTTCATGGGCAAGAATGGCCGCAAGCTCATCTTCGTTGGATGCCATATCAACCAATCCGACGCAGATAAGGATAAGCCCTCCAGGGCAGGCGATCGCGTTAATTTCGCTGCTGCCCAGCACCAGAAAATGATATCCTCCAAAGAGGGTAGGCTTGGGGGAACTGCAGGCTACTGTCTGGCCCACAAGATTGACGTAGCGCTGCATGGCAGGATCTTCAAGGGGTACGTACATGTTCAGAACAGTTGCCGCAACGGATCTGCCGATGTAATACTCCTCTACCTCGGTGATTTCTCTGTTTGCGCGTTGGAAAGATTCCGCTATATCAAGGGCGCTTTCAACCTCATCGCTTTCAAGAATGTCAACAATATCTCCTAGTCCGAAAGCCATAAGCGTTGAAATGATAATACTCAGGAATGTCATCCTCTCGTTCTCCCTTCAGTCGAGGGAGTCTCGGGTGGAGTTGTGCTCGCGGTTCCCTCGATAAGATTCCCGTTGACAAGGAACTGGTAGAGCTGCTGGGGTGAGACTGTCCAGGATGTTTGCATATTGTCCACCATGGAGAAATTCAGCTCTGGGTGCTGCCCCGCATAGGACTCTTCGATAGCCTGGCTGAATCCACGACCGGCGAGCATTATCTCGTCCGAGGTTACACTACCTGATGTGGATGTACCTCCCGAGGCTGCCTGGATGGCTCCTGTAACGGAAGTGCGGTGTATCCATCCGATCTGCCCAAGAGAGGTGGTAATCCTGTACCATTCACCATTTATTTCATCTATTGCGGCAATGGTGCCGTAGTTTACCGGTACTACAGGCGATGCGTAGAATGCCGGCATAGGGTAGATTGACTGGTTCTGAACAGAGATGGCAACCTCATCTCCAACCTGAGGCTCAGCATCCTCGGCCGTTGCGAAGGAGAGGATAACCAGCATCAGAATAAGCAGAAATTTCATCGTATACCTCCATAAAGATTTTAAGCACAGCGCAGTTTATTGTCCAGAGCTTTGGGCAGGGCAGATTGAAGCCCGGTCAGGGACAATGGACGTGCCAACTGTATGGTTATATATAATTAATGGGGGTCAGGGATGTTATCATTGGTTTTAACCGTTTTACTACTGGTTGACAGAGCTGCGTTACCTATGCCGCAAGTTGCCGCTCCGGGCTGCGCCCAGCCTCCCCCACAGCTGCCTGTTGAAGTGGAATTAATCTCTCCGCCATCAGGCCAGTTATATGTGGAGGATCTCTGGAGGGTGCGGCTTTATAACACTATGCCTGAAGTCTTCTCTGTCTATATGTTTGTAACCATAGAAACAGCCGGCGCAGGGTTGCTGATGGACGCGAGCACCGGGGTATTCCTGCTGCCTCCCGGAATTCTGATTCTGAGTTCTGCGGAACTGTCGCCCATACGCACGGAATTCTACGACAGCAATTTCGAGGCAAGCGTGAGCCTGATGGGGGGATTTCCGGACGGCATCTATACCGTTGCCTTTTATGTTTACGAAGAGGGGGGAGGTCTTATCGGGTCAGGTGGTTTTACCCATAATGTAAGGAACCACTCACCTCCCGGGCTTCAGTATCCGCAGGATAACAGTGAGATCACTGATCCTCTGCCTATTTTCACCTGGTTCCCTTCCTGGCCTCCCGGAACCGCTGAGTACACGATCAGGATAGTCGAGATACTGGAGGGACAGTCTCCAGAAGGCGCTATATCCGGTAATCCGGCACGGTTCCTTGCCGAAGATCTTTTTATTGAAGAGATAGTCTATCCCGTATACGCCGACTTCTTTGAATTCGGGCACATTTACGCCTGGCAGGTGGAAGGTTTCTACGCGGGTAATTCCGTCGGTAAAAGCGAAGTCTGGTCATTTTCCTGTGTCAGTCCGCGTGTATCCCTTGAAGAGGGTTCAGAGATCTGGAGCTTTGAAACCGGTGACAGAGTCGTTTGCAGTCCGGCCATCGCAATGGACGGAAGCATCATCTGCGGCAGTCTTGACGGTTTCATCTATTCTCTGGATCAGGGGGGAAGCGAATTATGGAGGTATCCCGCAGGCGGAGGGGTATATTCGACTGCAATAGGTCCCGATGGAAGGATATTTGCTACTGGTGATTTCGGAATCTGCTGCGTTGATCCCTCAGGTTTTCTTTTATGGCACAACGGTATGACGGGGCCGGTTGACGCGTGCCCTGTAATTCTTCCTTCCGGAAGGCTCTACGCAGGTTCCATAGAAGGAATATTCTATTCAATCGATGGGATATACGGAGATATCATTGATACCCTCAGAACAGGTGACTGTATTTACCTCCCCTCTTCGGTGGATTCCACTGAAAGAATCTATTTCACGTGCGATGATATGTGCCTTGCGGTGGAGGATAATGAAGATGGACTTGTAGAGTTATGGTCTTACAGGGCGGACGAGAGCTTCTCGGGCGGGCCGGTGATTGCGGGAGAAAATATCTACGCTGCCGCAGGCAGGCAAATATTCCGTTTCAGTCGCGATGGAGCAGTGTTATGGAGTACTACACTCCCTTCTCAGGTGTACACCGGACCGGTTGTATCCTCAGACGGCACTGTGTGGGCCGGCACCGGGAGCGGGAATGTGTACGCTCTGGAAAAAGAGACGGGCAGAAGAATCGGAGTGATACCCGCAGGAGCTGTAATAACATCGACTCCAGCTCTGAATGTTACAGGCTCGATGTTCTTCGGTGCTGACAATGGTTGCCTTCACTGTTTCTCACCCTCGGGATTCAGCCTCTGGAAATTCCAGACGCTGGGTACTGTCCGTTCCAGTCCGGTAATCGGTATTGATGGAACTGTTTATTTCGGAAGCGATGATCACAGGATATACGCTGTGGAGGGATCGGGCGCAGGCCCCATGAGCGATGGGTGGCCGCAATTCTGCAGAAACTCTTTCAATAACGGCTTCATCGATCCTGCGGAAATAGAACAGTGAGATTGCCGGTTGTACTGCTGATACTCACTGTTGCTTCATCAACTGCAGGAGATTTTGAAATATCCGGAAGCACATCTTTCTTTTCCCAGTATTCCGCCATGAACAACGCATGGTCTGAATTGCCGAACCAGTTCTGGCGCTGGAGATTCAATCCGGTTCTTACCATCCACGGTATCCCCGTGGTTGCAAGTGTGTTCGTATCGTCGGAAGAGAATATGCAAAGACAGAACATGAACAGAATCTATATCTCATCACATCCCTCCTCATCTTCCCGCGGCGGATCGGTTCTGTCATGGATATCATCTATCGGAATAGGAGCTTCGAACCCTTATTTCACGAATTTCACACTGAATGCCGCGTACATATCAGGCGCAAATCTGGCGCTTAATCCCGGTGGATTCTATTTTGCGGCTGCCGGAGGCAGAAACAGGCGAGGACTTGAGCCTGACGGTGATGACCCCGGGGAGTATGAACGAAACCTGTACGCTGTACAGGCAGGTACAGGATCCCCGTACGGAAGCCATCTGCACTTGAGTATGCTGTACGGTAAGGATGTGAACGGCTCGATAACTGAAGACAGCACTTTCAGGATTACCCCGTCCGAAAACTGGGTGGCATCCCTTGATTACGGTTCAGTGATGTTTGATGGAGGATTCCGCATTGAGGGGGAAATAGCGGGATCAATGTTCACAAGGGACATCAGGAGCCCTGGAATTGATTCCGACGATATTCCGCAATGGCTGCTGGATTTCTCAGGGGCTAACATCAGTTCGGGCTTCGGCTGGGCTCTTGATCTTTCCTCCTCAGTGAGATTCTCGGACAATATGCTGTCGGCGTCATTCAGGCGTGTGGGCCCCGGTTTTGAAAGTATGGGATCTCCGTACCTAAGGAACGATGATATATCAATTGAAACCGGTGCGGACAGGTATTTCATGGACAGGCAGATATCAGCGGGAGTATGGTACAGGTGGGAATCGGATAACCTGCTGGATACGAAATCCTTTACCACCACAGCAAATACCTACGGTGTACGGGCCGGATTTGTTTTCAGAGGCTTCCCAAGGATTTATATAAGCTACTCCCCATCCTATACAGACTTGCAGGATAGTTCCATGACCAGCTTCAAGACCTCCATGATATCCGTTTCAGCGAATTACAGGAGAGATATTGCAGGTCTGGATGTTAATTCTGCAGCGGCTTTCAGTATTTATGACAACTCAGCTGGAACGGGAAGCAGTGATTACAGCTCTATGAGCGCAGTACTGAGAGAAACGGTTACTCTGGACTTTCCACTGGTTATAACCGGCTGCGTTTACACGAGACGAACAAGAATAGGAAGCAATCCTGTCTGGACGTATACGGGCGATCTGAGAGGTACATGGTACCCGTCCAGTTCCCTTTCCATGACTCTAGGTGGTTATTACACAACAGGAGATGATGAGAAGAAGAGGGGAGTTGTGTTGAACGGCGGTTTTCCGATCTGCGATTTTCTTACCGCGAATCTGTCCGGAGAGTATGTCAGTTATTCAAGCGATACAGAAAAGGATTACACGAAGACTGTCGGGGGTGCGGGGATCACTGTAATATGGTGATTATCAGGTAAGGGTATTGAAGTGTTTTCAGTCCGTCACGAAGAAGTCCATCTCATTGGTGGCCCTGGATGACATCGTGCCGGGAATGGGAATTTTCCACATTGTCAGATCATTTTGATAAGAGATTGAATACTCCATCCCATTTTCCCGGATCATCAGCGTACTCGGCAGCTATTTTCCTGCATCTCTGCGCCATTATCAGGGATGTCGGGTCACCGGCTCCTGAGAAAATACGCTCCGCATCTTTGAAATCACCTTTTCTATAATGCGCGAGGGCTTCCGAATAATCTCTCAAAGTGGATTCAAGCTTATCAGTCAGTTCATGACGCCGGCATTTAAGCTCGTACACAGTGACGGGTTCCTGCTGGCCGATGACCCGTATTGTATCCAGTTCACGGAAAATGAACTCACTTTCAGCATTTCGAAAGGTGTCCTGCTGGACCATAATTGAAGTGCCGTAAACCTTGTTTGCGCCCTCAAGCCTCGCGCCGAGATTGACTGTGCTTCCCATTACAGTGTAGTCGAAACGTTTTGATGAGCCCATGTTCCCTACAACCATATCACCGGTTGAAAGGCCTATTCTTGTGAATAACTCGGAATATCCCTCCTGCGCCAGCTGACGGTTCATGTCAGTATGGGCTTCATGGCACCTGAGGGCAGCGGAGCATGCCCGCAGAGCGTGATCGTCCAGCCGGAGGGGAGCGCCCCAGAAGGCGATTATGGCATCACCTTCGAATTTATCAACAGTTCCTCCTGTTTCGAGGATAATATCGGTCATTGTTGTAAGGTAACTATTGATCAGTGATACGAGTTCTTCAGGTGAAAGCTTTTCCGAAATCCCCGTGAAACCCCGGATATCGGAGAAGAAGACGGTCATATTTCTCTTATCGCCTCCCAGAACAAGCGTTTCAGGATGCTCTGTTACCTGCGCTACAACGTCCGGTGAGAGGTACTGGGAAAAGGCGTTCCTGATCTCCTGCTTTCTCCGGTTCTCCGAACTGAAGAGAAAAATGCCGCCCGCAAGTATTGTCAGTATCCCTGAAGCAGCCGGCCATACGGTCTCAAGCCATATACCGCTGCGGAAGAGCAACAGAGAAACCAGAAGAAAGAGTAGAGTCGGTAGCGCCGCGAGAAGCGCCCCAAGAGGAATCCGACCGAGCGCAGAGAGAAAGAAGGCTGCGAGAAGAGATATTGCCAGTGCTGCCAGCAATGATATCCAGGATGAATACCTTCTTATGTAGTATTCATTCATAATGTTATCAACAGCAGTTGCCAGAACTTCAACACCCGGGCACTGGGGTGAATATGGTGTTGGTTTAAGATCGTACAGGGCAGGAGCAGCGTAACCGATAAGAACGATGGCTCCGTTGAACATCGTCGTATCAACAGGGCAGGGTTGTCCGGTGGCCCGGGCATTCAAAGCGGCGGTCAGATCGGCGAGGGGAACGCTGGTATAAGTCCCTGCAGGACCGTGATATTTCAGCTGGAGCCTGCAATTATCCGAGGTTCGTAATGTGTTATCGCCAATAGTAAATATATCATCGCGTACGGAGATATCGGGACGTTCAAGGGCAAGCCAGGCAAGTGCCACTGGTAGCGAGGGGGCAATTCCCTCTGGCGTTGCTGTAAGAAGTCGGACGCTTCTGAAAACACCGTCCGGATCCTGCCTGTCGCTGGTGCTTCCGATTATTCTGGCGCCTCTGGCTATCATCTGAGTAGGCGGCGTACAGAACCAGGCAGAGTCGAGATCAGCCGAGTCGATGGAGATATCTAAGATGGCGTTATCCGGTATCTCAGATCCCTCACGCTGAAGCAGAGCCATTACGAATGCGGTATTTCCAACGGATGCAACTGTACCGAAGATGCTGTCTTCGACAGCTGAATAAACGGATGCAAGATCAAAAAGAATATCGAATGCCACCGCTCTGGCTCCCCAGTCCTGAAGCATACTTAGCACATCGGAATAAAGCTGTCTCGGTACAGGCCATGGGAGAATATCCATAGAGCCGCCGTCAAGAAGCACAAGGATTATGCTGCTGTCAGCGTCATTCGGTGTTGGAGATAGCCTGAAACGCAGATCAAGTGTGCCGCGTTCGAAGTTCTCGAAGAAATCAAACCTCGAAACACCCCATAAAGATGCCGTTACAAGCATGCCGATGAGGGCGACCTTGAAAGTTCTCATCAGCCTGCCGCCTGGAGAGAAGCCTTCAGTCAACGGGCACTTCTTCCGCCTTCACCTTTCCGATATCAATGAAGTAATCCCTCAATGCCAGAACGGCTTCCCCGTCAAACTGAGTGTCGATTCCACTGATCAGGAGGTTAAGTGTTTTCTTCATGGAATAGGGCTCCCGGTAGTGTCTCTTCGCTGTAAGTGCCTCGAATACGTCGGCTACGGCAATTATCCTGCCTCCGATCGATATCTCATCGCCCTTAAGGCCATCAGGATATCCTTTTCCGTCAATCCTTTCGTGGTGCTGGGAAGCGAATACTGGAACCTGCTCAAGCTTTCCCTCGAATTCTATTGAAGAGAGGATGATCTTCGTGTGCTGCACATGTTTTCTGAATAGGGCAATCTCGTCTTCAGACAGTGTTCCGGGTTTCTTGAGTATACTGTCGGGAACGGCAATCTTGCCGTAGTCGTGCAGGAGGGCCGCGTAATAGATCGTTTCACTTGTATCGCTGTCGATGTTCATGTATTCAGCTATCTTACCGGATAGAAAAGTAACGTCGAAACTGTGTCCGGCTGTAAGCGGATCCCTCGCCTCAATTGAGACGGTAAGAGCTTTTATAAGGCCATCGAACATCCGTTTGCGGCTTTCAAGAAGCCTGACATTTTCTATGGTTACGGCAGTTTCCGAGGATACTATCTCCAGAAACTCCGCATCCTTATCGGTAAAACTGTCATCCCACTTATTGATGACCTGGAATACGCCGATGCAGATCCCCGAGGGGTTGATTATGGGTGCCGTAATCATGTTCCTTGTGATGAAGCCTGTTGTTCTGTCGATGGTTTTATTGAATCTGTTATCTTTGGAGACATCGTGCAGTATAAGCGTCTTCTGGCTCCGGAATACCGAACCGGCTATACCATGACTGGCGTTGAACCGTATCTCCTCCATTTCCCCCTCTGCGACGTATGACCAGAGTTCATCGGTTTTTCTGCTGTACAGGAATACCGTTGACCTCTCAACATCCAGTACCTTGCTTGTCTCCGACGCGAGAAGAGTGATAAGGGAATGAAGGTTCCGGACACGGCTGATAGCTCTTGTAATCCTCAGTAGCGATTTCAGCTGAATGGCTTCGATGTTCTCGTCATTGAAAAGCATTGCGTCTCCCGGTATATAAGGTCTGAAGCTGTTCTTTCAGACAGTCTTTTCGGCCCGCAAAGTTAAATCTAACATGTTCAAATACTCAGGGGGAGTGAAGTTATTCTGGGAAGGGTCTCGAGGGAATCATGAATTTCCGGAATCCGTCTTCGGATTCTATATTTATGAATTATCGCAGACTTCCTGATAAGGTCTGCAAAACGTATAATTGTTGCTTGCCGGCAATCTACGGAATGGAGTTAAAGAATGTCCAGCGTACCGACTGTAGCGATAGTAGGCAGAGTCAACGTAGGAAAGTCCACACTGTTCAACCGCCTGGCAGGCAGTCGAGTAGCGATAGTCGATGATCAGCCTGGAGTTACGAGAGACAGGAAGATGACCTGGGCACACTGGTCAGGGCACGATTTCCTGATCATTGACACCGGAGGGCTTGACCCCGGCAGTGAAGATGCCTTCCAGGAAAGCATCGAAAGGCAGGTAAACCTGGCGCTTCAGGAAGCTGATGCGGTAATTCTTCTGGTTGACGCGACTTCCGGTATCCATCCATTCGATATTGAGGCCGCGAAGCTGGTAAGGAAAACAGGTCTGCCATCGTTTCTTGTGGTTAACAAGGTTGATAACAGCCCGAGAATGGATCTTGTCCCGGAATTCTACAGTCTCGGTCTTGGGGAACCGTGGCCGGTAAGCGCACTGCACGGTCATGGCTCAGGTGACCTGCTTGACGCTGTGATATCCGTTCTTCCGAGCTCAGAGAAAACTGAATACGATGGCTTGTCTCTGGCTGTTGTGGGTAGGCCTAATGTTGGTAAAAGCTCGATTGTCAACAGGTTGTGTCGGGAGGATAGAAACATCGTAACGGATGTGCCCGGAACAACGAGGGATTCCATCGATACCATGGTTGCCTGGCACGATAAAGAGGTAAGGATCGTGGATACGGCAGGGCTGCGCAGAAAATCCCGTAAAATGGATGATGTGGAATTCTACAGCACTGTAAGAGCATGGAAATCCATTTCAAGGGGGGATGTTGTACTTGTTCTGATGGATGCTTCCGAGTACCCCGTTCAGCAGGATATCAGAATCGCGGCAAAAGCCTGGGAGATGGGCAAGGGTGTCATTATCGGAGTGAACAAAATAGACCTTGGGATAGATAAGGATCTCTGGGTAGCAGCCATTATCCAGCGTTTCAACCAGGCGAAGAATATGCCGATCATTTTCTTCTCAGCCCTGACGGGGGAAGGTGTGGGGCGAATACTGCCCACCGTCTTCGAGATTGGGAGAATACGAGAAATGGATCTGTCAACCTCCGAAATAAACAGGAAGATACAGGATGCCGTTGAGGAGGTTCAGCCGCCTTCACCGAGAGGAAAATCTGTCAAGCTTTTTTATGCTACCCAGGTCGGGCAGAAACCTCCGAGAATCCTGATATTCTCAAATCGTCCTGAGGACATTCCGGAGAACTACCGACGGTACATTGAAAACAGTCTCAGGAACTGGCTCGGTATGAAGGGGGTTCCTCTGAAGATCATCTATAGAAAGAGAAAGCATTGATATGAGCCTCTGGCCGGATGTTTTATATGCTGCCGCGGCATTTCTCTCAGGCTCGATACCATGGTCATGGCTTCTGGGTAAATCCAGGGGAATTGATATCAGAAATCAGGGCTCGGGGAACGCCGGCGCTACAAACCTCTTAAGGGTATGCGGCAGAGGGGCCGGTCTTACCGGTTTGTTTCTGGATACACTGAAAGGAGCCCTTCCTGTCCTCGCGGCGCAACACGGGATCAGAGGCATCGCACCTCCCGCTGGAGATTGGGCACTGGCAGTGACAGCCATCTTTGCGGTTATCGGTCATGTTTTCAGCCCCTGGCTGGGATTCAAAGGCGGAAAGGGAGTGGCTACAACTCTGGGCGTACTGCTGGTTCTGTCGCCCCTGACTTTGGCTTCGGGTCTTGTCGTGTTCGTACTGGTTCTTTCAACTGCAAGATATATTTCTCTTGGGTCAATATCCGCGGCAGTGGCCGTGATACCTTCGGTTTTCATCTTTGAGCCCGACAAGCTGCCTCTCCAGATGATCATATGTCTTGTTGCCGTTATGGTTATAGTGCGGCATAAATCGAATATCGTAAGACTTTTGCGCGGGGAAGAGAACAGATTCAGTTTTCATGGTGGCAAAAATGCCGGCTAGATGGAGTGCCGGAAGACTGATCCTTCTAATGGAAAGCCTTGTCGCGAAGGATCTCAAAGTAAGGTACAAGAGGTCAATACTCGGCTTCGCCTGGTTTCTTCTCAAACCCCTTTTCAGTATGGTGGTCTACTATTTCGTATTCACAAGAATACTGCGGTTCGGCGGCGCGATACCCCACTTCTCACTTTTTCTTCTGACCGGGCTGCTGCCATGGAATTTCTTCTCATCATCCCTAAGCGCCACCACATCCAGCCTTCTTGATAACCACCGGCTGATAAGGAGTATATATTTTCCAAGGATGGCGCTCCCGGCTGCCGAGGTTGCGGCCAACCTTGTTCACCTTCTCCTGGCCCTCCTGGTTCTTGAGGTTCTGCTGATCGCCTTCGGTCACTATCCTGGATTGTCGATCATTCTAATACTGCCCGCGCTTATTCTTCTGACAATGATGACGGTTGGAATCGGGATGATCCTTTCCATAGGAAATGTCTTCTACAGAGATGTAAGACAGTTCATAGAAATTCTGCTTCTTGCATGGTTCTACGCATCTCCCATTATATATCCGCTGGATTCCATAGGTGTTGATATCATCCAATCTCAGCGACTGCTGCATATACTGAAATTCAATCCCATCTCCGGTTTCATGGAGATAATGCACTCTATTTTCTATCTGGGAACGTGGCCGCCTTTGTGGTGCTGGATATCCCTGGGTTCATGGTCAATTCTTTTTCTGCTTGCAGGCATGGCCATTTTCAGAAAGGCCGAACCTGTGGTTGTGAAGGAGCTATAGTGTCCTGTCAAGCACCAAATTGCTTCGCAATTATACGCCATCTGGCACTTGAAAGGACACCTGCATGAAACCCGGCGGAATCCGCATGAAGAATGTTACACTGTATTACAGGCTTTACCACGACCGGGCCGTTACACTGAGGGAAACAATGCTGAACCTTTTCAATAGAAAAACCAGGATTGAGAACTTCAAGGCTCTCGATGATATGAGCATTGATATCGAAGCCGGCGAGTCCGTGGCGGTAATCGGATCAAATGGAGCCGGGAAATCAACCACGCTCAAAATACTTGCAGGCATTTACAGACCCACTTCAGGAATTGCGAATTCGGCGGGTAGAATCGCTTCCCTTCTTGATCTGGGGGTTGGTTTCCATCCGGACCTTACCGGGGAAGAAAATCTGATGCTTAACGGCGCTTTGCTCGGCCTTAACAGGAATGAAATGAAAAAGCTGGTTCCTGAAATAGCGGATTTCGCGCAGCTGGAGCGTTTCATGGATACTCCTGTCAAATACTATTCCAACGGCATGTTCATGAGGCTCGGTTTCAGCCTGGCAACTGCTGTGGATCCTGATATACTGCTTATTGATGAAGTCCTGGCTGTAGGTGATGCGGGATTCCAGAACAGATGCTACGAGCGCATATGGGATTTCAGAGAAAAAGGCAGGACTATTATCTTCGTCTCCCATGATCTTGAAGCGGTTTCAAAACTCTCCAGAAGGGTTATCTGGCTGCACGAAGGCAGGGTAAAGATGGACGGTGATGTGGAGGATGTTCTATCGGGATATCTGCAAAACGTGCAGAAGAAGCACATTTCTACAACTGCAACCCCGAAGGAATGGGGCACAAGGGAAATATGGTTCGATTCGGTCATCCTCAGGAATGCGGACGGTGCTCCCGCCAGCGCGTTTCGAAGGGGAGAGAGGATCGTAGTTGATACCGTTATAAAGAGTCGACTTTCTTCCGTTGTCGGTAATGTGGTATTCGGCTTTTCGATACACAGGACAGACGGAGAGACGATTATAGGATCGAATAATCTTGAGATGAACCAGCCCCTGTTGAGTTTCCGGGGATCGGTCAACTCCAGGATCGAGATCGATCTTTCTATCGCGGAACCGGGAACCTATCTTCTGGGGCTTGCGCTTACCGATCCTGCAGCAAACATGAACTATCACTGGCAGGAGTTCTTTTATCCTATATCGCTTATAGAGGAGAGGAAGGATCCGCCTCTAAAACTTTCTGAAGCGGTCTGGATACAGGAATGAAGCTGCTCCTGAAATACAGGTATTCCATTATCGTGCTGACATCACTCTTTATGGGCCGAAGAGCAGGATGGGGAGAGAAGGGGGCGGGTTCAGGAAAGGCTGGAAGGGAAATCCAGGATAAATGAAGGTCTTTGTAACCGTAGATGATCTTGGAATGGCTGCAGGCATAAACAGTGGAGTTGAAATGCTTCTGCATAGCGGTGTGATTCACTGCCTTAGCATTATGGCCACTGGCCCCGAATTGCCCGGAGCGGTTGAACTGGGACGAAGTTATGATGTTGCTGTATCAGTACATCTTAACTGTGTGCAACCTCCCTTTCTTGTTGAGGATGGTTTTCCGGGTTCACATTTCGCATGGTTCAGAAAGGGCGCGAAATACGCTGAAAAAGTCAGAAATGAATGGCGGAGCCAGATAGAGAAAGTTCTTTCAACAGGACTTACGGTCACAAGGTTGGACAGCCACCAGCACATCCACAACGCCGCCGGGTTGAGGGAGGTCATTCTTGACCTTGCCGGAGAGTACGGAATAGGAGCAGTGCGGGGAGCAGTACTTCCTGAAAGGTGGCACAGCCCCTCGTGCTTCATTCTTGATCGGCTTGGGAGAAGGCTGCTGAAATCAGCTGTTGAACGGGGTATTTCAACCCCGGACCTGATGCTGGGATTTTCAAGAAGCGGTAATGTTTGCAGGGATTATCTCGAGAGCATCGATGGAAGTATTGAATGTGATGGTGTTGCCGAACTGGTTATGCACCCCGCAACGAGCCCTGTATGGGCATCAACGCAGACCGATGAGCTGGAGCTGATGCGGTCGGAATGGTTTGCCGAATGGTTGAGAAAACACTTGTAAGAAGGATTCTACTGATTGCCCTTGTTGCGCGAATACTCGTATTCGGTGCGGCTTCGCAGGGTGTTTTCATGATAGGAGAAGGCAGAGTACAGGCCGATCTTGCGCAGAATATTCTGAGTGGAAAAGGCTTCATGCTTTCCGAAAGCATGCTGCATCCACGCGGAGAAGAAGATGCTTCGCCAATGTTCCGCAAGTCCTTTGAGTTTTACAGGAGGGTGGACGGTTATTATGGAGGATTGATGCCTGAACAGCCGACATTATTTCTCGTGCCTGGATACGCATTCTTCATGGCGGGGATCTTCGCAGTGTTCGGAATCTCTAATTACCTTGCTGTACGCGGTGTTCAGCTGATTCTCGGGCTTATTACCGTGTTTATCGGTTTGAAAATCGCGGGAAGATTCCTTTCAGGTCGATACCTGTTCTTTGCGGGACTTTTCTTCGCGCTTAATCCTTTTGAACTCTACTACGAAGCCATACCAGCAACACAGGCACTCTTCTCACTTTTCTTTCTTCTGGGAATACTTCTATCATTGAGGATACTCAAAAGCAGCCTTGATGGTGGTAGATTCCTGTTGAACGCGTTCATGGCCGGAATAGTCTGGGCGGCTGCTTTCTATGTGCGTCCCGCCGCACTGCCAATAATGGCCTGGCTTTTACTTATACTGCCTTTCACACCTGCTTTGAATAGGATCACGGGTAAATTCAAAGGCGCGTATGAAACAGAGGGAGAAGACCGGTGGTTCTCCATCAGGGGTTTCATTTCAGCAGTTGTTATCCTGGTGGTGTTTTCCCTGCTCATGCTTCCATGGGGATTACGGAACAGGGAGATATCCGGAACATTCCGTATCATGCCGGTACAGGGCGGCGTGAATCTATGGGAGTACAACGGACGAATATTCACAGATCATTTCGAAAATGAAGTGGAGGGAGCGCTGCTGCTCTACAGCGATTTGAGGGAGGACTATATAGACAGGCTCAACTCCCCGGAACTCGTGGAGTTTCCGGAATTCAGGGATGAGCCGGAGTGGGTAAGGGACGAAATCCTGTATGAAAGGAATATCCGCTTCATGCTCAAGAATCCCGTGCTGACACTGAGGCTGATATCCCTCCGATTTGTGGAATTCTTTAAACCCTTCCCGCTGAACTCATTCTCTCCGCTCTATACTATTGCGGGCTTGCTGGCACTTTTCTGGGTTCTCTTCTTCCTGTGGGGGGGCGCTGTAAGATGTGCCTTTGAAAATGGCACGGAAGGGTTTTTCCTTGCCACGCTTGTATCAGGATATTCACTTATGCACCTTCTTACCGCTTCGGGAACTCCCCACAGAATAGCTATCGATTTTCTCATGGCCATCCTTGCCCTGTACGCCATCAGATACTCCCTGCAGAGGTATCTTGCCTGGAAAGAACTGAAAAATGCAGGCTAGTTCTCCCGTTCTTATCGTTAAGACGCATGCGTTCGGTGATGCGCTGCTCTGTACTCCGGCTGTCCGGGAGCTTATAGGGAGCAGAGAAGCCGAATACTGGGTTCTAACAGGTTATTCCGCGGCCGCAGTATGGGAGAGGTTCCCCGAAATAAAGAGAGTATTTGTTGCTCCAATACCTCCTTCATCAGGTGCGAGTGGATTTCTGAGCCTTGTACGCTGGAGCATCAGGAATAGAAGAATCCTGAAAAGTGTGAAGGAATCCTTTGTATTTCAGGGCTCACCCGACGTAAGAAGGTGGGTAAGGTTTCTTACGGGTTCACCTGTAAGGTCCTCGGGGGGAGAACCACTGGGTAAATGGGAGAAAGTTTTCCCGATGATTGAAACCGATTATGCAGGATATTCATACTCGAAAACAGCTGGTGTAACCCCTGAAAACTGGCGGCCTGTATTCCCGGTAAGAGAAACGGAAATGGAGTGGGCTTCAAACCTGCATCTTAACGGACCTGTTTTCGCGATTGCTCCGGGGGGAGGGAAAAATCCAAGGGATACCGTACTTGAGAAGAGATGGTTTCCGGAGAGGTATGCTATAATCGCTGACAGGCTTTCGGCGGCTGGATTCAATATTATTCTCCTGGGAGGAAGTGATGACGCGGAGGCTGCTGAAGAGATGAAAAAGCAGTGCAGGACTGCTGTCCTTGATATGACGGGAAAAACAACATGGGGGCAGACAGCCGCGCTACTTAGCAGATGTTACGGGTTTCTTGGCGCTGACAGCGGAACCGCGCATCTTGCGGCGGCAAGGGGAATTCCGTCAGTAGTGCTTTTCGGTCCCTCATCCCCCGAAACGCTGTTTACTGAAGGACTTGTCAATCCCATCCGGGGAATTGTGGATTGCTCGCCATGTTACTCGAACAGCCTTTTTCCAGGTTGCATTCGCGGCCGGGCCATATGTATGGATGCTATTGAGACAGAAGAGGTCTGGTTCACTCTGCAGAAAGTAATAAATGAGAATTACGGCAGTTAATCCGCCTTTCATAACAGGGTACAGCCGGGGACAGAGAAGTCCCGCTGTTACGAAGAGCGGTACACTCTATTACCCGATATGGCTTGCATACGCGACTGGAGCTCTGGAAAAATCAGGTCATGAAGTTGATCTGCTGGATGCACCCGCAGACGGCCTGGATACAGACCAGACACTTGACCGGATCAACCGTTTCGATCCCGGTCTTGTCATAGTGGAGACTTCTACTCCGTCCATTGAATCCGACGTGCATTTCGCGGATACCATCGCGATGGAAAGACGATTCGTCGTACTTGTGGGGACACACCCGTCCGCGCTTCCGGATGATACTCTTAAGATGGGTGACAGGTTCTCTGGTATTGTCGCTGGTGAATACGAGAATCCCCTTACAGGATTGGCTGAGGCGATCGAAAATGGGAAAGATCCTGCCGGGGTTAAGGGGCTCTATCTGAGACAGGCGAACGGTGGGTCAATGTTCACAGGTGATGCGGAAAGAGTGAGTGACCTTGATTCCCTGCCTTATGTCAGCAGCACCTACTCGAAGCATCTTGATATCTACAGGTATAACAATCCCAATGCCCTCTACCCCCAGGTAATGATTATGGGGGGCAGAGGCTGTCCACATGGCTGTACCTTCTGTGTATTCCCTCAGACTTTGCAGGGAAGAAAGTTCAGGAGAAGATCGGTTCAGAACATAACGGCTGAAATGCTCTGGATTCAGAATAACATGCCGAAGGTAAGAGCGGTCTTTTTCGAGGATGATACCATATCAGTTGACAGGGGGCGTCTCAGGGAACTTGCCGAATCGTTCATCGAGAACGGGGTATCCGTTTCATGGACATCCAATATGAGGGTGGATGTTGACCTCGATACCCTGAGGCTCTGCAGGAAGGCCGGGCTGCGTACGGTATGCGTTGGTTTTGAAAGCGGCAGTAACAGGATGCTCAGTAATATGCGCAAGGGAATCACGGTTGAGATGTCTCTGAAATTCGCTGAAAACGCCAGGAAAGCAGGAATACTGGTTCACGGGTGTTTCATGGTGGGTACTCAGGGCGAGGATAGTGATACCATGCGGGAAACACTCGAGCTTGCTCTTAAAATCAACCCTGATACGGCTCAATTCTATCCGATGATGGTCTATCCGGGTACTGAAGCGTACATGCAGGCACGTGAATCGAATAATCTGCTTGCCGAAAGATGGAGAGACTGGCTGACCGAAGAGGGGCTGCACAGCTGCGTAATAAGAACTGAAAACCTTTCTTCCGCAGAACTGGTGGACTTTTGTGACTATGCAAGGCGAAGGTTTTATCTGAGACCCCTTTACATCATCAGAAAACTCTGGAGGAGTCTTGTCGACGGCGATGAACGGAGAAGGACATTCCGGGCATTCTCGACTTTCAGAAAGTATCTTTTCAGAAATTCAAGGCGGAGATGATGGCAATTCTTCCTGAAATCGTCAGTGTAATCGTAGCGTCGTACAATGACACCGAAGATCTTGAGAAATGCCTTGAAGCCCTCAACGGGCAAACCGCAAGGGACACGCTGGAGATCGTGGTATCCCTTGACGGGGGGGATCACCTTCCGGAGAAGGTCGCAGCCAGAGCTGACAGAGTAGTTGAAGGCAGGCACTCGGGTCCTGCAGGAGCAAGGAACAGAGGATGGAGGGCCTCTACCGGTGATCCCGTGCTGTTTACCGATTCCGACTGCATTCCATATCCGGACTGGGTTGAGCGGATGGTCATGGCTCTCAACAGCGGGTCTGACGCGGTGAAGGGTGTCTATTCCGAGGGCGGCACAAGAATCATCCAGAGGCTGGCTCAGATAGAGTTCGATGAACGGTATAAGCTGCTTTCAAAGCACGAAACCATCGATATTGTAGATACCTATTCAGCAGGATACAGGCGCAGTGTCCTTGAGAGCACGGGAGGGTTCGATGAATCCTTTCCGTTCCCTGATCATGAAGATATAGACCTTTCCTGCAGAATGGCGGGAGAAGGATATCTACTTCGTTTCGCGCCTGAAGCGAAAGTGTCCCACAGACACCGGGAGACCTGGAGGGCATACTTCCGCATGAAGTTCTCGAGGGGGAGGTGGAGGATGAAGATAGTCAGGCGCTATCCCCGCAAAGCCGGAACTGATACATATACTCCCTTATGCATGAAGTTGCAGATAATTCTCTGCCCCCTTCTGGCGCCTGCATTACTGCTGTTATTTGCTGACCCTCTTCCACTTGCTTTGTGGGCGGGTCTCTTCATACTCTCCACGGTCCCGCTTGTTCTGACTGCGTTCAGGAGGGATAGATCACTTGTGCTGCTGGTTCCGATTTTCGCGTTCTGGAGAGGCTGCGCTCTTTTCTCTGGTCTGTGCAGGGGTATATTTGCCCCTGAAGAGGTGAATTAATGAAATTAGCGCCTGTAAGACGAGCTGACCGCATACTGATGATTCTTCTCATCGCAGCTGACATAATAACTATTCCGTTTGTATTCATGCTTACATGGGTGCTCAGAACACTGATATTCGCAGGTAACCTGCCGGAATTCCATCATCAATTGAACCTGTATCTGCTGGCTCTGCCATTAGTTGCCGTTCTCTGGATATTTTCCTTTGCCAGAGCAGGACTTTACAGGCCGAAAAGACACCTTGGAAGTATGGGCGAGCTGCAGCAGCTTCTGAAGGCTTTTATATACCTTCTGGTTGCCCTGATGGCTGTAAGTTATCTGGTGAGGATGGAGTATTCAAGGTTAATCCTTTTCATGTTCATAGGAATCTCCATACCGGGAATTGCATTATCAAGGTACCTGGCAAGGAAGATAGCGCATGTGATTGCTCCGGTAAGGGAAGCTCCGAGGATTCTTATAGTAGGAACCGGAGAGGTGGCGGCAAGGGTTATTACGGCTCTGAGGAGGCTTCCCGGGAAAGCTCCCGAATTAGCCGGGGTAGTCACCTCAACCACGAATGAAAAAGCGTTGTTCGAAGATGTAGAAATTGTCTCTTCGCTGGATGATATTGTCGAGACGATCAGCAGGTTGAACGTGGATGAAGTTTTCTTCGCGGCGCCTGAACTTGACAGATCCAGGATACTGGAAATTATTTCTCTTGTAGAGAATACAGAGGTTCATTACAGGCTTGTAACAGATCTGTTCGAGATCGCGTTGGGAGTAACCGACGTCGATGACCTGGCAAAGCTGCCTATTGTTGAAATAGGGTACGGGGAACCGGGAGCGCTGCACAGAATAACTAAAAGATTCATGGATGTAGCAATATCTTCGGTACTCCTGCTGGTTCTTTTTCCACTGATGTCAGTGATTTATCTTCTACAGCTTATAAGAAAGAACGGCTCACCTGTTTTCAGCCAGAAGAGGGTGGGACTCAGGGGAAAAGAGTTTACACTTTACAAGTTCAGGACAATGAAACCTGAATCCGATGAGTACGAAGTAGCTCCCATCTCGATGATTGATTCCAGAGTTACGGGCATTGGAAGGTTTCTTAGAAGAACAAGCCTGGACGAACTTCCTCAGCTCTTCAACATTCTGCAGGGTGATATGAGCCTGGTGGGGCCGAGACCTGAAATGCCTTTCATAGTAGACAAGTATACCAGCTGGCAGAGACACAGACTGGATGTTAAGCCCGGGCTTACAGGCATGTGGCAGATCATGGGCAGAAAGGAGCTTCCCCTTCATGACAATCTGGAATATGATTACTACTATATTAGGAACCAGTCTCTGATGCTTGATTTCACTATTCTGCTCAGAACAATCGCGATAATATTCAAGGGAAGGGGTGCATACTGATCGAGCACAACTCCTGCTCTACCTCCTCCAGCCATGCGAGATATCTCTTATCTGTGGATGAGGATATTACCAAGTGTCAGATCCCAGGAGAGAAGTTCATTTCCCGTCTCAGCGTCGTAAAGTATGACCGGTATGGAGAACCCCGCCCCCCTTCCGGGAGACGGGGCTTTTAACGACACTTTTAACGACACCACGCTCAAAGCACTGTTTTTCGTTCTATGAGTGAATGTCAACTTGAATAAGTATTGACATCTCTCCTCTAATCCCTCCTCACAAC
>WTBT01000056.1 GCA_013138965.1 Candidatus Aegiribacteria sp.
ATCACCTCCTCAATTGTAGCAATAGGAAACTGGATTTTCCACCATCCAGTTCTCTGCTTCCAAAACGGGCTATTTGTCCCAATAAACCTCCGATTCCTGCCTGAAACTGACCATACTACTCAAACTCCTCCGCTGTCAATGAAGAAACCCTCTTATCTCCGTGAAACCCCCGCATTGGGATAAACCTCACCTATGAAGCCCGATAGCTTTGTTCCTAACCAACCTCTATCTCAGGAACATCATCCTGCCATGGGAGGACATAGTCCGCGCACGGCTCGCAGACAAGTTCCAGCGGCTCGGGCGGCGGCCTGGGATCTTTCCAGAGATCAAGATGTTTAAGGATACGCCTTATGACAACCGGCTGTTCTATGAAGGAGATGACCTTCATCTGTCCTCCGCGCTTCGGACACTTCAGAGTATCGACATCCCGGACCTTTTTCAGAAGTACAGCCCATAGCTGTCTTCTGCGTCTGGAGAATGAGGAACGGTCTTTCATCGAAGCGGGTTCATCTTCGGTTGGTGCTTTTGGTAAAATGCCCTGGCGGCGTTCACGGCCACGCCATGCCTGGCTGTACGCCCCGTAATAGATGACCTGTTTTGCACCCTTCTTTGGTATGTGCGCTGTTATACGTGCTATCCATTCCAGGGGATCTGAAACATCGAAGTTCCTGGCAAGGGTAGTACCATGTCATGGTTATATTGTCGGGTATAACTTCTTAAGTTTAATCCTGGCATCCTTGGTTGTGAACCTCCAGTTCATTGGTCCCGCTATAGAATTACGTTTCTCTTGCCAGGCAGCAACTTCTTTTTTGAATGTCTCTTGATCAGGTATCCTTCTGTTCAGGCATTGCTTCCCGAGAACACTCAGTTCTATTTCAGCCATGTTCAGCCAGCTGCCGTGTTTTGGGGTGTAGTAGTGGAATTCAATTCTATCAAGTATACGGCGAGCTTTTTCAGGGGGAAAGGCTTTGTAAAGTGATGCGCCGTTATGTGTATTCAAATTGTCCATGACCAAAATGATCTTTTTAACGTCAGGATATTTATTATCCGCCAGATCCTTGATTTGGAAAGCCCAATCAAGAGCCTTTCTGGTATCTGTTATATCCACATAGCGTTTGGCAGCCAATGGTTCAAAAAACATGAATATGTTGCTGGTTCCATTACGTTCATATTCTGTATCAAACCGCTCAGGTCTCCCGGGACGCGCAGGAATTGGTCGTCGAACCTCTTTGAGCATTTGCTTGCTGCTCTCATCCATACAGACTACTGGATAATCCGGATCAAAAGGTCGATGATAAATCTCAAGAACATTTTCCATAGCGCAAACAAAAGCGGCATTCTCTAAGGGAGGGATGCACCACTCTTTTTTCTGCCAGGGCTTAGTTTCGTTTTTTTTAGAACCTGACGAACAGTTTCGTACGAAAGCTCGTCGACATAGTCGAGTTCAACCATTTTATCCGCGAGCATTCGCAGTGTCCAGCGTGCCGAGCCTTCGGGGGGGCTTGAGCAAACCAGTGTAATCAGCTGAGCTTCCTGTACTCCATCAAGCTTGCGCCTACGCGCTTTGCCCTTGGCACGTAACAGGCATTTTTCAAATCCCAGTCTGCAAAGACGTTCCCGAAGTCTTTCCACTGTTCTGACACTTACCCCAAGTGCCTGAACAATCTGTTCATCCTTCAAACCCGGACCGTCTTTGCCTATATCAGCCTTAAGAAGTATTTGAGCACCCCGGCGCTTATAGGCAGCGACTTTACCTTTTCTAACCAAATCAATAAGGTTTTGTCGTTCTTCAACACTTAATCGAACGATGTATTTCTTCATTCTTCTCCTCCTTTCTTCTTTATCCGGCGGCTCATTTTCAAAACGGTAAGTGACTCAACTTCCCACTCAACAGTTTCTCCTTTCGTGAAGTTCATGGCTTCAGCGAGGGCATTAGGAAAATTCACATACCACTGGTTTCCCTTTTTTCGGGAAATCAACTGAATCTTGGTCGGGTAACCCATTATTATCTCCTTTCTGCAATCTATGGACATCCATAGTTTACTATACAAAAAAAAGAGACACAAGTCAATGCCCTTGCTGCTGTTACTTTAAATAGCGAAAGGCTGATTCTCTGAATTGCTACTGGAAATTACGCTGAAGTGATTGGATCTCTGTTTGAGATATTTATTGCTGTAAGATAGCCTGCAGACCCGTCTATATAATACTGACGATGTACTAGAGCAGTCTCGGGGCTTGAACTCTTTCTCTGTAATGCGTAAACTCTTAATAGCGTCTCAGCCCGTTGCGCGAGCCCGCATGACTAAGAGTAACCTGATTTAAGTTACTTGGAAGAGGAGCAGGGGGAGTTATATGCTTGCACACACCAGAAGCCTTGCTGTGTACGGAATAGACTCCTATCCTGTGGAGATCGAAGCCGACATGTCCCTGGGGCTTCCTACTTTTACCATTGTAGGCCTTCCGGACAACGCCGTACGTGAATCACGCGAGCGCATCAGATCGGCCATAACCAATCTGGGTTTCAAGCTTCCGGGGAAGAAGATAACCATCAACATGGCGCCCGCCGGCAGAAAAAAGGAAGGCCCCGGGTTCGACCTGCCCATTGCGGTAAGCATTCTTGCGGCGTCCGGAATTATCCCGAGGGAATCCATTGAGGGTCTTTACTTCATCGGGGAGCTTGCTCTTGACGGCGCTCTTCGACCGGTTCGCGGGGTTCTCTCCATGGCTGACCGTGCAAGGAGGGAAAAGCATACAGGGTTTGTAGTTCCAGTCTCCAATTCCGGCGAGGCCGCGGTTGCGGCGGGGCAGAATGTCTATCCGGCTGAAAGTCTGGGAAATGTGATTGACTTTCTGCTTAATAAAGTTACCATAGAGCCTGCCAGGTACATATCTGCACCTGCAGAACCCGGCAGGAAGCATGAACCTGATTTCAGGGATGTAAGGGGGCAGGAGTTCGCAAAGAGGGCTCTCGAAGTGGCGGCCGCGGGCGGGCACAACATACTGATGATAGGCCCCCCCGGATCCGGGAAAACCATGCTTGCGAAAAGGCTTTCCTCTATTCTTCCTCCGCTGCTTCCGGAGGAAGCGATTGAAACCACCAAGATCCACAGCGTTGCCGGACTGCTGGGAGTCGGAAACGCTCTGCTCAATATCCGACCTTTCCGTTCGCCGCACCATACCGTCTCGGACGCGGGACTGATCGGAGGCGGTGTAATACCCGGGCCGGGTGAGGTCAGTCTTGCCCATAACGGAGTTCTCTTTCTTGATGAACTGCCTGAATTCAGAAGGAACGTTCTTGAAGTTCTCAGGCAGCCTCTTGAGGATGGCACCGTAACGATCACAAGGGCATCAATGAGCATGACATTTCCTGCGAATTTTACACTCGCCGCGGCGATGAACCCCTGTCCCTGCGGGTATTTCACCGATCCGGGGCATTCCTGCAACTGCACCGGCCCCCAGATACAGAGATATCTGAACAGGATATCAGGGCCTCTAATGGACAGGATCGATATCCATGTCGATGTTGCTCCGGTGAAGTATCGCGACCTTTCGTCAAATCTGCCCACCGGAGACTCTTCCTTTGATATAAGAAAGAGGGTAGTAAGGACGAGAAAGTGCCAGGAGGAAAGGTTCAGCGGTGTCAGAGGACTCTACTGCAATGCCGGCATGAATTCCCCGCTGGTCAGGAAATACTGCCGTCTGAACGATGAAGTCAGTAAACTCCTGAAATCCGCGATGGAACTCTACGGTTTCTCGGCAAGGGCATACGATCGGATAGTCAAGGTTTCAAGAACCGTCGCTGACCTGGCTGGCTCTCCCGATATAAAGCCTGCGCATATTGCCGAAGCCGTACAGTACCGCTCCATGACCGGGCAGATATATCCCTGAAACACTTAGGGCAGCCGCAAAAAGCTGCTTACATAATTATTGTATAAGCACTCTTCATGTTGTATTGTTTTGATAATCAAGCCCTCTATTCAGAGCTATGAAAATATTCCTCCGTTGTAATCAGAGATTCATTAATCAGCGTATTGCGGGTATTCTACATTCTCAGTCCAGTAGGGGTAGATATCCGGCATCCGCTGCCACTGTGATCCGCATTCATGCATGAATGAAATGCAGTTATCAGTGGCTTCGAACAGGCTGCCCTCCAGTTCCTCCGGAGTGAAAGAAAGCCTGATCTCGAGGCGATTCTGAATCTGTTCATCTGTCATCCCCAAGTAGTTTGCTGCTTCAATTGCTTCAGTGGAAAATCCGTTTTCCTCGAGGTTATTCAGATATGCCGAAGCCATGGCAACAGTTATATGTGTGTCCTGCAATCCTTCCGAACGGCAAACATCGAGAAGACAGTCGAATCTGTCAGCTGCTATTTCCATGAATACACCGGAAAGATCCTTATAGTAAATGTAGCACAACGCCTGTTCAACTGCCCAGAATTCATCGTTGTCATTAAGCGCGCCGCCCATCCGGTCGAGGGATATCTGCGCAGCATCCATAACCGCAATGAGCCCCATGGCGGCTTCAGCGAAGGAGTTGAGCGCGGCAGCTTTTTGAGTTGAAAGACCGTTACCCGGAATGATAGAATCAACATGGGTAACTATTGGAATTGAGTATTCGGTATAATCAGATCTTGGAGGATCCATCCCGAGGGCCTTGATGCAGTCACTCCATTTGTCGATTATCATGTCCAGTATACTGTCGAAGACCCAGCCTGTTATCCCGGATCCAAAGTCTATAAAGCTATCAATATCTATCGAAAAACCTGCTACCGATGAGAATTTGTCCATTCCACTTCTGATTCTTTCAATTTCTTCGTCGACCTGTTCGGGTGACTTACCGGTTGCTATTCCAAGCCTCTGCCTTACTGAGTTTCCGGGCTGTGCTACACCTATAGGCGGCTTGAACCAGCGCAGAGTACGTGATCTGTACGGTGACGGTGGTGGTGGCGGAACCGGGCAGTCCTTGAGCCAGGGCAGATCCTTTCGCAGTCCAGCACCGCCAGCCTTGGTGAGAGTATTCCCGTATGATAGTTCAGTGTTTTCATCCTCAGGTACCCAGAGTTCTATCCGGGTATGACTGTATCCACTCGGGAAGTATCGGATGTAGTAACCGTTTGGATGCCAGGACCATCTGCCTTCAGGGATGTCCTTCTCATTGTACTCTTCGGGAGGATCACCATGGATGATCGCGATATTCTCCAGTTCCTCGTATGAGGATTCAGCTCTGGAAAGAGTGTTTCTTATTCCGGCTTCAGCTTCCAGTACGGACCTGACCGGTCCGGTGATGTCTCCGAACAGATCATCCATTATATCGTCCGGAATAAGTTCCAGCGCCCCGCCGTTGATCTCAAAGATTTCCTCGGGAGTAAGCAGAATCAATGCGGTTCTCTGCATATTATCATTCATTTCAGAGAGCTTGCATCTTGCGAGGATTGCCCAGATAAGTGATTGAACATCATACTGAGAAATTTCACCATGACAGGATGAGCGATCCAGGATCGCCTGAATAATAACACTTCTGCTTCCTTCCAGAGGCGCGTAAATGTATCCGTTGCCTCCGGTATCGGAAACGTAAGAGCCTGCATGAAGGCAATAGCTTCTTGCTTCGAGTCCATAAGCTCCTGGGAGAAGAAAGATCCATCCATCTGAATTAACCGGCATATCGTACAGAGGAGTAAAGAACTCCGGTTCAAAGCCGTCCATTTCAGGACATTCAAAAACGGCATCATCCAGCCCTGTTGTAATCACCGGTTCCTGTTCAAGAAGTCCTCCGAGGTCAGGAAGGCCAACCGGAATATCCGGTATCGACGGGATCGAGAACTGTGCCTGTGCGGCTCCAGATATCAAAAGGAGTATGAAAAGTAGAGTCAGTTTATGTCTCATGACTATTTCCTTTCAAAAAATGTTACTCAAACTAACAATTAAATACAACTTAAATCATAGTGACTGCCAGGGGAAGTCCTCTTCAGATCACTCCATTCGGGCTGACAATTGAAGTGACACAGATTAATGGCTGGAGTAGATTGGAGGTGGAAATAGTAGGAAAGTGGATTATCCGCAATCCCATTAGCTGTTCCCAAAACAGCTCATCCGCTCCCGGATGTCACCATTACGCCGCCCGAAACTGAGCATACTGCCCGAAACCACTCACCGTCAATGAAATGAGCAATCTACAATCCCTCGATATCCGCCACATAAGGACACACCTGCCCCCTGAAGCCGGGCGATCAGAAATCAGTACTCTCGCTGGGGATGACCTTAGAACGCGAATAGCCTCTGTAAGACAGAAATAACCTCCAACTGAGTTTCTGGATTAATAAAACCAAGCTTCTTAATAAGTCTTGCTTTATCTATCGTTCGTATCTGATCTAGCACTATTTGCCCCTTTTTCTTTTGAAATTCGCAGGATACCCTTGTAGGATAGTTCCTGCCAGCGGTGGTTAAAGGGGCAACAATTACAGTGCGGATATGTCTATTCATTTCATCAGGTGAAATAATCAAACAGGGCCTTGTTTTCTGAATTTCAAATCCAACAGTAGGATTAAGATTAATCAAATACACATCGAATCGATCGACTACCATTGCCATTCTTCGTCATCCCAGGAATGTGAGACATCTTCGGCTACCAGCATTAGTTTGTCATCATCAGTTTCGGACATAGTTTTAAAGGCAATATCCCAGCCGACTCTTGGATTTGAAGCAGGGCGGATAATAATATGATTATTCTCTACCTCTAGCTCAACATCTTCCATTATTCCTGTTTGCTCAAGTATAGGTTTTGGAATACGGATGCCTTTGGAATTACCGATTTTTATTATATGTGCCCTCATAATTCAACTCCTTTAACTCAACTTGTATCTACATTGTAATTACAGCAGTGTGGAATGTCAAGGGATTCATCATGTTCTTTTCCAGTTTTAGCTGTTCAACGACAAGGCTCTTCAGCAAGCTGGAAAGGAAGATTATAGGGTTGTATTGTTTACTCCATAGAAATATTTGAATATGATTGCTTGAGAATTCGGGAATCTGTATCAGAACTCCGGCTTGAGAGGTTTCAGAACCGTGAATTTCCTGTATCACTTTGAATTACCCTGGAGAGACTGGAGAGAACAGATCAATGATTGATAAAGCGGCTGAGATGAAACCTGTCATCAGAGTGAACGGCCTTACGATGAGGTTCGGGGATCTGACAGCTGTTGACGGTATCGATTTTCAGGTTGCCAGAGGGGAGATCTTCGGGTTTCTGGGTCCCAACGGCGCCGGCAAGACGACTACCGTCCGAATGCTGACCGGAGTTATCGAGCCGACCAGCGGTTCCGCCACGATTCAGGGACACGATATAAGGAAAGAATCAATCCTCTCAAGAGAGCATATTGCGGTGGTTCCCGAGCAGGCTAACGTATATCTCGACCTTTCCGTCTGGAGAAACCTTATGCTCATGGCTGAGCTTTACGGGATTCCCAGAAACAGGCGGGTCAGGGAAGGGGAAAGGCTTCTGGAAGCCCTGGGGCTTTTGCATAGAAAAGACAGTAAGGCTCGCGAACTGTCAAAGGGCCTCAAACAGAGGCTGATGCTGTGTGCCGCCCTTGTTACAGAGCCTGAAGTACTCTTTCTGGATGAACCCACAAGCGGCCTTGATGTACAGAGCGCCAGACTGATCAGAAAAATAGTAACTGAACTGAATGCTGACGGTCTAACTGTTTTCATCACCACGCACAACATGGTTGAGGCAGGGGATATCTGTTCCAGGGTGGCAATAATCAACAAAGGACAAATTGTCGCAATCGATACACCCGGAAATCTCAGATCCATGGTAAGAAAACGTCAATACGTCGAAGTGGTATTCAGAGAGCAGGCGCCGCCTCATGAGAAGTTGGAATCCCTTCCCCGAGTTAACAGGATGGAATCCGATCATGGTGTCTTCAGGCTGTACACCGAAGCTCCGGGAAGCGTTGCTACGCTGCTGGCAGTGCTTACCGTGGAGCTGGAACTCGAACTTGAGCAGCTGAACACCCGGAAACCCAGCCTGGAAGACGTGTTCCTTTACTACACCGGGGACGGAGGCTCCGAATGAGCGCACAATCGGATGGAAATAGATTGCGCAGGCAGCTGCACGGTTCGCTGGTGATTCTGAAGAAGAACGTGCTTCTTTACTACCTGAAACCTCCCGTTCTGATATTCGGGGTACTCTTCCCGGTGTTCTTCTTCCTTGCTTTCAAAATGGGCAGAAATATCTCACCCGCGGCTGTTGTTCCCGGAATGGTCGCCATGGCGCTCTGGTTCACCGCCAGCGCTATAGGTCCTCTGGTAACTCCCTGGGAGCGAAGCGCGAAAACCTGGGAGCGACTGATATCCACCCCTATATCTCTCCGCGCCATACTTGCGGGAGATGTTCTGAGCGGCTTCGCGTTCGGCAGCGCTGTATCGATTATACCTGTTATTCTGGGTCTGCTTCTTACCGATGCCCATATCGTTAATCTCCCCCTTCTGGCTTTCGGTATTCTGGCAGGCGCGTTGACTTTCGCGTCTCTGGGAGTTCTTCTCTCGTCACCACCCACAGCCAGCCCTTCCAACATCATGCTTCTTTCGAATCTGGTTCGACTGCCGCTGCTGTTTGTAAGCGGGATATTCGTTCCCATAGAGCAGATGCCGGCCTGGGCAGGATGGGTGGCGCCACTCTCCCCTCTGTCCTATGCAGGCTCTCTGATAAGAGCGGCGTACGGAGCTGTTCCTTACTTCCCTGTATGGCTCTGTTTTCCTATGCTGTTTCTTTTCACAACTGTTATGTTCGCGGCTTCGTGCCGATTTCACAGAATGTACCGGGCAAAGGGATTGTGACGCAATGTCGGAGCGATAGAGTGATGAGCATCATCTCATTTTATCTTCTATAATTTTAAATATTAGTATACCATAGTGAAGTGTGATTGCAGGCCCGATTGAGAGGGGGTGTATCTTCAGGCATTTAAGGGAGAGCGCCCACATCTGTTTTCTGCGGCATGAATGAACATGACCGGGCGGTCTTCGTTGGAAGTATCAGGTTGAATTGAACAAAGGCTGGCAAAATATGCGGGTTGATATGGTTGGACTCGTCAACGGGCTTTAATCGCATCCCGTAATATGTTCGTTGTTCCATCAACCATTCACTGCATTGACAGAACAGTATTACTTACAGTATGCTACCCCAAGATATGAAAATACGGCTTGACCGGACCTGTTCAAGCGTTAGTAAAAACTGCGTTCGCAGTGGTGCGAGAGCAAGTTTCTTAGCGCACTTTATTGGGGTATCTGAGGGTGTATTTCTAGTTCTGATAAAGTATGATATAATCAATTTTTATCATTAATGCCTTAATAATAACGTTATGGAATATATAAATAAATGATTGAAAGTATTGTTACGATCTCAATAGTCGGTTTATTAGCCGGATTTATATTCTCTATCCCGGTGGCCGGTCCCATCAGTATATTTATCACTTCCAATGCTCTTAAAGGGAAACGCTCCTATTGTTTCAGAGCAGCAATTGGTGCCTCGATTATTGACTTTGTATATTGTTTTATTGCTGTGTACGGATTTATAATAATATACACATACTATAAACCTTATATCCCTTACATTTTTCTCGTTGGAGCGGTGTTCCTTTTCATTGAAGGTATTAAAATCTTCCGTACCCGTTTGAATATCGATGAGCTTACCTCAGAAAGTGGAGCCGGTAAGTTAAAAAAGGACAGAGGTGGTTTCTGGACAGGTCTTTTGATGAATTTCTTAAATCCTTCACTATTCATCGGCTGGTTATTATCATCTTTTTTAGCGATGTCATACGTTGCATCTCTTGGATTCAATACAGGAGGTATGGAACACATACTTGATAATAACATTAAAATGTTGAACGATATAGACCAAAAAGCACCGGAGAGTCACACACCTGTAATTCAGGAGTCAACAGAAAAAACGGAAAATATGATTCCCTCTGCCGATCCGCAAAACAGTGGCGCCAACAGCAATTCGGATAGCTACCGGATACTGATCAGCCTGTTTTACGCGTTTTTTGGAGCTATAGGATCCGTGCTCTGGTTCACGAATTTTTCGATGGTGCTTATTAAATATCGTAAAAAGTTGAAAATGGAAATACTTAACAGGATAATCAAGGTTCTGGGAGTTATGCTCTGTACATTAGCATTTTATCTATCATATTTGGCATTAACATCGTTATAGTCATATAGAACACATCAAAAGGTGAGCAAATGAAAAAATGTGCGCAGTTAAAAAGTTTAATAACAAGCTCGAACCTTGAATTTATAATGGAAGCCCACAACGGGGTTTCAGCAAAGATCGTGGAAGAAGCCGGATTCAAGGGTATCTGGGCCAGCGGATTAAGTATATCAGCCGCACTTGGTGTCAGAGACAACAATGAAGCCAGCTGGACACAGGTACTTGAAGTTTGTGAATTCATGTCAGATGCCACTTCGATACCGATATTGCTTGATGGCGATACCGGATTTGGGAATTTCAACAGTTTCAGAAGACTGGTTCAAAAGCTTGAACAGAGAAACATCGCTGGCGTCTGTATCGAAGACAAAACATTCCCTAAAACAAATTCTTTTATTGGTGGTGAGAAACAGCCCCTGGCTGATATAGAAGAATTCTGTGGCAAGATTAAATCAGGCAAGGATTATCAGAAGGACTCTGATTTTGTGATCGTTGCCAGGGTTGAGGCATTTATTGCAGGATGGGGACTTAATGAAGCAATTAAAAGGGCAAATGCCTATGCTGATGCTGGCGCCGATGCCATTCTGATCCACAGTAAGATATCATCGGATAAAGAAATTGAAGACTTTATGCAGCAGTGGCAGAATACAAAACCGGTTGTCATAGTACCAACTATGTATTTTAGCACTCCCACCGAGAAATTCAATAAATCAGGCGTGTCTTTGGTGATCTGGGCCAACCACACCTTGAGAGCTTCAATCACAAATATGCAGCAGGTAACAAAACAGATTTACACGGATCAATCACTTATGAATATTGAGGATAAGATTGTTCCAGTAAGAGAGATTTTCCGTATCCAGAATGTTTTAGAATACAAAGAGGCTGAGAATCGTTACCTCCCTAAGAAGGAATCTTTCAAAGGTTTGATTCTGGCGGCCTCCAAGGGTGATAATTTTGGGACTCTAACAGATGAGAAACCCAAAACAATGATACAAATCAGCGAAGAAACAATTCTCTCAAGGATTGTTAATACCCTGAATGCCAGAAGCATCAAAGATATCTCCGTGGTTGTAGGATTTAAAAAAGAAGCGGTTAACCTGCCGAATTTGAAATATATTGAAAATGCGGATTATAAGAATTACGGAATATTGTATTCATTGTTTAAATCACTGGATGTCTTCACGGGTAACCTGATAATCACCTTTGGTGACATACTCTTTGAGGAAGATATACTGAGAAAACTTCTAGCATCCGACCAGGACATAGTACTTGCGGTGGATTCAACAAAATATAATGACATCAGTAAACCCAGGGATCTTGTTGTTGGTAGTCATGTCCACTCAGGCAATTTTGGCTCCATCAGTGTATGTCATTTAAATGAAATCCAGGAAGTAAATCCAGGCATTGACCTTACAAAATTTACGGGTGAGTATATGGGTCTGCTGAAACTTAATAGTAACGGTTCAGAAATATTCAGAAGGTCTTTTGAAGAGCTGAAAAAAAATGATCCTGATTTCATCGAAAGCGCTACTCTAAATGACTTTTTCAACTACCTGATTAAGAACAAACAGCCTGTATATATTCAATATTTTAAAGGGCAATGGAAGGATATAGACAGTATTGAGGATTTAACTTATTTAGTTGATCTGTACACAGAGAAGTAATAGTCATGAAGGCTAATCAATTTATATCTATTCTTAAATCAAATAACATTCACAGTTATACTGGAGTCCCATGTTCAGTATTTAAGGAGGTTATTGGCTATCTTGAGCGTAATGAGGATTATTTAACAGCCTCCAGCGAAGGAGAGGCAATGGGTATTGCTGCCGGTTTCTCTCTGGCAAATCAAACTCCTGCAGTATTTATGCAGAATGACGGTTTTGGCAATGCGGTAAATCCCCTGACCTCCTTACAGAAAATTTACGGGTTTCCCACTCTTATGGTAATCTCCTGGCGTGGTGAACCCGGGAAAACAGACGCTCCTCAGCACGTTTGGAGTGGTAAAACAATTTTAGATATGCTGAATATTCTGGAAATCGATTATTACATCCTGGACGATGATCTTGAACAGGCATCTGTTAAAATTGGTGAACTCGTAAAAACAATGCGGGACAACAATCGTCCGGTTGCCATAATATGCAAAAAGGGTATTTTTGATAAAGAAACAGTCAAAGGTGCTGAGACAGACAAGAGTCTCCTATCCAGAGAACAGGCAGTACAGATTCTATTTAATTTCATTGATGAAAACACACCGGTATTTTCCACTACCGGAAAACTTTCTCGTGAAATATATAAATTGAAGGATAGAAAGAATAACTTCTACGTTGTCGGATCCATGGGATGTACGAGTTCAATTGCCCTTGGATTCAACCTGAAATCAGAAAAGAGAACCATTATAATTGATGGTGACGGTGCAATTTTGATGAAAATGGGAACACTGGCAACGATAGGTTATTACAGACCTCAGAAGTTTCTACATATTTGCCTTGACAATGAGTCTTATGAGTCAACCGGCGGTCAACCCTCTGTAAGCAGTCGGATAGACCTCGCGATGGTTGCAGGGGCCTGTGAATATAAGAATGTGGCTTCGGTTAGAACAGAAGATGAGATTAAGGAATTTATGATTTCATGGAACATGAACCCTGAACTATCTTTTCTACTGATAAAAGTCAGAAATCAGAGTGATCCTGATCTACCAAGACCCGGAGAAACACCTCCGGAACTTAAAGAAAGATTTATGAAAGATACTTTATGATCAGAAGCGCGGTAATACTTGCTGCCGGCATGGGTACCCGTCTTAGAACTGTCCTGAAGAATATTCCCAAAGGATTTTTAGAAATTTCGGGTAAAACCCTGATTGAGCAATCAATAACAAGGCTTCTCAATGCAGGAATAGAAAACATAATCATTGTAACGGGGCATTTGTCTCATTATTATGATGAACTGGCAAGAAGCCACAACTATATACGTACTGTGCATAATGATATTTACGCTGATAGCGGCAGTATGTATTCCTTCTATTTGGCGCGGCATTATATCAGGGAAGAGTTCTTCCTGCTGGAGAGCGATCTGATTTATGAACAGAGGGCTCTGTCAAGCCTGTTATCATGCAGCCAAAAAGATACGGTTCTCCTCTCAGGCAGTACAGGGTCAGGTGATGAGGTGTATGCCGAAACATCAGGCAACCGGCTGATCAACCTATCAAAGGATAAATACCGCTTAAAGAGTATCGGCGGAGAACTGGTCGGCATATCAAAATTTTCACTCCCGTTATATATGGAGATGGTAAAAATCTCAGAGATAATGTTTTCTGAATCTCTAGAAGTAGAATACGAGCAGTGTGTTGTTGAGACTGCCCGAAAATATCCTGTTTATGTAAAAAAGGTGGAGGATCTGATCTGGGCTGAGATAGATGATGAAAACCACCTTGACCGGGTCAAAAGAATAATAGCTCCCCGGATTGAGAATATTGAAAGTCCCGGGTAAATTACCTAGGAGGTTGTCCGACAATGTACATTGAGCAGAAGATTCTCACAGCTGAGATAGAATGCTCGGAGATTTGAGGAGAATACTGGATGTATTTAACGATAATATGCGGGCATTATAGCCAGCTGTGTG
>WTBT01000101.1 GCA_013138965.1 Candidatus Aegiribacteria sp.
CAACTATGGACGGGCAGGCGTAAACATTGATACTGCCCCACCCGCCTGAATGCATCGGCCAGTGGCTGTTAAGCGTATTGCCACTGTCAGCAAGAAGATGTACCCAGCCATCCGTACTCTGAATAACCACATCAAGATCGCCGTCAGCATCAAGATCGGCAAGGACCGGGGAGCCCTTTGCATAATCATGAAGGGTTACTGGCCAGCCGGGCTGGACACTGAAAGCTATCCCGAAACCGTGATGATCATCGGTATACTCATCATCACCTGGACCTGAAGGAGGATCCGGATCCGCGATGGATGGATCAAGCAGACCGATATCACTTATATCCTTGGCTTTGATCTTCATGGTCATCCAGCCTGAATATCCTTCAACAGGTATATCAACGGTTCCATGCCAGGTATCAAAGTAACCATCCGGCAGGTTTGTCGATGTCCATTCCGGTGTAGATGGATCTGCTGTCAGAAAAGTCCCGTCAGGCTTTGTGAATCGAACGTAAGGATCGACACCTGTGCTCATCGGTCCGGAGAAGATTATCTCAACATCAAGTGTTGAACCGGGTTGCATCGTAACATTTGCAAAGATGGTTTTCTCAGGCGTAAAACCATAACTACCGTAGGTCGCTACCCACTCGGCATGCCAGATATCCTGATCTGTGACCGCATCGGTAAGATGTACTTCCTGGGCGATCTCCTTGGTGTTGCGAAGCTCACAATCAATTGAAACCCCTTGTGTCACAGTGGTATCCCAGGCATAGGCTGTTACATCGATATGATACGACCCATCCGGAGTCTGCATATTGAGGGGATGATAGGAATCTCCTGATCCATCTGCGGACAGAACAGTATTCCAGGAGTTTTCCTCAATATTGTTGATGCCGTTCCAGCCCGTTGCGTCACCGCAGTTGGTGAGGCAGATCATATCTCCGTAACTACCCGGGAAATAGTCTTCAAGCCATGTATATCTGAAGTAGAATTGACGATACTTCTCGTAATCAGCCATCGCGCCAACAGTGCCGTCGAAACTTGCGAGATAGCGGGTAAAGATGGATTGCTCAGTTGATGAGGCACCCTCCTGAACACATTCCCACTTTATTCTATGGGGAACAGCCCAGTCTTCGGGAAGTCCTGCCTGGGAACCGATGTCCCCATTCGTGCGAAGCCAGAAACCCTGGATAATATCAACTGAGCCGTACAGACTATCGGCAGCAAGAGTGTCAGCATATATGCTATCATAGGTAAGCCAGTTCTCCCATCCAGCTGTTGTTTTATCTTCCAGAAAGAAACACCAGGGATGTTCCGTGAGGCCTGGCTGGGGCATGAAGTTCCAGTAAGTTCTCAATGCTGCCGGAGCAAGATAATCAAACGGATTGCATAACCCGGTGGGGTCTGTCCATGTAGGTCCGGAGCGCTGGAAATGAAGATGTGATGTGCTGATGGTGTCTTGATGCACATTGGCAATATACTCCGAGGTGTTTTCCACATGGTAACCCACATAGCGATCTAGAGTGTTTTTTACATGAAGATATGCCCACCCTTCATCCGAGGATGAGGGTGTATCGCAGATGATGATCCAGTTCTCGTCCTCAGATCCTTGGTCGGTGTTTTCGATAATATCTGTGATATACCCTGGTTCAACAGCGTACACTTCCTCTTCATCACCCGCCGGAGTTAGTTCTGTCAGGAAAATATCAATACCGGCGTGGAAGTTGCCGTAGGGGTTTGCAGCTGATACGCTGTCCCATGGCACATTCGATCCGCCATAGCTGCCGTCTATTTTGTGAGTCTGATTAACTGGGGCGATTGGCCAGGGAAGTGCCAGCGAGATACTGGCAAGTGTAATTAGGATTGTAGTGAGTAACCTCATCTTACTCACCTCCTGCTAGATGATTGATAACCATGGGAAGGCAATTGGAGCCGTTCAAACGAGAAATGCCTCTATTTACGCTATAAGATTGAGAAAAGGAGAAGTTTCCTCCAGGTGACATTTGGATGTTACCCCGAGTAATACTGTTAGTCCATATCGATTTATTCTCAATACTATGTATTGTCGTACCTGATATTGGTCTAGTAGGTGCCCACGAACGATGGTACACCATCATTGCAATTGATTGAGCCTCATTATCGCAATTTGTGCCCATAAAATCATCGACATCTTCTGGAACATCTACAGTCCATATTTCCTGAAGAGTTTCACAGTCAAATACCAGAGGTCTTTGCAGTCCTCCGATGCAAAGGTATTTCTCATTTGGAGTAAAGAAGAAACTATGCCCCATAATATCATCACCGAACTGGTGAAGTAGTTCTCCTGTTTGCCCGTCTATTAAGTACACTGCTGGAACAGGAAACGGATATTGCTGACAAGCCACGAATCGTCCATTGGCTGACACAACCGGAGATTCAAAAGGACGATTGGTCATGAAGTATTTATGAATTACTTCTCCATTCCTATTGAGTATTGAAAGAAGGCCACCTCCCTCATTTCTTTCCGGGGACTCTTCAGATACGTAAGCAGTTACCGCAATAGTATTGCCATCATTGCTAATCGCAAAGAAATTCCCCTCTGAATAACCAATCGGGATTTCTTTGAATGTTCCATCGGGGAAAAGCAAGCAGGCAAAGCAGGATTCTGTAAGAACCCTTATCGGACAGCCTGGCAGTGGATATCTACCTGAGAGAGTCACTCCAATTGATGCATCTCTGGAGAGTCTGATTCCTCTGTGCGTCATAGCAAGCTGCCCTATCTCCTCTCCGAATCGATTCACCAGGAATCCCGGTTCAGAGAAGACATTTGTCGGTCGGTCCGGGCTGTCGTAAAGAAAAGGTTCCCCAGCCGGATTAACCATGAAGTTCTCCCGCCAGTAATCCTCACCCGGAGCAATCCAGTCCGTTTCTATATGAACAGGATTACCTTCTTCATCGAAGAAAAGGTGCAGATCCTGCGCAATAACAGCTCTCACTCTGCAGTCAAGCCAGTACCTGTCTTCTTGGGGAATACTCTCATCATTAAGTATTTCCTCAAGCCAGGGCATGGGATAGCCATCGGTAAGAGATGCTTCAAGCTCTTCGGCTGTTTCAACTGAAAAGACTTCCTCGACTCTGAGTGAAGAAGTCTCTGTCTGCGCCATTGCGGCGATTGCTAGAACTACGATAATGATGATTGCGGATTTCATGTTCTTCCTTCCTGTTCCCATGAATATCAACCTGATATCAGATCACTTCCAGTCAGCGGAACTCTGTCATCTCACTCCTTTCAGGTAGTATTACCCTTTGAC
>WTBT01000096.1 GCA_013138965.1 Candidatus Aegiribacteria sp.
TGTTGGCGGAATAATTTCCTTCCTGGTGTAGTCAAGGTTTGAACACCCAGTTTTCACCCGAAGATCTGATATTTCCGCGTTTGTTCTATTCCTTCCGGTTTTCGGCGACGGCTTTTTGTTCTATTTGCCCGATTTCCGTTTTGCTCTTTGTGCTCAAGCCGGCGCCGTTATTTACTCGTCAACAATGATTATGTAGAGTCTTCATTTCTATTCAGCTTCTTTGTTATCAAATACTATTAATTCAGGTAGTATGCTGTCAATGGTAAATGCAATTAGGGAGTTTGAGATAAGAAGTAAGCAAATGTACACTAAAGCAGGTGAATTACGTGGATATATAGAGTATACATATCAGGGAGGTCCAATAATCATGAAGTATGATATGAATAAATACAAAAATAAACTTGCGTTCCCTATCCTGCTACAGGGAAATCACATACCATACATGATCGGATGAGTAAAGCATTTCCAGGAGGGTTGGCAGGTTCTCAGAGCCGCCGGATGGGTGGAGAATGGAGTTTGGATAGCCGAAACTCTCAGCCGCTGATACTCACAGCCCCTTTCATGTGTTCAGTCAGAACCTTAATCATAGCCTCGTGATCCGATTTTCCAGCCGTTTCCCGCACCGAGTGCATAGAGAGCATTGGATTTCCCACATCAACGGTTCTGATACCCGTTCTGGTGGATGTTACAGGCCCTATTGTGCTTCCACAAGGCATATCGTTTCTGCTGACAAAATACTGGATATCAACACCTGATCTTTCAGCGCAGGTTCTGAAGTAGGCGGATGTTATATCGTTTGATGTGTATTTCTCCATGGCATTCACCTTTATCACAGGGCCTCCGTTAATAACCGGCCTACATCCGGGATCATGCTTTTCGGAGTAATTCGGATGGACAGCATGCGCTCCGTCGGCAGAAACCTGAATACTCCTTGAGAGACATCTGAAATACTCATCCCTCCCCCCTGCAAGCCTTTCTATGACCGTATCAAGGAATGCTGACCCGGCTCCGTTGAGAGTTCTCGAACCCACTTCTTCGCTGTTGAAAAGGCTTACCAGCCTTGTCTCCTGGCTTTCTTCCGAAGCCAGCATGGCCTCAATCGCCGCATGGCACATCGTGAGGTTATCAAGCCTTCCTGCGAAAATGAAATCATCTTCTATACCGCCGAGGATACCAGGTTGAGGGTCCCATATTTCCATGGACCATCCTGAGACGGAATCTCTCTTTACATCTGCTGAGTTGCACGCAAGTGACAGTACATCGTCGAATACCGCGCCTGAGGAGGAGAAGAGCAGCGGTGTATTCGTTTCGGGATTTACCCTGAAACCTTTTTTGTTGACTTCCCTCTCGATATGTATCGCCGGGGATGCTATACGGAAGATAGGTTTTGTGATAATGAATGATCTTCGGGAAATAGTGTTACCTTCGCGAACGGCAAGTGTTCCGGCAACCGAAAGATCCCGGTCGAACCAGGTCGCCAGTATGGGGCTGCCGTACAATTCAACACCCAGCACGTTGATATTCTCTTTTTTTCTATCTGCTTCCGGCTTGATCCTGAAACCGGGAAAATCAGTGTGAGCTCCGATTATCCTGCATCCTGTTGTTTCGCAGGCCTCGGTACCGGTAATCCCCGCGATAATGGATGACGACGAACGAATGGTGTAGAACCTTGCATTTGCTCCGATGTTCCAGGAATCACACTCTTCCACCCTGGTGAAACCGTTCTCATCGAGTTTCGATGCCAAACGTCTGACAGCCCATGAGGATGTTGGTGAACTGTCAAGGAAGGAAAGAAGATCCGGTATATAACTGTCGGTTTTCATTATTACCGCGCTTTCAGTGTTACTGCTTCATTTCAATGGGTGCAGCGGGGCTGCCGGACATTTTCCTTGATCTTGCCATGAAACTCTGGTTGACCTGATACATGAACGCAGTCAGTCTTGCTTCGTTATCGGTGTCTTCCTGCCCGTCGAATGCCAGGTTGAGCCATGGAAGGTTCCTGTGTTCCTTTCTTATCTTCTTGCTTATGGCAGTCACGACGGTTCCGGGGAGACATGTGAAGGGAAAGATATTGATGGCGCCGTCTATAGCTGCTTTTTCATTAAATGCAAGCGGAGCGCCAACACAGAGGATCGCTTCCCCCCCGATGTTCTCCTTCATGTAAGGTTGTGCCGCCTTCATGATCTCCTCTGGTTCTAAACCGGGACGGTCCGCCAGGATCTCGGCGAAAGGGGCTTCCAGTTTCCTTCGAAGCTTTTTCATGATCTTCATCCTTGAGTATCCCTTGATAAGATCAACCAGCTGTTTTCTGCTCTTCGATCTGGCTATGAAGGAATGATTTACGTACTCGAACCACTCCATTAGCGGAGTATAAAGGACTTCCCCTCCCAGGGCTTCAATACGCAGGTCCGTATACGAGTGCGCGAAAGAATCGTTCCTTACATAGATCTCACCGAACATGAGTATCAGAGGTTTCGGAACATCCTTTCTTGGAATGCTCGTGAATGCCGATGCCGCTTCTTCAAGCACCGGAATAAGAGACCCCCCGCTGCTCATGGCTTTGGCAGTTGCGGCAAGATATTTATCCAGCACCATGTCAGCCGATCCGTTTTCAAGTTCGTAGGGGCGAACTCTGTAAAGAGCGCTTTTCAGAACATCGCCGGCTATGGCAGCCTTAAGCATATCCATCTGGAATCCCACGGTAGAGAGTTCCTTGATGCTGGTATAAGAATCGCTTGAAGTCGCGGTAATTATGGGAACATCCTCATAACCCAGCCTGTCAAGAAGTATCCTGTGATAACTGCAGTACTGGCCGAAACGGCAGGGTCCTGACGCGGTGCCGATGAAGAACGCTGTTTCGGAGGGTTCGTTATCCCTTAAAACGGACAACATGTTTCCCGCGGTTATGATTGCGGGATAGCATTCCTTGCCGGTTGTCACGGAACGGCCCAGCGCAACGGAATCACTGTTTGTCGGAGGAATTTGAACTGCTTTGACACCATGCTTCCTGGCCGCCGCTACCGCTATCCAGGTTGGTTCACCAAGCCATGGGATCCAGACTTTCCTCTTACCGATATCCATGTTCCTGTTTCCGAGATGTTGCCGGAATGGAGAAGTTCCATGCTGTCTTCTTCCTTTGATCGCGTCCATGAATGCCTCACATCTCGTTATTACCCCTGCGTCGGCAGCATGCTCATCGATTTCTATGGTCAGCATCGGTTTCTCACCCATTATTCTTGCTACCTCGTGCTGAATGAATGAATCCGGACCGCAGCCGAAATTGGTGATGTAAACACCGTTAAGCCTGGAATCCTCCCTGATCGCAAGCGCCGCGGCTATAATTCTCTGGCCGTACTGCCAGTACATATTCCTGTGCAGCTCCGCGGCACGCTCCAGGGGAAGCTCCAGAAAGTCCGTCGGAATCACCGATGCCCCCAGTTTAGCCAGCTTGTCCGGAAGGTCCACGTTCACCGCCGGATCAGATCCATTGTAGGGTCTGCTTATTATTACGAAAGCAGCCTGGTCTTCTCCGATTTCATCCAGAGCTTTTCTGCCCATTATCAGGAGGGAATCTCTGAACCGCAGATGCTCTATTCTAGCCTCTGCAGCGGCTTTTCTGGCAGTGGCTGTATCTATATCAAACCCGGCGGCCATTTCCAGGAGGCCGTTCATCCATTCCCTCCCTTGAAGGGAGAAATCAAGCACGGGAGTCAGAGTTATGATATTCTCCTCAGTGGAAAGACCAAGGCCGGAGTCGATGATATACGGTGAAGCCTGAATATAAGGACAATTGTAGGATTCCGTGAAATCAGCATTCGGAAAAGATCTGAGTATTGAAGGAAGGAAAAGGTAATCAATATCCTGTTCAAGCAGGTCTATGACGTGTCCGTGGGCCAGCTTCACCGGGAAACATGTCTCTGCCGCGACGCTTTCTACACCGGAGTGTATGAGGCTGCTGGTCGATGTCCCTGATATGATCACATCAAAACCGCACTTCTCGAAAAACGTTCTGAAGAAGGGAAAGAATTCCCAGAACCATAACGCTCTGGGCATTCCGACAACCGGTCTATTTCCTGAAAGACTGCCGATGTAACCCTTTAGAAGAAGGTCCTCCCTTTCCTTGAACCAGTTCGTTCCAGGGGCAACCTGAGTGGAAGGAGTATTTTCCGTTTCGAACTTCTCACATCTTCCTCCGTAGAAGAGGTCTTTCGCGTCATGGAGTATTATGCGGTGAATTTCGCAATGATTGGAGCACCCTTCGCATACGAAGGTTTCCTGCCTGTACTTCTCATCTGCCAGTTTGAATCCCTTGAATTTCGATGGGCCGTGGGGCTTCTCTTCCTTTGCCAGGAGAGCTGCGCCTATGGCGCCCATTACGTGGTGGTTTTCGGGGATTGTTACTTTTCTATCCTTTAGAATCGCGTTGAAGGCGGCGGCTACACCTGTATTGAAGGCTGTCCCTCCCTGGAAGAATATACGCTTGCCAATTTTCTTCTCTCCTACAACTCTGTGCAGATAATTCCTTACTATTGAATAGGACAACCCGGACACAATATTATCCACTGAAGCGCCATCCGCCTGTTGCGAAAAGACATCACTTTCCATGAATACCGTACAACGTTCTCCAAGACTGCACGGAGCCGTTGCGCCTATAGCAAGAGGTCCGAATTCCCTTATGTTCAGACCAAGCTTTTCTGCCTGTTCTTCCAGGAATGAACCAGTTCCTGCGGCGCAGACCTTGTTCATTTCAAAATCAACTACTCTCCCCTTCTCAAGAGATATGTATTTCGAATCCTGGCCGCCTATCTCGAATATCGTATCGACTTCCGGATCAATTTCAACCGCAGCCCTGGCCTGGGTTGTAATTTCATTTTGGACTACATCAGCGCCTGTGAAATCACCTGTCATATACCGTCCGGAACCGGTAGTACCGACCCCGAGTACTCTCCTGTCCATGCCCAGAGTATGTGAAAGCCTGGAGAGTCCCTCTTTCACCGCTTCAAGAGGTTTTCCGGCAGTCATCAGGTATTCGGATGCAAGAAGTTTACCGGAGGTTTCCCCTGTCGCCACCAGATTTGTGCTTATGGATCCGACATCGATGCCCAAATAGACAGGTTCGTTTGTATTCTCATATATTTTCCCGATCTCGGGGTGCTGAATTAAGAAAGTTTTAAGAGGATGGAGAGTATTTCCCTTTCCGGTTCCTTTTTCAATATCGAGAAGCCTGTCTGTAAAATCGCTGTCGATTATGCTGGATTTGGTGTCATCAGCAGCCAGTGCCGCGCCTGCGGCTGTAAGGCATCTGAAATTCTCCGGGATGATCAGGTCAGAAAACTCACTGCCGAGAACATCCCTGAAGGCATTGACCATTCCCAGGTTTGCGGCTACTCCGCCCACAAAAGCGACGGGAGGACGAAAATCCCTTCCCGATGCAATGGAACTTTTGAAATTTCTTGCCACAGCGAAGCAGAGACCGGCAACTATATGGGATACCGGTGTGCCTATCTGCTGGAGATGTATCATATCCGATTTCGCGAATACGCTGCATCGCCCTGCTATCCTCGGTGGATGGCTGCATTGAAGGGCCAGTTCGCCGAGTTCTTCGGTCTTCAGCCCCAGCCTTGAGGCCTGCTGATCAAGGAAGGAGCCCGTGCCGGCTGCGCAGACTGAATTCATGGAAAAGTCATCAAAGATCAACCCCTCCGGGGTCTGCCTGAAAAGAAGCAGTTTGGAATCCTGCCCACCCATTTCGATAACCGATTTGGCTTCAGGGCAGTAAAGAGGTATGGAAGCTGCGAGGGCAACTACTTCATTGATTGTTTCGCAGCCTGCGGCTGACGATGCGCTTTTTGAAGCGCTGCCGGTAAAAGCCGCCTCTCTTCCCTCCCAGCCCTGAATATCCGAAAGAAGAGCCACCAGGGAATCAACAGGCTTGCCATGGTGCCTTCTGTACATGGCGCAGATAATGGCGTTTCCGTCCATGAGCACGACCTTCGTGCTCACGGATCCCATATCAATACCGATCCTTTTACTCATAAAATCTTATCCTTCTTGAAAGATATCTGCCGCAGGCAATCTCAAGATAATCACATCATTCCTAAGAAGTGATAGATATCTCGAATTGCGGTAACAATGATCAGAGTTCCCTGTATTGCTGTTCACAATCAGGCAAAACCTATCATCCTGTTTCCTGTAATATATGGGCAGCATCAAGTATTCAGATGTTTCAGATGGAAGTTCCTATAAGGGTAACCAGTTCAAGACGTGTATATAAGAGTGTTACACCTTACCGAGCGGCATGATATAGAGTGGCACTTCTGTCCTGGTCATCCGGATCACCTGCTTCAAAGCCGGATCGCTGAAGGCTCCAATGGCGCACGTTCCGATATTTAAGGCGTAAGCCTGAAGGTATACATTCTCGGCCGAATGACCGAGATCCATGCACACATAACGTTCCCGGCCTCGATCTCCGTATTTCTCTGTACACCTTTCGAAAATACCCGAATACACAATCGCCGCCGCAGCGGTCTCGAAATGGAGCTGATCGAACCCCGCATTGCTGAATTCCTCCCAGCAATCCTCGCCTGCTATGCGCACGAGCTCATGGGTCTCGGATTTGTACCAGTAGATCCCCGGATCGAGATCCGTCACGTTTCGAGCCACCAGATATAGCTCCAGAGGGTACAATGCCCCAGCCGAAGGAGCTGTTCTGAGACCGCCACGCAGGAAGTCCGGTGCGTTCTCGACCGGGTAGTTCACCCCATAGGCAGACCACAGGAGCTGCGAAACCTCGACGATGGTCAATGGTGAGTCCTCATAGCAACGAATGGATCGCCGGTTCTGCATGGCCTCCTCCACTGACACATCACTTGATAACCGGGGCTGAGGTAATACAACCACCGGTCCCTCCGGATGATCTTCCGGTAATGAAGCCAAAAGGGAATCCACCCTGCTATCCATCGCTGCAAGCAAAGTATACCAACGGCTATCTGAGTGGAGGTTTACAAGATCATCGTCTTTCTCCAGCCACTGCTTTTCGATAAGATTGCTGTTGACAGCTATTTCGAGATAAATGAACGCCAGATCGGAGTTCTCGCAAAGGGCGGCTGCACAAGCAGCGTTATACAAATCAAAGGTATTGCCGCCTTCGGTCTGAAAAGCTTGCTGGTACAGTTCCAGTGCAACCTGATAATCCGAGGCCAACAGGTTGTTTGAGGCTTCCATTACGAGCTGGTCATACTCCTGAGCAAATACAGCCGTAGAAAAGCATGAGACCAGAACCAATACAGAAACCACCTTTTTCATCATCGGAATTCCCCCTTTTTCAATATGAGCGAATATCTTAAGAAAATATATATCAAAATATATACAAGTCATATTACATCGGATCGAAATTGACGATACAGAAAAACTTAGCAATATTTTCTCTGGAAAAGCACAGAGAGGAATATAATCGTTGCGAATAACCGGGAAACCGGCAGGTGCCGGCTTCCCTTTTTCATTATCGCTCTACTGCTGTTTGCAACCTCGGCAACGGCTTACGTCGGTCCGGGCGCCGGTTTCGGAATAGTCACATCCTTTCTTGTGTTCCTTAACGCCATTTTCGTTTCACTGCTCTCCGCACTTATCTGGCCCGTAGCCATCTTAATAAAGCTGCTCAGGAGAAGAAGAAGAGAGTATGCAAGAACTGCGAAAAGAGTTGTGATTCTCGGGCTTGACGGTATATCGCCTGTTATCGCAGAGAAAATGATGACCGAAGGTGAAATGCCTTTTCTTAAAAAACTACGTGATGAGGGAACCTTCTCCAGGCTGTCCACAACATGTCCCGGTATTTCACCGGTCGCGTGGTCTTCATTCCAGACTGGTGTCAATCCAGGGAGACATGGCATCTTCGACTTTCTGGCACCTGACAGAAAGAGGTATCTTGCCAGGCTTTCATCTGTGCATACCGGAACAGCTCCCGTAAAAATCGGTTTTAGTCCCATCAGAAGGACTGTGATGAAACCCTTCGTAAAGATACTTCGGAAAAGCCGGCCATTCTGGACTCTTCTCAAGCGTTACTGTATCCGGTCCACTATCCTGAGGGTTCCTATAACGTATCCTCCGGAGCCGCTCGATGGCCATCTTCTTAGCGGAATGTGTGTTCCTGATCTGCGGGGCACACAGGGCAGCTACACCATTTTCACGGAAGATAGACCTCAAGAGACTATTGCAGGCGGAGTATGGCAAAAACTTGAGAAACTCGATGCGAACAGGTGGAGAGCTGAACTACCAGGCCCTGAAAATAATGACGGATACTGCTCGACAGTAATACTTGAACTTGTTACATCCCGGAAGAATACGCTTCTGAGGACTGATAACGGACAGCTTGAACTGAAGACAGGTGTTCTCTCGGACTGGTTTGAACTGGTATTCCGTTCAGGCCGCAGCAAGGTCAGGGGCATATCGAAATTCTGTTTTACGGAAGACAGTAATGGAAATCCTCTCCTCTACTCTACTGCGCTTCATGTAAATCCATTCTTCCCTTCTGTTCCCATCTCCCATCCCGTTCATTATTCGCGCTATCTTGCCGGCCTGTACGGGCCATACGCGACATTAGGCCTGGCTGAAGATACGTGGGCTTTAAGTAACGGGGCCGTTTCCGGAGAAACGTTCCTGGAGCAGGCATGGTCCATTCTTGAAGAGAGAAAGAAGATGTTCTTCGATGCCATGGAACATATAAGTGACGGCCTGGTCGTATGTGTCTTTGACACTTCAGATAGAATACAGCACATGTTCTGGGGCGACGGTTCATCAAAAGGTACGCCCGTTCATGATATGTACAGAAGGATGGATTCACTCATCGGGGAAACAGCGGATAGGCTTGGCAGGAAGGACATGCTTATAGTAATGTCAGATCACGGTTTCACTTCATTCCATACATGTATCGATTTCAATAGATGGCTTCTTGAGAACGACTACCTTGTTCTTGAAAAAGGTGTAGAAACGGTTGAGACATCATTCAAGGGTGTCGACTGGTCCAGGACGAGAGCATGGTCAATGGGCCTTGCCGGCATAATGCTTAACCTCAGAGGCCGTGAAGATAGAGGTATAGTAGTGCCGGGCAGCGAGTCTTCCGAGCTTCTTGAAGAGATATCGGAGAAGCTTCTGAAGCTTGAAAACGCTGAAGGTGAGAGGGTCATCAGCGCTGTATATCCGTCTGAGAGCGTTTACAGCGGGCCTTACGTATCCCTGGGACCTGACCTCGTAATCGGAACCATGGCAGGCTATAGATCCGGCTGGAGCTGTGTTACCGGTGGTATCGGAAAGGAAGTGATCTACCCTAACGAAAGACACTGGAACGGTGATCATTGTCACGATCACACCCTTGTTCCGGGTATGCTTGCTTCAAATGTGAAGCTGAATACTGAAGATGCTGCGATCCTGGACATCGCTCCAACTGTACTCAGGGCTCTTGGGGTTGCTGCCCCCTCCTATATGGAGGGTAAATCCCTGATATCGAGAGGTGCTGAAAAATGAAAAGAAGGGAATTTCTCAAGCTTGCCGCTTTATCGCCTGCAGCTCTGCTTGCCATGAATACCGGCTGCAGGCGAACGGCGTCCCCTGCAAGAAGGGTCATTGTACTTGGAATAGATGGAATGGACCCTTTCCTTCTTAGAAGTTTTATCCATGAAGGCGTTATGCCCAATGCGGCTATTCTGATGGGATCGGGAGGCTTGAACCGGCTGGGAACCAGCAACCCGCCTCAGAGCCCTGTTGCATGGTCTAATTTCATAACCGGCTACGGCCCTGATGTACACGGGATATTCGATTTCATTCACAGAAACCCCTCCACCAGGATACCCTACCTTTCAACTTCGAGGGTGATTGGTCCCGACAGGATCATCAGCATCAGCGACTGGCGTCTCCCCCTCTCCGGCGCGAAAGTGGAACTTATGAGAAAGGGAGAGCCTTTCTGGAACAGGCTGACTGACGAGGGAATACCTGTAACCATGGTTAAACTCCCGGTTGATTTCCCTCCGGACAGAGGAAAGGCCAGAATACTGTCTGGACTTGGAACGCCCGATATGCGGGGAAGCCAGGGAAGTTTTACCTTCTTTACAGACGATCCCAGATCGATCACCGATAATACCTCCGGGGGGATAGTCGTGCCTGTTCGCGACTACGGTGACAACTGCTATGTATGTACGATAAGTGGCCCGGAGAATTCCATGCGTGCCGGCAACCCTGTTATGAAAGTGGAAGCAAAGGTCTGGGCAGACCGCGATACCGATGCTCTGAGAATAGATATTCAGGGCACCCGTATTGTACTGGCTGCCGGAGAGTGGAGCCAATGGGTAAGAATGAGATTCGATGCCATTCCAAATATTTCCAGCGTTCATGCCATCGGAAGGTTCTTCGTAAAGGAGGTCACCCCCAGACTTAAGCTATATCTCTCTCCGCTGAATATCGACCCGCTCAATCCCGCACTTCCAATTTCGGAACCGCAAAGCTACAGCAGCGACCTGGCAAGGGAAATCGGCCCCTTCTATACTCAGGGTTTCCCCGAGGATACCAAAGCCCTTTCAAGGGGTATCCTCTCGGATGATGAATATCTGCAGCAGGCCTGGATAGTCCTGCGGGAACGGTTGGATCTTTTCCATCATGAACTGAGCCGGTTCAGGGAAGGTATGTTATTCTTCTATTTCAGCTCACTCGATCTAAACACTCACATGTTCTACAGAGTTCTTGATATCAATTCCCCCCTTCATGCAAGCACAGCCCCCCGGTTCAAAGGAGCTATTCGCGAGCTTTACAGACAGATCGACAATGTTATAGGGGCTGCCCTTTCAGCAAGAGACAGCAACACTGAAGTAATAGTACTTTCCGATCACGGATTCGCACCCTTTAACAGATCCTTCAACCTCAATACATGGCTGGCGGAGGAGGGGTACGCGAACATTACATCGGCCGGCGCCCGCAACCAGGATATGTTCGCAGCTATCGACTGGGCTTCTACAGCTGCCTACGGCCTGGGGCTGAACTGTTTGTACATTAACAGAAGCGACCGGGAGGAGAACGGGGCGGTATCGCCCGAACAGGTTCCCGATCTTCTTCTGAGGCTGAAGCATGACCTTGAATCGGTAACGGATCCCGCCACCGGAAGGCACGTTATAGCCAATGCGTATATAACCTCAGATTTATACCCCGGCCCTCTCCCCCCTTATGCTCCGGACATGATAATCGGTTACGCAAGATGCTACAGATCATCATGGGAGACAACACTGGGAAGTTATCCGGTGGGGGTAATAACGGATAATCTTGATCCCTGGAGCGGAACTCACTGTGTAGACCCCGGCGTGGTTCCCGGTATTCTTCTCTCCACTGTACCGCTTTCCCTGCCTGACCCGGATCTCATGGATATGGGAAAGAGTATTTCCTCGCTTTTCGGAGTACCTGTTCTGCCTTCAGGAGGCAGAGATATCTTCAATGTGAGCGGATCCTAGATGATTAATGCTGCCGCGATTATTCTGAACGGAGTCTTCGATATTCTGCTGCTGCCATTCAGGCCGTTTCCCCATCTCTGGGGACTGCTCTTCATTTCCCTGTTATCAGGCCTGGGAATGATCATGGTTTTCAGGCTTGTTTCGAACCAGGATAAGATTTCCAGGCTGAGAAGGAGAATGGGCGGCTGCATACTTGGAATACTTCTCCATCTTAGCAACCCGCTAACAGTGATGGAATTTGCCGGTAAGCTGATATGGAGCAACACTGTATACCTTCTTTATCTTATAAAGCCTCTTATTGTTATTGCAATACCTCTCATGCTTGTATGGGGCCAGCTGGATGCGAGGTACGGAGCTGCTGCGATGGATAAGGAGGATCCTGTAACTGTAACGATATTCTATGAGGATGGCCTTCCGGTTAGAGGCAGTCTTGAAATCGGAGTATCCGGGCTGGAACTGATACCTCCGGTTGTATTGATAGATACACTCGATGAAGCCAGTTTCAGAGTACTTCCTGTGGGTGATTTCCACCGAACTCTCGAAATTGAGGGAGTATCGATTCAGGTGGGAAGAACAGAAAGCTGGAACGGGTGCAGGATTCTAAGAGGTTTTGATTCGGGAAGCTCACTTAAAAGGCTCTTCTGTCCATGGATAGGCAAAGCAGATAAGACGGAAGGCAGCCCCGCTTCAGGATGCTATTCACTGCCTGATGTCAGATACGGAGTGCTTGGCGGCCATTGGTACTGGATTGCCGTATTTCTTGTCTTTTCTACGCTATCCGCAATTATCGGAGCAAAAGTTTTCAACGTGAAGATATAGCCTGCAAATTAACTGGATGAAGAACGGAGAACAATGGCTAAGCTGAAATTGAAATTTGACAGCGCGACCATCGAGAGGATCAGAAAAGTCTCCGAAGTGGGTGGATATTCATCCCCTGAGGAATTCCTGATGCACGTTATCGAACGTGAGCTTGATTCACTGGATTCCGGCCAGAGAGAATCGGAGGATGAAATACGTAAAAAGATGCAAGGCCTGGGCTATATCGAATAGGGTCAGGTCTTGCATATGAGCATTATTATAGTTTTATTACATGATAACAAATAATAATATCTACATTATTCTTCCAGGTAACCCAGATCCTGTAACTTCCTGAGTATTTCTTTCTCCTCGTCGGGATGAACATAGTATTTAGGCGGTGGAACCAGTCCCGCAAGCTCAAGACCCCTCACAAAACTGTCATGGATATCTGTATGGTGCAAATCGGATTCTTCTATTATCCTGATCTCCAGTTTTTCACCCGGATTTATAGACGGATTTTCCGCACCTGAAGCAATAACGACAACTCCATGGCTGGCAAGCATGGCGCATGCTACTGCCTTTGCACTGTCATTCTTTTCCATTCCCAGGTTCTCAATTGCTTCGCTGTGAAAAACCTCCACCCTGCCTCCGCGTTCTTTTATTTCTCTACCGAGTTCATCCATAATCGATTCATCGGATCCCTCTTCAGTCCTGATCCAGATTACAAGTCCCTTCATCAGTTATCTCCTTTTCTGGCAGCTTCCATGAGGATTTCAGCAATTTCAGGCCGTGTGAATTCCGGAGGCGGCAGTATTCCCTCTTTCAACATGGCCCTTACCTTTTTTCCAGAAAGGAATACGTGGTACTGACCGTCGTGAGCACAGGTCTTTGGAGTAGCCATACCTCCGCATTTACTGCAGTAGAACGCATGCTCGAACTTCAAAGGTACTATGCCCAGATCATCCGGGTCGAACTGGTCAAAGATCACCTGCGCATCGTATGTGCCGTAGAAATTCCCGACGCCCGCATGATCTCTTCCTACGATAAAATGACTGCATCCGTAGTTTTTCCTGAGAATTGCATGGAAGACTGCTTCTTTCGGACCTGCGTATCTCATGGCGGCCGGAAATACGCTCATTGCCACCCGCGTACGCGGGTAGTAATCTTTCAGTATTTCTTCGTAACAGCGCATTCTGACTTCAGCAGGGATATCCCCCTTCTGGGTTTCACCTACGAGCGGATGAAGAAGAAGGCCATCCACAATTTCCATGGCGCACTTCTGAATGTACTCATGGGCACGGTGTATCGGGTTTCTTGTCTGGAATGCGACTGCTGTTTTCCAGCCTTTTGCTCTGAACAGTACCCTTGTTTCCCTGGGGTCAAGACGGTAATTCTGAAAGCTCTCGGTCTCTCTTCGCCTGATTGAACGGATATTACCTCCGATGTATTTACCACTTAATGACTTCAGATACATGACGCCAGGATGAGAATCGTCAGTCGTTCCAAGAGTTTTGTCCGCTTCCGCCATCAGATCGGCTTCGAAAACCTCTTCAATCTGCATATCTCCCCAGATTGTGCCTTCAATGTCTTTAAGTCCTACATGGTCGCCAGTGGATACTTCAGGGTCTCCGTATTTATGAGAGAGCACTACCGGCAGCGACCACACCGGACCGGAGAAAAGATGCATAAGATCGATAACCGACTCGTAATCAGCTCTGGGCATGAAACCCTCCAGAGGGCTCATGGCTCCGCTTCCTATCATCTTCAGGTCGTTCTTTTCCCGTGCATTGAGGGTAAGTAGTTTACAGTCCTTTACCTGTTTAATAATTTCTTCAGCTTCCGCGCCTTCGTATTGCCGGTCAATAAGTCTTCCGCCATGTGGAGGTACGAGCATCTTTCCAGCCTTTCATTCAATAACCTGTTCATCATGAAATGCGTCTGATTGGGTTCAGGATTAATGGATTATGTATTTGTTTGAGAAGTAACCTGTTAATGTCAGGAAATATAATCCTTTATCCTCATTCACGCTACTTAATGATAATTAATGATAAATCCGGGGACTGGTTGGAAAAGGAGATGTTTCATATTTTCAACAAATCAATGAAAGGCGGAGCACATGGGGGATTGTCCACTGCAGGTTAAAGAACTTGAGAAATCTTTCAAGAAAAAACTTGGACTGTCAAGTTTCAGAGCGGTAGACTCAATAAGTTTTCAATTGTACCCCGGAGAAATACTTGGGTTCCTTGGTCCTAACGGCGCCGGGAAAACTACAACCATCAAGTGTGTACTGGGGCTTCTGAAGCCTTCTGCCGGCAAAGTATCTCTCTGGGGATCGCATCCGGCAGCACCAGAAGTGCGAAGAAGGATTGGTTACGTTCCCGAGAATCCGGATTACGATGATTTGTTTACACCGCTTGAATTCATGACAATGTTTTCCTCGATGCGCAGGCTGGATATGAGTAGGGAACAGATGTTTGTAATTCTTGACAGAGTAGGCCTTTCAAAATGGGAAAACGTCAGGATAAGGAGCTTTTCGAAGGGCATGAAGCAACGTGTAAGCCTTGCGCTTGCCCTTCAGTCCAAACCGGAGCTTTTGATCATGGATGAACCCACTGGAGGACTGGATCCCGTGGCCAGAAAGGAATTCCGTGACATTATCCTGGAAGAGAACCAGCGCGGCGTATCGATTTTCCTATCATCCCACCTGCTGTCAGAAGTTGAAACCATATGTGACAGGGCGGTTATCCTCTCAGAAGGAAAAAAAGTAGTCGAAGGCAGGCTTGAGGACCTCATGCGTACTGAGGATCATTACAGGATTACATACAGAGTATCCGATGAACAGGAGGAACTTGAAATTCACGCCGCGTTACTCCAGAAGACTATAGATGATCTTAGAGTCAAGGGATACGGTATCATCAGTGTGAATCCCCTTTACAGAAGCCTTGAGGAAGTCTTCCTTTCAGCCACAAGTGGAGTTGGCAGATGAAACCGGTAATTACTTTTGCTTTGATGACACTGAGGAATCTTCTAAGAAGAAGAACGATCTGGGGGATCTGTATCGTAATCCTCATTGCCCTTTTCGGTATCGGTCAGATCCCTTCATACGGCGTTTCCAACGAGGGCAGGTTCATACTCGATTTCGGTCTTTTCGGCCTTGAGATAGGAGCCCTCCTCCTGGCGATAGGGCTGGCTTCCAACATCTATCCCAGAGACAGGGAACAGAAAACCGTTATGCCGATAATCGCGGTACCGCTCTCCCGCGGTCAGTATCTTATGGGAAGATTCATCGGGGCCGCAATCGTTGAAGCCGCCGCAATGATTGTGGGCTGCATCGGACTTATGGTGATACTGTTAATGAACGGGCATGCGGTTCCAGCTGACATGTTTCCCGCCACGCTCCTTCTGCTGATAGAAGGATGGTTCCTTCTTGCGGTTGTCTTCTTTTTCAGTTTCTGGACATCTCCCCCGCTTAACGCGCCGCTTACCGTTCTTCTCTTCATAGTATCACAGTTGTCTGTTTCCGGATTTATCAAACTGTTTCCACAGGCTCCCGGTCTCATGCGGGCACTGAGGCTGCTGCTGCCCCATATGGATGTATTCCACATCAAGGATCCGATCGCCCATGGAATGAACATCCCGGGTTTGTACTTCCTTCTGGCGATATTCTACGGGCTGGCCTACATGGCTTTCATGCTTTCCGTAGCTCTGGTCGTCTTCAGGAGCAGGGACCTGAAATGAGACTGGCCGCAGTAATTCTCATTACAGCTGTGTTGCTGTTACTTGCATGCAAAGCGGACTATGACATAGAGGAAGTTACCCCTCCTGAACACACTGGAACGGATCATCATGATGAGCATGATGAGTGCGAGCATGAACATCCTGAACATGTCGAATCGTCTCATGAACATGAAACAGAAGCCGCTGAACCCGCTTCAGTACATGAGGAATCCCATGAGCATGATGTTCTGGAGATGTCCGGAAGTCACAGACATGTCCATGCCGCAGGTGAAAAAAACCATGGGACCGGGTGGTTTTTCAACCAGCCATGGGCAGCCAGCTTCATCTGGGGTAAGATGCTAAGGGACGCCCTGATTCTACTTGTTCTGTCCGCAGTCATACTGTTCCTGTCAAAGTACCGGAGAAAGCGCCAATGAAGAAAAGATATTATCTATATCTGCTTGCTGTTCTCTTCCTGTCCGTTGCGGTTCTGTCAGGCAGAATTGCAGGTGAAGCATCATGGGAGAACGAAGCAGCATCGGAAGCGGTATCCACCGGCGCAGGTGAAATAGGAGGCATTCTTGCCGATATTCTCTGGCTCCAGCTTGATCGCTACCACCATATATGGATGTACCAGGGAAACGAATGGATGACCGCTACGGATTACCTTCCTCAGCTATGGCTTATAATTAAACTGAATCCAGCTTTTGCGGATGCGTATATAGACGGCGGTTATCATCTCGCCATCAACCTTGGCCACCCTGAAGAGGGTTTAAGACTGCTGCGGGAAGGCGTAAGGCAATGTCCTGATAACGAACGGATGCTCTGGGAAAGGCTTATAGTCCTGTGGCAAACGAATTATTACGGTCCCAGGGCAATCCAGGAAGCAGCCTGGGACTATATGGCCCTTGTTGAGCAGAAACGTGGTCAGATTGCTGATCCCTGGAACGAAGCGAATACCTCGATGATTCTCCAGTTCTCTTTCGAGAATGACACTCTCAGGCGCAATCACATAGAGATATCTGAACGTTATGCCGAAAGGTCCAATTTCATAAGATTTGCCACACGGAACGATCTCTGGAGGTAGAACAGGTAAAAGCCCTTTTACTATTCCAATGCACAATACTGATGCTTCTGACATCACGTACCGTCCGTGGGAAACATTTTCTGTTCCCTTTTGAAGTAGTCGTTTATCTGAATAGCCCTGTTCCTCCCTATTCCGGGGATCTCCATGATTTCCTCAACGGTTGCAACAGCTATTCTATCAGCGCTGCCGAAATGGGTCAGCAGCCTTATTCTTGTCGCGGAACCTATTCCGGGAATATCATCCAGTACGGATCTTAAGCTTCCCCTGGATCTCTTCTGCTGATGGTAATGAAGAACGAACCTGTGCGCTTCATCCCTGACGCTTCTCAGAAAGGTAAGGGGAGTGGAATCCATGGGCAACCTTACCTCTCTTTCGGAAATTCCGCAAAGGAGCAGTTCTTCCCTTTTTGCGATTGATACGAAGCGGATACGTTTCGCCCACACCTCACCAGCTGCTGCAACAGCCGCTCTCAGCTGGGTAATCCCTCCATCTATCAGAAAGATATCGGGATGCTCATTTTCAAGTGATGATAGATACCGTTCAACCGCTGACGCTATCATGGCGGGGTCGTTTCGACTGATTTCATCCGGCATCGAGAATCGCCTGTATCCTGACTTGTCCGGATACCCATTCCTGAAGCTTACGATTGCGGCTACCGGCCATGATCCCTGAATTGTGGAGGCATCAAGACATATTATCCACCCGGGCGGTTCCTTAAGGTTAAAAATATCCGCCAGGCTTTCAAGGGCTGCCTCCACCTTTTCTTTCCCACCTGAAGGATACTTCCAGCTCAATCTGAGAAGAAACTCATCGAGGTTCTTCTGCGCCAGTTCGAGCAACTCCCGGTTTCCACCCCTTTTCGGGACGGTTATTCCAACAGAACTGTTGCGTTTGGAGGAGAGCCATTCGATAAGAGACGAATCGTCATCTGGTTTTTCCTGGACAATGATCTCCCTGGGTATGTCACCGGTCTGGGAATAGTACGATTTCAGGAGAACTGAAAGTCTTTCGGACAATCCTGCGAGTTTCCATCTCCCATCGAAAGGTATTCTCACAACACAGGTGAACCTGCCGCCCCGAACCCTCATAATGACTCCCCAGTTCTCTTTTACCGCCGCAATGTCCCTGTTGATCCTGTCTTTTATGCTGGCAGGAGCGGGCCATCCGAAACTCCCAATACGTGAGAGAAGATCACGAAGTCTTCCCGCTTCTTCATAATCCATATTCTCTGAAGAGCTTTTCATCATCTGTTCGAGACGGCTTCTTGCCCGATCCCAGTCACCGCGCAGAATCCTCAGTATTTCCTGCACATTCGCCCGGTATTCCTCCGGCCTCACTCCTCCGGTGCATGGTGCCGGACAGCGTCCTATCTGCCCCATAAGGCATGATCTTGAAACGGACTTCGGTTCCGTTCCGCTGCATCTTCTCAATGGGGAAGTATCAAGGAGAAAATCCACAAGCTTTCTGAGATTCCTTGAATCGGGATATGGACCGAACCTGGGCCGTTCCTTTGGATTGCTGCGCTCCCTTGTTATCAGAAGCCTGGGGTATGTCTCATCGAGAGTGATCTCAAGGTAAGGATATCTTCCTGAAGTCCTGAGACGGACGTTCAGGGGTGGTTTCCTGATTCTTATAAGTTCAGCCTCAAGAACAAGGGCTTCAACTTCGGTTCTGGTAATGGTCCATTCAACTGAAACCGATTTTTCAAGGAGGAGTTCATGACGGGCATCACCGCAGTTTGAAAGATGGCCTTTCAACCTGTTTAGCAGATTCTTCGCTTTGCCGATATACAGAACACTGCCGTCTTTGTTAAGAAAGCTGTAGACACCGGGAAGCGCCGGCGCCCGGATTATGGATTCCCTAAGACTTCTTGATACTGCCACGTCTGAATGCCAGCATAAATACCGACCTGGCGCCCTTCCCTCCTGCCAGGGCGAAAACAGTCAGGAATAATACGATCGCTGCTATGGAGGTTCCTGAGATGGCAAGGATTCCACGGAAAGTTGAAGCCGATGCGGTTGATGCTACCCACGGCGAAACCGCCATAAGGAATACGAATGAAACAATAGCGGCAGGGATCATGGAGAGCCAGGCTGCAGTAGACGATTGTACAACCGCTCCTGTTTTCCTTCTGAGAGCAATCCTCAGAAGGAAGAAATTAACAAGTGCGGAAACGCTTGTCGCCAGGGCAAGACCAGCAAGTGGCTGGGCAAATCCGGTTCTGATGAACAGCAGTGTAAAGATGATGTTGAGTACAATATTAAGCCCCATACAGCTGATCGCTATCTTCACCGGTGTTTTCGTATCCTTCATTGCATAGAATACCGGGGCGGTGATTTTAACAGCGCCATAGAAGAGGAGTCCGACTGAATAGTAGATAAGAGCAGAACTGGTAAGCAGTGTGGATTCCGCGGTGAAAGCTCCCCTCGCGAGTAGAACCTGGACTACCGGCCTGGCGAGAAAGATCATGCAGAGCGTAGCCGGTATCATCAGCGCTGCAAGGGCAAGTGTTGCTCTGCCAAGGGTTTTTCCCGCATCGTCCAGCTTGCCGCATGCTGTCTGCCTGCTGAGGGTGGGCAGAAGTGCAGTTGCAAGTGAGATGGCAAAAACGCCCTGCGGGAACTGCATTATTCTGTTCCCGTAAGAAAGTGCAGCCACGCTTCCGGGATCCAGCATTGAGGCTATCATTTTATCCACGATTATGTTCACCTCAGCTGCCAGCAGCCCGACAAGCGCGGGAAAGGCCAGTTTTCCGATTCTCCTTACTTCAGTGCTTTTCCAGTTGAAATTCAGCCTGAAGCTGAAGCCTTTCTTTCTGAGAGCTGGAATCTGGATCAGAAGCTGCAGCAATCCTCCGAAAAGCACTCCTATCGAGTACCCCCATACCGGCTGCTGCGGGAATACCCAGCGGGACAGAAGGAGGATACCCGCAAGCGCTGAAATATTGAAAAGAATAGGCGCGCTGGCAGGGGCCAGAAAATGCCTGTGGGCATGCAGTATTCCACCCATCACTGCCGCACATCCAACCAGAAGTATGTACGGGAACAGAAGCCTGAGCAGGCCTGTAGCAAGCTCAGTCTTTCCGGGTATTTGGGAAAAGCCGGGGGCGAATGCCTTGATTAGAAGAGGAGCAGTGAGCATTCCAATAATAACGACGATGAGAAGAATCGCTCCAACAAGCGTCAGTACTCTGCTTCCCAGCAGAAACGCATTCTTCCGGCTGTCCTTCCCAAGTGTTTCCACATATGTTGGAACAAAGGCAGCGCTGGTTGTGGATTCACCGAAGAGCCTTCTGAGAGTGTTAGGAATAATAAATCCAAGTGTAAAAGCGTCAGCAGCGATCCCGGTTCCAAGTATGGCAGCCTGGGCGATATCTCTGAAGAGCCCAAGTATCCGGCTGGTCAGCGTAATGCCCCCCATGAGGCCCGTAGCCCTTGCTATCCTCGAAGCCTCCTGACGCGGGGTTCCCAGATCATCAAGACTGGCTGTATCGCCACCATGTACTTCTGGATTCATTCAAACAGATTCCTTAATTCGGGTTCAGAGGTTTTGCGCATGCTCAAGTATTGGCCGCAGCTGCTCACGAAGCAACGGGTTCAGAAATACAGCCCGTCGGGCTGCCTTGATGGAATCCCGATATCTACCGTTGGACCAGAGGGAAACCGCGTAGTTTTTCCAGAGTGTGGGTGACTCGGGTGCGATCAAAAGCGCTTTCTCAAATTCCCCAGGTCCCTCTTCAGGATTCCCGTATAGCGAAACAAGCACTCCCCTCAGGTTGAAAAGGTCCGCTCCGAAGTATCCTCTTTCTTCAGCGTCCATGAGATATTCAGCTGATTCATTCAGCTTACCAGAGTCAAGAAGGTGTTCAGCGGCAAGCATGGATGTCAATCCGGATCTCTCCATCCCAGGGTAAGTTACAAGTAATGAGATGATAACGATTAAAGCTGCCGGAGTAATTGCTTTCTTCAGGTTTTTCCAGTCCGGCATCAATGACGCAGCAAGGAACCAGAAAGCAGGCAGTATCACTGTCCTGAATCTCGCCGAAGGAAAGAAGATGAACGCGGATACGATCCCGGTGCAGATGAACGCTGCAGCAGTTGAGTGCCAGAAGCTCTGCCTTCTCCTGAAAATTCCGGCTGTCCCTGCGGACATGGCGAGAAGAGTCAAGGGAAGAAGGAAGATCAGCTGCATTCTTTTAAGAAGCCATCCGGTCTCAAAGTTTCTGCCGGGGCCGGGAAGGGTGAAGAAGGCAAGAAGTTTCCTCCCCCCCATTGAAAGCCATCCAAACGGCGCACTGCCGATCGAGCTGAAGGCTCTCTCAAGAAATACAGCATCTCCGCGTGATTGGCTGGTTCCCGTTGAGACAAGTTCCTCGAATTCCATTCCGGGCGGTGTGGTAATAAGCTCCCAGTCTGTTCCAAGCCAGAGGTTTTCACCTCCATTTGAAGCTATGACGGGCCCCGCACCCGCGGAGAGGTTCAGGATGACAACCGGTAATACAGCAATCGCTGCAGAAGCTGTAAATATCGTCCATTCACGAAGATGATTACGGAATGAGAATACAAGTAGAAATAGTGGAACAAGGGCAAGTTCAGCCCTGAACAGGATGGCAATTCCCGCAAGGAATCCGGCTGCGACTGTTCTTCCTCTATTCAAAGACAGCAGTGTGAATGCGATCAGCGCTGCGGCAGGAACCGCAGGCAATAGCTGAAAACCGAAGAGTATCATGAATGGAGAAAGTATAAGCCCCGCCGTACACGCGTAAACCCAGGCTCCGCCACGTTTGCTGAACGCGAGGAATAATGCCAGTGCTGGGAGAAGAGAGAGAAACGAAATCACTATGCGGGAAGCTGTTGCGTTGCGTTCCACATTCATCAGCATGGCAATGATGAACATACCGGGAGGTCTAGAAAAACCTTCAACTCCCGGGATGAAAGGGCTCATTGAATACGTTTTCTCATCCACATACAGCCCCTCAAGGGGCAACAGACGGTCAAGGGAAGAGAATGCCCCTATCCGCAGGCAAAGCGCCGCAAGCAGAATCAGTGACAGTACAAGCGGTTTTGAGAATCTCATTCCAACAATTCAAAGACAACCGGAAGCGAGCTGTTAATTTCCGATGTATCAGTGAGAATTACTGTATCTTCCAGGATTTCCATAAACGGATAAGCTGGGGAGTAAACACTATCTATTCCCGATAGTTTCCATATCCTGGTTACGTAAGCCGGGATGCACTCAGGTTTCATCCAGTCGAAGTGGGGCAGATATTCAGCGAAGCTTGAAATTTCCACAGGCATCCACAACTTTCCATGAACAGTGAGTTTCATATCCGTTCCGAGATCGAACGGGTCCGATAGTGTCAGGGAATCGGAAATGACGGTTCTTCCGCTCAGCCAGGACCATTCAGACAGCGATAAGATCATCTCTTCACGGGAAAGCCCCGCAAACCTTCTTCTGAGCATCATGTCATACCACCCGCTGCATTCCAGTTCAAGGTTGAATGTTCCTTCATAAGGATTAACCCTCCAGTCCTCCAGAACTCTGTTCTCTTCCGGGGTGTTTGGAGGTATGGCTTTGATATTTCCATTCTCAATTACATACAACGTATCAGGTCTGTAGATATATGATGCTGATGTAAGGTATGCTGATGGTTCCATGAACCAGCTGTCACCGTCCTCAGATGTAAGTCTGACCAGAAATCTGTTCCATCCTTCCGGTACGGGAATAGCGTAATCGATACTGCCGGCAGGAATAATATCTGCTTCCATGCCCAGTTCCCTGCACATCGCAGCAAATACAAGGGCGATCTCAAGGGGTGTTCCCCTTCTCAGATCAAGTATTTCCTGGAGGCTGTGAACTGAGCATACATTCCCTCCACGCACTATGGAAGAGGGATTGATGCTGTTGCATAGAAGGCTTCTGGCCCTTTCTGCCTGGGCATACTGGTAAGCCCCTGCCGATGTTGCCTGGAGGGCGGCTTCCCTCAAATCAAGAGGATAAGGGGAATCAAGAATAACAGCGGTCTCCTGCATTATGAATTCTTCCATCTCCCGGAAAGTTCTGAAGGGTGAAATGACAAGAACAGAGGATGAATCAGTTGCGGTAAATTCAAGCCTTTCATCGGACTCTTTAATATCGTACCCTGTTCCATGCCAGCTGAGATACATAAGCATATCTCCACTGACAGTGAACCGTGATGTATCGGGACGAATACCCTTGACGGATGGAGATAGAACCGTCCAGACACCTCTTTCCCAATTTCCGCTCCAGTCACTTATTACAATCCTGTAATCAATTGTCATACCCGCGCGCAAAGCGGGGAATGCCGTGACAAGGGAAAGCTGCCAACCAGCATTGCCTGTAAGGGTATCGACAGCCCAGCCGGGAATCGGGCCGGAATCACCTTCAGGGAAGCCGAAAAGAGCCCTTTCGAGTGAGATTGACTGGGTTTCGGGATTGAAGCCGCGGGTGATCCTGCTAAGAAGACGGTCGCTTCCCTGGATGCCCCTGATCTCGATTGTCCTGTGCAGGGTGTCCTGGTGCAGGGAGATAGAAACGGAATAGAATGATACAGTCGACGGTGCCGAAGTAACATGCGATGCTGTAAGTATGCAGATGATAATGAGCCTTTTCATCGCTGAAACATCACAGTTCTGCTCGAAGCTGAAAGACGGGCAAGAAGCCCCTGTCTGATATCCCGCAGTTGATTACTGTCCGGAACCGCAGGTTGAAGAGAGAGGTATTCTTCCATAAAAAGTGAATCATCAGCAATAGTTACACTGATTCTGTAACTATCGGTTTCGTAAGGCTCCGGAAGCTCAGGATGACCGGGGGGCAGATCCGTGAGAAGTATCCTGAGGTGAGCTGTGTACGGTGTTTCGATGTAAATTTCTTCCCTGAAACAAGGCAGTATGTACGCGGCTGCCCTTGAGCTTACTACATCGAGTGTTTCAAGACCTGGTATTATCAGATAGATAGATCCTCCGGCCTGCAGCATGCCGCATTCCCATCTTCCGATTCCCTCCACCCTGAGAGGCGTACTGATGGAAGAGGGATCCCCTTCAAGGAGTAGTTCTGTTCCGGGAAGAAGTCCAAAAAGCCTTTCGATAAGCAGATCTCTGCCTGATGGCTCGACTCCTGAAAGCATCGATCTGAAAAGTTCTTCCGCTGCTCCTGCGAAACTTACAGAAATTCTGCCGGTGATTATGGATGAATCTTTACAGAGAGAACCTTCAATTACGATTGAAAGCGTATCTCCTGCAGAGTCATCGGGAAAGTATTCCAGGGGCGAGCCTGAGGGTGTCAGGGGCAGGTACCCCCAACCTCTCAGTGTGTAGGTGTAACCGAGGGGAGCATAATTGTTCGTTGGATCGAAAAATACGGTTTCACCGGTGGAGTCTTTCAGCGTCACGAGCATATGATCGAAACTTCTGGAGCCTGGATAAGACCCCAGATTACCGGAGACAGATGTTAGAATCGCAGTGGGCATATGTCCCGCGCTGCGCAGAAGCCAGAGAAGAAGAACTGCCCTGTCCCTGCATACACCCGACATCTCTTCAAGCGTTTCAACGGGATTACGGGGGGAGTAGCCCGGATCGGACCCCCAGTTGCCGCTGAGGTATTCAATCTCCCCTGAAATCCAGCCGCAGAGATCTTCCGGCTGGTTTCCAGCGACACTGATTATGGAATCGGCCAGAGATGAGCAATCAACCATGCAGTCGCGGTCGAGTACGGTATAAAGCCCCATGCTTAGTTCCTCCGGAGAATGGCTGGAAACAGTTACAAATGAACTGATGGATGCAGGATCAGGGGAAAAGGGCAGGTAAGGAACCGGATTCCGTGGGCCTGATCTCCAGATCATGCATTCCGTTCCGTCATACAGGGTATACCTTTGAGATTCAAATACTCCTTCCGATTGAATGTGAATCTCCCTTGAAGAGGGCCACAAAACCCTGAAAACGCCATGCTGGATACTGTCCCTGGAAGCAGCATAGAAAGTATAGGAATAGAAATCCCCCATTGGCAGATACCTGATGTTCCGTCTTATCTCAACTTTGAGAGTATCCCCGATCTCTATTCCCGGGAACTCGATAAGAACCTGCCTGAGGGAACTCTCAAGCCTGCCGCCTGGCAGAAGTGAACTGTGTGGATCTTCCCGCAGGATCCCGCGGTCATCCCCCCTTCCAGAACGCCAGTGGCTGATAGAAGCGGTTACTTCCAGCGATTCCCATGTATTCCTGAAGGAGGCCGATATTTTCCCATAACGTTTCACACCGGCAGCGGTAAGTGGTACAATGATCTCACGAGTGGTTTCGAAATAACCTGAGTCAGGCGATGAGCAGTCTAAGGTGATACTGTGTTCAAGGTAAACCGCGTCCGGCGCTGATATGATAAGCAGCAGTAGCAGCGCCAATATCAGCTGCCTCCGTCAGTGAGCTCCAGATCAGGTGGGACAGCGCTGGAGGTCCTGTTGGAATCCAGCAGGGTAAGGCTTACCATGGACCTGCTGATAGCATCAACATCCGAATCTCCAGGATCAACAACAGGCAGGGAACGGTATCTGTCGTATGCGAAAACCCTTCCAGGCTCAAGCTGTCTGAACGACATATCAGTCAAGAAACGTGCCATCTTCGTCCATTTGATGCCTGCTATTTCATCAGGCTCAACCTCCGGCACGTTGATATTCAGGATCGTTCCTTCAGGTATTTTCCCTGCAATTCCTTTTTCCATCAGTGATTCAAGAACGTAAGATGCAGTTCTGAAAAAGGGTTTCCGGTTGGACGACGTTACCTGAACACTTATGGCAATTGCTGTAATATCCCAGAGCGCGGCTTCCGTGGCGGCCGCGACTGTTCCTGAGTAGAAGACATTGTTCGCAAGGTTAGCGCCGGGGTTGATCCCTGAAATCAGAATATCCGGTGGGTTATCCTTCATTACCTCCATAAGCGCGATCTTAACACAGTCTGTCGGGGTACCTTCCAGTGACCATTTCCTGAAGCTTTCCTCCTTAAGTTCCATTGAGGAGTAAAGCCCCAGTGCATGGCTGGTGCCGCTACAGTGGTGAAGGGGAGCCACAACCCATATCTCGTGATCATGCTTAAGCAGATTCTCAAGCTCGACAAGACCGGGCTGGTCGTATCCATCGTCGTTTGTAAGGAGTATTCTCATACTGTCAAAGTGACTTACGCAGTGTGAACCGGTGTACGGTACCAAGTGAGTAATCGGTGGGAACGAAAGCGTAATCCAGCGTCCAGCTTCCCGCGGAAAGGCCTATGCCTGATGTAAAATCTCTTGAATCGTCGAGAAATCTCATCCCGAATCGGAGTTTCAGCCATTTCTGCGGCGTGTATTCTATTCCGCTACCGGCTGAAAGTGTATTATCCAGAGGCTTTCCGACTTCCATTGATACGGCAGCATCCCCTAACGGAAAATGAAAACTGTACCTGCCGCCAATTCTCCACGTGGCAGGAAGCCTGAAATCATCTTCCACCATCTTGACCGAAGGTCCTATATGCTGCAAAGAAGCGGCAAGATCAAGGCCGCTTATGGGATGTATAATCACACCTGCGTCAAAAGCAACTCCTGAGGCGCTTTCCATCCATATTTTCTCGCGGAGGATTTTCATACCGATGCCAAGGTCGAACATGCCCAGCCTTATACCGGCTGCCGCATGAAAGGATATGTCCCATGCGGAAAAGGTTGTAATCGGTTCGGAGGTTGCTGTCTCGCGCATTTCAAGGTTTCCCACATATACGAACCGTGTTCCGAGGGCGCACTTCACCCGGTTAAGGCTGAAATTCCAGGAAAGAAAGTTCTGAGTGGCATCGCCAAGCCACTGGTTATGACCTGCCGATATGTAGCCTCTATCCATCGATGCAAGCAGAGCGGGGTTTGTGAAAACGGCCAGATCACCGCTGTTCAGGAGACATGTTCCACCGAGTGCTGCCGCCCTTGCGCCCGGATTGATTTTTAGAAAACTGAAAGCTCCAGCGCCTGCGTCACGGTAGACCTCGTCGGATGAGAAGGTTGGAAACACCATAATAATCATAATCACAGCAAATAATATTGTTTTCATTTATCACCATTTCTGAATATACCGTTGAGTGTATTATCATCATCCAGGAGTGTGTCTGACAATAGGCATTGAGCAGAATATCCTCACAGCTGAGATAGAATGCTCAGAGATTTTTTGAGGAGAATACTGGATGTATTTGAGGATAATCTGCGAGTATTATAGCCAGCTGTGTGGGTTTTATGCTGATGCCTTATTGCCGGACGCGCTTCTAGCTTCTACTGCGCAAATTGACAATAGTTCCACTTCCGGGCAAAGATAAACTGGCAGGAGGCATACTTGAGATTCGTACATTTCGCAACCGGAAAACATGACGGGATCTGGAACATGGCTTTTGACAGGCTGCTTATGGAGCTTGTGAGGGAAAACAGATGGGATTTCGTTCTGAGAACCTTCGGCTGGGACCCACCATGTGTTTCAATAGGCAGGCTTCAGAAAACTCAACGTGAAGTTGACTCAGAAAGGCTTATTGCCGACGGTTACGGGCTGGTGCGAAGGCCGACAGGCGGCAGGGCAGTATGGCATGAAACTGAATTGACCTACAGTATAGTCGCTTCAACTGATCACCCCGCAGTATCAGGTTCCATAAGCGAAGCCCTGAAAAAAACAGCCGCCCCAATGGTTAAAGCCATGAATTCTCTTGGAATCAAGGTTGCGGCAAATCCCGCTGAGAAGCACAGGGCAGGCGGTCCAAGAACGGCCGGCAATCCATGCTTCACATCACACGGTAAATGGGAGGTTGGGACCACTGACGGAAGAAAGCTTGTTGGAAGCGCACAGGCCCGCAGCCGCGGAGTATTTCTCGAGCACGGATCTATACTCTTCGAGAACGATCAGTTGAAGATACTGGACTACCTTCCAGAGGATACTCCTCCCGGGTTGAAACAAACCCTCAGGCAACATCTTACGGAAGGTATCGCCTGTGTGCACGAGTTCAGCCCGGGCCTTGAAATACGTGATATGGAGATTGCACTTAATGAATCCTTCTCCTTCATCGCTGGAGACGCTCTTGAGTACTTGCCCCACGAAGAACTTGAAGTAGAACGTCTTGGCAAACTTGAATGCGAGTGCGGAAATGACATATAAGAAGAAGCCATCATGGCTCAGAATGCCCGCGCGAAGCTCGGAAGAAGCCGCGAAAGTAAGATCCATTCTGAGGAAATACAGCCTCGATACGGTATGCAGACAGGCAATGTGCCCTAATCTAGGGCACTGTTTCCAGCGTGGGACCGCAACTTTCCTGATCCTCGGGAACCTGTGCACAAGATCATGCCGTTACTGCGCTATTAAGCATACCGAAGGAGTTCTCCTTGCGCCCGATGCCAATGAGTCAAACAGGCTTGCCGAAGCTGCAGCAGAGATGAAGCTCAGGTACGTTATCATTACATCTGTGACAAGGGATGATCTTGAGGATGGCGGCGCAGGGCATTTTGCCAGAACTATGGAAGCTGTAAGAACGAAGATACCCTCCGCGCTGATTGAAGTTCTTACGCCTGATTTCCGGGGCAGCATCGATGCGCTGAATGTAATTGCGGATGCTGGGCCGGACGTATTCAATCACAACATCGAGACAGTTGAACGCCTCTTTCCCGATGTGAAGCCTGAAGCTTTTTACAGAATGTCCCTTGCAGTGCTTGAATTGTACGGTAAGCTTGCTCCCTCCACTCCACGCAAGAGCGGGCTTATGCTTGGCCTTGGAGAGAGTGAGATTGAAATCAGAAATGCTCTTCAGGATCTCAGGGAAAAAGGTGTTACCATGCTCACCCTGGGCCAGTACCTTCAGCCTACGCGTATGCACTGGCCTGTGGAGAGATATCTGACGCCGGATGAATTCGACGCATGGAAAGATGAAGCGCTCTCCATGGGTTTTGTTTCCGTAGCGTCGTCCCCCCTTGCAAGAAGTTCCTTCCACGCGGATATGCATTCGGGGTCTGACCTTAAATCTTAGTGTTCTCAGCAAAAGGGGGCACCCATTTTGCTCTTTTGCTGATTCATTCGGGAAGAATAGGATGCTATTCTCTCTCTGGTATTTTTATCCATATCATTTCCGTAAAACTTCAGAAACGATTTTTTTAGATCACAAAGCAGCATATTACTATTCTTTCGCATAAATATACACATTTCAGTAAATACCGGATTTCCAGATTCTGAATCTTGATGCGTTAGATATATGATGTGTATTATCTTTATATTATCATAATATCATAGATATAGAGTCTATTATGTATCTTGCACTTGACAGTATTCAATATAGAGCGAATACTAAACAGTACCCTGTCAGGCATTAAGTGTCGATATAATGCGCCGTTATTCTGAGTTTCTGCAAGGCACTGATGAATGCGTATAGCAACGCTGTCTAATTGAATCAGTAACCCAGCAGGGGCTCTGAAGAGCCGGCAGGATGCGACAGCTATTGCTTGACAGGGTACTGAATCTATTGGCTATTCCGCAGTGAAATTCGTTTCAATGAAGTTGACTTGATGCCGATCAAAGCTTTATCGAGATATAGAGAGGTGTATTATGAAGAAATTAATTTACGTTCTGTTCTTTCTTTTCGCTGTTTCATTTTCAGAAACTGCAGGGCAAACTGACTGGTCAGCTGGAGATGGAGTTCCAGGGCCCGTTACTGACTGGGGGAACAGCTACGATTTTTCCACCCGTATCAACAGTACAAGTGTTACGCTGCGCTTGAATCTCATCACCCCAATCATGCACATTGTTGACGGATACTTCGATGGCGCAGTATCGGTTTACGCCGCCGACGTTGACGGCGACGGCGATATGGATGTCCTGGGGGCAGCCAAGGCCGCCGATGACATAGTCTGGTGGGAGAACACCAACGGTTCAGGCACCGCATGGGTCAAGCGCACTATTGACGGAAATTTCGATGGCGCAATGACGGTTTACGCCACCGACGTTGACGGCGACGGCGACATTGATGTGCTGGGGGCGGCCAAGGCCGCCGATGACATAGTCTGGTGGGAAAATTCCAATGGCTCAGGCACCGCATGGATCAAGCATACTGTCGATGGATTTTTTGATGGAGCAATGTCGGTTTACGCCGCCGACGTTGACGGTGACGGCGACATTGATGTGCTGGGGGCGGCCAAGGCCGACGATGACATCACCTGGTGGGAAAATTCCAATGGTTCAGGCACCGCATGGATCAAGCATACTGTCGATGGATTTTTTGATGGAGCAATGTCGGTTTACGCCGCCGACATTGACGGCGACGGCGACATTGATGTGCTGGGGGCGGCCAAGGCCGACGATGACATCACCTGGTGGGAGAACGCCAACGGCTCCGGAACCGCATGGATCGAGCACTCGGTAGATGGAAATTTTAATCACGCAGAATCGGTTTATGCCGCCGATGTTGACGGCGACGGTGATATGGATGTGCTGGGGGCGGCCGAATGGGACGATGATATCACCTGGTGGGAGAATGCCAATGGCTCCGGAACCGTATGGATCGAGCACACGGTAGATGGAGATTTTGAAGCCGCACTGTCGGTTTACGCCGCCGACGTTGACGGCGACGGCGACATTGATGTGCTGGGGTCCGGCCGAGGGGGGTATGTCATCACCTGGTGGGAGAATGCCAATGGCTCCGGAACCGTATGGATCGAGCACAAAGTAAATGAAACATATAATAGTGCAGCATCTGATAATGTCGACACTGATAGATATGATGGCATAACATCGGTTTACGCTGCAGATCTTGACGGTGAGGGCGGCATGGATGTGCTGGGTGCGGTCTCCGGAACCGATGAGATTATCTGGTGGGATGTTATGCGTTACCTGGAGAAAGGTAATCTGGAATCATCAATTCTGGATGCCGGTTCCGTCAGCTCCTGGGAAACCTTTTCCTCCAACTCAGAGGAACCTGTCGGCACATCGGTGGCCTTTCAGTTCAGGAGTTCATCGAATGCCGCGAATATGGGCGCCTGGTCCGATATCATATTCTCTTCCGGCACCGGACTTTCGGACATTCTTGCCGATTCCACGCGATACCTTCAGTACAGGGTAATACTTGAAACCTCCGACTCTTTGAATACACCGGTACTGGACGATGTGCTGTTCAGTTACAATTCAGGTGATATCACATCCTGGGCACTTCTTCCGGCTATGAATCCTTCCTTCGGTTATCTTGCAGTTATGATAACAGTCCCCGAACCCGGAATGGTGAAGCTTGTGGTGTGCGATCTCTCCGGGCGAATCATTGCTAACTCTTCAGAGGAGTTCTCCATCGGTACACATTCCGTGAACTTTCACGGTCTTGGCGAAGGTGTTTACTTCTGCGTAATGCGGGCTGGAAAATTCACTGCCACCGAGCGGGTTATTGTCCTGGAATAACCAATTACCCTGTCAGGCATTAAGTGTCGATATAATGCGCCGCTATTCTGAGTTCCTCCAAGGAGGCTGTCCGAGAATGCAGCATCGGCATAAGGAACCACATATCTGGCTATAATGACCACATATTATCGTCAAATACATTCCAGTATTCTCCTCAAATCTGTAATCATTCTATCTCAGCTATGAG
>WTBT01000094.1 GCA_013138965.1 Candidatus Aegiribacteria sp.
CGTTATTCTGAGTTCCTGCAAGGCGCGGATGAGGGCGCATAGCAACGCTATGTAACTGAATCCGTAACGCCGCAGGGGCTCTGAAGAACCAGCAGGATGCGACAGTTAATGTTTGACAGGGTACTAGTGCTGCTTAAACGATTCGAGGTTGAATATGTACAGAGGCCTGGTGGAAAAACTCGTTCGGAAGAACGATTCGAGAATACTTCTGGCCGTAATCGACGGACTGGGAGATATATCAATCAAGGAACTCGGCGGAAGGACGCCGCTGGAAGCAGCTCTTACTCCCGAGATGGACAGGCTGGCGGCGGGTGGTGTACTCGGCATGCATATCCCTGTTGCCAGGGGAATTACTCCCGGAAGCGGACCTGCTCACCTTGGAATATTCGGGTACGATCCCGTTACGTATCAGGTCGGCAGAGGAGTGCTGGCGGCTTTGGGAGTTGGTTTCAAACTGAAGCACGGGGATCTTGCGGCCAGGATAAATTTCTGCACAGTTAACGATTCAGGAATGGTAACCGACAGAAGAGCGGGCAGAATATCCACTGAAAAGTGCGTCGAACTTGTGGGAATGCTTACAGATATAAGAATCGAAGGTATCGAGACATTCGTGATTCCTGTGAAGCAGCACAGGGCATGTGTTGTATTTCGGGGCGAAGATCTGAGTGATGATATTCAGGATACCGACCCCGGGCTTACGGGACAAAGGCCTGTTCAAGTGACAGGTTCAAGTGAATCCCGCAGAATCGTCAGAGAGTTTCAGGAGAAAGCGGGAGAGATCCTGAAGGATCGTAAACCGGCTAATTTCATTCTTCTTAGGGGTTTTGCCCTTCACAGAGAATTCCCTTCGATTGAAGAACGATTTGGCCTTACCGCTGCAGTGGTGGCGCTGTATCCCATGTACAGGGGTGTCGCCGGGCTGGTAGGTATGAATATCATGAAGTGCTTGACTGAAGATATCTCCGGGCAGGAAAAGGCAGTGAAGAAAGCCCTGGATAACGGTCATGATTTCGTTTTCCTTCATCATAAACCCGCCGACAGCGCTGGTGAGGACGGGAACGTCCAGGCCAAGATCAGGGCCATAGAAGAATTCGACAGGGCATTGCCCTCATTTCTGGATTTCGGCTTTGATGTGGTATGTATCACAGGAGATCACAGCACTCCCTGTGCGATGAAACTCCACAGCTGGCATTCGGTTCCTGTACTTATTCACGGAGGACCCCAGAGATGGGGCTGCAGCACGGCATTTTCCGAGAAACAGGCTCTTTCCGGGGCGCTGGGTTCGTTCATGTCAACCGATATAGTACCCCTTCTTCTGGCATCCGCCGGGAAACTGGCTAAATTCGGCGCCTGAGATGAATGTAACCGGAGCCCTTGTCGCGCTGTCAGGCGGGGTGGATTCATCCTACGCGCTGAACCTCTGCATTGAACGTTATAGTCATGTAAGAGCAGGTTACGTCGATACATCCGGCTACGGTATTCCGCCGGAAGTTGAGAATACTGCCGGTGCGGCCGGAGTGAAACTTGTGATCGTAGACGCTGCTTCAAGATTCCGGCGTGATGTCATTCTCTGGTCTGAACAGATGATGTCACTGGGACTGACTCCAAACCCATGTGCCAGATGCAACGCAAGAGTAAAACTCTTTTCCCTGCATGAAATCCTGAAGTCTTCAGAAGCACTTGTCACAGGCCATTACGTCAGGAAGGACGGAGATCTTATCAAGCGCGGTTCTGACGCGAACAAGGATCAGAGTTATTTCCTTTCCCTTGTGGACAGTGATATACTGAGAGATTGTACTTTCCCTCTGGGAGACATGCTGAAAGAAGATGTCCGCGGCGAGGCACTGCGTCTGAACATCCCTTTCGGGAGAAAGGAAAGTATGGACCTCTGCTTCAACCTGGCAGCAGGAGAGGAAAAACCTGGAAGGGTTATGGATATCTCCGGAAGGGAAATCGGCAGACATGACGGCACAGGGCATTACACCATCGGTCAGAGAAAGGGGCTTGGAGCCTATGGAAGAAGGATGTACGTGGTTGATGTTAATTCTTCTGACGGAACCGTCACAATAGGCAGAAGGAAGGACCTCCTTTCAACGGGATGCGTCCTGGTGGATATGAACTGGTTCCGGAAACCGTCCGATTTTCCATCTGAAGCCCTTGTACAGACCAGATACAGGAGAAAACCCGTACCGGCCATTCTTGAGTATAGAGACGGCAGCCTGCATATTGAATTCATAAGACCTGAAGAGGCTGTTGCGCCGGGGCAGGTCTGTGCTGTATATCTGGACACTTCGGTGATAGGAGGAGGGATAATCTCCTCAACTGAACATACTGATTGGAATGGTGATGCAGAATAAACAGGTCAGCGAGATATTAAACCTGAAGGAAGAAAAAAACGCGGTGATCCTTGCCCACAGCTATCAGCCGCCGGAAATACAGGATATCGCTGATCATGTTGGAGATTCCCTGCAGTTGAGCCGGATAGCGGCATCAACTGAATCCGGCGTGATCGTTTTCTGTGGCGTTAGATTCATGGCTGAAACAGCACATATTCTCTCTCCTGACAAGACAGTCCTTCTTCCTGAACCTGATGCCGGGTGTCCCCTCGCGGACTGCATTGAGGTGCCTGCCCTCAGATCCATGCAGGAGTTGTATCCCGATGCCCTGACGGTTCTGTATGTTAACTCCCCGGCCGATGTAAAAGCCGAAAGCTACGCCTGCTGTACTTCCGCGAACGCCCTTGAAGTGGTTGAAAGCGTGCCATCTGATGAAATCATCTTCGCTCCCGACAGGAATCTTGGGACTTTCATATCAAGAAAATCTGATAAAACCTTCCATATCTGGAACGGAGCCTGCAGAAGCCATGCCATAGCGGATCTGCAGGATATGAAAGTCAGAATGAAGGAATGGCCGGACGCTGAACTACTGGTGCATCCGGAAACCCCTCCTGAAGCCTGGGAACTTGCCCATGCCGTTCTGGGGACGGGAGGTATGATCAGGTACATTGGAGAATCGAACGCGGAAAGATTTATTATCGGAACCGAAGAGGGGATGATCTACAGGCTGAAGACACTCTATCCCGACAGGGAGTTCACCGCAGGAGGGAATATCTACTGTATCAATATGAAGATGATTACCCTGCAGAAAATACTCGATTCCCTCAGGGAGCTGAAGCCGGTCATCGAACTCGATCCCCAAACCAGGGAAAAGGCTTATGCGGCGGTGGCGAGAATGACGAAGGCAACCGGATGAAAGAACCTGTAATCGGTGTTACCCTTAACTGGTATAAAAATGATGAATCCAAGGTTCCAGCTTACGGGAAATGGCTTTTCGGGCTCAACCAGAGTTACGCGAAACTTATGGGTAAGGCAGACGTTATCCCGGTGGGGATTATTCCCGTTTCGGAGGATACCCGGAACATACTTGACATCGTTGACATGATCCTGCTTACAGGCGGTGGAGACCCCGACCCCGAACTGTACGACCAGAGGAACAGCGGATCTATCGGCTGCCACCGGGAAAGACCCCTCTGGGAAATGGAGCTGTACAGGAATGCTCGTGAAATGAAGATCCCCGTATTCGCTATATGTTTGGGAATACAGCTGATAGCCATGGCGGAGGGAGAACAGCTCATTCAGAATATCTCAACTCAGGTGGATGATCCCGATGATCATAATGGAAAAGCCGACGATCCAGGGAAGCATACTGTGGAGATAATGGAAGGCACCATTCTTCGGGAAATCCTCGGCTCCGAGATAGAAGTATGCAGTTTTCATCACCAGGCTGTGGCCGGAATTCCGAAAGGATATCACCAGGCGGCAAAGTCGAAAGATGGCGTGATTGAGGCCATGGAATCGGATGACGGCCTGGTCATCGCGGTTCAATGGCACCCGGAGCGGGATTTCACAGGACCCCTTATTCTTCATAGCATGATTTCAAGGTTCTTCGGGGACACTGAGTAGTGCTTTACATCTCGGAACCCAGATATGTTCCAAGGGTATGGGGTTCCCTTGCGGCGGAAGGGTTTGAAACTCCCGTGGGGGAGGTCTGGTGGCTTTTCCACGAGGAACGAACCTCATCACTTCTCAGGAACGCGGTCGATGGAAATTCAACCACTGTGGATGACCTGGTCACGGCCGGTGAACTGCCCGGAGAATATGTCTATCCTGTTCTTCTGAAGACTCTCCACACTGCGGATAAACTGTCTCTGCAGGTTCATCCCGGCATCGGAGGCGGAAACCTCCGCAAGGAGGAAACCTGGATAGTGCTGGCAGCTGAAACCGGAGCATGGATGATGGGCGGGTTGAAGGATATTGACAGAAGCCTGTTCCTTGATTTCCTTCGGACGGGGAGAGCGGAGGAAATTCTGAGGAGAATAGACCTGAATATGGGTGACATTTACCATATTCCCCCCGGAGCCGTCCATTCGCTGGGCCCGGGCCTGCGAATTCTTGAAGTACAGAGCAACTGTGACATCACATACAGGTTATACGACTGGGAAAGAACCGGAACCGATGGAAAACCGAGGGAGCTTCATATCGAAAAGGGTATTGAAGCTGTTGACTGGTCGAAAGGTGGAAGGCCCGTTCCCGCAGGCACAGAGGGCAGAGTAGACCGGCTGAAACTGAAGGCGGATTATCGAATATCCGATATAAGAGGAACATTGGAGAAAAGTATTCCCGGAGGCGCGATTTTCTTTGTTTCATCCGGGAGTGTCACGATTCAGGGTAGTGAAGTCGATTCTCCCGCTTGCCTTATCGCTGACATGGATGGCGGGAAGCTGGCGCTGACAGGGGAAGGCTACCTGATAGAACCCGGAGGCGATTAATGGAATCATCATTTTTCGGAGTAATAATGGCCGGGGGCAGGGGAACCCGTTTCTGGCCTGTCTCAACGCGAAAACTGCCCAAGCAGTTCCTGTGCCTGACGGGAGACAGGACAATGCTGCAGGAAACAGCCTTACGGTTCGAGGGGCTTTGCGGCCACGGGGAGATTATGGTGGTTACAGGTGGTGACCATCGGAAAATAGTTCAGGAGCAGCTTCCATGGATAATGGAGGAGAACCTTCTGCTTGAACCCTCCGGCAGGAATACGGCTGCATGCATTGGCTGGGCGGCAAGGACCCTTGTTGACCGGGGCCGTGGTTCTGACCTGATGGTGGTGGTCCCATCGGATCATATTATCGATAAACCGGAAGGATTCAGGAATACTCTCCTGAAGGCGGCGGAACCCGCGGCGGATGGAAAATTAGTAACCATCGGAATAACACCGGACCGCCCTGCTACCGGATACGGTTACCTTGAAAAAGGGAAAAGCTTCGGTAAAGGAGTCTATGAGGTTTCCTCCTTCAGCGAGAAACCGGATCTGGAAAAGGCTGAAGAGTACCTTGAAAGCGGCAACTATTTATGGAATGCCGGTATGTTCATCTGGAGAGCGGACGTGATCATGGATAAAATCACCGGGTATCTTCCGGGGCTGTCAGAAGGGCTGTGGAAACTCGATCCGGGAACCTGCCCTGATCCGGAACAGTACGATGCTCTTCAGGCTGTTTCCATAGACTTCGGGGTAATGGAAAAAGCTGATAACGTTGTAATGGTTCCCGCGGAGTTCGGATGGAACGATATAGGTGACTGGCCCTCCGCAAGAAGATGCGGGGTGGGCAGAGGGGAAGTGTTTGCGATGGACAGCGAGAACACGACTGTCTGGAACGGCGGGAAGCTTACCGTTCTTCTGGGAGTAAGCAATGTATCAGTAGTTGAAACGGATTCAGCAACCCTTATTATGAGTGATGAATACTCGCAGAAACTGAGGGATTTCGTTGCGGAACTGGAAGATGAGAAACCGGATCTTGTGTAAAGTTGCTTCCGATCCATCTTATTTCATTTCTGAACGGCATAACATCTTCAGATATTTCATGTGGTGCGAAAATGCGGATCCGGTAGCCGATAGAAAAAGGCGGGACGAATCCCGCCTTTCGCTATTGGCAGAAGCTATCGATTAGAAGCTGGTTTTAATCTGACTCCATGTTGTTGCTTCAAGCGCGAGGAAATTGAAATCTATGGTCAACTGGTAAAGGGCGGTGTTCTGAGGGTATAACCAAAGATACGTTCCGTCAAAATCAATTCCACCGGCGCCGTCCATACTTTCAAGTGTGAAGTCCGCGGACCATACGGGAGTTGTGTTGACGCTGCCATCAGAATTCAACTCATAGATGAAAATATTATCCGCGCCTAAGATCTGGCAGCAGATAATCAGGTAATTTCCGTATACCGCCATACCTGATACTGATTCGATTGGAGCTGTAGTCCAGGTTACCGATGTTTCTGTTCCGGTGTATGCCCCCCATGCGATTTGATTAGCTTCAGTTTTGAAATTCGAGCAGTAAATCATACCGTTTCCAGCAGCCACACCCGTGACGAGAACCCATGGGCTTGCCGGACCGTCGATTTTTCTTATAAAAGTGCCTGTTTCGCTGAAAACGCCGATACCGCTGCTTACCCAGTCGCCGAAAAAGAACTGATTGCCAGCTGTATACTCACAGAAGGCCTGGTCATCAGCATCGATGGCATCAGTAATATCCCATTCGACACCAGTCTGGTTGCCCGTAGTCATATCGAACTGAAGGTTCTTCATAGTACCGTAGTTGGATATCCATATTCTGTCAGCAAGATTATCCTGTATCGCCAGGCCATACGAGGTGGTGAGACCCACAGGGAACGAATTCACAAAGGTGATGGTACCGCGGTAGGTAGCGGAGGGATTGCCCCCGACTCCGTCACTTCTTTTTATTTCCGCAAAAGCAGAAAGCGAAAGAACAAGCAAACATGCAACAACTATTTTCATTATTCCTCCTTATTTTAGTTAGCCACACAAATTCATAACAACCAACAAAAGTAATATGAACGAACATCAAATCAATTGTCAATATTGACTTTTGGCAGGTAAGGGGCCAGATTTTTCAAAGATCGTACAGTGTTATCTGTATTAAATACTCTGAAAAGCCTCTCGGGAATCTTGAGGTTTTGCATTTAAGAAGAAGAAAGGTCATCACAGCAGGTAACAAAACAAACAAACCAACTTGAAGCCAGGAGGTGAGCCCAACTGGAAAGAGAAGATGGATCTTCGTGATGTTTCAAGATATTAATTATCCGATTATGATAAAAAACCTGGCATGAATTTTAACTCAATGAAACCGGACGCCCGAATATTGTGAGCAGAAATCATACTGAAAGAATGGAGATCGGGATTTGCAGTAATTCTGTTCTTCGTCAATGCAAAATACAGGATTGTTTGAATAGTGGAAAGTGAAGCGGTGGGAAACAACAACTCATCCTTTCTGACTGATATCTGTTTGAAACTGAATTCAGCTACTGATAGAAGCGCTGTATGGAACTACGTCATTGATGCTGTCGTAAAATTAAAATCTATTGATATGATCTGTGTATATATCCGGCAGCACGGTGCCGGCGAATATTTACTGGAATACCACGCCGGGCTGCCGCCATGGTTCATTGCTTCCTCTTCCACGCTCACACCGGGTTCAGAACCGCATGAAATGCTGAATTGTGACGAGAACGTATACCCGGATTCCTCCGGAGAGAGTCCTTTCAAATGTGAAGGAAGTCCTCGCGTATTTGTAAAGGGGCTTTTCCCCCTTATCATGAGCGATACCGCCGCATCGGTCATGTTCATCGCTTCATCTGAACCCGCGGCTTTGCCTGTAGAAATCCGCGGGATAATGGAAACGCTGGTTTCCATGGTCAAAGCGTCAATCTCTCGAATTGACGCCGAAAACAGAGCCCGCATGAGTGAAGGTGAGCATTCTCTGCTGCTGGAAAGGGTCCGCGATCCGGTCTTTGCTCTCAACGACAACCTGGAAGTTAAATACTGCAACGGAGCATTCAGGCAACTTGTTTGTGTTGAAGACGGATCAATCGAGGCAGCAGGTTTTTCGGAGATTGCCGGGTTAAAACTGAAAAATATATTCCAGGACAGGTTCGATGAAGTTCTTGATTCCGGCAGCGGATTCTGCATTAGCACTTTTGAATACCGGGAAAGAATTTTCAATACGTTTATTTCCAGAACGCGCGACGGCCTGTTCGTCCTGATGAATGATATTACCGAAGTTGAACAAACTCGTAAAAAATTGAATTTCAGGGAAAGGTTTGAAAGCCTGCTTATCAGTATCTCCACTGATTTCATAGAAATGCGCGGGAGCGCGCTGAACCTTGGCATAAATGATGCTCTTCTGAATATCGGTGTCTCAATTGAGGTTGACAGGGCGTACCTTTTCCAGTTCAGCGATGAACTGAAGATCATGAGCAACACACATGAATGGTGCGCGACCAATATTCAGCCGCAGATCGATAACCAGCAGGGAATGAGAACCGATGATTACCCATGGTGGATGAACAGGCTCAACAGGCACTGGGCCTTTCAAATACCCAGGATTGCCGATCTTCCTTCCTGGGCTGAGGCAGAAAGGAAATTGTTTGAATCCCGGGATATTCAATCACTGCTCGTGTTTCCTATCGTTCATGCTAAAGATCTGATAGGTTTCCTCGGCTTTGACAGTGTAAATCAGGAGAGATTCTGGACCGAGGACACAATTGATCTTCTGAGAATTGTAGGTGATGCCATCGGCAACGCGCTTATGCGGAACAGAATGGAAAAGGAACTCATCGAAATGTACAGACGGGCCGAGGAGGAAGCTCAGATAAACGCGGTTCTGCTTAAGGAGGTTAACCACAGGGTCAAGAATAATCTGTCGGAGATCATTGGTCTCCTTTACGCCCAGAAACGTTTTGCTTCGAAAAGCAATGAATTCGAAGAGTTCGTTCAGAACCTCATCAGCAGAATCCGTGGCCTCGCGATTGTTCACGATATGCTTTCCAGCTCCGGCTGGAGCCCACTGGAACTGACCAGGCTTGCCAGTGGAATTATCCATAAAGCGATTGCCAATGCCCCTGACAGCAAGAAGCTGAAAGCATCCATTTCAAAAACCTCGATCCGTGTGAACCCCAACCAGGCACATGCCCTTGCCCTGATACTGAACGAACTGGTCAGAAATTCGCTGAAGCATGCGCTGATCGACCAGGACTCACTTAAGATCAAGGTCAGAATGCGCAGGAACCGGGCAGGCCGGATCACACTTGTTTACAGTGATAACGGCCCGGGATATCCCGAAGAAGTCCTGGAGTCTGACAGGAAGAACCTGGGTCTTGATCTGATTCAGAATTTGACTATAAAGAACCTGCGGGGCGAACTGATTCTGCAGAACGATGGAGGGGCCTCTGCAAAAATAATTTTCCGCAGGACTGTTACGGAGGATGGAACCAATGAAAGTAAGTAAAAAGAGGAAGGTACTGGTTGTTGAGGATGACCATTTAGTCTCTGAGATGATCAGAGGAATGCTGGAGGAACTGGGATACGAAATTGCCGGAGAAGCCGAGGATGGACACGAAGCGCTTGGGATGATCAAAGAAGTACAGCCCGATGTCGTACTCATGGATATTAAGATGCCGAGAATGTCGGGTATCGAAGCGGCGATTCTTATCCAGAAGCATTTCCCTACACCTATTGTGATTCTGAGTGCCTACGAGACCGAGGATCTTGTGCAGGATGCATCTCGAGCGGGGGTAGGAGCCTACGTCGTAAAGCCTCCTCAACCGGCTGAACTCTTCAGGGCAATAGAAATCGCCTGTGGAAGATTTGAAGATATGGTGGAGCTGAGTGATACCCGCAGAAAGTACGAACAAGCCATGAAAACAATCGAGAGTCTTTCAAGACTTCTGCCGGTATGTCCGGGATGCGGCGAAGAAAAAAACGACGAGGATTATTCGAAAATGCTGAACATCTACCTCTCCAGCATACCAGTCGAGGAGATCAGCAGATACCTCTGTTCGCGCTGCGGGAGCAGGACAGATTCCGAGGGAATCAACTGACCCTTCTGGGACTCTCAGCCTGAACTCTCACGGTTGACTCCACGCTGAGCCAGTTGTAGCTCCATCTGGCTGTGGTTTCGCCAAGTCTTATGCAGCCATGTGATCTTCTGGTGCCCAGAAAATTCGTGCCGGATAGAAAAGTCTGATGAAGACCTATCTGGCCGGAGGGATGTATGCACAGCCAGTAGGGCATCCTGATGCCGTAGGAACTGGATACCGGAGCCCGTCTTCTGTACAGAACCTCGAATGTTCCAGTTGGCGTATCGTAACCCGCTCTTCCTGTGGACACCAGCGCCAGGTTGGCTTCTCTGCCGTTCTCCAGAAAGATGATGGTTTGACAGTCAATGAGAATGAGCGCTTCTCTGGATGAAGTGTTATCTTGCCCATCAGCGGGGGCAAGGTATGTACTCCAGGATATGGCAAGCACTCCAAGAAAAATGCGGAAAAGTTCTGTAAGACAAAGCAAATACATAACCTCCAATGCACTGTAAACTGAATACTGAGCTTAACGATGTCAATATTGACTTTCAGTGCTGGAAAGGTCAGATTTCATAACTGATGATCATATTCTTGTATATTAATTATCCTGAACGGAGGGTCAGATTTGACTGGATGGAACCTTAATAGAAAGATTATTCTTACCGTTGTAGCAATATCCGCTGTGCTTGCGGCCTGCAGCTCACCTGCGGTAACCGGCATGAAAGTACACATGCAGAACCAGGAATACGACGAGATCATACATCTTGCTGACAGCGTAATCGCTCGGGGAGATTCGCTGAACGCGGAAATCTGGTTCTGGAGAGGTAAAGCTCTTACCGAGAAGAAACAATGGCCGGAGGCGGCTGAATCATTCATGAAAGCTTACGAACTTGATGCCGATGGAGCGCTGGCGATAAACGAGTACTGGTTCGTGTTCTTTAACAGCGCCGCTAATACTATGGACACCGGCGATATCGGCTCCGCAGTTGAAATGCTCAATATTGGTATGCTTGTTGCCCCCGAAAGACCGGATTTTGAGCTGATGCTGGGTGATGTCGAGCTGAATAGAAACAGCGACCTCCCTGCAGCCCTTGGAAATTACCGGAATGCTTCACAGAAAGCGGAAGCATTGATGGCAAGCCTTCAGCAGATGATCGACGATACGAGTGATCCATATATGCTGGATTACTACACACAGAATCTGGCGCAGACAAGAAACCTCTTCATCCAGGCCATTTACAACTCTGGAAGTATCCTGACCATGATGGCCCTTGACGCCACAGAGGAAGACATGCTGGAGTACCTCCATCAGGCCAAGGATGTTTATGGCAAGGCGCTGGAGGTCGATCCTACAAACGTTGATATGCTGGACGCGCTTGCGGGAACATATTTGCTTGAAGGCGACTATGAATCCGCCATCGCCATTTTCGATCAGGCCTTCATAAATATCGGGCTGGGTCTTGAAGAAGGCTGGCTCGAAGAGGACGAAGCCAATGGGATCATGGCTAACATGCTGGTATCGAAGGGATACGCATACATCGAAATGGAAAACTATCAGCAGTCGATAATCGAGCTGAACAGTGCAAGGGAACTTATCGGTGACGACTTCATTGTTCTTTCAACCCTTGCCCATGCTAACTTCGTAATGGAGAATTACGATGAGTCTCTTTCAATTCTTGATTCGGTCGTAATGATCGAAGGCCTTACTCCCGATGAACTCGCTAACGCATACTATACAAGATACGCCTGTTTCAACAGGAAGGAATTGGATTCCGAAGCCGTTGAGGCTCTCGAAACAGCCCTTGATTTCGATCCGGGCAATGCCAATTACTGGCGTTACCTTGCCAGCACCTACAGCCGTCTTGGCCGGAGGAACGATGCTATTAACGCCATGCAGAAGGCAGAGGATCTGGATTCCCTGAACGACTGACAGCCAGGACAAAAAACGGGGGGGGGGAAGGGCATTGCCCTTCCCCCCTAACTTTGCTGCAGCATAGTGGTTATCCGGGGATAATCAGATTTACAAGAAGCTGATCCTTCTGTACAGAATCACCTGGTGAGACATGAATTTTCCCGATGAGCCCACCTTTTCCTGAACAGATTTCATTGTGCATTTTCATAGCATCAAGAAGAAGGAGAACAGCGCCCGCTTCAACCCTGTCACCTTCGGATACCTTGATTTCGATTATGGTTCCGGGTATGAACGCTTTTATCTCGGAGGGATCCGGCAAACCCTCGTATGGCTTTCTGCAGTGTTCCGGTACCTCTGTGACATACTCGGTATCGTCTATGATGAGTTTATCCAGTTTTTTCTCCATAGTGTCCCGCCTTTACAGGGGAATGTTTCCGTGGGGACGCCCTTTTCGGGAGTGTCCTGCTGTAGAAAGCGCCTTTATCAGGGTATCCCTGGTCTTGCTGGCATTGATAATGGTATCTACATATCCTTTTCTTGCTGCTGCATAGGGATTGGCGAATTTCTCTTCGTACTCCCTGATCTTTTCCTGTCTGTATGCTTCTGGATCCTCAGCCGCCGCTATTTCCTTTCTGAATATGATGTTGGCTGCTCCTTCTGGTCCCATTACGGCAATCTCTCCACAGGGCCAGGAAGCGACTAATGTGGCTCCAAGGTGCCTGCTGCACATGGCTATGTAAGCTCCACCGTAAGCTTTTCTCATGATAACCGTCATCTTGGGAACTGAAGCCTCGCTGTAAGCGTACAGTATCTTCGCTCCGTGCCTGATGACCCCGGCATGTTCCTGATCCGCTCCGGGAAGGTATCCCGGAGTATCCACCAATGTCAGCAGCGGAATATTGAAGCAATCACAGAATCTTATGAACCTTGCCGCCTTGTCAGAGGCATTTACATCAAGAACACCGGCCAGTACCCTGGGCTGATTCGCGATGATCCCTATTGACCGGCCTGCGAGCCTTGCGAACCCTACAACCATGTTAGCGGCGTAGTGCTTGTGTACCTCAAGAAAATCGGATGCATCTACAATACCCCGGATGATTTCTTTCACGCAGTAGGCTTGCCTGCGGTTATCGGGGATAACATCATCACTCAGAGGTTTAGCTGGGGGGATTGGATTTCTGACAGGCGGGTCCTCATTCGAATTGGCCGGGAGGAACGAGAGAAGTTTCTTAAGTGTATTGAAGGCTTCCGTTTCGCTTTTCGCATAAAAATGGGCGTTACCTGTGATGGAGGCATGGGTCATTGCGCCGCCCAGTTCCTCCTGGGTTATATCTTCTCCCAGAACTGTCTTAATGACCTGCGGCCCGGTTATGAACATGTTGGAGATTCTCTCGACAACGAATACGAAATCCGTAAGGGCAGGTGAATAGACCGCACCGCCGGCACATGGACCGAGAATGACGGAGATCTGAGGAACCACACCGCTGAGTTTCGTATTACGATAAAATATCTCGCCGTAGCCGCAGAGAGATTCCACTCCTTCCTGAATTCTGGCCCCACCCGAGTCGTTTACCCCTATCAGGGGTATTCCTGCCTCCGCCGCGCCATCCATCACCTTCACGATTTTCTTTGAATGGGCTCTTCCAAGGGATCCTCCGGCAACTGTGAAATCTTGTGCGAATACGGCAACAGGCCTGTTATGAACCTTTCCGTATCCGGTAATGACTCCGTCGCCGACGAGCTCTTTCCTGTCCATTCCGAAATCCTTCACGGAATGCTCAACGAAGAGGTCTATTTCTAGGAAAGAACCCTCATCAAGCAGCAGATCCTCCAACCGCTCTCTGGCGGTGTTCTTTCCTTTTTTCTTCTGTTTTTCGATAGCCTTGTCTCCACCGCCCTTGAGTTTGCCCGAGAGCCGCGTAAGAAAGTCGTTAACAGATTTCATTATTGACATCATCTATCCCCTTAAATTTTCACTGGTATCACAATCATCAGGGCGTGCTTCCTGCTGTCGTCAGTTCAGTATTCACCCCATTCGAATATGGATTCGCCTCCGAATGTAAGATAATTAAGTTGCCTCAGCAAGCGGTAGTATTTCGGAATATATTTCAACGCTTCTATCCGGGCTGGCTCTATTTCCGAAATACTCTCTACTGCTCTGATGATAAAAATTCATTTCATTGAAATCTCCAGATATCATCGGTATCTTCCAATATGGAAATGGCAGGAATGACTTCCGGCAGGGCATCCACCCATCTGAGACCCGCGAGGAGCCGGATGGTGGAGAAAAGACCGCTTTCAGTCAATCCGTATAGTGTATTTCCATTTATCCCTTCTCCCGCGAAGGCACACCACCCTCTCACATCAGGGCATTCAGGAAGCCAGAACATTACGACAACGTATCGGGATAGAATATCCTGCGATGTCCAGTATTCAGTCATTCGGAGGACTGAAGAAACATCGGGAATTCTGAAATCCATCAGGATTAAATCAGGCTTGTACATATTGAACAATCCCAACAGAATATCCTGGCGGCTGGTATTATCCAGCCACGCGGAGCCGGGTATTTCATCAAGAAGTTTCTCAGGCAGTGATCGTGCGGTGCCGCTGCTGTCTAGCCATATCTGGATATGGTCCCCGCTTATCTGATAGCTGAGACAGCTGTCACTTACAAGAGCCACAAGCATATTGTTCTCTATGGCTTCATGGACAAGACGTCTGTTTTGCTGAAAGGTTTCGTTGTTGTCCGGAAGAAGTATTGAAGCCGAAACATTATCATGGTTCGATGAGATATCCCATGGCAGACTGGAGGATATTCCGGTTCCCCTGAACTGAATGACGATAATCGGAGAGTAATTGGAATCTCCGTTATCATGCGGTTCAACATCTCTTCTGCATCCTGTGATAAGGAGCAGAAGCATTAGAGCGGCATATCGGGTCAAGGTTACCTCCGGAGTATTCTTTTACCTGCAACCTGGAATATACCTAAACGTCTCGGACGGGTTAATATCGGAAAAAAGCAGGGACCCTGAAATAGATCCCTGCTTACTACCAAGTCAATGTTTATCTGGTGAGAACCACTTTCTGCCCGGAGATCTGGTCGCTTGCGAAGAGCATGATAAAGTAGGTTCCGTTTGACAGGCCCGATTCTTCAAACTGAACCGAGTGGGAACCTGCCTGCATCTCTTCATCAATGAGTGTGGCAGCGACTCTGCCGCTCATGTCGTAGATAAACATTCTGGCGTTTCCGTCAGACGGAAGGTCGAAGGTTACATAATCACCGGCCTGGATGGGATTTGATGAGACATTAAGGTTGAGAAGATCGGTGTTTGAGGGGGATCCCTCTATGCCTGTTCCCAAGGCAGTTATTTCAAAGGTGTACAGGTGATTCATAGGGTAATTCGTCATGAATGCAGGGAAGAAGATAGCGAAGTCCCATCCGTCGGCACCTACTGAAACAGTGTATTCCCCGGTTGTGGGGTCGCAGTTGTACCAGTTGAAGTAGAAACGCCCGGTAGTATCCTGCATTATGACGCCCAGATTCCATTCGAGATTATCATAACCGTTGAAGGCCATTTCGATCCACTGGTCCTGAAAATCAGTCAGATCAACCTTTATCCAGTGGATACCGAATACTTGAGGTTTGTAGCTCGCTGTCTGATCACCACTGAAAGGCAGGGTCGAGGTATAATGGTAGGGAAGCACCCTTGGACCGGGGGTCCATGTGGAAACCTCCGCATTGTACATACCGCAGCCAGAGAACCAGTTACCAGCTGTGAACCATCTCCAGCAGCCGTAATCCATAAAGAACGTTTCAAAATCTGTTCCATGGTCGGCAAACATTGAGTCGTGGGCCGGTTGTATGTTGCTTCCGCTTACCGCGGCACAGTATTCCCAGACTTCACGGACCGATTCATAGCCCCATTTATTCCACATCATCCATGGCCAGGTGAAACCTCCGTACCAGTACATTGCGCCTGAGCGGATATCCATCCAGGGATGACGAAGTGGGTTTTGACCATAGGTGATGTACATCAAGTAGTCGTTGACGTCGGGGTAAACCATTTCTTCCATCCAGACTGCGCAGTTTTCCATGAACCAGGTTGATTCTTCGTAGCTGTAGGAGAACTGGATGGCGTGCTGGAATTCGTGGGCGACAACACAGGCTCTCTGCCCCCAGTCTGAGATGTCGTTGCCCATGACGATATGGCTTGCGGAACATGCCTGGGTGGAATCGGGGGGGTGGTATTCACCGCCGGGTGAAGTGTAGCCCAAGGTACCTCCGGTGAGGTGGCAGATGTAAATGTCATAGAGATCAGAACCGCCTACCATGTTGTCCGGGGGGGGTGTAATGAAATTCATTTCGTTGCATTGCACTTTCCATGATGAATCACTTGCAATGGCAATACTGTTAGCGTAGTTTAAAGTGACAGCATCGGTGCCGGAATCGGTCCAGTGGATCTTGAAGAGGCCGTCAGGCGAATTGAACGTGTGTTCGGGTCCGCTCAGAGTGGGACGGTTGGCAAGGGGTGAGTCCATATCACCCCTGAGACGGCATGCTTCAAGGATAGCAGGTGTTCCGCAGGGTACGATGTCGGCGCCTTCCATAAAACGGGCAGGTAGATTATCCCAATCCATTACGCTCTGAAGGAGAAGGTCTACTGCTTCCGTATTGGATAACTCTCCTGATTCCAGAGCGGACATAATTCTGTCCATGGAAGTATCTCCAAGCGCGATGCCGGAGAAAACCAGCAGCATAGAACTGATTACAGCGATAGAACTTTTCATTGATTCATCCCTTCGATGATTTCCGGGGAACTGGTAGCCCGGTGTTTGAGTTCAAAGTAATTACCTATATCATAATAACTTACAAATATCACTCATAAAATTAATATACAAAAACTTATATTTACTATGTAACAATACCTCCAATGAGCAACAACGTCCATATAGTGATTTTGGTTCCCGATATTTTATTCCGGTAGAGGTTGTCCGAAAATGGGCATTGAGCAGAAGAGTCGCATAGCTGAGATAGAATGGCAACAGATTTGAAGAGAATACTGATTTTGTATTTGATGACAACATATTGTCATTATAGCCAGATATGCGGTTCCTTATGCCGATGCTTCATTCTCGGTCAGCCTCCGAGGTTGCGCGGGGCAGGTTTCCTCATCATAGTCGGGCCTTGGAGGTTGATACAAGTGAGAATTACTTTTTATGGAGCGGCACAGTCGGTTACAGGTTCCAAGCACCTGCTGGAATTCAACGGTAGAAAAATTCTTCTTGACTGCGGCCTGCATCAGGGGCACAGAAAAGAGAGCGAGAAACTGAACAGGGAATTTCCCTTCAACCCTGCAGAACTTGATTCCATAATCCTTTCCCATGCACATATAGACCATTCGGGAAACCTTCCCGGGGCCGTGAAGCACGGCTTCAGGGGTATGATAACCAGCACCTTCGCCACCCGGGATCTTGCGGCGATACTGCTTCCCGACAGCGCGCACATTCAGAAGTACGATATGGCGTATCTCAATAAGAAAAGGAAAAAGAAGGGGCTTGAGCCCCTTAGACCTCTTTACGATGCTGAAGATGTAACAGAAACGCTGAAACACTTCATGTCCATACCTTACGACAGGTCATTTCCGCTGTTTCCGGACGTCTCTCTCAGGTTCATAGAAGCAGGTCATATACTTGGTTCCGCCCAGGTGGAGCTCACCATAAAAGAGAAGGGGACTCAGAGGGTTCTGCTTTTCTCAGGAGACCTTGGCAGGCCGGGAAGACCTATTCTGAAAGACCCTGATACTGGTGCCGACGCGGATATACTGATTATGGAGAGTACTTACGGCGGCAGGAATCATGAAAAGCAGGAGGAGTCGCTGCAGAGGTTCCGAAGCATAATCAATAAAACTTTCAAATCCGGCGGAAAGCTTATAATACCGTCTTTCAGCGTAGGACGGACCCAGGAAGTACTTTTCGATATCCATGAACTTGTGACGCGTAATGAGATGCCCCCCATGAAAGTTTATGTGGATTCTCCTCTATCCTTTGACGCCACTGAGGTTTACAAGATCCATCAGGAGTGTTTCGACAGCCAGATGCGTGATTACCTTTACAGCAACAGAAGCCCGTTCCAGTTTGAGGGCCTTCATTTCATCCAGGGTGTTGGAGAGTCCAAGGCTCTTAATCATGACGGAAGCCCGATGGTAATCATTTCAGCATCGGGAATGTGCGAGAACGGAAGAATCCTTCATCACCTGAAGAACAACATCGGAGATGAGAGGAACGCCGTGCTCATAGTAGGATTCATGGCCCAGCATACACTGGGCAGAAAACTGCTGGAGGGCGATAAACAGGTTAAGATATTCGGTGAGGAATACAGTGTGAAAGCCAGCATTCAAATCATCAACGGGTTTTCAGCTCATGCGGATTCCGATGCCCTTGTGGCATACGCGGAAGAGGTCGGTGCTAACGCGGAGAGTATATTCCTTGTTCATGGCGAGCCTGATCAGTCTGAAATACTGGCTGACAGAATTGCGGACAGGATTGGTAAAACATCGATCATTCCCGCGCCTGGTGAAACATTTGAACTGTGAAACATCGGGAACATTATTCACCATCCCAGGATACATCGACTGATTCATAATGAAACATGAAATGCTGGAGAACATATGACTTTATTACCCTGTATTGTGTTTGTTATATCGGGGATAGTTTCTATTGATTACCTTCCTCCACCTGATGGTATCGGTTCTGAAATTCTGCCCCTGAATTCCAGGTCATACGGTATGGGCGGAGTCTGTGCCGGTGTGCCTGATAGCACGGGTTTTTCCATGCTGAACCCCGCTGCTTCCGCATGGACTCTTGCCGGAGGAATATGTCTGGGTGGAAGATACAGTGAAGGTGATGTAAAAGCCTGGGATAATCAGCTTGATTTTCCGACTGTATCGGCTTTTGTGCCGCTTCCCGGAGGAATCGTCTTGTCCGGTACTATTGATGGCAGAAGCAGGATTGATTCCGAGCTTCAGATGGCCGTCGGTGATGATTATACGGGGAAGTTTTCATGGACAGGCGGTCTTGTGGAAACCTATACCGGCCTCTCCGTCAGGACCAGTGACTGGCTGGCCTTTTCTGTAGGAGGACGATGTTCTTTCGGAAATATCCTTTCTGACGTAACTCTGACACAAACAGCAATGATCACCCCGACGTCGGACAGTTCTGTTTACCGTGATGATGCCCGTTTCAGAATGGCATGGGGCGGTGTATTCGGGATACTTCTAAACACTGATCGGTTCGGACTGGGATTCTCCATATCAACCGACAGAAAGGGAACCCTTGACGTAAACAGAGATTTCCTTTCAACTTCAGGATCTGACAGCTCCAGTAGTAGTGGTATATACTATCTTCCAGGTGAAATATCCGTCGGAATATCCTTCAGGCCGACTGAAAGACTTCTTATTGGCGCGGATATCTACAGTAGAAAAGTCATGAATATTCTCGACAGCCGGACGGCCCACGGAGATGTTTATTCAGTTGGAGCCGAGTTGTATGCGGGAAACGGCATTTCAGTCCGATCAGGATTCAGTTATATGGATGGCTTATGGAGAGACGGGGCTTCAACCTTCACCGCGGGCGCCGGATACAGTTTCAGCGAGGGAAGGGCGGGAGTAGATATTGCCGCCGGTTATCAGTACTGGCGTGAGGATCACTTCCGGGAGGAAACAGTATTAAGTATTTCATTATGGGCTACTGAGAAATGGCTGGGAGAATAGCGGCTTCAGAAAAAATCATCGCCATAGTCCCTGCCAGGTTCGCTTCCACGAGATTCCCGGGGAAACCCCTGGCTGACATAGCGGGAGTTCCCATGATAATCAGAGTACTGCAGGGGATACGGGATTCTGTTGACAGGGCTATTGTGGCAACCGATGATAAACGTATTATGGATACCGTTGAGAGCGCCGGATATGAGGTTGTTTATACAGGAGAAGCCGCGTCAGGCACTGAAAGGGTTTTCAAGGCCTGGAGTCTGCTGGGTTTCCCGGGGGAAACCATAATAAATGTGCAGGGCGATGAACCTCTTGTGAATAAAGACTGGATCAATTCCCTGACAGCGGTGCCATCGGAAGATGGCCGGGTTGTAACCCTGGCCAGAAAAATACCCGCAGAACTTGCCGGGTCACCGGATTCAGTGAAAGTTGTCATCAGCGAATCTCAGGAAGCTCTATATTTTTCCAGGTATCCTATACCTCATGGCGCGGATAACCTGCTGGAACACATCGGTATTTATTCATTCAGCCCTGCGTCACTTAGAAGCTGTGTCGCAGCGGGAAGTACCTGTCTTTCAAGAACTGAAAGGCTTGAGCAGCTTGCGTGGCTGCAGCGGGGAGTGCGAATCCGGGTTGTAACCGGTGACTTCCGTGGAATAGGTGTAGATACTTTCGATGATCTTGACAGGGCGGTGGAGTATTTCAATGCATGACAGAGCACCTCTTTTTATAATCGGCCCATGCAGCCTTGAATCCAGGGAAATATCCATGAGAGTCGCAGAATTTACTGCTTTCCTTCTGGAATCACTTGACCATCCATCCGAATGGGTTTTTAAGGGATCGTTTCTGAAGGATAACCGAACCAGCCATGATTCCTACCGGGGTCCCGGAATGGACGAAGGTTTGAGGATACTTGAAGAGATTTCAGGAGAGTTCAGCGTCAGAACCCTTACCGATATTCATAATGCGCAGCAGGCAGTGCCAACAGCTCAGGTTGTTGATATCATCCAGATTCCGGCATTTCTATGCCGGCAGACTTCTATTCTGCAGGCCGCGGGCGCCACCGGGAAACCACTGAATATTAAGAAGGGTCAATTCATGAACCCTGAGAACATGAGGGGTGCTGTTGCGAAGGCTGTCGCTGCGGGATGCCCTGAAATCTGGCTTACCGAGAGAGGGACTTTTTTCGGTTACGGCGATCTCGTAGTTGATTTTCGGTCACTTTCAGTAATGAGTGGATTTTCACAAAAGGTTATTCTCGATGTAACTCATTCCCTTCAGCGCCCCGGAGCAGCCGGCGGCATAAGCGGCGGCTGCAGGGAATTCGCTCCTGCACTTGCCCGTGCCGGTGCTGCCTGGGGTGTCGACGGTCTTTTTATTGAGACACATCCCGATCCCTCATCTGCGCTGAGCGACTCCGCTACAATGGTGGATTTCGATACCCTGGACGGAATGGTGAGGAAAGCCGTTATCCATTGGGAAGGCCGATGATAAAACTTGAAGGAATAAGACTGCTGGCCCTTGATGTTGACGGGGTACTTACCGATGGCGGGTTGTACTACGGACCTGAGGGTGTTGTCCAGAAGTTCAATTCAGCAGATGGAGCGGGAATTATCGAGCTTCGGAGGAGAGGCTTCCCCGTTGCTCTTATTTCTTTCAGGGATTTCCCCGCAACAAGGAGAAGAGCGGCGGATCTCGGGATAGAACTGTTATGTCTTGGAAGTCATGAAAAGACTGAAGCCCTCAGAAATGTCTGTAAAAACCTGTCAATTGACTGCGAAGCAGCCATATTCATGGGTGATGGACTGATGGATCTGCCGGCGATAAGAACGGCCGGTATTGGAGCCTGTCCTGCAGGCGCTCACCCTCTTGTAAAAACTGAATGTGATATAGTTACGAAAAAGACCGGAGGAAATGGTGCGGTCAGAGAGGTTGTAGATATGCTCCTGGAGAGTCTCAAAAATGGCTGACCTTTACGAAGAAGCATTGAGGGTTCTCAGGATAGAGTCCGAATGGCTTGAGGCTACCGCCAGGCTTATTGAAAAGACTTTCGCCAGAGCGGTGGAGACCCTGGTCCGAACCGATGGCAAAATAATAATCTGCGGCATGGGCAAATCCGGGCATGTGGGCAGGAAGATAGCCGCCACCATGACAAGTACAGGCAGCCCGGCGTATTTTCTTCATCCTTCGGATGGTATACATGGAGATCTGGGGATACTTCAGAAGAACGATGTCGCTCTCGTTCTCTCTAAAAGCGGGGAAACGGAGGAGATAGCTCTGCTTCTTCCCTGTTTCATTAGACTTTCGATACCGATTGTCGCTATTACCTGCTCCGGGGACTCTCTTCTTTCGAGGGCAGCTGATGTGGTACTACCCCTTCCTGATATGAAGGAAGCATGCCCCTACGACCTCGCGCCCACTGCAAGTACGACCTCGATGATGGCGCTGGGCGATGCCATTGCAATGGCACTGCTTCAGGTTAGAAACTTCTCCTCCGATGATTTTGCCCAGGTTCATCCGGGCGGAACGCTTGGCAGAAAGCTTCTAACAAGGGTAAGTGATCTGATGGTTTCCGATTCCCTCCCGGAGATCAGTGAATCGGCGCCCCTTACGGAAGCCATCGCGGTAATGACCGGTCACCGGGGGGTGTGTTTCTCAACGGACACAGAGAGAAAACTGAACGGGATCTTTGTTTACGGAGACCTTGGCAGGCTCATGAAGAATCGCGCGAATGTGCTTGATCTGAAGCTTGGAGATGTACTTATCAGGGCACCATCAACCTGCTGCGAAGAGGAACTTGCCGCCATTGCCGTTTCCAGAATGGAAGAACTCGGAATAACCTCCCTGGTGGTTATCGATCAGGATCGTATACCTGTGGGTATTCTCTATCTTCACGACGCCCTCCAGGCAGGTGTGAAATAAACCGATAATGGCATCACGTCTTCCATTCCGCAGATTCAGGCATTCACTGCTTCTTCCGCTGGTGAAGTTCCTTGCTTTCCTCGGGAGAATTATGCCCAGGCAACTTATCTGGGTGATCGCCTGTATTCTGGGGTCGGTCGCTGCCATGATTCCCGGTAGATCTCGAAGAGTATTCAGAATAAATGAGAAACACATTATCCATCCCTGTGGTTTGAAAGTCCGTCTCAGTCGTGTATACAGGTACATTATTTCCGGGATAATTGATTTCATCAATCTCAGTTACAGGTCCGACGATGAGTTTCGCCAGGCTGTTGAGATTCGAGGAGATGAACACATGAAAGCTGCGCTCTCCCTCGGCAGGGGAGTCATTGCCATAACAGCGCACTACTCGGCCTGGGAACTGATACCGAGAGCCATTCTGCTAATGGGGCATAAAGTAGGTATAGTTACAAGAGAACTTGCCCACAGAGAAACGTCAGAGTATTTCAACAGTATGAGAGCCCGCTGCGGAACGGAGCTTATAGACAGGGGAAGCGGCATAGCAAGGTTGATGAGGCTGTTGCGTGATAATACCGCTGTGGGTATTTTGATAGATCAGGATACCCTGGGCGTGGAAAGCGATTTTGTCGACTTTATGGGTCTCCCCGCCAGGACACCTGTTGGCCCGTCACAACTGGCCGTGAGGTTTGGAATTCCCATTCTTGCACTGCATATATCGAGAGGGGAAGGCGGGAAATATACACTTCATATCGATGAGCCTTTTAATCTCTCTGAATACGAAGGGGACAAAGGTTATATTGAGCTTACAGCAGATCTTACCGGAAGGATTGAGGAGTGGGTGCGTGAAGATCCCGAACAATGGGTCTGGATTCATGAGCGCTGGGCTCGCCGCCCTGGCTTTGCTCCTGGCCTGCGGTAGCTCCGATCCCGTTGACATGGACCCCGACCGGGAACCGATACAGATCGTTGAGGATTTTACCATGGTGCAGTCCAGGGAAGGTTATCGTTCCTGGCGCCTTGTGAGCGAAGAGGCCGTTTATACTGAAGGCGACAGCCTGCTTCTTCTCTCCGTTATCGATCTGGTATTCTTCGAAGAGGATATCCCGACAACAATTCTCAAAGGTGATTCAGGACTGGTTGAACTCCAATCGGGCCTCATGCGAATCTGGGGCAATGTCAACGCTGAAACTGATGATGGCAGGTATCTGGAAACGCAGGAGATAATCTGGGATGATGAAATGGAGACCTTTCACAGTGATTGCCTGGTAGTTCTGACCATTCCGGATTCAGCAGGGGAGACAGTGCTTTCCGGTAGAGGTGTCGATCTTGACACCGGTCTCGGAGCTGTTGATGGCGTTGATATTGAGGAGGAGTTTACTGCGGTGTACTCGGGGGAGCTGGATCTTGAATAGCCTGCTGCTTGTACTCTGTTCGGTACTGGTGGCAGGTACGGGGGTTTTCACAACATCCGCGGACAGGGCGGTGAGCAGGGATACGGATTCGAAAGAATTGGTTATAGACCTTATCGGCAATGTGGTCGTAACCGATGGAGAAGTAACCGTAACTTCTGACAGCGGAACCGTCTGGCAGGGGTCCGGCAATGCGGTGTTCTACAGCAATGTTACCGTTGAAGCCGATACCCTTGCAGGAACTTCCCATTACCTTGAGTATCTCAAGGAAGTTGGAATGATAACCATGACTGGCAACGTTATGCTTACAGATGGAGAGACTGTTCTGGAGGCCGGAGAAGTTGTTTATTTCCGTGAATCCGGTAAGGCGACTGCAAGAGAGAACGTTATCATGACAGGCCCCGCTATAGGGAGGGTTGAGGGACAGTACGCTCTCTACGACAGGAATAGAGGCAGCCTTTTCATAACTGTTGATCCCGTTCTCAGGAGGGTGGAGGGTGACGACAGCCTGATCGTTACCGCTGACAGGCTGGAGTTCTTTCCCGATGATAACTCGGCGGAGGCTCAGGGTAACACTTCGGTTTCAATGCCGGGTATGGATTTCTATTCCACGTCCGAATATCTGAAATACTTCGGCAATGAGGACCGATTCGAACTTTTTGGCTCACCGGTGCTCGAGTCGGAGGACAGTGAACTATCCGGAGATTGGATGGAGATACTCCTGGAATCCTCCGGTGATCCCCGTTCCGTCAGGGTAGAAGGGGGAGCCTCGGGTCATTTTCTTGATACAGGTGTTGACCCCCCCGCAGAAACATGGTTTTCATCGGAAAGAGCTTTCTTCGCATTCGAGAACGGTGAACCCGATTCCGTGATGCTCGCTGGTTCAGCGACACTCCGGATGAAATCCGGAGGTGAGGCCGCCTCAAGAAATGAGATGAACACCGTCAGGGGCAACAGTCTTCGCATCAGTTTTGAAGACGGCGAGATTGTGGAAGTCATCGTGTCGGGCCATGTAACCGGAACGTACAGCTACCTCGGAGGTAATCCATGATCGCGGGCAAGATCAATAAACAGGATCCGGAGATTCTTAGAACAGACAATCTGGTTAAGAAGTACAGGAAACGGGCTGTTGTCAACGGCATATCTCTCTCGGTATCGAGGGGTGAGATCGTTGGGCTGCTCGGACCGAACGGTGCGGGAAAGACCACTACTTTCAATCAGATCGTAGGGTTTATAAGGCCGGATTCAGGTGATGTATTCATGGATGAGATCAATTTGACCCATCTGCCCATGTACAGAAGATGCAGGTTGGGAATAGGCTACCTGCCCCAGGAATCAAGCGTGTTCAGAAGAATGACCGTTGCCGACAATCTCATGAGTATCCTGGAAACAACCGGACTCAGAAAGAAGAAGAGGAAGAGAAGACAAGCTCAGCTCCTTGCGGATCTGGGCATTGAGAAAGTGGCTGATCAGAAGGCATATACGCTTTCCGGAGGAGAGAGGAGAAGGGTCGAGATAGCAAGAGCTCTCGTGACAGATCCCGCATTCCTGCTTCTTGATGAACCATTTGCTGGTATTGATCCCATAGCTGTTGATGACATCCAGAGTATCGTAAGGGAACTAAAGGCAAGGGGGCTGGGTATTCTCATCACCGATCATAACGTCCGGGAAACCCTTGAGATCACTGACAGGGCGTACATTATGTACGATGGTAAAATACTGATATCCGGATCAGCCCAGGAACTTGCCGAAAACCCCGAAGCCAGGAAGATTTACCTTGGTGAAAGGTTCAAGCTGTAGTATGCCGGATTTAAGGCTTAATCAGAATCTTCGAATGGTCCAGACCCAGAAACTTGCGCTTACACAGAAGATAAGGCAGGCTCTGGAGATCCTTCAGGTTCCCTCTATGGATCTCGAGAACCTCATCAGACAGGAACTTCAGGATAATCCGCTTCTTGAACAGCAGGGGCCTGAGATCAAGGGGGAGGATGAAAAGAGCGACGGTGATGAAACCCGTGAAAGTGAAGATTCGTGGGATGAGGAACCCTCAAGAAGCGACAGCAAGGAGGATGATACGCTGGACATCCTGAAAAAGCTGGATGAGCATTCAGGTGACAGCTATACGGGATCCTATCGCGGCGACGAAGATCCTTGGATGCCTGAACCTCCAAGTGAGCCAACGCTTTACGAGTATCTTCTAAATCAGGTCTGGTCTCTGATGCTTCCGAGTGATCTTGAGGAAGCTGTGATTTACGTGGTCTATTCGCTAAACAGGCATGGACTGCTTTCCCTGCCGGTCCAGGAACTGAAGTCAGCCTGGGAAGGTGCTCCCGATCTCCTTTCTGAGGCTCTGGGGATTGTCCGGACGCTGGAACCTACAGGCATAGGTTCGATGAGCGCCGGTGGAGCGCTTGAAATGCAGCTGATTAAACTGGGATACGATCATGACAGTCTTGAATACAGAATCGTATCTGAACATTTCAGTGAACTCGCAGAAAGGAAGATCAAGGCCATCGCATCAGCCGAAGGGGTATCGCCCCACAAGGTTCAGGAAGCAATTGACAGAATATCCGTTCTTAAACCATGGCCGGGCAACCAATTTTCATCTTCGACAAATGCCGCTGTAATACCTGATATCATCATCTTCAAGATAGATGACCATTTCGAAGCGATTCTCAATGACAACAGGTTTCCGCACCTGATGATATCGGCACGGAACAGGCGGATCCTTGAATCTCCCGATACCTCGCCGAAGGAGAAGGAATACGTTAAGAACAAGTTTCAGAAAGCTTCATGGTTCATAAAGGCCATAAGGCAGCGTCAGGAAACCGTAACAAGGATAGGTGAATACTTCGCAGACTATCAGAAGGATTTTTTCGAGCACGGAATTGAGGGGCTGCGGCCCCTTACACTGCAAATGGTGGCCAATGCCCTTGGATATAACCAGTCAACCATCAGCAGGGCTATCAATGGCAAGTACGTTCAATCCCCGGGTGGAATCCACGCGATGAGCTTCTTCTTCAGCAGGGCTCTCCCCGGTGATGGAGGGGAGATATCCAGCAGAACGGTCAAGGATGAACTGAGAAAACTCATAGGATCGGAGGACAAGACAAAGCCTCTATCCGATGCGAAGCTTGTTCAGGAGCTTGAAGCGGCTGGAATGGGAGTGAAAAGACGGACGGTGGCGAATTACCGGGCGGAAATGAATATACTTTCGGCAAGTAAACGGAAGAGATACTGAAAGATAAGGAAACTGGATCTGCGCCATTTCACCAAAATCACCCAAAACAGCATATCCGGCCCGATATCATCCGATTTCGCTACCCGAAACTGACCATACCGAACCTCTCCGCCGTCATCAACCCTGCATGGCATTGACGGGACAGGATTATTGACGGTATTGTTACTTGAGAAAAAAATTCTATCGTACAGGAGACATCGGGGTTTACATCAGGGCAATATTGAAAATGGAAAATTATCCAGTATCCTGTTGAAATAATGGAGGTGTAAATCATGAAACGTGGATTTACTCTAATCTGTAGTTTCTTGGGTAATTCATATCTATATCCATGGAGAACAAATAGATAGAGCGATTTTTAATTTCAAGTTACTGTCTACAAATCCAGTAATTGGAATACCCTTTCCTGGAAGGGAGTTGCTTCGGTAAAGCGGTTTATCGTTACATTCGCCGCGGCGAATTCATCCATCCTGCATCTGTTGCTGCATAAGGTTCCTAGATCTGTAAGCAGGGTGGAAAGACTGTGCAGTGGCATACCATCTTTGCTCTGCTTCGTAATCTTCTTTTTCTTAGCTGAATCTGATGCCTCGGCAGGTTTAACCGGATCACGAGTTCTTCTTGCAGTCTCAAGCTCTTCATCTTCAAACAGGACGGGGGCAAGAGATTGGCGGAGATGCCATTCAATATAATAAGCCAGCATGCAGAGGAAGATGTGAGCGGTTACATGATCTTCCAGACTCAGGTAGATGGGTTGCACCAGGAGATCAAGACCCTTCATGCTGCGAAAGACCCGCTCAACCATGGTCAGACGCTTGTAATTTCTGACGATATCCTCAGCCGATACATCTTCCTTCGGTTCGCTTGTGCGGATGATGTAAATCCCATCCAGATCGGCTTCGCGCTCAATAGTCTTCTCACAACGTTTCCATGAGAATGAACCATCTCCGATCTTGAGTTCAAAATGCTTGGCAACTTTGTATTTGCTGACCTTTTTGCCGGCTTTTACCCCGATCTCTTCCTTCTTGAGCGGCTTCTTTGTTCGACTGTCCACCTCGCGCTCAAGTTTCTCAAGCTCCTTCTCGGTAGCCGCGATCAAGTCCTGGCGCTTGGCATGCCGCCTTCGCTGTAACAGGGGATTGAAACAGGCAACAAGTCGCTCGCCCGGGTAAAGAGGAGAACTGATCTCAGCAAGATTCTTGTCGTCGAACAGGGACATCTGAAGATCTCCCGACTCAACAAGACCGCGCAGGTGAAATGTCTTCATCGCCGTTATCCAGCCTATGCCGGGATACTTCTTCAAATTCTCAATCTGGCTGTTTGTAAGCATACCACGGTCTGCGACAAATACCACACGAGATAACCCAAATTGCTTCTGGAGCTTCTCTGCCTGATCAAGCACAGTTGCAGGATCACCGGTTTTGCCGGGATAGGTATCTACTGCCACCGGTCTGCCGTCCGGATCTGTCATTACTCCGTATGCTATGCAGGGGATACTCTTCTTCCTTCCCTTTTTGCCACGGGCGAATGTTGCAAGCGAGCATGTTTTACCATAATAAGAACTGCTGGAAAGATCGTAGAGCGCCATTCCCCCTTCGCTCAAATGAAAGGCTGCAAGCTTATTCTCTATCCTTGATTTGCGATTGAAGAGCCAGGCAAGAGCCGAATAAACCTCATCCAGACCAACATCAGTAAGATCCAGGTCTTCAGACAGTGTTGAGGAGTCCCATGTCCGTGTAGTGGCAAGCTTTGAGCCTGGATGAATGAGTCTTTCGACAATCAATGCCACAATGATATCTCTCTCCCTACAACGCCTGGAATAAATCATTCTATCCAGTCCCAGCTTCTTGAGAGTACCGAGTACCGCCTTCACGTGGCCGTGTGGCAGAGATCGCTCGATCTTGAATTCCATGCCGTCAAAAAGAATCTCCCGTCGCTCTTCCTTCTTTTTGCCGAGAAACTTCTTCAGAGCAAGGACATCTTCCATTGGCAAATGAGAAATGTTGCCAATTGTTCTCTTGGCAGATTTCCCGTTTTTTCTGTAAGCCTCACGAAGCAATACTGCTGGAGGTGAGGTTCTGTTTGGTACTATATCTACATACATGTGTATATACTACTGTATATTCTCATGCATGTCAAGTACTACAAATGCAGATTACATGTGTACAAATGTAAATACAATATTCTCCATATCTTGTTGTCCTCATAATATTTAAGGTGATATACTGGATGTTTTTAGAAGAAACTACAGTCTA
>WTBT01000089.1 GCA_013138965.1 Candidatus Aegiribacteria sp.
ATGTAAGGATTACGATTCAGGGTAATCCGGCAAATTCTTGTCTTGGAATTGTATGTGATTCAGGTTCAGAACTGGACTATGAACTTGAACTGTTCGATATATCAGGTCGCAAGGTATTAGATGATTCCGGTATACTGACATCCACCGATTCCAGAATAGATATAGGAGTAAGCAATATTCCATCGGGAGTATATCTGCTGAGAATAAGAACCGGGGATATTGAAGTAGTGAAAACCGTGAGTATTATTCATTAACTGGGTAAAAAAATACTCGTGATTTCTCAAATGCTCTTTCGTACTGAACAGTGAAAATACTTTATCTGCAGATAGGGCACCCACGAAGGGTGCCCTATTCTTAGCAGTCAAGTTCCTCTATCTGATTATAAACACGGACAGTGAAATAAATATTTTGCTTTCGTTCACTTTCCCTCCGCGGCAAGCCTCGGAGTTGCTGCAAAAATACAGAGAGCTCTACAGGAAGGGCAGTGTATCAGACACCTACAGGATCAAGCTTCAAAAGAGAGTTCTTGACCTGAGGGATAAGTACCAGCTCTACGGCAAATATAGACAGACACCACCAGTGGAGACTGAAGCCACCCAGTTGACTTTGTTTTAATTCGAAAACATTCCTGAATTATTCACTGCGAACTGCAGGCGGAAAAAAGCCCCTGTCAGAGGAGCTTTTCTGAGTACAGTATATCCCCCTCCGACCCTTGTGTCAAGAATTGACAATTCCGCTAAATAAATGTTCTGCATCAGAAATGAGACCAGAAAGTACTTGACAATCCTGGTAATCATACATACAATGTACATATGATAAGTTTTGAATGGGATTCTGAGAAAAACCGGAAAAATATCCGGAAACATGGGATATCCTTCAAAGAGGCAGTCACTGCTTTCACAGATGGGTTTGCTAGAATGATTCAGGACCCAGATCATTCAAATGAAGAGGATCGCTTCATACTATTGGGTATGTCAACTACACTAAAATTGCTGGTTGTCTGCCATTGCTTCAGAGAGAAGAGCAAAGTAATTCGAATAATATCTGCAAGAAAGGCAGACAAAAGCGAAACAAAACAATACGGAGGATTCAGATGAGAGAAAGCTACGATTTTTCAGATTCGAAATCTAATCCATATATCAAGGATCTGAAGAAATCAGTCACAATCAGGCTCGGTGTTGATGTAGTGGAGTATTTCAAGGTTATGTCAAAAGAAACCGGCATTCCTTACCAGAGTTTGATCAATCTCTATCTCAGGGATTGCGCTCAACACCATCGAAAGCTTGAACTCAAATGGGGTTCATGAAATAGGCCGCAGAAAAATTGCATCAACCAGAAACAGCAACGAAGTTCTTGACTTGTGAGTACTGTTCTGGTTATGCAAGGTGATAATAAGCGAAATGCGCAGCTGTTAAAAACAGAAGGAAATTCATCAGGCAAGAAGCAGGGGGAATGCAGCAGTCAGATCATCTCGGTTTTCCCTTCTTCATCTATAGCCATTCCGTCAGGTACTGCATACGGCAGTACAAACTCTATCAAGAATACTCAAGTGTTACTTCCATATCCAGGTATAATCATTTTTGCGCTTGACATCAGTAATAGTAAATATATGTTTACCATTGTTGCTAATACTCTATCAAACGGGAGGAAAGAAAGATGAACGAAGATCTGCTTAAAAACGGGGCATTCGGCTGGTTTGAGCTGATGACAACAGATGTTGATGCAGCAAAAGCACTCTACAGGGAATTATTCGGCTGGGAATATGAAACAATGCCCATGCCCGGAGCAGAATACACTGTCATAAAGGTGGACGGTAAAGCCGTCGCTGGAATCATGGATATGCCTGAGGAATGCAAGGGGATGCCGCCCTGCTGGGGTATCTACATCACTGTTGACGATGTGGATGCGGTGGCCAAGGGTGTGGTCGATCTTGGAGGGAAGATACTTAAGTCCGTCTTCGATATCCCTGAGGTTGGGCGATTCTGCGTTCTTCAGGATCCCCAGGGTGCTGTCCTTTGCGCAATGACCTACGCTAAGAAATAAAATCTGAGTTCAGCTTAATCCGTACGGGCAGTTACACCTGCTGCCCGTACTCATCATACATATCATATGCGGGGAACTGCTGAGTTCTACATCTACTCCATCTCTACGTAGAAGTCCACGTCGAAATGAATCACAAGTACGCTCTGAGGATCGTATTCATTAAGGAGCGTGTCCTCGGATGCGAAAACACCGTGGCTGTCACCATCAGCATCGAACACGACTACTAACCACACCCTCACATCTGTTTGCCCGGACAAGGCACCTGTGGGAACAGAATACTTCTACCCGCTGGAATCGCAATACACCAGGTTACTGTTAGAATCCTGATAACTGAAACAATCAGTGATTACTCCAGCTCCGGGGATTGATGATGAATCAGATGCAGATCTGACATACCCGGTAAAGGAAATCTGATTGAAATATCCCTGATCGGAAATGCATCCTGAAACCCCAACTGCCAGAGCCTATCCCTTCTTGATTAGAAAGTGCTTCTATGGTATGAATGATCAGAGTAACAAGAGGCGTTCTTTCCACAAGGAGTATCAATGGGCAAGTTAACACTAAGGAACCGGATGTATATTACTCATCGGTTTAGGGTGGTACAATTGAGTAATTCCATTCTCCATGGAACTTATCTCGTTTTAAGTTAATTGCTTTCATTTCTTCATCTGACACTTTCATCTTCATTCTTATCAGAGAAGTTCCAAAAGCATCCACTACGGGGTGCTAAACTGGATTCTGTTACTATTCATCTAGAATCCTATGTGTACATGCTACGCAAGTCAGTAATGATTTAACTCGGAAGCCTTGATATGTAAACCTGTTCCTAGTAGAATTCCTAGTATGAAACTGAATGACTATTTGAAGCTGGAAGAGAGCAAGACCTTTGAGCTGAAAGGTGATCTATCGTCGGCCAAAGGTATTGTTAAAACAATAGTTGCATTCTCGAACACTTCAGGAGGAACTCTCCTTGTAGGTATTGAGGATGATCGGACAGTAAGTGGTCTTAACAATCCAAAGGAAGACGAGGAAAAACTTACCAATCTGATTTCAGATTGCATTTATCCTCAGATACTCCCTGAGATAGATATTCTGTCCTGGCGGGATAGGAATGTATTACGGGTAATCGTATACCCCGGGCCTTCTCGTCCCTATTTTGTTTCCAGCATCGGGAAAGGTGACGGAACATATGTCCGTGTTGGATCGACTAACAGGAAAGCAGATAAGGGAGTTATTGATTCTCTTATCAGATATTCACTGGGAAGAAGCTTTGACGAGGAGCCGGTACCGGAAGTCAGCTCGGAAGCGATAGACTTCCGAGCAGCTTCCGAGCTGTTTGAAACCTCACGCACCATTCGGGAGAAGGATCTGCTGACACTTAAAGTATTTACGAAGCTATCGGATAAACTCATTCCTACTGTGGGGGGAATCCTGCTGTTTGGTAAAAAACGAGATGAGATGTTTCCGGATGCCTGGCTGCAATGTGGAAGATTCAGCGGGGAGGATCGAAGCAGAATATCGGATTCAGTGGAATACCGGGATCATCTTCCCCGGTTACCCTACCATGCCATGGATTTTCTTCGCAAGCATATGCGTACAGCTTTCCATATAAGGACTGTTGAACACGAGGAGCGGCGTAGTTTCCCTTTAACTGCACTGCGGGAGGCTGTTGTAAACGCAGTTGTTCATGCTGACTACTCAATGCGTGGTGCACCTGTAAGACTTTCCATATTTGATGATAGAATTGAAGTTGAGAATCCCGGGTTGCTGCAATTTGGTTTAACCATCGATGAACTTCGTAATGGTGTTTCCGTTCTTCGAAACCGTGTAATAGGACGAGTATTTAAAGAACTTGGTCTTATTGAGCAATGGGGAAGCGGTATTCAAAGAATGATCTCTGATTGTGCCAGCGCAGGTTTACCTTCACCGTTTTTTGAGGAAAAGGGAAGAAGCTTCAGAGTTACGATCTTCACGGAATCCACTGGTGATCACCAACTTGATGATATGAATTCCCGCATAGTCACTTTGCTACTGGATAATCCTGGTGGTCTTTCTACTTCCGAACTTGCAGGGAATCTTGGAATCACAGATCGCGCTGTTAGAAGTCGTATGAAGTCAATGGTGGAGAAGGGATTAGTATTCCCAATTGGAACGAGTCCAAGAGATCCAAGAAGGCGATTTGTGCTTTCCGACTCAATATCGGGCAGAAGTTGAGAAGCTCTATACGAATATACACGTTACACTGCCTGTAATCAGGGGGCTGGTGTAAGTGGCATAGTAGCCTTGCCTACACCTCCAAATAGTACAATTTCGAATGAAGGCAGGTTGATAGCGGATCAAACCGAAAATGATTCCAACCCGGAGGAAGATGTAAGGATTACGATTCAGGGTAAT
>WTBT01000005.1 GCA_013138965.1 Candidatus Aegiribacteria sp.
GATTGTGGTATAATTGACTTGTGGACATGATGCTCCTTCAATGGTTTGGGTGATTCTTGGCCATTGAAATATAGTGTCATGTCCACACTTATCCACTTATGCTATGTACGCAAATTTCGGAAGAGCCAAATATTGGAAAGGGCGCTGCCGATAAAAGTCCGTGATGCCGCGGGCGCTCAGACGAATATCCCAGGCTTCGCGGTATTGATGGGAGACTCATCCGAATTCTCGATGAACTGATAATTTGTTCAGGCGCAATCCGAGCCTGTCCGAGATAACTCCGTCTATTCTCAGCATTTCCCGGGGGGAACCAAGCACACTTTCGAGAACAACACAGGAGACGATACACTCTGGTAAGATTGTTCAGAACAACCTGTAAACCAACGAGAGCCCGGCAATCCCAATAACAGCACAGAACTGTTTCAAGTAAACCCTGCTGTACCGTCGATGTTCAAGCATTGCTTCCAAGTAAAATAGTTTGCTATAGTCAGGCAAAGCAGAAGAATAGCGAATCACAGAAGAGGGCGTTTTCAATGAATCAAAAAGAGATTGTTGATTATTGGGTATCAGAAGCAGACGAATCGCTTGGGGTTGCAAGACATCTCTTTGAAAAAGAAGATTACTCTTATGCTCTTTTCTTCGGCCATCTGGCTGTTGAAAAAATACTCAAAGCTATGCTTGCTCAACAATCAGAAGAACAAGTTCCTCGCTCCCATAATCTATTCAGATTAGCTCAAGAGGCTGGTATTGAAACTACCGACTGGCTGAAACATACGCTAATAAGAATTACAACCTTTAATCTGGAATCCAGGTATCCTGACTACAAAAAGATATTCAGAAGAAAATGTACAAAACAATTTACTGAACAGGAACTGGAAAGAGTAGAGGAGATTTTCAAATGGCTGAAATCGAAGCTGTAGTTTTGAAGAATGTCCAGTTGTTTCTGGACAAGCTTCGCAAGACGGGTTTCCTGATCTCCGAAGCATACATTTTTGGCTCTTATGCTACAGGGCAAGCAGACAAGTGGAGTGATATTGATGTTGCAATAGTATCACCTCAAATCAGCAATGATCGCTTTGAAGAACGCATCAGACTCACTGAACTTGCGGTATCAATCGATATTCGACTTGAGCCATTGCCGTTCAACCCTGATAGTTTCAGTGCCGGGGATCCTTTTGTGCAGCAGATAATAAACGAAGGAATAGCAATCGCTTAAGTTTGCTCGGAACAACCAGTGAAAGATCGGTAATTCTAATAACAGTACAGACCTGCTAAAACGGTACTCGTCCGAATATACGCTGAAAGCGCCCGCCACTCACCTTAGGTCAAGGATAATCCTCCGGGGGATATCTGGATGAAACGATGAAGGGTTCTATGAATCTATCCTTTCAACAGACTCTACCATTTCGATCTGCGGAATCCCAATACTCAACACCTATGGAATCAATTATATGATCATATTAATTTACTTATCAGCGACTTATATCATCTAATGTAAAATTTTCAAGTATTGCCAATATGGTAAACCGTGGAAAATCCAAATAAGACATGCTTTATCTGTATTTCCTTCTATAATACTTTAAGAAGACTCAATACACTAATGTATTTTAGTCAGGTTTAAATCAATTCAGAAGCATCCTCTCAACCCATCGCAATAACAGACATCATCAATCCAAAGCTCTTGACCACCTATCGAGAAACTGTGAATTGTGCCATCCAAAACTAGCTTACCGATCCAATTGGTTCCTTCTTGTACTGCACTGACGGATAGTGTAACTCCCCCGAGAATGAGACCGTCCAAAGAAATAATTTCGTTCAAATTCAGAAACTCATCATTCACTTGAATGTTTTCGTTTCCTCCAAGATCTGCAAACTTTAGTGAAATCTTGCTTCGTGGATAATCGAAAGTGAAATTCAGGTTTACGTTGCGCGCATTCATGTCATTACCCGAAGCACCGGAATACTGCCTTGAGTCAACCTCGGCTCTTCCATCTGACGTCCAATTATCATTTCCCCACATGAAGGGTTCAACTACGATGTCAACACCTGATGTTGTTATAACGTCTCCAACTTCATACCTTGTGCCAGGAGATAGATCGGAAAACCTGATAGTGTTACAACACCCCGCAATTACTGTTAATAACAAAACAACAGAAACTAGCAGTGAAACTCGCATATACATAGCTTTGACCCCTTTCTTCCTACGTATAGACTGAAGTGTGTCGATTACATACCTCTGCAGCAGGAACCTTGATTCAGTGAGATGATAACAATACAAACGCCTTGACATTCTCTGTTGACTCATAGTTCCCTGCCTAACATGATAATACAGAGTTTCTCCCTGGCATGTCAAATATAGAGATGCAAATAGTGAATTCAGATAATGTGCATTGAGAATTGCATCTTCATCGCGGTCTAACACTGAAGATAGAATCAGTGTGTAAATATTGCAGTGTAGTATGTAAGAAATGTATTAAAGAATAATAAGCTAATAATATGTGTATTGTAATGTCTTTTTCATTCTTTGATTCGGAATTTCAACCTGGATATAACTGAAATACACATTTAATGCTGAATATCAACTATCCAGCCGAATTAAATTACTCCGAATCTGCATTAGTCTTGAAATATTAATAAGATTGTATATACTAAATTCGTATACAACCAGTGTGATCATCGGGAAAGATATGATCATCCAATGAGGTGGCCTTATAGAGGGTTGAATATCCATGTTCTATCTAACTAAATGAAGGGAAGGAGTGTTCGCAATGTGTAGAGATAATAAATCGCTACTGATCAGGTTCACGCTTGTAGTACTGATGATGGTGACTCTATCCTGCGTATACATGAAAATGAATCCACCCGCAGATGTCGAAAAAGGACCACCAGCACCGGCACTACCTGCTGTTGATAATTCCTGCTGGATGGCTACTGCCTCAAACATGCTGGCAGGAGCTGGTTACGGAAACGGTACGACTCTTCAGGCACGAGCAACAAACATTTACAATAATCTGATCGCCTGGCAGACAGACGCAGGCAATCCGACGGGGAAAGAAGATAGTGGCTGGACGGACACCGCATTAAGCTGGTGGCTGAATTCCGCGAATAATACATGGACGAGTAATCCTTATTCAGTAGTTACCGTCTATGGACATAAAAGTCCCAGATACCCGTGGGCAAATACCAATGGTGCACGCTTTATTGGAAATGAACTTCGCAGATGTCAGTTTGTCGGTCTGAGCATCAGTTGGCCTACGGACGCCCCAGGTATAATAGGCGCTAATGGCCATGCCATAACCGGATGGGGAGACGAAGGAGGCAAAGACGATCTGACCGGCAATCCCTTCACGATAAGGGTTACCGATTCAGATACCGATGCCGGGGGCAATGTCCAGCGATATACATACGATTCGTACACCAATCCGAATCCCGGGGGTGCCGAGGAAGGCAACGGTTGGTATTTCGACTACAGCGACAACCATCCTTACATCAAACACATCGTTATTCTGAGCCCTACTGACGACCCCTCAGACAACATCATGACACAGAAGGTTATCGGCTCTTATCAGATTCACCAGGAGAGGGATCTAGCGGCTTCAGATCTGCACTACACAGTCGGCACCGATGTTGAGATCCTCAGCTACCTCACGGAGATAGACTGGGACTCCTCAGATCCACCCGCTATCACCGAAGCAGATCCACGGAGGTCGATCGATGTGGACTGGGATCTCTCCGATGATCCCGTCCCCAATTGCAACTGGGTGACGATCGAAACGGAGTTCGTCCTGCCTTACTGGAACGCCATCGAGTACAGCGATGTTCATTTCACCTACCCCGACGGTATCATCCATAGGATACCCAGGTTCAGATGGTTTATCGAGACTCCCGAATTCCTAAACGCCGATAGAATCGAGAACGTAACCGGTGGTTACGTTGTAGGCAGTCTCGATATCGTACCGCTGGAAGGATCCGGTACAGCTGGAGAAGCGCAGTACAGGTTCATTCACGAATACAGTTTCACCCAGGATCCGGAGTTGCACACGCTTCATATCTCCGGTGAACCGGGCTATGCAGTGGTTAATCTGAGCATCGGTCACTCCTACGGCTTCATTGAATCGGACGATCTCTGGAGCTTCGAGGATTGGATGACGGTCATTGACGATCAGTTCGAGCTAGGAGACGAATCACAGAAGATCGAAATAAGCTGGGAAGGCAGGCTTCCTTATCCAGAGGGAGAGGTCTTCGAAAGCAAGATTTTCGACCCGTCAGGACTCATCGTAGTACCTCAATTCATGCAACTGACCGTGGATCCTTAAGGATAATTATCGGCGCAAGCTGAAACCCCTTTCAGCTACAGAGAACTGCCTGATCAGAACACCTATTACGGTGTTAGTTCTGGACAGGCAGTACTCTGTCTTCTCAATTTATCTGAATGCTTACTCCTCTTTAATGACTCTTGTGTAACCGTTCCAGGAGGGGCATTCAAACCTGATTAAAACACCTCATCGGGTTCCTTTCAAACAATCAAGATGGGATCAAGCACCAAGTAATATCGATGAATGTGTACTTGGGATTCCATCTTCATCGAATGTGATACTAGAAAACAGAATCAGTATGACAGTATTGCAGCGCAGCAGATATGAAATGTATTAAAGAATTAAAAGCTAATAATATGTGTATTGTAATGTCTTTTTCATTCTTTGATTCGAAATCTCAACCTGGAAATAACTGATATGTACGTTTAATGCTGAATAACAACTATCCAGTCGAAATGAACTACACCCGCCGCAAGCAGCGGGGTATCTATAACTCGAACTGCAACTGTTGCTACGCCCCAAGGGGCGGGGAATTAAACCCTCTTCAGATTAAATTACCCCGAATCTGTATTTGTCTTGAACCATTTGAAAATACTGCGTATACTGAAAACGCTACAAGTAACTTGATCTCGGCACAGATGGAAATCGATTTTCCGATTGCTCATTGATCTCACAAAAGCGGGCTTTTCAAGGATCAAAAAGCTTCTTTGTGACTTCAGTCTCTCTGACTGAAAAGAGGCTTTCCCTACACCTTGATTGGGGGGGATTTTAGATGGAACGATTCATCATCGAAGAACGCGTACCCTGCAGCTTGCCAGAACTGCATCAGGAGCGTGTGCGACTTCCGTTCGAGTGTCCCGGAGCCACAGTCTATCTTGGGACTCAGATAAAGGTTGTACCGATGCTCGAGGGGTTTCGTCTGTCCTCAATGCTCGGCCCATACTACGTTGATCAACTCAATACGATTGAGGCGTTATCTGATCGAGGACTGATCCCGGCGGATTGCGATGATGAGCAGCGAATCGAGCTTGAGCAGATACACGCCGCTGGTATGTTGACGACTCAGCTCGCATCTCGCCAACGGTACACACTGTTCGATCACGGGGAGGCGTATCGCTCCCTGTACGATCCGGACCAGACTAGCTGGTTGTCCATGTCACCACTGACACTTGAGCTGGATCTGACTAACCGCTGCAACCTGAAGTGCTTGCATTGTTGTCGTGACTCATCACCTAGTGAAAACGTTGCCGAGGAGATGACATCGCGCGAGCTCTTCAACCTGCTCGATCAAGCCGCTGATATTGGTGTAGACGCGGTCAGCTTTCTGGGTGGCGAACCAACCCTGCACCCACATCTGTTCCACCTGGCTTATCTCGTACGCAAGCGAGGGATCGACAACCTGATGCTGGCGACCAATGCGTTCGAGATCCCTGAGGAGTGGCTCGACCCGTTGTCAGTTCTGTTCACGAGTATCCAGGTCAGTCTTCACGGTGCATCGGCGGAAACCCATGAAGCAATCGTGGATCGAAAAGGTGCCTTCGAGCACGTAGTAACCAATGTGCGAAGGTTGACGTCACATGGCGCCAACATCTCCCTGGCATGCACAGTGCTGGAGTCACAGCCTAAGGAACTACAGGGCATGCTCGACCTGGCCCGTGATCTCGGCGTTACAGAGATCCGCCTGATACCGCTGGCCGATGTTGGTCGGGGTCACTGCCTTCCACAACTGCAATGGGATGATTATCAGCAGGTCGGTGAGTTCATCGCCAATGCCCGTAAAGATGAAACCGGGCCATGGGTTGGTAGTGGGGGGTTTCCCACGGGTGAACATGCTACTGAAACGGCACTGTATTACGGCTGTGCCGCAGGTCTGAGCAAGCTCCACCTGAATGCTGGGGGAATCGCCACCGGCTGCTCACTGCTGGAGAGCCACGGACTCGACGGTCGTAACATGCCACTGCTGGACATCTGGCACAGCGACCAGATGCGTTCGATGCGCAACCGCGTCAATTGCGACTGCGTTTACGTATCCCGATGTGCTGGAGGATGTCTCTCAGTACCTAATAACAAGACAAATCGAAAGGAGAACAATGATGGGGAAGAAGGATAAACTCGCGAAAATTTCGGAGATCAAAGAGCATCTGGTGCGAGCTAAACAGCTCGCTGATGATATCGATCTACCGAAGCTGGCCTATCGAGGTATCGACGCAAGCAAGCTCAAGATCGATGACCGGCTACTCGACATTCTTAAGTACATCGGTAATGGATGCCCGAACATCTACTATGTAGAGGATTGGGGCGTTCGTATCCTTCCAGAATACCAGCTTGAGATTACTTCGCAGCTCAACGATCTAATCAACGCGATGGAGATTGCGGGGATCCAGGAGGACATCGACGTCATCGCACCTGAAGTAGCTGCCAAACTCCGAGGTTAGATATACAGGAGCACGATCCGGAGGTGACGTTCATTTGCTCGATTCAACCTCCGGATCGCGGCTCACCTGCCGGCGCATTACCACTCTTTGCTGCGTGGACAAGAGGTCCACCACCTTGTTGCCGGGTCGATAAAGCGGCAACCGAATCGTAGACTTTCCATTCTTGAAATTCCATTTTCTCTTGAGTACGCAGAAAATTGTTCAATACCAATCGTTTCATTTATAATGATGTTGGTGTGTTTGTGCATATGTTTAATGGATATGGCTTTCTGTGAGTCTGGAGAGGAAAGAGTGATATTGTAATATGAATAATGTGACCTTTCGACCGTTTTCCGTTGACAGAGACAGGGATATGATCTGCGCTTTTCTCAGGGATACCAAGGAAAGTGTCGGGGACATGGTTGATGACCATGCAGCTGACTGCGAACATTACATAAAGGCTATACTGCCAACACAGAAACGGGACAAGGCATTCTGCGTTGTTGTTGAAGAAAACAACTCAACCATCGGTTTTGTGGATATTTTTCCTATGAAAAGTAAACCGGGAATCGGGTTCATGAGATTTATTTATCTGATCCCGGAGTGCAGGGACAGATCGTACGGAAAACTGCTTCTTGATTATGCCGTATCAGTGTTGAAGGAATATGACTGCAGAGCTATTATTCTTGATGTCAGCAGTAACAACAGTACAGACCTGCTAAAACGGTACTCCGGTTCATTCAGTTGTTCGTACCAATCATGCCCTGGCTTCCTCAATGTGTTTAGCTATCAGCATCTTGATCAAGGATTGGCGGGGAACACCAAGTCGCTTCGCTTCTTTGTCGAGTGAGTGTATCATCCAAATGGGGAAGTCAACGTTTACTCGTTTCTGCTCCTGTTCGACACGACGAGCCTTGCTGAGCTCAAGATACCCGAGGATATCCTTACCGTTGTCGAACTTCCTGTCCAGGTCCTTAGCCTTCATAGAGAATCACCTCCTCATCGCGGGATCGACGCACCGAGATAATCCGGATGGCGCCCTTGCGGTAGGTGATAATGCCAGACCAATGGGCTTTACGGATCCTACCGATCACCATGAATCGTGGCTCATCCTCAGTTCTCGCCGGAATCTCCAGCAGGTCTGGATCATCCCACAACTCCTGAGCATCATCGAAATTGATCCCGTGCTTCTCCGCATTCCGATCGCTCTTTCGAGTATCGTATTGGAATTTCATGGTATAATATCTATACCTATATGGTGGAGGTATGTCAAGTCATTTCCTTGATTCGAATGTCTCGCATATCCGGCTGACCCCTGTTTTTCGGATCGGACCGCACAAATCGTGACTCAATTCGCGAACTGCCGGCACTTGCATTCCAGATGTGTAACCACTATACTTTGGTCGCAAAATGGCATTACAAATTCCGAATTAAGGGGCAAAATGGAATTAGCGCCTCGATTTCTCAAGTATCCTCCTGATGAAAGTTTCTTTCTCTTTGGCGCACGAGGTACTGGAAAATCAACATGGTGCCTTCAGAAATTCAGCGGTGCTGCAAGGCTTGATTTGCTCGCTCCAGATGTTCTGAGGGCTTATACAGCAAAGCCGGAAAGGCTGAAGGAATACACACTGGGTCAGCCTGATGGAGCCATGATAATAGTCGATGAGGTACAAAAGGCACCTGAACTGCTGTCGGTTGTTCATTCCATAATGGAACTTAAACGGGGGTACAGGTTCATACTCACCGGTTCCAGCTCGCGGAAACTCAAGCAAACCGGTGTGGATATGCTGGCTGGACGAGCCCTTCTTCGAACGATGCATCCTTTCATGGCAGGTGAACTGGGGAAACACTTTTCGCTTGAGACTGCCCTTGAACAGGGAATGCTCCCTGTTGTCTGGGATTCCTCCTCGCCTTCGGATGTACTGAAAAGCTATGTGGGAGTCTATCTTCGGGAAGAGGTTATGATGGAAAGCCTTGTGAGAAACCTCGGCAACTTTTCCAGGTTCCTTGAAGCTGTGAGTTTTTCCCACGGGCAGGTTCTCAACATCAGTAATGTCGCAAGGGAATGTAGTGTTCAGAGAAAATCCGTTGAAGGCTACATCTCAATCCTGGAGGATCTGCTCCTGGCTTCGAGGGTTCCGGTCTTCCGAAGAAGAGCAAAGCGTGCTGTGACAGCACATCCCAAATTCTTTTATTTCGATACAGGAGTATTCAGAAGCCTCAGACCTAAGGGGCCGTTGGACAGTCCTGAGGAAATCAACGGCGCTGCCCTTGAGGGTCTGGTATTTCAGCATCTCAGAGCATGGTCAGACTACAGAAGACAGGACACGAAACTGTATTACTGGAGAACAAGGTCAGGCACAGAGGTAGACTTTATTCTGTACGGGACCGGATGTTTCCGGGCAATTGAAGTGAAAAACACTTCGGAAATCAGAAGCGGAGATCTGAAACCTCTGAAATCATTCAGAGATGATTATCCCGAATGCATGCCCCTTATGCTTTACAGAGGCACTTCACCAATGATTATCGACGGTATTCTTTGTATGCCTGTATGTCGGTTCCTCCAAGAACTTCATCCGGAGAAAGAACTTCCGCAGCAGAAAGCCCGGTAATCAGGCAAAGGCGCTGTTTCTGACAGCTGCAAAATGGAAAAGAGAAGATACTTAGGTCAATCGGGGAGGCTGCGGGGCAGAGCTAGCGTTTGATTCATACCTGTCCTGGTGATCTCAGCTTGAGATATCTATCCCGTCATGGGCGTGTGAGGAATTCCAGCAAATTGATATGCCTGATTCCATTTTGACCTTGATACATCTCATCCATACTTATTACAGTTTTGGGATAGTTGTCCTTTATCATTTCAAGTGAATGGAATTCTCTTTTCACAGTTTCGGGTGAAGCAAGAAGGTAGGCAACCTGGAAATACTCCAATTCCCCTGACTTCTCAGTGACAAAATCAACCTCACATCCCCCTACACCGCCGCTACTTACTCTGAAACCTCTTCGGTGAAGTTCCAGAAATACAAGGTTCTCGAGCAACCCGGAAATATCAGCTTTTCTGTATCCGATAGATGCATTTCGAATTCCGAGATCGTTTACAAAGTATTTCGCTCCCAGTTCGAGATGTTTTTTTCCTTTGATATCGTACCTGCCAACTCGATGGATCAGATAGGCATCTTCCATATGTGACAAGTAGTTTAGTACTGTTTCCAGCCCAATTGAAATGCGCTGGGATTTAAAGAAGTCAACTATTTTTTTCGCAGAGAGAATACTTCCGATATTGTCAAATACGAAGGCGCATATTCTACGCAGAAGCTGTACATTCCTGATACTGTATCTCTGCACAATATCCCTCAGTAGAACTGAATCAAAGACAGATTCAAGATATCTTGTGAATACTTCCGTATCACGACTGAAGTGATGCAGACCGGGAAGTCCCCCGAACCTTATGTAGTCCTGAATATCAACTTCACTGTCACTGAATTCAATATACTCAGGATAGCTCAGAACATTAACTTCTATTTCTATGAACCTTCCGGTGAGCAGGGATGCTAGTTCTCCGGAAAGAAGACCGGCGTTGGATCCACTTACAACAACGTCAAGTTCCGGCCTTTTGATAAGAGAAACGACAGCTTTTTCCCAGTGTTCGATTTCCTGGACTTCATCAATGAGAAGAAGAACCGACTTCGCGCCATCGGGAATTCGAACCTTCACCTCTTCCATTAAATGATGATAATTTCTGACGTGATCAAATGAGTAATCTTCCTTATCAATGAAACAGACATGCCTGTAAATATCTCTACGTCCAGCAAGCAGACGCATAATACTAGTCTTCCCTGTACGCCTCATTCCCGTGATGACTTTCACAAGCGGTTTCTGCAGGAAGGGCTCAATTCTGTTCATGCAGATTCTTCTATCATACAAGACGCTTTTATGTTTCATGCTGCATCCTTTCGGTATATCGAATGATTATATACTGTTGGGCTCCTGTCAATACCGAAACCTCTCCAAGCTGTGATCCCTTGCGGCATTAATATTGACCGGGCAGAGTTATGGGTAGTATCATCAACTCAATCAGAGGAATTGAGGAAACAGGAGAGCAATGGAGGTAAGTATGGGCAGTGTATCCAACAAGAACTCTTCAGACAATTCATCTCCAGTTGAACCCTTAAAAAACCTCGGTCATGCACCGGAGAACAAGTCATCTGTATCCCGCATAATCCCCGAAGTCCATTCGAATGCCTTTTCTCATACATCATCCAGGTTGCGTGACTTCGCTGAGAATGTGAGACTTCACAATAATCCCTCTCTGACTAAAGGCACCACAATAGCAGGATACGGCACTACGATACGTGGCCTGGGTGGAGGGGCCACCCTGTGCCCATTACCTTCCCGTCAACCGGTTCGAGTGGTGGAACTGGTATCACGAGAAAGGCATCGGGAAGAACATGCTCCCCCACGGCGGTCTGGCTCCCCAGGTCGGTGATAACCAGGAAGAAGCAGTTAACTCCATATTCTGTTCTACTCTGGCTACGTTTGTCGGCACCAATCTTGATGAAATAAGAGGAGTGGTTGCCGATAGAATATCCTGGGACAGCCTTCCGGTTGGAGCTTCAGCTAATGAGGTTATCGGTATAGAGTATTCCGTACGAACGATTCAGCCTGGTTGTGTACCGAAAATGAAGGAGCTGGTGATCCGGAACCGGAACTCAAAACTCCTGGTCAACTGCCCGGCTGACGAACGTCCGGAACCCGATCAGCCACCTCCTCCCCTGACCATCAATTTCACAGTACCTCAGCGTGCAGTGTGCCTGGAATATGGCCGATGGGCTGATATGGACCCTGAATGGGCACATCTGCGTGCCAGCCGCATAATTCTGATCGCCCGAGATCAGAATGGTAATGTAATCACGAACTGTGACGGAACCGTGTTCTACGGCGATGATGATTTCACTCTCAGTTCCGGGGGCGATACGAGAATGATCGGCCTTGCCGACAGGAACGGAGGTATCTGTTCGATCGAGCTGGAGTTTACACAGAATACCGGGCATCAGGTCCTCGATCCGCCGTATCTGGCATGAACCTTTCCCCCCGGCTGCCGTCAAACAGGGTACTCTCGAGAAGACCGTCTACGGAGAAGGGGATGATCGTAACACCAGGGCGGTAGCTACGGAGAACCTGCCTTTCCGTTGTGATAATTTCATCGTACTCAGCCGCGGTTTCAGATTCGAATATCTCGGGGAATCGAACGAAGCTACTTCGATGAGTTTCAGGGTCGGTGAGCGGCTGGATCTACCGCGTCCACACGGTCATCGAGTGATCCATATCGAGGGAGACGGAGAAGTGACCGCAAAGGACAATCGTGGTGTCCTTCCGTACAGGGTCAGGATCTACTACAGCATAGTCGCCTGGGACAGCTCCATGATGGATGTTCAAACCACCGGCAACCTCTCCATCAGCGGTGACTTGCCCGAAGCAGAATCGGTCGGACGCATAATAGCCGGTGACCCCTGCACAATGTCCACCCAATGGGAAGTACCGGGAACCCCTGTCTGTGGCGATGTATTCGGTGCCATCCTCTATTTCCGGGCCTTCGTCACTGGCGAGCAGTCACTGGAAGAGCTCTTCTTCGATTGCAGCGAGTTGCATCGCGTACGATACATGCCTGAATCGGCAAGGATTGGAGCCGGCAGACAGTGGCCAGAGGAGGAAGGGCTCAACGTTAGCGTCTCCGGACCCGGCTACAACGGTGACCACCTCCAGCCGTGGCAAGATTCAACGAGCTTGAGCTGGGGCATGTGGTGTGATGTGCATGGTGACGACGACGGACGCAACTGCTGGGAGATGTGGGGGCGAATGATCACCGGGTTCAGTGTAGATCGCACCGAAGACAGGGCCCTATGCCTTCGGAATGCCGAAGCCCCTGCGCCGTTCGGAACACGAGTTCTACATCACTCCGGAAGCTGCCCGTCAACGCGGTTGGGAGGTCAACCTCGAAGCTGATATGGCATTCGTAGGTTTCTCGATGTTCCACATTGAGGATATTGAGCACCTGCGCGTCATCGATTTCGAAGTCAAAGGGCACTCCTACGACGGTGGACGCATCTCCTGGAAGATGGGGTTCGAAGGAGCTGCAGGAGATCCAGGATCGGACGACTGTTTTTTCGTGGTAACCGCGCCCTGCTTCGGCGGACTTGTCTCGAGGCGCAGGAGACCGAGTTTCTTGATCCACAGAAAGGATGTCTGCTTCGAAGACGGTGTTGTAAATGTACTGTCGTATGAACCCACGCAGTTCGGTATCATTAAGAATCTGGGCAACCTGCCCATCCTGATCACCGGCGCAGAGATACGCGGTACCGATGCGAGAAGTTTCTATGTTCTGCTGACAGGTATACCCGGTAGTCACCCTATCAACCGAGCCTCGCGAAACTATCGTAATGATTACGTTATCACTCCTCTGTATGAACTCCCGAACAGGGGTCCTATCCTGATAGCACCAGGAGATTATCTCGCAATTGGAGGTTCATTTCTGCCTGAAAGGGAAGGCGAACACAACGCCTGGATCGAGGTCCGTACAAACACGCCACAGAGTCCCATCCAGATCCAGTTGACCGGAAACACAATGGATTCACAGGCCATAGGGAACATGGTTCCGGATTCGTACGATCTGGGCAGAGTTTCCATCGGTTCGTCCTACTCCCGAAACGCCCTTATCACCTCCGACGGACCCACGCCTTTATTGATCACTTCGCTGAAACTCGAGAGGGATCCCCGCGACATAGATGCTCTGGGTTTCTCCATATCAGGTACCCGCATCATCGAGGGAGTTACTCGCAAGCAGGTTCAGCCCGGTCATTCACTGCCGTTTGTCATTACATACAGACCCCTGCAGACCGGACGAGCATCCACCACTCTGGTCGCAGAGACCAACGCCGGTACTCTGCGAATGAGCATCAGAGCAGAAGGAGTACGGCAGGAATAGTCAATGGGCTGGGATTGCTGGAAGGTGTATCATCAAAAGTACGGTTCACCTGATCTTACATGGAGAGTTTCCATGCTGCCGGACTTACCTTACCCATTTTCAAAATATTCGATGTATGTGTGTTGTATTTGAAATCCCCTCGGAATGAACTGAAAGAAACTGTCAGTTGAAGTTAAGGGGATTATGAAACCCCGGAATGATATTTGTAATAGGTTCGCGCTGATCGTTATTCCTTTTCTATACGGGGATTAGAAGCATATAGTGATTTTTTATCAGGCCGAATACTACGTATAAGCAAACAGGTTCGCGGAAAACTAGCCCTTGTTGCAGCATCAAATAAAGTATAGTGTTCATAAGACATCTTTATTTCATGAAAATATGGGTGATGAATGAGCCAGAAATTCTACGCGCACAGTTTGGAAAATCAGCCGCCTGAGAAATGGCAACCGCTGGAGGAACATCTTAGGAATGTTTCTGATCTCGCAGCTGATTACGCGCGTTCATTTGGTGGAGATCAATGGGCTCGACTCGCCGGTCTCTGGCATGACCTTGGAAAGTATTCGAAGGCTTTTCAGGCAAAGCTCTTGATTGAAAATGGTTTTGAAGCGCAAATTGAAAACAATCCGGGTCGCGTAGTCCACTCCGAAGCCGGGGGACATCTGGCAATACAGAAAAAATGGTCGGGTGCAGATCGCGTTCTTTCCTGGCTGATTATGGGACATCATGGCGGATTATGAGTCGAATAAAACAGGTGCAAAGGCTCTTGCGACAAAGTGCATTATTCAACTAGGTAAGGATAGGAGTAATTTATGACTAATCAATACGAAGTTAAGATGGAAATAGCGGGTAATACTGCGATGTGGACGAGGCCTGACACCGGAGACTGCCCTGTGAGTTACCCTGCGCCAACCTATTCTGCAGTAAAAGGAGTTTTTGAATCCATCCTTTGGGGACCAGCGGTGGAGATTATTCCTACTAAGGTGGAGATATGCAGTCCGTTACAGTACCACAATTATCAGACCAATTACTGCGGACCACTACGAAAGTCTCGTGTCGTTAAGAGTGGTGGAGGATTTCAGCTGCTGGCGACTGTGCTTATTAATGTTTGTTATCGTCTTTACGCCGAAGTTTCACCTGTTTCTAAGAATTCAAAGGGGAAACTTCCTGCTTCAGCTCGAAGATGGGATGAGAAAACAACTTCGCCTGGACATGCCTATCAAGCTATTTTTAATCGTCGGCTTAATCGAGGACAGTGTTTTGCAGTTCCCTTTCTGGGGTGGAAGGAGTTTGATCCAAGCTATTTTGGACCTTTTAGAACAAATACCATAATACAACATAACATATGCACGGTGATACCATCGATGTTAAGGGAAGTTTTTTCAAAGGGGTATGCCTCCGATGTCGCCTTCTCTTTTGATCGGAATGTTGCCATAAAGAACGGCGTCCTAGTTTTTTCCCGGAAGAAGGTCAGTCATGCTGAATGAATTGTGTCAACTGGCAGATGCACTGGAAATAGCGGGAATTACTCCAAAGGATTGGCACCCGAAGCTGAAACTCTTGCCAAAAGTATCTGCAAAGAAGCCTTGCTATCGTATTGCTATTGATAGAGATGGCTCTATCAAATTGATTGACACTCTATCGGCAGATTTGGTTGCAGTTCTTCGGAAGTGGGAGCCGAGCAATGGTAATTCATTTCCGGGTTTCAATATCCAACCGCTTTACCGTATAACCGATGAGGATCAAAAGAAACAAATCAAAGCATGGCGAGAGGGAAAACAGGCTGTTGATATCAATCTTCTAAAGAGCTGGTGTACTGCAGAGAACGATAATTGTGATGCTAAAATCGAAAAAAAATTATCGAAGTGCCTCAGGGATATACCGGAAAGTCTTTCCGATTTGATCAATTCTAAAGATCAAATTTCTCTAGAGTCAATTACCATGCTTCTTGAACGGGTTGTTTGCTTCCCTCTTTTCAATGAAAAGGAAACTCAAGAAAAAAATCTCTATAAGCAGAGCTTCCTTGAGGCAATAGAGAAGTATCTCTGGTCTGTAATTGAAAAGGGAGAATCAGCAAAAATTCTATTGCCGCTTTTAATTCATGAAGGAAGCTCCAAAGAAGATATAAATCCAAACAAAGATCGTGGTGCGCTCTCTGTGTATCTAGATATTCCGGATTGGAAGGAATATCCGGTTGCCAGTCGTGAAACTATCGAAAGAGTCAATACTCAATTGGTAAATGATAGTACAGTGAGTGTCACTTCAGACATTATAGATGCCTTTGGGAGTTCTTGCTCCGGTAGTGATGAGAAGTTACCAAGTGTGAAGCTTCCCATTATTGGAAGCGTACATCTTCGTGCCATGAGTAGCGAGTCTCTATGTCAGCGTCGCTACGGCAAAATTGATGCGGTTTCCTTCCCTGTCGGGCGAGATAGCCGAAAACGGACGAAAGGGGCTCTTGAATGGCTGGGAGATGTGTCCCGAGAAGGGGAAACATGGGGTAGAACAGACTCGAAGGAATTGTTATTCGCATATCCAGTACTATTGCCCAACGTTTCCCTAAAACTTGCTGCATGCATGGGGGCTGGGAAAAGTGATAACTCAGAAGCCCGGTTTGCAGATGCTGCTAAGCATGTTATTCGGAAACTTGAAGAAGTTAATAATGATCTGAACGCTATCGAACTTCGAGTTTTTTCCCTGAAGAAAATGGACACGGCACGTACAAAGGTTGTTTTTCATCGGAATTACACTGGGCAACGACTTGCTGATGCAGCTCAGGAGTGGGAAGCTGGTTGCACAAATATTCCAGACATACGTATACGTGCATGGGGAGAAAGCAAAGGAAAGTGGACATTTGTTGAACAACAGACTCCTTTTCCTTTACAGGTCGCGGAGTGTCTTAATCGAGTATGGAAACAGGATGGAACAACAGAATGCCAGACCCCAGTTATCCCCCGCAGTCAAGGAATTGATCTGTTACTTGATGAACAGCCGAAACGATTTGTACCCTATCTTCTTGCCGTGCTACTTCAAAATGGGAGCGGCTTGTTTCTTTCTCTCGGTGATGCGTTGCATCGTGGAGAGATAATTTCTGTTAAAGGTTACAATAGTCAAAAAAAACTGATGCCTTCGATTCTGGGGCTTTTACTGTATAAGCTTGATATTAGAAAGGAGAGTTACATGAACAATGCACCATTCCTTGTTGGCAGAATGCTTAAACTTGCTGATGAACTTCATGCTCTTTACTGTAAAGAAGTTCGTGACAACAAACTACCGTCGCAGTTAATTGGTAACACCTTAATGACTGCAGCTCTTTCTAGCCCTGTTCAGGCACTCGACCAGCTGGCTTTACGTATCAAACCGTATTACGGATGGGCACAAACATATAGAGGAAGCGAAAGCGGTGGGCTTGCTGGCTATTTTATCGGACTCTTGGGTGATGTAGCAACACAACTCAAAAATTTGGAGTTACCCGCACGATTTAGCGATGAAGATCGTGCTCAGCTTTTGTTGGGCTACCTCGCGGCAAATCCGAAAAAGGGCACGAATCAGAACGAATCACTTTAACACGAAGAAACTCATTAAAAGGAGTATGAAAATGAATGAACAGATTAAGCGTGCTACTGGCCTTTTGGTTATTGAGGTTGTTAACTCAAACCCAAATGGAGATCCTGACCGTGAGAGCGATCCTCGTCAGCGCCCTAATGGGCTTGGAGAAATATCTCCGGTTTCGTTCAAGCGCAAATTGAGAGACCTCGTGGAGGATGCAGAAGGACCAGTGTTCAAGGATGTGTGCTCAAAATTAGACCTATCACCTGATGAATTCCGGATACTTGAGTCACGCGGTCGTAACAGAAGTGAAATATCACAGGAAATGGGCGATGATATAAAGGACTTTGATCAGGTTAAATTCTTAAACAGTCCATTTGTTCATAAATACTGGGATGGTCGTATTTTCGGTAACACCTTTCTGGAGCAGGGTGGCAATAAGGGATATATTAAAACAGGCGTAGCACAGTTCGGCATGGGGCTTTCCATTGCTCAGGTTCAGATTGTTCGTCATACTAATACAAACAAGGCAGGTGTAGAAGAAGGTAAAAGCTCCGGGATGGCTCCACTTGCCTACCGGGTTGTCGAGCACGGTGTTTACTGCATGCCATTTTATGTCAATCCCAGCAATGCACACAAGTCTGGCTGTACCGAAAAGGATGTTGAATTGCTAAAGGCTCTCATTCCCTACGCCTATGATCATACTCGATCAGCTATTCGTCCCGATGTGCGAATTCGCCATGCCTGGTTCATGGAGCATAAAAATGCTTTGGGAAGCTGTCATGACTATTTACTCATTGATGCACTAACTCCAAGACGGATAGGACCTGACCCGATAGCTTCATCAAGTTCATGGGCTAACTATGATGATGAATCCGCACGTTTACCGCAGGAACTTCAAGAGAAGATTGATAGTTGTATTGACCTCATGGTATGCCCTTAATGTTACTTGCGCATAGCGCTAAACTGAAAAAGAACATTCCAGCTCAAAGCTACGCTGATCATATTTCTGGTGTAGTTTCACATGCAGTTAGGGCTGCTGATACAGCAGCTTCTTATGCAACGATAAATGCTGATCTTCTCAGGAAGATCGTTCGTTTGGCTGCTGAATTTCATGACCTCGGAAAGTTGGACGAAGAGAATCAGAATGTTCTGTCAGGGATCAAGAGTGCTAATAAACTTCCGATTCAGCATACTGATGCGGGAACTGCATATTTGCTGAATATCAATAACCCGCCATGTGCAGTTCTGGCTCGGTCACATCATATCGGGCTCCCTGATTTTGTGGAAGAAAGCAATCGACCGGAAGAAAACCTTCTCCGGGATGACTCCGTTCGGGATCATGTTAATAGTACGCTTGAACATTTGCTGGAATGTCATCGTAGTCTCATACACAATCTGCCTTCAGACAACGATCTAATCGGTAATCTATCCGAAGGAAACGCACAAATTTTCTTTCGAATAGCATTATCATGTCTGGTTGATGGAGACCATACTGATACGGCAATTCACTACAAAAATTATCCGAGAAAAGAAAACTCTTGTGAGCTTAGAGCTGAGGAGCGACTTTCCGCTCTTGATCAGTTTGTCGCCAAACTCGGTAAAGACAACGATGAGCGATCAAGTCTTCGGGCTGAGATGTATCGAACTTGTCGGAATTCTGTTATAGATAAAGGTGTTTCTTCTTGTGACAGTCCTGTTGGAACAGGTAAAACTACTGCCATAATGGCTCACATGCTGACTCAAGCAAAGAAGCGTGGTCTTCGTCGAATAATTGTTGTACTTCCATTTACCAACATAATCACGCAATCAGTGGAGGTTTATCGCAAGGCTTTAGTTCTTCCAGGTGAAAATCCAGAAGAAGTCGTTGCGGAACTTCATCATCGAGCGGCTTTTCAAGATGTTCAGAGTCGCCACCTTACCGCTCTTTGGAAAGCTCCGATTATTGTGACAACGGCAGTTACTTTCTTCGAAACCCTTGCATCAAACACACCGTCAACCTTGCGTCGGTTACATAACCTACCAGGAAGCGCCGTCTTTATTGATGAATCCCACGCTGCTCTCCCAGCAAAACTTTTACCGCTTGCCTGGCATTGGATAAAAGGCTTTGCTGATGAATGGAAATGTTACTGGGTGCTCGCGTCAGGATCATTGAATCGCTTTTGGCAGATCCCTGAGTTTGATAAGGATCCTCCTGATGTTCCAGAGATCCTATCGAATGATTTGCGCAGGAAGCTTTCAGCATTTGAGACTGAACGAGTTTTTTATAAATATAAGAAAGAACAGCAAGGTGTTGACGAGCTGGTTGAATGGCTGGCCTCATTGCCTGGCCCTAGGATTGTGATACTCAACACCGTACAGAGTGCTGCAGTTGCAGCCCGGGAATACGCAAAGAAGTTTGGAAGGGGTACTGTAGAACATTTATCAACCGCTCTTACACCGCAGGATCGGAAGTGTGTTCTCAAACGGGTAAAATCGCGACTTGCAAATCCGCACTATGAGAAAGAGAATGATTGGGTACTTATCGCTACTTCATGCGTCGAAGCTGGTGTCGATATTTCCTTTCGCACGGGGGTTCGCGAACTAAGCTCATTAGTTTCGTTGCTTCAAACTGCTGGCCGGGTTAAACGACATGGAGGCAATCAAGATTCTGATGTTTGGTTGATTCGTCTTTCATGTGAAGGGCTACTTAAACCTCATCCGGGCGTAAAAGACGCCGCTCAGGTACTCAAGGAATATTGCGAAAAAGGAACTACTCTTTCCCCCAAGCTGTGTACAGATGCACTTAAACGTGAAATTAGACTGGCAGGGAACTTCTTGGGCAAACTACAAGAAGAAGAGAATATAATGTGTTTCCCTAAAGTCGAAAAAGAATTTCGTGTTATTGACACCGATACTCGGTTGGCAGTGGTGGATGAACAATTGATAATCCGGCTGGAAAAGCACGAACCTGTGAATTGGCATGAGATGCAACAGGGTTCTGTTCAAATATGGGGCTACAAACTGGAAGCTCTCGGCATTCAGGAAATAAGAGAAGGTATTTACAAGTGGGATTATCCCTATGATGAATTTCTGGGTTACATGGCTGGTGTTTTGCCAGTAGCAGAATCAGAATTATTTGGCGGGGCAATTATTTAATGAATTTCAAAGACTGATTTCACAGTGCTAGATCACAATAGTAGAGGGAATGAAAGAAGATGTATTCTGAAACCAATCTGCTTCCGCTTTCCGCTTTAAATCATTTTGTATACTGTAAACGTCGATGTGCACTGATTCACATTGAGCAGCAGTGGGTAGAAAACCGCTTTACTGCCGAAGGGCGTGCACAACATGAACGCGTTGACCGTCAGGATCACAAAACGCGAGATGGAGTGCGTATCGAATATGCCGTTCCACTCAGGTCACTTCAACTTGGATTAATCGGGAAAGCAGATGCGATCGAGTTTCATCCAGATTCTGAAAGATCGAATCCTGACTTTCTCGGCATAGTATATCCAGTCGAGCATAAACGAGGTCGTCCAAAACCCAGCCATTGCGATTGGGTACAGCTCTGTGCTCAAGCACTGTGTTTGGAGGAAATGATGAATACTGAAATACCCGAGGGAGCTATTTTCTATGGCAAGCCACGACGCCGCCAGACGGTTGCTTTTGATACTGCTCTTCGTGAAGAAACAAAGGAAACAGCCCTGAGTCTTCATGCGCTTATCAAATCGCGAAAGACTCCTCCTGCTGAATATGATTCCAAGAAATGCGGACCTTGTTCACTTCTTGAAATTTGTATGCCGAAAAAACACAGGACTGTTTCCCGCTATTTACAGGAGTGTTTGAAATGAAAAAACATCTCAACACCCTCTATATCACCACGCAGAATGCCTACCTCCACAAAGAAGGGCAGTCCGTTGTAGTCAAGGTCGAGAAGGAAAACAAACTGCGTATACCAATTCACACACTGGATGGGATTATCTGTTTCGGTGCGGTAAGCATGAGCCCCTATCTTATGTATCACTGTGCAGAAAACAATGTAGCCGTATCCTTTCTTTCCGAATATGGAAAATTCCTCGCACGCATCCAGGGACCTGTTTCCGGTAACGTGCTTTTACGCCGCGAACAATACCGTATCGCTGATATGCCGGAAGCAAGCGCTGATATTGCCCGTTATTTTCTAATGGGCAAGATTGCCAACTCGCGAACGGTTATTCGTCGCGCCCTTCGTGACCATGCCGATAAATCAGATGCCCGTACATTAGGAAATGCCGAAAGCCGCCTTACCGAATACCTTCGTCGCCTTGAAAAACCAGCTCCTATCGAATACTTGCGCGGTATCGAAGGTGAAGCAGCCTCTTCATATTTCGCAGCATTTCCGCAACTCATTACGATCAAAGAAGAAGCTTTTACTTATACTGGTCGCAATCGGCGACCTCCTCTTGACCCTATAAATGCGCTTCTCTCATTTGTATATACTCTTCTTGTCCATGATTGCCGCTCCGCTCTCGAAGGTGTTGGATTGGACCCTTGTGTTGGTTATCTACATACAGACCGCCCCGGCAGGCCGAGCCTGGCTCTCGATCTTATGGAGGAATTTCGCGCATTTCTTGCAGATCGTCTTGTTCTTTCCCTTATAAACCGCCGCCAGATAAAAGCATCTGATTTTCAAGATTCTATGGGGGGTGCGGTCATTATGAAAGATGAAGCTCGCAAAAAGCTTCTGATTTCATGGCAAAAGCGTAAACAGGAAGAAATCACACACCCTTATCTTTGTGAAAAAACAAAAGTGGGGCTTCTGGCACACTTGCAGGCTTTGCTGCTTGCCCGCCATCTACGTGGAGACCTGGAAGCATATCCACCCTTTATTTGGAAATAGTCCGGAGGTATCTAACTCATGATGGTTCTTGTAAGCTATGATGTATCAACAATTGACAAGGCTGGTCGGCGACGATTAAGGCATGTGGCAAAGGTCTGCTTGGATTACGGTCAACGTGTACAGAACTCCGTTTTCGAATGCATTGTTGACCCGGCACAATGGGCAGCCATGCAAAACAAACTTATGAGTATCATCAATCCATCTGAAGACAGTTTAAGGTTCTACTACCTCGGAAAAAACTGGGAACGGAAAGTGGAACATCATGGCACAAAGAAGACACTTAATCTCGAATCGGATGCATTGATTCTATGATTTGCGAACCCCAAGCATGTCCATAATCACCGGAATGTTCGCGTTATTTTGTATCTATATGCCTATTAAGTGTTTATGGAGTTCAATTCTCTAAGATTTGAATAATGAATAACTCTGCTGGCTTGTTTCGCGCAGAAGATGTTATTGACTCGCTATATACAGTGGTTTACATAATAGGTGTCGCCCCCTTCGCGGGGGCGTGGATTGAAACAATTTATTTCTCACGGCTTCGGGTAATTCTTTTGTCGCCCCCTTCGCGGGGGCGTGGATTGAAACAAAGTCTTGACAGCAACTATCAAAGTTTATTAAGTCGCCCCCTTCGCGGGGGCGTGGATTGAAACAATTTATTTCTCACGGCTTCGGGTAATTCTTTTAGTCGCCCCCTTCGCGGGGGCGTGGATTGAAACATATCTACAGTTTAATATATGGATACTGGCATTGTCGCCCCCTTCGCGGGGGCGTGGATTGAAACATACGTGTCGTTGACGCGACGGGTTCCGCGATGTCGCCCCCTTCGCGGGGGCGTGGATTGAAACAATTTATTTCTCACGGCTTCGGGTAATTCTTTTAGTCGCCCCCTTCGCGGGGGCGTGGATTGAAACGAAGAGATGTGCAACAAGCCTATCCGCAAAGCGTGTCGCCCCCTTCGCGGGGGCGTGGATTGAAACAATTTTTACCTTGGCTTCATAAGCTGCCAATCCGGTCGCCCCCTTCGCGGGGGCGTGGATTGAAACTACAACTCTGCCAAGAAAGATCAGACTGATGTCGTCGCCCCCTTCGCGGGGGCGTGGATTGAAACTCCTTCTGAACAAACCGAATACTGGAGAAGCTGCGTCGCCCCCTTCGCGGGGGCGTGGATTGAAACAATATCCTCGGCAAAAGATCAATTTACCGCAAGGTCGCCCCCTTCGCGGGGGCGTGGATTGAAACTTTCTTGCCCCTGTATAGAATGCAATCAAACATGTCGCCCCCTTCGCGGGGGCGTGGATTGAAACCATGCCAGCTCGCCATCCGCAAATGATACGCCTGTCGCCCCCTTCGCGGGGGCGTGGATTGAAACAGACTGATGTCCTTGCGAACCTCTGGGGGACTGAGGTCGCCCCCTTCGCGGGGGCGTGGATTGAAACAAATACCGGACAGACGGTATTCTCATGATAAAAGTCGCCCCCTTCGCGGGGGCGTGGATTGAAACATCAAAGAAGGTATCGATAATTATGGGATGATGTCGCCCCCTTCGCGGGGGCGTGGATTGAAACAACAGTGGTATCGGCGCGTCCGATTTTTCGGCGTCGCCCCCTTCGCGGGGGCGTGGATTGAAACGTTATGAATTGGATACTGTTACTGGTGAAACTGGTCGCCCCCTTCGCGGGGGCGTGGATTGAAACGGGTTTCTGTAAGGAGGGGGAAAAAGAAACGGAAGTCGCCCCCTTCGCGGGGGCGTGGATTGAAACAGCACGCCGATTCGCTCCCGCCTAAATTGTAAGTCGCCCCCTTCGCGGGGGCGTGGATTGAAACAGTGGTGGTATCTCCGCCAGACCGGGTAGATAACGTCGCCCCCTTCGCGGGGGCGTGGATTGAAACAGAGCGCAGATCGGGCGCGACCCGAACACCCTGTCGCCCCCTTCGCGGGGGCGTGGATTGAAACAATATCCTCGGCAAAAGATCAATTTACTGCTCGGGTCGCCCCCTTCGCGGGGGCGTGGATTGAAACACCACCATCCTGCTGATCGTTGGAATAGTATTTGTCGCCCCCTTCGCGGGGGCGTGGATTGAAACTGAGATGTTGAATTTCACGGTGTGATTTGTTAGGTCGCCCCCTTCGCGGGGGCGTGGATTGAAACAACTTCAGGGTTTGCAATCTCGATTTCGATAGGTCGCCCCCTTCGCGGGGGCGTGGATTGAAACAGAGTATTACCCACAACTGATTCGATTTTCATTTGTCGCCCCCTTCGCGGGGGCGTGGATTGAAACAAATGAAGCTGGATCTGTAGCCCTTGACAATCGTGTCGCCCCCTTCGCGGGGGCGTGGATTGAAACGAAAAGCTCTTATATCATCTATAAAAGCTGTTGGTCGCCCCCTTCGCGGGGGCGTGGATTGAAACATAACTACATTTTATTATATGGATACTGGCATTGTCGCCCCCTTCGCGGGGGCGTGGATTGAAACAAGTGCGAGGAACTGGGGACACGCAGCCATTACGTCGCCCCCTTCGCGGGGGCGTGGATTGAAACGCGATGCTGGAAGCGCAAAAGGCGAAAGATCCGGTTGTCGCCCCCTTCGCGGGGGCGTGGATTGAAACTCTCTGCGTGGTATCCTCCGTGTGAATCGTATGTCGCCCCCTTCGCGGGGGCGTGGATTGAAACCTCGCAGTGGATGGCGCAGATATGCGCGGCCAAGTCGCCCCCTTCGCGGGGGCGTGGATTGAAACAATGCGCATATTTAATGCCCCCTCTATGCTGATGTCGCCCCCTTCGCGGGGGCGTGGATTGAAACACATTCCCAATGTGCCATTACCGTTACCTCCATGTCGCCCCCTTCGCGGGGGCGTGGATTGAAACTTTGATTTCTTCTTTGCCTATTCGATGCTCGATGTCGCCCCCTTCGCGGGGGCGTGGATTGAAACAAGTGTTGCTGATGTTACTTGATGGCTTGCTGTTGTCGCCCCCTTCGCGGGGGCGTGGATTGAAACCCCAGTTCCTCGCACTTGACTCTATCGTAACGTTGTCGCCCCCTTCGCGGGGGCGTGGATTGAAACAACTCCCGGAACGCTTCTCCACCACATCGCACTAGTCGCCCCCTTCGCGGGGGCGTGGATTGAAACCTCCCTGTGATTACTGCCGATACGGTGGCATTCGTCGCCCCCTTCGCGGGGGCGTGGATTGAAACCTGTCGGGTGGCCAGCACCACGCATCCATGTGGAGTCGCCCCCTTCGCGGGGGCGTGGATTGAAACATTTGTGATCCAGCGCCAGGTAGGCGGCGATTCGTGTCGCCCCCTTCGCGGGGGCGTGGATTGAAACCGAGAAGTTCTATGGAACCTCTGAAACAATTCACAGGTCGCCCCCTTCGCGGGGGCGTGGATTGAAACATTTATCATGATTACCCTTTACCTTGCAGGCCCAGTCGCCCCCTTCGCGGGGGCGTGGATTGAAACGTACTTGGTGTTAGAGATCATTCCCAGAGGCAAGGGTCGCCCCCTTCGCGGGGGCGTGGATTGAAACCCTATGGATATTCGACCGTGCAGCTGGCATCTGTCGCCCCCTTCGCGGGGGCGTGGATTGAAACTGTAGATAACGATATCCGGCCGCGTAGCTGTAAAAGTCGCCCCCTTCGCGGGGGCGTGGATTGAAACAAGCAGTACTCCGGCTGTGCCATCGAGTTGAAGTAGTCGCCCCCTTCGCGGGGGCGTGGATTGAAACAATACGTCTGGCACCCCCGGCTTCACCCCCTGCCGGTCGCCCCCTTCGCGGGGGCGTGGATTGAAACTGGATTTAATACGCAGGGCTGTGGAGAATAACCTGGTCGCCCCCTTCGCGGGGGCGTGGATTGAAACAATGATGAACGTATAAGGATATTGGTATATCAGAAGTCGCCCCCTTCGCGGGGGCGTGGATTGAAACAGGCTGATCTCGTGTGGCTCCTTAGGCGATTCGGGTCGCCCCCTTCGCGGGGGCGTGGATTGAAACAGCTCCTCTGCCGTACCCGCGCCCACCCCGTTGGTCGCCCCCTTCGCGGGGGCGTGGATTGAAACATTTCGGCGATCGTGAGAAGCTCGCGGCTCTGGGTCGCCCCCTTCGCGGGGGCGTGGATTGAAACTATCCCACATATCTATCCCCAGGACATCCTTGGTGGTCGCCCCCTTCGCGGGGGCGTGGATTGAAACCATAATGTCTTTTTCTATGTGCATTAACAGCAGGTCGCCCCCTTCGCGGGGGCGTGGATTGAAACACCCTTCGGATTATCACAGGTGTATCCGTAAGCGTCGCCCCCTTCGCGGGGGTGTGGATTGAAACAACTGGGGTACAATTTGTACCCCCCTTCAATTGTTGCCCCTCCATGCGGGGGCGTGGATTGAAACATTATTCAGTAGATCAGCGAAGTAGAGTATTTCCCCCTGAGATGGAGCCTGGATGGTATGTTCGGAGGCATATATTCCTGAACAAGATGATCCGTGCTTTTCCCATGTTTCTTCAGCAGGGCTTCCGCATAGGCGGAACGGGACTGCGCGTACCTGCCCGAAGCTATTACAAGGCCTGATTCACCCCTCTTCACCAGTTCCGGCAGAATCCCGGCAAGCCAGTGAATGGGGGTGTGATTCCTCCAGCAGTCAACGTATACAGTGTTAAGCCTTCCCGAAAGCAGGTCCTCTGAGAATGTGGCCCTGTTCGAGCCCGTCTTTCCGCAGAGAACCGATGTTCTGACAATCAGAGCATCGGGATCAGCTTTCTGTACAAGTATGTCCGCGATAAGCTTTGTCCATCCGTAGAATGACATAGGCACCGCCAAAGAAGTTTCGCTGTAGGGAGGAGTTCCGCCGCTGTATACAAGATCTGTTGAAAAGTGAATCAGTTGTATGGCTTTTCCGCGGCAGTATTCCGCCAGCGCACGCGGCCACATGGTGTTCAGTATCCAGCTTTCCGCCGGTCTTGCGGCACAGTACGAAGGAGATGACGCCGCGGCAGTATTCACCACTATATCAAAATTTCTTCCAGGAAGGGTTTCTCTGTCCATATGGGAGAGAATATCGCATTTTACAGCTCCCTTCCCTCCCCTTCGTGACAGAGGAACGATATCCCAGACATCCGAAAGATCTTCAAGGATAACGGAACCAAGCCTGCCTGAAGCCCCTGTAAGAAGAGCCCTGGGCATTACGTCTTTTCTCCGCGAACGGTTACGAAGGTTGCCGTGGCCCGGGCTTTCTCTTCCTCATCCTGAAATACCGATGCCCTAAGCCTCAGTATCGACCCCCTCCGCTCAACCAGTTCAGCTTCCACCTTTACCGTTTCTCCGGTGCGGACAGGTTTCATGAACTTGATCGAAATGCCGGCAGTAGCGCAGAATCCCGCCACGCTCATGCCGGCATAGGCCATTGCCTCATCCAGGAGAGCCGATATCAGCCCTCCGTGAACGACGCCGGTATACCCCTGGTGTCGCTTTTCAGGGATCCAGAGAATGGTTCCCTTTCCATCCTTCCCGACCGGCTCCAGCTGCAGCCCGAAGGGATTCTTCTCCCCGCATACGAAACAGTACCGGTCGTCATCAAAGACATCACCCATGGAGCCTCACTTATAGAAATCTCCCGGGTTCTGAAACAAGGTACTCGAAAATGCCTTCAGTTCCTACAATTATGTTGCTCGACTTTTCGATGACGATTTCGAGCGCCTCAAGAGATCGGATGAAACTGTAGAAATCGGGATAGCTGTCGAATGCTTCAGCATAGATTGCCGCGGCAGTACTGTCAGCGATTCCTCTTATAGTGAGCGCGGACATATTCGCCTTGGCAGTTATGGAATCAACCTGCAGATCGGTGTTGGCTATTATGACTTCGGACATTCTTCTGCCCTCCGCCCTGTACCGGTTGGAGATCCTGTTCCTCTCCGCCTGCATCCGTGTGAAGACGGCAGCCTGGTTTTCTTCCGGAAGGTCTGCCCGCTTGATGCGAACATCCACGATATAAATACCGTAGTCTTCCGCCATCCTTCTGCATGTCGATGTTACTCTGTGCAGTATTGCCGTTCTTCCCTGGGATGATAGCATTCTGATCAGTTTAATTGTCTCGGTGATCTCTCCCTGTTCATCTATCTCGATATCCTCCAGCGTATCGGAATAGGAGACATTGTTTACCAGTTTTACATAGTCTCCCAGGCCGATGGGATCGTTGGTGCTTCTGACTATCTGGATAAGATTGCTGTTTCCAAGTTCCTGCCTGATCATCGAATAGATTATGTCATCCAGCCTGGAAAGCGCCCCGTTCTCGGTCCTTACCCTCCTGAGGAACAGAAGAGGGTTATCTATCCGCCATCTGGCGTAACAGTCTACCTGTATGTGCTTCTTGTCCCTGGTGACAACATCAGCGGGCGGATCATCGTATTCGAGAATTCTGTCATCGAATTTCTCCACCTGCTGAAGGAAGGGTATCTTGAAGTAAAGCCCGGCTCCCTGGCTCAGCGCGACACCCGGAGCATTGGCATCTATCCATGCCTGAAGATCAATCATCTGTTCAGGGGTTCTGTCGCCTACTATCACGCGGATGGGGTTCCCGAGCTGGAGTATTACCGCCTGTTCCCTTTCGTTTATTGTGAAAAAAGCCCCCAGCACAACCATAAGAAAGAAGAGCGCCGCTATGCCGTAAAGCAGTTGTTTCAGGCGTCTCATTCGCCACCTCCAACAAGGTTGTAGTGGGTCAGCGCACCTGCGGATTCATCAACTACAGTTATAGTTGCTGCATCGAGCAGAGTTGTAAGGGTTTCGAGATGAAGCCTTGTCGCCGTTACGTAAGGGCTTTTCCTGTACTCCTGCGCGACCGCGGTGAACCTGAATGCCTCTCCTATTGCGTTATTGACTCTACCCGCGCTGTAACCCATCGCGGAGTTTACCAGTGACACGGAATCCGCCAGAGCCTGGGGTATCCGCTGATTCCTGTAACTCTCAGCTTCGTTTATGTAGGCCTGCATATCCTCCCTTGCGGTGGCAACATCTTTGAAAGCGGACGAGACCGGCAGCGGCGGCTGAACATCCATCAGCTGAACAGCGATGATGTTCACACCCATACGGTATTCATCTGAGATGTTCTGGATCATATCCATTATTCTATTCTGGATTTCCAGCTTTCCGGTAGTAAGTACGGCGTCTATCGCGTTGTTTCCCACAACCTGCCGTGCGCTGGCTTCCGCGATATCCCTGAGTGTACCCTGCGGGTCACGAACATTGAAGAGGTAATCCGTAGCGCTGCCGATTCTGAACTGAACCGTTATGGCGCAGTCGATGATATTCTCGTCTCCGGTAAGCATCTGCGCCTCAGTCAGCATGTCCCTGTCGTTGGTGAAGCTGATGTAGCTCGGAGGATTGTTCGAAAGGGTTCTGAAGCCTATTTCTATCCTCTGAACAATGTTCACAGGCGGCTTGTAAACCGTCTGTACAGGCCATGGCCACTTGAAATGAAACCCCGGGGGAGTGGTTGCGGTGTACCTTCCGAATGTAAGTACCACCCCCTCCTCCTCGGGACCGACAATGTAGAATGGACCACCTAGAATGACCCAGAGGAACACAACAAGTACAAGTGCCCCCCACTTGTAGTGACGGGAATTCAGCGTCCCGCCTTTTATTACTTTCATTGAAACCTCCAATTTTCAGTTCAATTGGTTGATCTGTCATATCTCCTTGAGTTTACGCTGAAGTGTTCTTCGTCCTATACCAAGAAGCTCCGCCGCCCTGGTTCTATTCCCTCTTGTAATCTCAAGGGTCTTTTTTATAGCCAGCCTTTCCAGATATTCAAGGGATACCGGCAGCTCCGTATGCAGCTCAAGTGTTTCCCCGGAAGGCAGATCCGCTATCTCCGAGGGCAGATCTGCTGTATCTATCACACTGCCGGATATTATCAGAAGGCTTTCCATAAGGTTTCGCAACTGACGGACGTTGCCGGGCCAGCTGAATACCGCAAGGCGTTCGAGCGCTTCTGAGGTTATCTCCGGCAGGGGAAGGTTATGCTTTTCCGCAGCCTCTCTCAGAAATGACATGGCAAGCATGGGGATATCCCCTTTTCTGGAGCGAAGAGGCGGCAGGTGAATTTCGATCACCTTTAACCTGTAATAGAGATCTCCGCGGAACGTGCCCTTCCTGACGGCCGCTTTAAGGTCACTGTTGGTTGCCGCTATGAGCCTTACATCAACCGGGCGGGGTTGATTGCTTCCAAGCCTGGTGACGACATTCTCTTCAAGGATCCGGAGCAGTTTCACCTGTACGTCCGGAGGAATCTCCCCTATTTCGTCCAGAAGCAGAGTACCGTGGGAAGCAGCCTCGAATTTTCCCTCTCTTGATCTTTCCGCTCCTGTATAGGCTCCCCTTTCATGTCCGAAGAGTTCGTCTTCAAGAAGAGTCTCGGGAATCGCGGAACAGTTGAGAGCAACGAAGACTCCCGTTCTCCCGCTGAGGGCATGGATATGTTTCGCAAGAACATCCTTGCCTGTTCCGCTCTCCCCGGTTAAAAGCACAGTGACTTTCACCGGAGCAACTCTGTCGGCTTTTCTTACCACGTCACCCATAACGCGGCTTCTGTAAAGAAGAGGAGGAATGTCTTCTTTCCCCGCTGATTGAGAAGATGACCTGCTTTCGATGGATTTTATCGAAAATGAGAATGCCCTCTGAATAGCCGCTTTCAGGGCCTGTTCACCTTCGATCTGAAGGATAACATCCACCGCCCCGGATTTCATCCAGCTGATGGCATCCTCGGCGCTTATGTTCTTCCCGTAGATGACTATTCCAGTGGCAAGGTTAGCTTTACGCAGGGTTTCAAGAAAGCCGGAAACATCCATGTCGCCTATACTTGCGGATATAATGACAGCATTCACCGACCGTGATCGTATTTTCCGCAGGGTCTTCCGGGCATTTGACTGGATGCTGGCGCTATAGCCCATGGAGGATATTCTGTTCTTCAGCAGTTGAGCTCTTTCCGAATCCTCATCGGCAATAAGAACCGTGCCTCTTCCCAGAGCGGTAATCAATATTACTCCATTTCCATCATGAAAAGCCTGAAACGTTACTCTTCCGAAGGGTTCTTAAGTAGAAGATACGGAGGCATGACCAGGGCGTCTATACCTGTTCCATAGAAGCATCTTACAGCATCAACCGGTGTTGCGACAATAGGCTCGCCTTTGATGTTGAATGATGTGTTAAGAACAACAGGAACTCCTGTTCTCCTGTAGAATGAATCTATTACATCGTAATAGAACGGATTTGTTACCCGGGAAACAGTCTGAACCCTCGCCGTTCCATCAACATGGGTAACGGATGGTATCTCCCGTAGCTTTTCAGGAAGTACGGGATAGGTCTTTATCATGTAAGGAGCCTTGCCGCAGCCTTCAAAATACTCTCCGGAACGCTCTTCAAGGCAACTGGGGCAGAAGGGTCTGAAGGGTTCCCTGTGCTTAACAACGCTGTTCACGATATCCTTCATATCTTCCCTTCTGGGGTCTGCAAGGATTGACCTGTTCCCCAGAGCCCTCGGTCCGAACTCCATTCTGCCGTTAAACAGCGCAACGATCCTGCCCTGTTCGATCAGCTCAGCAACCTTGTCCGCAAGGTTATCCGGTCTCTCCCATGACAGCCTGGCCATTCTCATTACGTCCAGTATCTCTTTCTCTTTATAGGAAGGGCCCAGATACATGCTCTCCGGCCTTACCAGCGGTATTTCAGAGTAGAATTTCCTGTGAACCTGCAGAGCCGCCCCCACAGATGTCCCGGCGTCATGGGATGCCGGAAAGGGGTAGACTTCGAGAAAGCCGGCTTCTCTTTCGATCAGACCGTTCATTACGCAGTTAAGCGCGACTCCTCCGGATATCACCAGCCTGTCCATTCCGGAAACATCCCTCAAGTAACGGGCCAACGAAAGCCCTGTCTCCTCCAGAGCCCTCTGTGCTGAACAGGCTATGTTCTTATGTAAATCGGTAATTTCTGATCCGGGTTGCCGGGGGGAGCCTATTATCTTCTGTACTTCCGGTGAAAAGCTTGATCCATGCACCCCTCTGTGAATATCAAGCAACCGCGTATTCACCTTTATTCTGCCGTGGGCGCTGCTGATGATTTTCCGGAAAATATCGAGATACTCCGGTTCACCGTAGCTGGACAGTCCCATTATCTTGTATTCGTCATTATCCGGAATGAATCCGAGGTGCCTGGTGACAGCGCTGTAATAGATTCCCGGGGAATTCGGAAACCTTGACAACGAGTGTATCCTGAATCCGTTTTTTCCGTAACTGGCCAGAAGGCTTGTATTTCTCTCTCCTACACCATCCATGGTCAGAACAGCGGTGTTATCAAATCCCGAGAAGAAAACAGCCGCGTCTGCGTGTGCCATGTGGTGCTCTACGAAACTGACAGGCGCCTTCAGCCCTGCTCCGAGGTGGGAACGTGTAGTTCTGCCTATGTCCCGCATCTTCCTGGCACTGTTCAACTGTGAAAGAAGGAAGTGAATTCCTCCCCTTTTCAGGAGGTAATGCCTGCTGTAGGAGATATTTTCCCTCATTACAAGACCGGGAAGCATGTAGAAAGCTATATGATCGATATGCTCAGGTCTGATCGAAGCTTCGCTCAGAACGTACTCAACGGCCTTTTCAGGATACCCGGGATAGTGTTTGATCCGTTTGAATCTTTCCTCATCTGCCGCCGCCACAAGCTCTCCGTCAAGAAGGAGAGCAGCTGCCGCATCGTGCTTGTAACAGTTTATACCAAGAATTGCTGTCATTTCTCTCCAGAGTTCGGGAGCTTCAACCTGTTCTTCCAGTTGACGTAATTCGCAATAATATACATTCGCTCGCAACGCAGGAAGTATACGGGAGTCTGAAATGCCTCCGAACGGATTGTATATGCCGTTTATTCGGGGATCATTTTCAGCCAGAGATCGCATCTGTCCCTGAAGGCGCTGAATTCCGCCATATCTTCAGGGGACAGGCGCCGCCTGTAAGAGCTGTAGAACAGATAGGGGTCTATGGGGTTTCCGTTTTCGTCATTTATCTGATAGTGAATGTGTGGCGCGGTTGATGTAACCCCTGTGCTGCCGACATATCCGACGATGTCACCCTTTTCCAGTATGGATCCCTCGTGGATACGCTCAGCGACTCCCTGCAGATGCAGGAATATCTCGCTGTATCCGCTACCGATCTCAATCTCAACGCAGTTGCCGTTATAGTCCTGATTCCAGTTCAGCCTGGTTACTGAACCACCCCTGCATGTACGGACGGGAGTTCCTTCGGGGGCCTTGTAATCAACACCGGAGTGAGAATGGTTGCCCCTGGGTTCACCGCAGGGCCCTGTCATTTCTTCGAAAGTAGTTATTGGCATATAGTTAAGCAGTTTCATCAATTCAATGCCATCGGAGTAGTAGTGGGAGGGGTAATTGTCTCCGGTCATTCTGAAACTGTAAACCGAAAAGGACATGTTCGAAGTTCCTTCCCTTGGCACATATTTCAGGGCGATAACCTGGTTCTCCCTTCCGGTCTCCCCTGAAAGAACGTAAAGGGAATCCCCGGCATTCATACCGTTCCATGGGTCGGTGTCCCACCACATGCACCTTACTATATGTGCGCCTAGAATATCCGGCGCGTCAACCCTGTTTCTCAGGCTTGCATATATCGAACCGTTGATCTCCAGAGCGATTCTTTCCCAGGGACATTCATCAGGCTCGACCGCCACGGTACTGTCCAAAGCAGGAAAGTCCGGTATCAGGGTTACGGCTGAATCGGGTTTCGACAGCGTATCGGGTTCAGAAAATACTACGGTATCCGCAGGCGAAAGAGTGTCAGCGGTTAAAATAGAATCGCCGGGAACGATGTCCTCCGCCCGAATTACTATTTCTCCATCTTCCGGTTCTCCTGCGCAGGATATCACGAAGGAAACGGTGAGAAACAGTATCAATACAGTCAGGGCACTTGAAGGGAATTCTCTCTTGTTCGTCAAAATGTTGACATCCATCAGGATTATGTTACCTTATCAGCAATATGAATGGCAATAATACGAAGAAAAACAGAATACTGGTAATCGATGATGAAGAGCATGTTACATCTCTTCTAAAGGAGATGCTCGAACTTTCCGGATACATCTGCGACACAGCCGAATGTGGAAAAGAAGGCCTTCGCAAACTCAGAAATTCGAACGACTATGATCTTCTGATTACCGATATAAGACTCCCCGATGTTTCCGGGCTTGAGATTCTTGAAATAACCGGCAAGAAGTACCCTTTTCTTCCCGTAATAGTGATCACCGGTTTCGCCACCGTCGAAAGTACCAAAACGGCACTGAGGATGGGGGCTATGGATTACATACCCAAGCCTTTCACCACGGCTGCAGTACTCTCTGCGATAAACAGCGCCATTCATACGTCGTTCAGCCGGATAAGGGGCAGAAGGTTCCGGAAGATAGTATACAGAAGCGACTTAATGGAACAGGTGATGGAGCTGGTAAGCAAGGTTGCGAAAACGAACAGCACTATTCTTATCACAGGAGAAAGCGGAACAGGCAAGGAGCTGATAGCGCGCGCAATTCACAGTAATTCCATGCGATCTGCTCAGCCGTTCATATCGGTTAATTCCGGCGCCCTCCCGGAGGGACTTCTTGAAAGCGAACTGTTCGGTCACGTCAAGGGGGCTTTTACAGGCGCCACGGCCACAAATCACGGACGGTTTCGCGTTGCTGACGGAGGAACGCTTTTTCTTGATGAGGTGGGAAACATGAGTCCCGCTATGCAGGTCAAGCTCCTCAGAGTACTTCAGGACGGGGAGTTTTCGCCAGTCGGGAGTTCTGAGATTCTAACCACAGATGTCCGACTGATCACTGCCAGCAATATTAACCTCGAAGACGCAATGACTAAGAATGAATTCAGGGAAGACCTTTACTACAGGCTCAATGTCATTGAGGTTCATGTACCCCCTCTGCGACATAGAACCGATGATATTCTTCCTCTTGCAGAACATTTTCTTTCAAGGCTGATGGGATCTGAAAAGAAGAGTTCATGCGTGCTGAGTTCTACTGCCGCTTCCATTCTTCTCTCGTATCACTGGCCGGGGAATGTCAGGGAACTTGAGAATACCATGGAACGAGCCCGGGTTCTGTGCGAGAACAGTGTAATACTGCCGAAGGATCTTCCCGGAAGGATGCTGCCCTCGCATGAGAAGCCGCCTGAAATATACCCCTCAAGAGACGGAATCCAGCTTGATTCCCTATTGGAAAATATCGAGAAGCACTATATCATTAATGCGCTGAAGCGGAGCAAAGGGAACAGAACTCGTGCAGCCAGGCTGCTTGGTCTTAAAAGAACCACCCTTCTTGCTCGGATAAACAGTCTCGGAATAGTGAAAGATACAGGCAGGAACTGAATGACTGCTAAGGCCAGGATCCTGGTAGTGGATGATGATAAGAGGGTAAGAACCTTCTGCAGAGAAGTCCTTGAACTCCAGGATTTCTTAGTCGAGGAAGCCGAGAATGGGGCGAAGGCCCTGAAAATACTTGAAAAGACCTCCTTCAGCCTGATACTCAGCGATATAATGATGCCTGATATCGGCGGTCTTGACCTGGCATCAAAGGTAAAGGATGAATACCCTGACACTTTCGTAATCCTGATTACCGGACATGGCTCAATCGACATGGCGAAGGACGCTATCCAGCGGGGCGCTTTTGACTTTATTACAAAGCCCTTCAAAATGATTGAACTCAACCAGGTAGTTGACAGAGCCCTTGAAGTGCGGGAAAGACAGCTTTCAGTTCTTCATTCATCTGAACTGAAAGACCTTTACGATCTAACCGTTAATATCAACATCTCTAAACAGTCCCTTCAGACATATCTGAATAATCTGGTCAGCAGCCTGAAAAAAACTTTCCGGGGAGACTCTGCAAGAATATACCTGGCTGATGAGCCCGGGAAATTTTCTCTTTTCAGAAAGGCAGGTTCCGGGAATGAAGAGCTTCTGGGAGAAGAAATCTGGGAATCTTCAAGTAAAGCGGCCCTGGTAAGCGAAAGGGGTTATCTAGCTGATGGGGATTCGGAACACCTGCTTCCCGAGAACACCGGAGTATTTTCCGTGATGGCTGTGCCAATTCCCAGCCCGGATGGCAACCTTGGAGTATGCATGGTCACAAGGTCACGTATTCCAGCATCCTTCACCATAAGAGATCTTAAACTCATGGGACTGTTTTCCGCCCAGGCGGGCAATCAGCTTACGAATTACAGTATGGCTTCCTATCTCAGAGAACAGGCCGATAATCTCGAAAAGGTTAATATCCTCGCCGCACAATTTACATCATCCCTTGACACAAGCCAGGTTCTTTCCTCCATAAGCCGGGGGTTGAAAGCCATGGTTGAATTTGACCTTTTTGGAATTTTCCTCAGCGGTAAGGATATGATACCTCTCAGTTATATGCTGGTAAGATCGGATATTCCTGATGATGTTCTTGAGACGAATTTTCGTACTATTCTGGAGAAAACACAGAACAGCAACGATATCCGGCTTTTCCTCGATAGTGGAATCAGGGATTCATTCGCCAGCGCAAGGATCGTCGACTGGCAGAATTGCCCTGTAGTAGATATCCTCGACCTTGGTGAGTTCGGTTCCTTCAGGGGAATGATAGTTCTTGCAAGCTGGCCAAAGGAGAAGACATCCGCCAGAGTTCCGTCATACATACCAATACTCATAAGGCACGCTGCCGCGGCTGTGAGCAATGCCTACCTGTTTGAAACAAGCGAGAGAAACTATATCCAGGCCATCTCAGCTCTGGCCAGCGCAGTTGACGCGAAAGACCCATATACTCACAATCACTCCAGGAACGTAGCCGCATACGTCTCACGTATCGCCGCGCAGTTGAAGCTTCCTTCCAGAGAAATAGCCCTGTTGAATAATGCCGCTATGCTTCATGATATAGGCAAAATAGGCATACCGGAAGTAATACTGAACAAGGAAAGCTCCCTGACGCAGGAGGAATACCGTATCATCAAGACTCATCCGGAGGTAGGTTATAATATCCTCCGGCCCGTTACAGCATTCGGAAGTTTTATAGACACAGTCAGGTACCATCATGAGAGATTCGATGGAAAGGGTTACCCATTCGGGCTTTCCGGTGAAGATATTCCTTTTCATGCCAGGATGCTCGCTGTCGCTGACTGTTTCGACGCCATGACTTCAGACAGGATTTACAGGGATTCCCCGGGCGTTGATTTCGCGATAGAGGAAATACGGAAAAACCGTGGAACTCAGTTTGATCCAAAGATTGGCGATGCTCTTCTTTCCGTTCTGGAGAAAATTACACCTGAAGATATTATTGCCGCATACATCTCCATGGGATCGAACCAGGTTACGTTTTCTTAGGAGCTTGTAGGGCAAGATCCTAGAGGAATTAATACTCGAGCATAGAACCGGGTTGTATATTCCCAGTTGAATAAAAACATGAGAAAGGAATACAGATGCCGGATATAATTGATATTCACTCACGTCAGATCCTCGATTCCCGGGGAAACCCCACGGTTGAGGTCGAGGTTTTTCTTCTCAACGGAGGCTGGGGAAGAGCGGCTGTTCCAAGTGGAGCGTCAACGGGAGGACACGAAGCTGTAGAACTGAGAGACGGTGGTGAGCCCTTCGGTGGAAAAGGTGTGTTGAAGGCTCTTGACAACATTGAAAGGATTATTGCGCCGGAAATCTGTGGTCTTTCAGCAATGAACCAGGCGGAAATTGATGAAATAATGATCCAGCTGGATGGAACCCCAAACAAGAGCAGGCTGGGAGCGAACGCCATGCTGGCTGTTTCAATGGCGGTATCCAGGGCAGCAGCAAACCACCTCGGACTTCCGCTGTACAGGTATCTCGGCGGTCCTGGAGCCAGGCACCTTCCGGTGCCTTTCATGAATATTCTCAACGGAGGCAGGCATGCTTCTAATCCTATAGACCTGCAGGAATTCATGATAGTTCCCGCAGGATTTCAAAGTTTCAGCAGGGCTCTGCGGGCTGGAACCGAGATATTCCATGCCCTTGCGCGCAGAGCATCGTCTATGGGACTTTCAACTTCCGTAGGTGATGAGGGGGGGCTGGCTCCTGATCTGCCTTCAAATAACGCGGCTCTTGAGCTGATCGTTGAAAGCATCACGGATGCGGGATACGCGGCCGGCGAAAACGTTTTTATCGCTCTTGATCCGGCTGCAAGCGAATTCTATAGAAACGGTCTTTATTTCATGCATGGATGTGACCCGAAGGGCCTCACATCAGTCAAGATGGTGGATTACTGGAACGAACTCATTGAAGAATTCCCCATTGTAAGTATCGAAGACGGTCTGGCCGAGGACGACTGGGAAGGCTGGGCGAGGATGAACCGTCTTCTCGGGAAGAGGATACTGATTATCGGAGACGATCTTCTTGTAACCAGCGAGGAAAGGCTGTCAAGGGCTATCAGGTCCGCAGCGGCCAACTCGATTCTGATAAAGCTGAACCAGATTGGAACAGTAACCGAAACCATAAACACTGTTAACCTGGCCCATAAGAATGGCTGGAAGGCGGTTGTGAGCCACAGGAGCGGCGAAACAGAGGACACATATATCAGTGATTTTGCAGTGGCCTTGAACACTGACCTTCTGAAAACAGGGTCTGCCTGCAGAACCGACAGAGTCGCCAAGTACAATCAGCTGCTGAGAATAGAGGAAGAACTTGGGGCTCAGGCGGTTTTCAGAGGAGCGGAAATATTCGAATTAACCAGCGGGGTCTGATTTGAGGCGGCCGGGCAGCGGCAACCGGAGATTATTCTACGTAATACTGGTTTCTGTCTTTGTTATCATTGCCGCGATTCTTGTCTTCAACAGGCATGGATTCATTGCCCTTGCCGGGCTTAAGGGAGATGTTGACAGGATATCTCTGTCCATCGACAGCCTTCGGGCGGATATAGATTCTCTTGAATTGGAGATCGAACTGCTGCAAAGCGATTCTCTCTATCTGGAAAGAATGGTAAGGGAAATTCTGGGCTGGGGCCGGGAAGGTGAACACATTGTGAAATTCATAGAACTCGATTCATTGGATGTGTCTTTTTGAGTTCCGGGGAATTTACTTGCAGAATCTCTTCCGTTGGGAGGAGAGGAGTCACCATTATCGATGATAGCGGCCACGAGACGGGAGCAATAGTAGCCGGGCGGGTCTACCATGAAATAAAGCCGGTGACAGGTGATTATGCTGTCGCGGTCAAAACCGGTGACACACCACTTGTTAAGAGAATACTCCCGAGGTCGGGTGTCCTTCAGCGCACAGCGTCGAGCGGCACATCAACCCAGATAATCGCCGCCAACGTGGATATGGTCCTTATACTTACCTCGATCAAACATCCTGAATTCAGTGACGGTTTTGTATGCAGGGCTCTCGCAGCGGCCGCCTGGAAGGATTTGAAAGCGACTATCGTGCTGAACAAGATGGACCTCTGCCACGCTCAGGATGAAGAACTGAAAAGCAGGATTCTTGCCACGTACGACCGGGAGAGAACAGGTTACCCTCTCTTTCCTGTCAGCTGCATAACGGGTCGCGGCACGGATGAACTGCTCAAACACATAAGGGGAATGACCGTTGTCATGACGGGCCCGTCCGGAGCGGGGAAAACCTCACTTGTAAAGTATTACAACCCATCCCTTGAAGTAAGGATTGGCTCCCTCAATCCCAAGACCAGGAAAGGGAAGCATACTACGGTTAGCGCCAGGCTGATCCCGCTGGAAAGGAACACTGCCGTTATCGACACTCCGGGTTTGAGAATGTTCTCCATTGATCATATTCCCGGGAATGATCTGCAGTTCTGTTTCCCCGAATTCAGGAATTATCTTGATGATTGCAGATTTCGAAACTGTCTGCACCTTTCCGAACCCGGATGCGCGATAAAATCAGCTGTTGAAAAAGGATCTATATCGAAAATACGTTACGGGAAATACGTCGATTTCATGAACGAAAAGAATTCTTAGGTTAAGGGTTATCTCCTTCTGAAAGAGAAATCCCTCCTGATCTCTTCAAACAGTTTCCGCCACGGTTCCCACAGCTCAGGTCTTTTCTTCTTTATATCCCGGATATTCTCCCTGGCTATCAGGAACCCGAACAGTGAAATAAACGCCAGAAGGAACACTTCCAGCAGAATAAGAATCCTTTTGGGTTTGCTCTTCCAGCCGGGATGTCTCGGGGGATCGATAACTCTTATATGAGCCTGTTCCCTGCTTTCTGAAGATATTACCTCCTGCAGGCTCAGCCCTATAGTATTTGTAAGCATCAGAGCTATTTCGTAATCTGCCCTGAGAATGGCGTATTCGAAGCTGATGTCAGTGAATTCATCCAGGTTTACAGATGGCATAACATCCTCATAACCCGGGGCTGGTACGCCTGATTCAAGCATTTTTAACACATCCAGCAGTTCCTCTGCTTTCCTTTCCTTGAACAGAATAGTAGCGCTTGCAGCACCGGATAGGCCCTGCCGGAGGGCGGATACTTCCGTGATGAGCGTAGAATACTCAGTTTTAAGTGAAACAAGACGGTTGATATATGCTGTCATTTCCTGTTCGGGAGCGACCATGTCATGTTCATCTTCAAACCTCTTAATATCAAGGCTTGTAGTTACAAGGGTATTTTCAGCCGTTTCTAACCGAAGCTCCAGGTAATCTCTTGTATGGCGCAGCCTGCTTGAGATAATTTCTATGTTTATGCTGTCAAGGGCAGAAACAATGGATTCGGAAATTTCAACAGCGTACCATGGATTCCCGGAGGTGTACTCTATTCTCAGAAATCCAGACGGAGTTACATTCGCCGAGAAGTTCTCCCTGAACTTCATCCTTGCCCAGTAAAGCCCCAGCTGCTCATTCTTATCGTAAATACTCCTGAGGTCTGTTGAATCGATGAAAGATGTTGACAATATTACATGTTCAGCGAGGGATCGGCTTTTCAGTATTTCATCGTAGACATCCGACATGGTGGTCATCAGGGGTAGAGAGAAACCCATTCCTCCACTGAAGTAACCGGCAAAATCTGAACCCCCCAGGCCGGCAATGGAAAGGCTGGGAGTTGACTGTTCCTCCGGTGGCATAATTACCGTAGTTACAGTGTATTTCTTTTCCAGCATGAAAGTAATGACAACAGTGGGGATCATGATGATAAGAAGTGCCTTTACGAGAAACCATCTATTCTTAAGCAGAAGGTATAGATACCACAGGGGCCGTCTTCCCTCATTCATATCAATTCAGACTTTTCCACGCGATGACTATCGACGCAATGCTCGTAAATATCAGCAGAGGATCCTGCCAGCCCACTAAAAGCTTTCGGTGGACAACGATGGCTGATCCTGGAGGAATCACTTGAACATCAGCAGCGCTTGTCTCATTCCCGTCCGGCAGTACTACTTCAGTCCCGGATTCGCATGCCTCGCGCAGAAGACCTCCCGCCTGTGCTATGTAGTAGAAAGCCCCCATTCCTGCCGTATGAGGATACACACCGGGGGAGTATACGTATCCTGTTACCATCACTACGGGGGGTATTCCCGGGCAAACCACTCTGTCTCCGGGAAGAAGCTCAGGGTCGATCGAAGGATCATCCAGCGGAGCTCTGATAATCTCCTCCCGGCCGCCGGGGAGAGTTCTTATCACGTGACAGCTGTCCCTGGAAGCCCATGTGCTGGTTCCGCCAATCCTTCGAATGAGAACGCTTACAGTTTCTTCGGGGATGTATTCCACCATTCCTCTGCTGCTTCCGGTCCAGACATTGCTCTCCGGGCTGCCTCTGAAGCTGGTTGCAAGGGAACTCGACATGTTCACAGCACCCTCTACGCGGACGAATTCCACCGCTGCGGGTACATGCACTCTGTCCCCCAGGGAGAGTACCGGATTTGACGGCATGCAGCCGTTCAGAAAAAATTCAGTAATGTCGACCTCTGTGGTGTCGCCATTCGAATGTATTATCTGAATCAAAGTCCAGCTTCCGGAAGAGGCAATACCACCGGCCATGTCCAGCAGATCGGTCAGTCTGCTGGCCCCGCTGACATCATAAATCCCCTGTCTGGCCACCTGACCGGTAAGGGGAACCCTGAACTTTCTTATAGCGGCAAGTCCTGCCATTCCACGCAAGCCGGGATATCTCGCGGTGAAGCCGGCTTCAATAAGATCGGTTACCTCGAAAAGCCGGAGCCCGGCAACCGGCCAGGCGCCCGCTGAAGGTATGACGGCATAGCCGTCGGGCGTGATCGTTATGTGAAGAATGGGCTCTGCCCCGCTTCCGGACAGTCCCGCCGGAACACCTCCCTGTACAGAGAACCAGAGAATATCACCCGGTCCTACTACGTACTCCGCAGGATCAATTTCCTCGATCATGGGCTGCGTAGGGACAAGCACGGTCGGTTCTGCACCGGCAATCAGAAGTAGAAGCAGAAAGATCATTTTTACTCCATTTAAAGAATGCTGGCAACCATGAGGGCTTTTATGGTGTGCTTTCTGTTCTCAGCCTCATCCCAGACAACCGAAGAACTGCCCTCTATGACATCCTCAGTAACTTCATTGCCCTTCACCGCAGGCAGACAGTGCATGAAGATAGCTCCGGGATTGTCAGTCATTTCCATTAACTCTCTGTTCACTCTATACGGCTTAAGAAGAGTTACTCTTTCTTTCGCCTTTTCCTCTTCACCCATGGACACCCATACATCGGTATATATCACATCAGCTCCGGGTATCGCTTCCTCAAGTGAAGACGTTATTGTAAGAGTCGAACCGGAATCATAAGCAATCTGCGATGCAGTATCAACAAGCTCTGATTCAGGATAAAGAGTTTCCGGCGCAAGAATTGTACAGTTCACTCCCATTGTGGCACATCCAACCATCAGGCTGTTTGCCATATTGTTCCTGCCGTCACCGGCATAAACGAAATTCAAACCTGCCAGATGTCCGAAGTTTTCTTCCATGGTCATCAGATCAGCAAGAACCTGAGTCGGATGGAACATGTCAGTCAATCCGTTGTAAACAGGCACACCGGAGAATTCAGCAAGTGTTTCCACGGTCTTGTGGTCGAAACCTCTGAACATGATCGCATCGAACATTCTGCCGAGAACCCTGGCCGTATCTTCGATACTTTCCTTTACTCCAAGCTGTATATCGGAGCTGGAGAGGAATACCGGATGACCGCCCTCTTCCCCGAATGCCGTTTCAAAGGCGCACCGCGTTCTTGTTGATCTCTTCTCGAAGAGCATGGCAAGGGTTTTTCCTCTGAACCTCTGATTGATCTGAAAAGCGGTCCGCTCAGCCTTGAGCAGGTGAGAAACGTCAAGAAGATACCGTATATCATCCCCTGAAAGGTCCAAAAGCGCAAGCAGACTCCGCCCCCTGAAATTCACGGCCATGAATCACCTCTTTCATAATTACTGTTAAACACTATTGAGAATTAGGAATTAGATTGTATCAGGGGAATATACTGATGGAAAAACAAAAGAGGCACGCGTTATGCGTGCCTCCGTATGCGTGCCTCCGATAGAGTACATCTTTACTAGAATATGTAGTAAGCGCCCGCCAGAATATTCGCGGGTGAATATGTCTGCCAACCAGACCATTTATAGTCAATGGTGCCTGTTGTGGTCGTAACTTCTGTGGTGGCGTTTGCGTAGCGGATTCCGAACTCGGTAAAGAGCGCGAAGCGTTCGGCACCGGGAATGGCGAAGTCGATCCTCATGAGAGGATCAAGACACCAGGCAGTTGTTTCCGGCTGATTACTATTACCATTAACTTCGTATGTGGTTTTTCCGTAGAGGAACTGAGCGCCGATGCTGAAGCTGGTGTTGGCCGGGGATGCGATAACGTAGTATCCGCCGGCACCGAAGACCATTACGCTTCCATCGATTTCTGTTGGTGGTGTACTGGGGTCAATCTCGTAAGATTCCTTGGCATAACCAATGTATCCCTCAATGCGGAACTGGGGGGATGCCATAGCGCCAATTCGGAGCATGTACACATCGTAAAGATCAACGGAAGCACCACTTGTTCCTATGTTTACATATGTAGGAACCTCCGTGTGCTTGAAACCGAGGGAAAATCCGGCAAAGGCCGTACCGGCAAAAGCTAGAAGGCATATAAGTAGAAAGACCCTTTTCATTACTCTCCTCCTCGTTTCAAGGATGGCCTATTCCACCCTTGCAACAATAACTTAGCCATAGTTTAATACATTACAGGCTCACTGGCAAGGTCTGCCGATCAAAGCTGCTGAGCGGCCTCCCAGAGGAGCATCATGGCAAGATCGCCCTTTTCATTACAGCAAAGATCATCACTAAGAAGAATAAATCCCAGTTCCCTTCCTTCGGGGGATATGGCTATTAAGGCAAACGTTTTATGGTTCTCTCCGGAGTCCGCCCAGCCGTACAGATCCCAGCCTGCGCCAACTCCCGACGCCTGTCCTTCACCCATGTCGGGGTTGTCAAGTATTTCTCTGACTGACGGCATATCCATACCTGAATGAATAATCCGAAGCGCCCGGGCGACATCCTCAGTGGAGCTTGACGATATGGTTTCAGGTGAATCATGGCTTCCTGTTCCGACCAGATGCGTATCATTCATACCGGCATCAGCAATCCATGATGATACGGTTTCAATCTCCTGCGGGGATCCCCCTACAATGGTGTCTACCAGCATCATATCTATGGCATGCGCGAGAATAAATACTTCCGGAATATCAAATGTAAATACTCCTTCTCCGGATAGCACTACAGGGTTCCCGGAAGGAAGATCAATAACCAGTGCGCTGAATCTGATTCCAGGCAACTCTTCCAGAGCCGGAATGGAACTGATCAACTGCTGTGTTTCATCACCGGAATCATCCATGGGCTGAAATCCCAGGTTCTGGAGAAAAGATGGTATCGATGCCGTAACTGGCGTACCGAACAAAGCAAACATCACCAAATAAACAATAATGGATGTCCTGTATTTTAAAAGTTTCAACTTCATTCATCCGACCTCCGGGTTACTCAGTCAATGCTTCGTACAGCATTCTGAATCCCTGATCAGTATCAGCAGGGTCATCAATCCCTTCGGCCATAACAACTACACCTAAATCGGAGGCCAGGGGTCTGACTATGATAATGAACAGATAGCGCCATTCACCAGTATCATCAATCCATCCGTAGATGTCATTCCCCAGTCCCAGGGTTTCCCTGTTGTGGTCGGACAGGGGGGGATTTGCCCCAATGTTTGCCACATTGGGCCTGTTAAGATTGTCGTAGATGATCTTCAGAAATTCAAGAGCGTCTCTTGCGGTGATATAGTTCGGGTTCACCTGCGGGCAATCGGGGTAGACAAACTGTACACCGTTTACAACAGTGCCGGTAAAAAAACCCTGTTCGATCCAGTCGTTAACCCGCTGCTCACCCATGGTGTACAGCACGGCCTGGCAGGTGCCGCGTCCTCCCTGCTGAGACCAGTGAAGCTTCTCCCAGAACTGCTCGTTTCTTGCTATGAGGGAATCAAGCGGCAACACTCCCTCATTGGACATCTCTATACCACATGCGGTCATGGGAAGGTGGGGTGATTCCATCTGAAATCGTCTGTTCCCGTCCAGTGTTTCCGATGCCCCCGTGTTCAGCTCTATCACTCCGATCCCCCAGAACCCGCCATACTGCCCACTGATCCCATCAAGGATATCACCAAGATCACCAGGCAGAGCTGCCTCCGATGATGTCACCATTACTCCGGTTCCGGTGAACATGCAGGCAATCAAAAGTACTGCCGGTGAGCAAATAAGTGAACGGTACATATTCAGTCCTCCATATTGAAAAAAGGGGAGCGTTAAGCTCCCCCCGTATTGTTCCTTGAAATCTCTTCTAGTTGCTTGTGAAGAGAGTAAGGCCGTCTGTCTGGATCTCATAGCTGAAGCTTACCATTGTGCCGTTTGTGGTGGCAGGATCAGGGGTGACAACAATATTGTACATCTTCACGTAATGCCCGTTCTGCAGGTGGAGGAAAACCCTTACATCACCTGCGTAGAGGCCGTAGTTCGGGTACCATGATCCGGTACCGTAGAGTTCACAGTAACCCGCGGCTGCCGGCTCTGCCATGTGGGTGGTGTTGCCGTTACCGTAGGGGGAGAGTGTGCCCGAGTAAAGCCTTACGGTATTATCACCGCGAAGGGGCGCATCCTCATCGAAGGCGTAGATATCCTGCTTGAATGAGGTGCTTATTGCCGAACCGGTCTGACCGGAAGTTTCGCCGAAGATGAAGCCGCTGGGCTGAGTGGCAATACTGTAGTTGTCATAGATAGTGTAAGTTGTCGAGACAACAGTCGGCAATGTGTTCTCTACGTTGGAGTTGTTGGCTGAGGTGTTGGTTCCCTTGTAGGCCTTCACTGTGTAGTAACCAGCAGAAGTCGCATTAACATGGGTTCCGCTGGTTCCGGATGTAACATCGGCCCCTTCTATCCAGTCGGCGGTTGTTGTCTCGCGGAAATAAACCTTGTAACCGTCAACATCATCAACAGCGTTCCAGGACATGTCAACATTCCTGCCAGATGAGGATGTGTTAATTGTAAGTCCGGTTACATCTGCAAGTGTACCGGAAGGACCGGCAGGATCGTCTCCCGCGCAGCCAGCCATCAGTACGATTCCGGCTACAAGTAGTATAAGTCCGAGTTTTTTCATGGATTTTCCTTTCTGATTTAGGTTCTGTGCAATTCTATTTCTGACACATAGGCAAAATAAACCTGCGGGTTCAGCATGTCAATTAAGTTGACCGTTCCCGTTCACCCCGCTTTCATCCTCCCCGGAAATCTTTTCTTCAATGAGCCGTAGCGCACGTTCGGCCGCGGACCTCACGTCAAGCGTGTGGTCCTGTACAAGTTCCTCCAGAGTCTCAATAGCGCCGGCATCGCAGATTTCCCCGATCGAAACTGCGACTTCCCGTCTTACTCTGTCTGCCGCATCCCCGACCAACGGCAGTATGACCGTGAGTGATTCAGGGTTTCCTATTTTCCCCAGCGCCTTTACAATTCCTGTTGTCAGGCCTGTAGAGATACTGTCGCCCGGACATGCCAGCATTCGCTCAAGTGGAATTCTCGCCCTGTCGTCCTCGAGTTTTCCGAGAAAATAAATCAGATTCCCTCCGTTCCTGACCGGTATGCTGTCAATTCTATTCAGCATATTCAGCATAAGTTCCATTGAAATGTCGATATTCTCGCTGAACACTTTTTCCATGGCCCGGCTTGAAAGGCCGCTAAGGGTTCCCATATGATCCTCCATCAGATACCGTACCGCCTCTTCTCCCCTTGATGCCAGCTCCTCGCGGTGGGCGTTGACCTTTTCATTGTTGGGGCCGACAGCCCATTCCGAAGCAATGGAAAACAGCGAATCAAGTTCAAGTGATTCGGGGTCGCCGATGGGGTCCTGGGGATCAAGCCCTCCCGGAGTCAGTTTAGGAAGATCGACGCCGACACCGTATTCCCGATTCAGCCAGCGGGTTGAATCGGAGCCGGAGCCGAGGTAAATATCATGATCGGCCAGGTCAATGAATACTCCCGCTCCAGAGGATCCTCTTGCCCACCGGGCTTCACCCTGTCCTCCTCCCCTCGCGCAATACGTATCATCCCCCTCTATATCGATGAAGATAGACGCGGAATTCGTCAGGGAGAGGGACTGCCCCCCGCCTGCGCAGTACCAGTCATTCCCGCCGCCGTCAAGAAGAAACCCTGTGGAAAGATCATGGGCGCTTCCCTGGGCCGGCCCGTTTCTCGAGAAGTAACTGTCGTCACCGTCTCCGTCCCACAGGCACCCGGACGCAAGATGAATCCCGGATCCCTGGCTGTACTGGGCTGCCTGGTAGGTATCCTGTCCCCCCTGGTCATACAGCATTCCCAGGCTGTAGAAGTATGAGCATCCCTGACCGAATACTTCTGCCCTGTAAGTATCGTTACCCTCTCCGAAGTCCGCCAGAAGCCCGATGCCTCCGGCTATGAGGGGCCTCAGTCCCATTCCGAAACCCTGTGACATGGCCTGATTGTCATCCGGCAGCAGTGGTTCATGGGAGTACCTGAATCCGGCCAGTGAACAGTCACTGCCATCCATATCAACCAGGATTCCCATGCCTGAAGGCCCTCCGAACCCCTGTCCGAACATATCGACCTGTCTGAAATCATCTCCGGAACCGTCGAACAGGATCCCCATGCCCAGGCAACCGGCTCCCTGGCTGAACGTGCCGCTTCTGAAATAGTCTTCACCCTGAAGATCAATAAGAAAGCCTAAACCCATCAATCCTGCCCCCTGTGAAAAATCCTCAGCCCTGTATGAATCATTCCCTTCAAGGTCAATCACTCCCCCCAGTCCCATAAGGCCGCATCCCTGGCTGACCGGAGAAGCGCTTGAATAGGTATCGTCTCCATAGAGGTCTATCACCACGGCAATTCTTTTTCCCGCAGGTCCTGCAGCCCCTCCTAAACCATCTCCATAGAAATCGTTTCCACCAATGTCGATGATAAGCTCAAATGGACAATCCTCCGTGTATATGTTATTTCCTCTTCCTCCTATCACCCATCTGACAGGACCGTCCCAACAGAACGATGCTGTAGTTCCATAGACACCCGGAAGCGTAACTGCTAATTCGTTAGGCCATTGTGCTTCCCGAAGAGCTTTTGCAGCAGCTACGAGTTCATCAAGCGGTATGCTTACATCGAAATGGCATGCTTCAAAGAGCGCGGCAAGCGTATCCATTTCCATATCACCATTCGGAAAAGATTCCACGCCCCAGGTCTGAACAATCGAATCCCAGTCAAGAGGATCGTTCTCGTTCAGCCAGACAGCGGGAATTACAGTAGTAAGTGAATCCACCATCTTCCGCCCCATACTTTCCATCATATTCTGCATAAGGGAATCGGCTTCCTCAAGCAGACCTATGATTGCAGTAAGCGCTTCCCTGCCGGTTTCATCCGATTCCAGAAGCCTGTAATCTGTCAGCATCTCGAGATGTTCTTCAAGGATCAGAGGAATTTCCTCAACGTGCTGAATGGCCCTTAATACTGTCGAGTCAGCGAGGTGAACCCCCGTTGCCCAGTGTCTGTCAAAATCCAGCTGTTCTCTGGTCAGGTTCAGTGTGTCCATGGCGAGCGTCATGGCGGAGTCCGCTGAGGGCGGCCATGGGTCTCCGGGCTGCAGCCCGGAAAAGAGTACTGCGGAAATAAGCATGATAACTGTTGTCATTGTAATTACCTTTCACATGTTTATCGATATGCTCTGTATCTGCCTGAGATAACCATACGGGAAGATTTGAACAAGCCTTCAGGTTTGACGATGAAATACATCGTTCATAGTTTTGATTCTGGATTGGGGGTGGCCCGGAAATTCCGGGCCTGAGAATCTGACCCCTTGAACTTGACCCGGGTAATGCCGGCGTAAGAAAATCCGGAGGTTTTCGTGAACCATGAACAGCTTTCGCTGTATCTTGTAACCGACCCTGTCCTCTGCGGCAGCAGGGGGGTGGAGGAAACCTGCAGGCTTGCCCTTGAAGCAGGAGTTGGTGCCCTGCAGCTCCGGGACAAGAATGCTTCCACCCGTGAGCTGATTCAGATGGCGGTTATCCTGCGAAATCTCTGCAGAAAGCATGGTGCGCTGTTTATCGTGAATGACAGGATTGACGTTGCCATGGCGGTCGGGGCCGACGGAGTTCATCTGGGACAGGATGATATGCCTGTTTTCCTGGCCAGAAAATTTCTGGGGCCCGATGCCGTGATAGGAGCATCCGCCAGATCGCCCCGAGAGGCTGAATCCGCATGGAGGGAGGGGGCCGATTATATAGCGGCGAATCTTATCTTCCCCACGGACACGAAGGCCGATCTTCCCGAACCTCTGGGAACTGAAGCCATAGCGGAACTGAAAAAGGCTTCCCCTCTGCCCCTTGTTGCAATAGGAGGAATAAATCCATCCAATGCGGATATAGTCCGGGAAGCGGGCGCTGACGGTATTGCCGTTGTGTCGGCAATTATGGCGGCAGAGGATGTACAGGAGGTGGTCAGGGCTTTTCTGAGTGGAGCAGAGTAAATCTTTTTGAACATGAGACATTACAATACGGAATGGAGATTTCCTTGAGCAAGTTAAATGATGTTGAAATAACCAGGGCTATTATAGATACTTATATGAGCACCCTGCTCGACAATCTTGAGCTGGATGTGGCGATTGCAGGAGGCGGTCCAGCGGGGCTGACTGCCGCAAGGGAACTGGCTCTGAGGGGTCATAAAGTGGCTCTTTTCGACAGGAAGCTTTCACCCGGGGGCGGCATGTGGGGTGGAGGAATGGGCTTCAACGTAATCGTTGTCCAGGAGGAGGGGAAAAGTATTCTCGAGGAACTTGGAGTGAGAACATCGCTTTACTCTCCCGGTTACTTCACAGCTAATTCAGTTGAATCCATCGCCACTCTTATAGCTGAGGCCTGCAGGGCTGGTGTATCCATTTTCAACCTTTTCTCAGTGGAAGATGTAATGATAGATCCTGACAGGATTACCGGTGTGGTGGTTACCTCCAGCCCTATTGAAATTGCCGGCCTTCATGTGGATCCCGTGTGTGTCTCCGCGAAATACGTAATCGAAGCCACCGGTCATCCACTTGAGGTTCTGCACACTGTTATTGAAAAAACCGGTTTTGGACTGAGAACTCCTTCGGGCGGCATAGAGGGAGAAAGGTCCATGAATGCGGATATGGGAGAGAGAGCTCTGGCGGAAAATACCATTGAAATCGTGCCCGGCCTTTTTGTTGCCGGCATGGCCGCGAACGCAGCCATGGGCGCTCATCGAATGGGACCGGTATTCGGAGGGATGCTTCTGTCAGGGAAAATTGCGGCGGAGAAAATCCATACGCTTCTGTCGGGGACGTAGCACACTTCTTCAACTTATGGGTGTTATTAATAAGATATTATAAATATAATACTAAAGTTCAAAATCGATTCCCGGGAGGTAGCTGTCAGGAGATGTTACCGGGTCCTGAACCCATCCGTTCTCAAACCCCAGTTCCTCGAGTATTTCCAGCGCCTCCGAGTATTCCTCCGGCCTGAGTTTTCTTGCGAGTGGAGGAAAACTGCGGGCTTTGTGAGCGGGATAGTACTGGGACATGAGGCTTACAAAGACATCATTGCCAAGCTCTTCGGCTATGAATCGGAGAACATCCCCGGTTCCTGCGATCCCGCCCGGCAGCACAAGGAGACGGATTATCAGCCCGCGTACGGCCGTTCCCGACGGATCGGTCAGGAGGGTTCCCACCTGCCTGTACATCTCCCGGATGGATTTCCTGGCGGTTTCAGGATAATCCGGAGCATCGGAGTAGATATATCCGTATTCGCTGTTCCAGTACTTGAAATCGGGAAGGTATATATCCACCATGCCATCAAGCAGCGAAAGCAATTCCATGGAATCGTATCCGTTGGTATTGTAGATGACCGGCAGACTGAAGCCCCTCTCCGCTGCCAGGTTCAGAGCTTCGAATATCTGAGGAGCGTAATGAGTAGGGGATACGAAACCAGCCGTGGGGCATCCCTGCTTCTGAAAACGAAGTAGTTTTTCTGCAATCTCAGCGGTGGAAATGCTCCAGTCGGAACCGGTATTGCCTTCAGGCTGGCTGATTGAGTGGTTCTGGCAGAAGACGCATTTCATGTTGCATCTTCCCAGGAAGATATTTCCCACGCCGAAACCCCCGGTAAGAACCGGCTCTTCTCCCCTGTGCAGGCAGGAAGAAGCTACTTCAAGGAGTTTTCCCGCCCCACAGTAGCCTCTTTCCCCGGCCAGCCGGTTTACCCCGCATCTTCGGCCGCACAGCCTGCACTCGAAAAGAAGTTCGTTCAGATCTCGAACTCTTGCAGCAAGCTCTCCCTTTTCGAGTAACTCCAAGTATCCAGGTTTGTACATTATTCCATTTCCGCCGCAAGGACCAACCGGTAGAGCCTGTTGTCTCTGAGAAGATTCTCATGAGTATCGAAAGCCTTCATCTTTCCTTCATGAACGAAAATCACCTTGTCACTCCTTCTGACGGTTGACTGTCTGTGAGAAACAACAAGTATCAGAGCATCCTTTCTGGCCTCCGCGAGCTCCTGCCAGAACGCCTCTTCCTTTTCCGCGTCCAGCGCGGCCGTACAGTCGTCGAATAGGAACAGGGAGGGGTTCCCCGCAAGCGCACGCGCGATCGCGATACGCTGCTTCTGCCCGCCGCTGACTCCAACACCGCCCTGACCAAGCACTGTTTCCACACCGGCTTCAAGTTCGGTTCCATCCAACCCTGCTATCCGCAGCGAATCCGCTACAACTTCATCGGAAATCTCCCTGCTCAGTCTGACATTCTCTCCAACCGATTCGCTGAAGAGAACAGATTCCTGCGGCACATAGCCGGTTTCGGAGATAAGGTATTCTTCCGACAGCTCGTTCAGATCTGTTCCGTTGTACAGAATTCTTCCTTCGGTGCATGGAAGCTGGCCTGTCAGGATCTTCAGTACAGTGGATTTCCCGCTTCCAACCTCACCTACGAGCGCGAACATCCCCGGGCTGCCAAGCTGGACATCAAGCCCGGTAATCCCCGCTTCGGTTCCGGAGTATCTGAAACCTGCCGATTCCATTTTCAGGCTTGAGACTGCGCCTTCTCCTTCGACACCTTCCCTTTCGGAAGCATCGGGGAAATTCAGAATTTCTTTCTCTCTGTCTATTGATGCAAAAGCCTGCCTCGATGTTACAAAGAGGTTGGGAATGTCCATCATTGGCGCAAGAAGCATATCGAGATAAACGTAGAAAGCGTAAAATTCCCCTATGCCGATGCGGTTCCAGATAACGAAGACCCCCCCGACGCACATAACCGTTACTTTCCCCATCTGGCCGATGACACTGTATACTCCATGAAGAATCATGATCAGCCTGGTTATGGAAAGGTCTATATCCAGCCTTTCATCAAGCAGGCCTCTGAGCCTTCCGGCCTGCCCTTCCTCGGCATTGTAGGCCTTGATTATGGGAATGCCGGCAAATGTGCTGTCCAGAAGGTTGCCGGTATGACTCGTGGCTTTTCTGCTTTCCTCGACCCTTCTGCCCAGCCTGTTCTCTACCCGGGTAAATATCAGGAACATCACCGGAAGAGGAACCAGCGCTATCAGCGTCAATTCCCAACTCATTAAGAACATCACGCCAAGGCAGAAAACCAGTCTTGATGATGATTCAAGCGCTCTGAAAACCGCAGAGCAGCTGAACCAGGCTATTCGCGGATAGTCTACGATATCATCGGTAAGCCTGGTAGTAAGATCTCCTGGTCTGAAAGTATTCCAGAACCTGTAATCCTTTTTCATCAGGCTGGCGAAAATCCGGTCTCTTATATCAAGTCCTAGCTTGCTGTTAAGCCAGGCCCTTGCCCCGGGATACAAACCAGAGATGAACCTGGCAAAAGCCAGTACTGCAAGAACTATTACGATCTTTCGAAATTCGCTGCTGCTTCCCGCGGAGTCCAGAATCTGCTGTACATTATCCAGCAGATAGCGGAAGACCAGGGGGAAACTCAATGCTACGGCACTGGATATCAGAGTGAAGAACACCAGAACGACAAGATGTTTCTTATGAGGTTTCCAGAAGCCTATTATCCATTTCAGATATCCTCGGTACTCAGGCATTTGAAACCCCCAGCAGCTGCAGACGGCACAGGCCGGCATAAATACCTTCATGTCTCAGGAGATCTTCATGTGTCCCCTCTTCCGCTATTACCCCGTGCTGCACAACCAGAATCTTTGAAGCATGGGTAACGGTGCTCAGACGGTGGGCGACCACCAGCGCGGTCCTGTTCCTGACTATAAGATCCGTTGATCTCTGAATCCGTTTCTCCGTTCCGGGGTCAACCGATGAAGTGGCTTCATCCAGAACAAGTATCTCGGGCTCCTTAAGGACTGCTCTGGCATAGTTGATGATCTGACGCTGGCCCATTGAAATATTCAGGCCGCCTTCGCTTATGCTGCCACCCAGCCCTCCTGGAATGACTTCCAGAATGTCTTCGGCTTCTATGATCTTCAAAGCTTTTATCTGGCTGGCTGCGGATATTCCTTCCCTGAAAACCGTCAGGTTCTCGGAAAGAGTTCCTGAGAACAGGTTCACATTCTGAAGAACAAGTCCCAGCCTGTTCCTCCAGACATTCAGGCGGAACTCCCTGATATCGATGCCGTCGATGGTGATTCTGCCTTCCGTAGGCTCGTAGAATCTCATCAGCAGGCTCACAATTGTGCTTTTGCCGCCTCCGCTGGAACCTACGAGAGCAACCATGCTGCCCCTCGCTACTGAAAAGTTTACATTCTTCAGAACCCACTTGCCTTCGGGATATCTGAACCAGATGCCTTCAAAACGGATCTCTTTCCATTCTTCAGGGAAATCTCCATCATCCAGATGACCATCCGGTGTAAGGGTTTCCGTGGCGAGAATATCAAAGAGCCTCTCCGCGGAAGCTGCTGCCCGCTGAACCATGTTCAGTGTCTCGGAAAACATCACAACCGGCCCGAAAAGGCGCCTTGTATACTCAACGAACATGACCACTGTACCTATACTTACCGCACCGGTGATAACTCCGGCCCTGCCGGAAAGAAGGATAACGATAACGGCAAGTATCTCGCAGCTGCCCAGGAAACTCCAGAATCCGTATTCCCAGAAGTAGGCCTTAACTTCCCTGTCAAGAAAGCGCTCTCCCTCGACATGAATCTTCAGCGATGCCATCCCTGTCGCGCCGAACACCTGAAGAACCGGAACCGATCTCACATACTCGGCTATGAACCCTGATATCCGTGCGTAGGCTGACCTTACCTTTCTGTAGAGTTTCCTCATTTTTTTCAGTACCGGTACCGTTACCAGCGCCACGGGCAATAAAAGGATTATGATCCATTTTGTTATTTCAGCGTCGGCCGCGAACATTATCCCCAGCGTTCCGAAGACCATCGCCATATTTCTGAGCAGCGCCATCGAAACATCGCTGAACAGCATCCGAACCCGTTCCGAATCGCTTTCGACCCTCGCCATTAGTTTCCCGGTAGGATTCTTGTCAAAAAATGAAAGGGAAAGGGAAAGCATATGACGGAAAACCTTCTCCTTCAGATCCCTTACCACCGAAAGCCCTACTTTTGTGGTGATCATCACCTGCAGATAGGACATTGCCATGGCAAACGAGAATGTTCCGGCAAACAGAAGGGAATAGAATACGATGTCTCGCACCGATTTGTCGGGAATTGCGGTATCGATAACCATCCGGAGGATAAGAGGCCCAGCAAGCTCTCCCGCGACGGACAGGAACAGCAGGACAGTTGCGATCGCAAAGGATTTTTTATGCGGCTTAAGGAAGGGATAGATCTTCCTCAAAACACCAAAGGTGGATGTTTTCCTGATCGAAGAATCATCGTATGTGTCGTCAAAGTGAATGTGCATCTCATTATTCCTGTAAAACCGGGTTAACCCGGGATCAATATCTGTTCTTGAAACTTATTAAAGTCTGCCCCGCTGCAGAGCAGAAGGTTTCTGGATTACTGAAACAGTCTTTTGATCTTAGGAGCGCGTCCGACAATAAAGCATCGGCATAAAACCCACACAGCTGGCTATAATACTCGTAGATTATCGTCAAATACATCCAGTATTCTCCTCAAATCTACGAGCATTCTATCTCAGCTGTGAGAATCTTCTGCTCAATGCCTATTATCAGACACACTCCTAGTCATAATGGTGCCCTTCGATTCGATTGAGTACGATTAAATATTCACTATTTTCAGAATGTCAAGGAACGAAGGCATCCTGTTTATTCTAATCTATGAATTATTATGAATATTTTGTATTAATAATGTAATAATGCTCAAATGCAAGACCTGGCCCCGGCGTAGCGTTCCACGAGGACGATCAGCTCCGGAAGCATTTCCGGGTCTCCGATGAGAACCCCCGTAGGACCCGGCCTGTCTTCCAGGGCAAAGGTTATCTCATCCTTCACCAGGGATTCAAGTCCAGCATTATCCTTTTCATCACGGCCCACAAGGCCTATCGTATCCTCCGAAAGCCTGAACATTCGGCCGTATCTTACCAATCCGGCATTCACCGCGGAGAAAAGTCCGGGGATCTCCATGAGAATCGAAAGCCTCCCGCAGTAATTGGGATCGGTGAGCAGACATCCCCCTCCGGGATTGATGTAACAGATCCCATATTCCTCCGCGAGCTTCATCTGGGGTTTTCTGCTTCTTCCGGAAAGGCTCAGCAGCTTTTCTCTGTCAACAAGCCCTTTCCGTTCAGGATCGGTTATTTTGAGAAGTTTTGCCGAGAGCGGGCGCAGGAGCAGCTCCGGATAACCGGACAGACGGGCAACCCGGTTGAGTGAGTTTTTATTCTGTGACATGGGCCGCTGCCCCGCGACCTCTCCGGAAAAGATGATATCGTACCCCTCGGCCGCGGCGATCTCTCCAAGTATCCGGAACATACTCGCATGGCAGTCTATGCAGGGATTGAGGTTTTTACCGAATCCACTGGGAGGTTTTTTCAGCAGAGCCATTATCTCACTGGTAAAATCGATTTCCCTCCAGGGAAGATCAAGCTGTTTCGCTCCGCCGTATCCTTTTTCCGACGAAAAATACGGGCTGGCGAAAGTGGCCAGTTCCACCTCTATACCCTGGAATTTAAGCAGAAGGGCTGCAAGCATACTGTCCAGCCCGCCTGAAAAGGCTCCGAGAGCCCTTACGCCCATTTCGTGTGCCTGCCTTCCACGATTCTCCACTTTCTACTCACGGCAAGTTTCCTCAGTTTCCTGTCCGGGCATACGGCAACGGAACAGCCGCATTCACTCATTATGAACCTGTCGGCCCAGGAATCTCCGGCGGCCACGCAGTTCTCCGGCTTTACCCCTCTCTCCCGGCAGATTCTCCGCATCAATTCCGCCTTATTCTTTCCCCAGGGACGCAGATCATTCAGTAGCCCGGTGAACCTTCCGTTCTCTATCGCAGGGTTGCTCGCCTGAACGTAATCCATGGGAATACTCTCAGCTATACTGGCCACGATGTATTCCAGAGAGGCGGAGAGGAGAATCGTTTCGCATCCGGCATTCTTCAGTTCGTTTACCGAGCGGAGTGTCCACTCGCGGAAATAGTTCTTCATGAGGATTCCAGCACAGTTTACCGCTTCCCGCTTTACTGCCTCAGGAGGAATACCTGTCAAATAGTTTCTGTTCCATCCCTTTCCCTCCCGAATCGTCTTCCCGGGGTGGAGAACATAAAAGGTAAGGAACCTGAGGAAAGCTGCCGGAGAAAGTATACTTTGGTTCACGAGGTGTTTCAGAAAGTATTTCTCCGAAGATGTTGACAGAAGCGTTCCATCAAGATCCACAAAGTATATTCCGGGGACGGCTCCATCGGTCAATCTTACAATATCCATAGAATTCTTATTTTCTATACAAGCGGCGGCGCTATCCTTACTCCGCGACCGGTACCTGGTGTATTATCGAACACCGCTGTGACATGAACCAGAATCCCCGGGTACAGCCTTGGAAAATCTCCATGGAAGAGTGTGTGGGCCATATTCGTATACTTCACAATATCAACCGCGTAATCTCCAGCTTCAGTGTCACCGGGGGCTACAAGCTGACCGATGCCCCTCACTTCGTATGATTTGTCGTCCAGAAACACCAGGGATGTTGTGGGGCGTTCCATGAGATTGATGAAAGTATGGGTTTCAAATTCCGGGGTGCTGTAAAGTTCCAGTGAGATCATTTTCGTCAGATCGAAATTTGCGGCATCGGAATAGAGGTTCATGAGATACTGCAGCCTCGGGCCCATACCCCCGGACATTAACTCCTCCATCTCGGCAAGAAGGTCCTTGATTATCAATCTTGCCGGACACATGCCCATTCCCTTGAACGCGTTGTTTATCTCAAGCCTGCTGTCCGCCCTGCTTCCGCCCCAGGTCGCCATCGCCGCATTGTGGGGTCCCGCAAGGGAAGGGGGTGAACCTCCCTCTCCGCTAAACATCATGGAGATGTTCTCCAGCATTTCAAGGCGGGCGGAAAGGTTCCAGTCCATGAAAGGCTGCGGCAGCTGCAGTGTCGAGAATTCCTCCCATGTTCCATCAATCAACGCCCTTACAATTCCCTCAGCTTCCCTGGAAGCGTCAACCGTATCCTGTTTGAACGTGCCATCGGTCCAGAATTCTTCCATTCCCTGTTCCCACTCCCCTGCAAGAGCTTTTCCGGCAAAGGAGGAAAGAAGAGCGGCTCCGCCCAGTTTACCGGCCTTTCCCAGAAACTGCCTTCTGTTGAGGTTTTTTTTGGATTCCTCTTTTTCGCCCAAGTTTCTTCCTTCTCCCATTACATTACTTATACTGCTGTATACTTAGTATATTATTGTTTCTCAGACAGGAGGAAGATTGTCCAAAATTCTTGATGCCGCAAGTGCCGGTGATTACGATACCCTGACTGGCCTCTGGCTTGAAACCCTTGATGGAGATATCTCATACGATGAAATGATCGGCGTCTTTTCCGTTCTTCAGGGCAAAGGAAAGGATGACCTCGCCACGGAGCTTCTTGAATTGATAATCACCGAGAAGGAAACCGGGGAAGAAGATGCTTTTTCGGATTTTCTGCTGAAAGCCGCAGCAATTTTCCGGAACTCAGAACCTTTAAGAAAATCTCTTATTGAAGTACTCAGGGATGATAACCTGATGTTTCAGCCCCTCGAGCAGTTTCTGGAACTCAGCGGACTCAAAAAGGAAAATGCCGATGTGCGGTCGTCATGGCGAGTGTTCAACTCGCTCATGAAGTACAATAAAGACGGTTATCTGTACCATAACACCTTCGGTGTCGGACAGATCACAAGGATGACCCGAACACATGCTACCATTGATTTTCAGAAGGCTCCGAACCATGACATGAAACTGAATGTTGTCCTTGAATCCACAAGACCGCTGGCTTCCAATTCCCTGGCGGTTCTCTCCTGGAGAAATCTGGAAGAATTTTCCCGCCTTTTCAGAGAATCTCCTTCTGAATTTCTTGAAAAACTCGCTGAAGAACCGCTGGAAACCCCCGGAGAGATATACATTCAGGATCTGACCGCCTTTTTCTCCGATTCTGAATTCACAGTGGGGGAAGCATGGAAGATCCTGCGAAAAACGTCAGCCTCAACCGAAGGATTCGTCGATTTGGGTGACCGTATCGTGCTTATGGATGAGAACGTGGAATTGCTTGAACGCGCAAAGAAGATAATCAGCAAGAAAAAAGAATCCACCCGCGAAAAGGTAAAACAAGTTAAGGCTCTGTTGAAATCCTGCGGCAGTGTTTTTCCCGAAACGCTTACAGGCCTGGTGAAAGAAGTGCGTACCATATCCACTCCCGAAACAGGTTCTCTGTTTGAGCTCTGCTGGATACTCGACGACAAAGGCAAAGCGGATGCATCTTCTGAAATAAAGTACGATTTCCTTGAAACCACCGCCCCTAAAGCGGAGAGAGCTCTCGGAGAAATCCAGTCTTCAGCATGCAGAAAGAATTACCTTGAACTCTTTTTCTCAGGAGTAACCCAGCGAGAGGAACAAATATCGCTGTTATCACAACTCAGGCGTACACTCTGGGAACATGCTGCCGCCTTTCTTGAGAAATTCGATCCTGAACTTCTTTCGGAATGTATTGGAGACTATCTCTCAAAACCATCCGAAACTGACAGGTTCCTCTGGACACTTACATTTCTGGCAACCCGCGAAGATAAGCAGGATGACAGCTTCGGAGATGATCAGATAGCACTTTTCCTTGATAACCTGATATTCTCCTGTGCTGATACACAGAAAAAGGTGATTCATCTTCTTACAGGTCCCCTGAAATCAAAGCTGAACAGCTACCTCTCCTCAATTGATAAGCGAAAACTCGGTAATTATCTTGACAGCTTCAGTACAAGCGCTACCGCTCAGAATGAGGGTCTGTGCCTTTTTGTGGGAAGAGAGATCTCTCTGAGAAAAAGTTCATCCATTACAAAATCTGTAAAGAAACGTTTCTGGGAATCGAATGCTCTCTTTTCAAGCCTTCAGGCCATTGAACAAAGAGAAGCCGACAGCCTTAAGTTGAAGCAGACAGAAATACCGGCCGCAGCAGAGGCAATAGGGGTGGCCGCTTCACATGGAGATCTTTCCGAGAACGCGGAATACCATGCGGCAATAGAGAAGAGGGATCTATTGCTGGACAAGCTTAACAGATGGATGAAGGAACTTCAGAGGTACAGGGTGTATCCCTCCGAAGAGATCACTTCTGGCACTGTCAGTCCGGGCATAAGGATACAACTTCAGGAAAGTGGCGGAGCAGAGAAGGTGCAGACAATTGATGTCGTAGGTCCGCTGGACGCGGATCCTGCAAAAGGAAGAATCAATTATATGGCGCCCCTTGGAAAAGCTCTTCTGGGAAAATCCCTCGGAGACATGGTAGTGCTTCCCGGAGATGACAGCAGAGAGTGGAGAATTGCCTCCCTTGAAATACTCAGCCTTGCCAGGCAGTGAATACTACCCGTAAAAAGAAGTACTTGTTGTTTAGCGTCAGCCACTGATTGTTTTCAGTGCACTGAAAGTCTTCTCGGCACAATTTTTCCATGTGAGCTTTTCAGAGAGCTCTTTTCTTTTTTGTTCCTGCTCTGCTGTAACCCCTGATGTCAGGGCAAGTTCTATTCCGTTGGCTATGGATTCGCAGTCGGCAGGTTCAACCATCCAGGCGGTTTCTGCGAAGAACTCTCCCAGTCCTCCGGTGTTTGATGCAACGACAGGTAACCCCCATGTGAAGGCCTCCGGCACGGTGAAACCGAACCCTTCGTGGTGAGCCGGGTGAACCAGGCAATACGCTCTTGCGTAAAGATCTGCCAGATCCTTGTCTGTGATGTATCCCGTGAATGTCACCATGGTTTCCATGCCCAGTTCACAGGACAGTTTTTTATATTCTCCAGCCCGATATCCGTCCATTCCGGCGATAACAAGCGGCGGGAGATCTCTTCTCTTTCGAAGAGAGGAGTAAGCTCTCAGCAGACCGTCGATGTTTTTTCTGGGTTCAACTGTTCCTACTGCGAGAATATGACTTCGCTTATCCGACGGAGAGCGGGGTGATGCAAAGTGATCGATGCCAAGCGGAGTCAGAAACACTTTTCCCTTCGCCGAGGGAAAAATAGTAAGAAGATCCCGCATGGTTGATTTTGAGTTTACAGTGATACAGTCAGCCCTTTTCGCAATGTTTCTTAATCTGATTTTCCACGGCTCAGTATCTTCAGCAGCTTTCATGTGGCCGAAAAGGTAGGGACCCATGTCGTGAATCATTGCCACCTGGCGGAAAAAGGGGCCCGGTGGAAGCAGAATTCCGTTTGTGCTGTGAATCCACTTTATTCCGGACGCAACAGCTTTAATTGAAGGCCAGAAATGATCAGTTATTCTCCGGGGAAACGGGAAATACCTTATCCTGTCTTCTATTCCTTCAATTGGAAGAGTGGAGCCCTTTGTATTCCGCAGCATCCAGAGTTCGCAGTCCATGCCGATTTCAAGCCAGGCAGTTATAAGTTCTATACCGTATCTACCTATTCCGGTACGTTTCAAGTGGTCATAATCAAGATTAAATGCAATTTTCATAGTGAATGCACTATCTCCCCCGGTTTGTCTGCGGTTTCCCCGTATTCCGGCACATGAAGAGAAAGACTGAAACTTGATGAAAGCGCGTATTTCTCAATTGACAGCTTTCTCGTAAACAGCAAGCGTTTTCAATGCGGTTTTTCTCCATGAGAAAAGGCCTGCTCTCTTGAGTCCTTGCCGAGACAGCTTTTCTCTCAGCTCACCATTAGTACAGAGAAGGTTGATTCCGTTTGAAATGGAGTCAATCGAGTAAGGATCAACAAGGAAAGCGGCATCTCCGGCTATTTCCGGCATTGATGAAACTTCTGAAGTAATCACAGGCGTACCACAGGCCATTGCTTCAAGTATTGGTAAACCGAAGCCTTCAAGGATAGAGGGATAAGCAAGGAATTCCGCTGCGGAAAGCAGTGCAGGCAGGTGGGCCTCCTTCACGTATCCGGTAAGGTGTATTCTCTCTTTATCTGGATGGCTGGCTATCAGCTTCAGCAGCTTGTCATACTTCCATCCCAGTCCGCCGGTAATCACCAGAGAATGGGGAATGCCGGAGGAGGAGAGAGCAAAGGCCTCAAGGAGTCTCGTGATGTTCTTTCTGGGCTCCAGAGTGCCAAGAAAAAGTAGAAAGCGTGACGGAAGATCATACATGTTTCTGATAGACTCAAGAACAGCCGGATCGGTTATCGGCTGGAATACGTCTGAAACACCCAGATGAACAACCGTAATCTTGTGAGCTTGCCGGGGGAAAAGCCTCTCAAGCTCTGAAGCGGTGAAAAAAGAATCAGTAATGATCTGACGGGCTTTCCGAAGATGTGCCGGGAATAGCCTGCCGGACAAAACTGACCTGAAACTGTGAACTCCAGGATTCGTGTAATTCGAGAGATCGTGTACGGTTATTACCCCTGGTACAGGCAGTATGAACGGCAAAGGGTATACAGGGTCATGAAAAAGCTGAATCCCGTCCTTTTTCATCTGCATGGGCAAGCCTATCTGATACCATGCCTGCAGTTGAGAAGATGGAAATGATACTGTGACAGTTCTGAATCTGTCGGGCAGATTTAATTCGAAAGGTATCGGCCTGTTGGTATAGAGAATGTATTCGTTATGCTGGTCTGCGTCCGCGAGGGCTCGGAGAAGTTGAATTATGTAATTCGGGATTCCAGCCCTCAGAACGGTCAAAGGAGATATTTTCATGCCTATTCTCATGCAGATTATCGCTTCCTCAGAAATTTGGCTCTTCACAAAATCTGTTATTAGTGAGTTGACGAGCATGCTCTAACCCCTGCATTTACAGTGTGTTAAGATATCGCAAAACAGGAAGGAAAGCACATGCTCATTAATACTATGCTCAGAAACACTCCCCGAATCAATAGCCACAGGGTTAATCCGGTCTCTGGTTGCATGCTGCAAGTTGCTTTCCCGGAATAAAGTAGCCAGAATGTTAAAGCACATTGGAACACTTCAGCAGCGGCTGTTCGTCAGGTCGTAGCCTATGGGCTGGAACACAGGGAGACTGGTAACTTAACGATTCTCTGACGCATGGAATTGAAAGGTCTTTCTAACTCACCAGCAGTGTTGTATTTTTCGGAGTCAGTAACGAACGGCCATGAAGGGAAGTTGTATGAGCAGCGTTCTTCTAGTTGGAGACGATGGTAGTCGAACCTCAGCAGATATGGGTACAGGAGCATGTATAGCAAGAACTATTCGCTTCAGAAATGCCCTGATCAGCCATGGCTTTGATGTCTCGGTCTGTTCCCCGCGAGAGGGCAAAGCTGGTGTGAGTGAAGTTAGAGGATTTCTTGCCCGCGGATTGTTTGACTGTATCGTGGCTATCAGTCCTTTTCCGGCTGAGGCCGTTATCGGGGCTGATCCGGAACTTCCCCTGTGGATTGACATGAACGGAATGCATCCAGCCGAACATCAGCTTGAATCCAATCCGGATGGAAGATCCGGAGAAAGAATGCTCAGAATTCTTTCCCTGGAAAATATGCTGCTATCTCGGGGCGATGCCTTTTCCACGCCTTCGGGAAGGCAGACATATGCTGTGTGCGGGGAGTTGCTTCTGCTCGGACGGAACATATCGAGTGATAATTCCCAACTGATGGTTTTTCCCATTCCGCACTGCTCAAATGAGGTCGAGAACTTCAGCAGTGAGCCAGATGAAGTAATTCGCATCATCTCTACCGGCTCGTTTAACTTATGGTTTGACGAAGTAATGCTCTTCAATGCCCTTGAGCAGGCTATGGATTACAACAGCTCCATTCACTTTGAAGCTGCCGGGGGCAAAGTTCCATCTTCACCCGAAAAATATGATTACTTCTGTGAAATGGTTGCTGCTTCTCGTTTCAGGGACAGGTTTTTGCTTCATGGTTGGGTTTCAACCGAAGAGCTTAATAAAATATATTCAAGAGCATCGATAGCCACATATACTGATATCATCTCTCCTGAAACTCTCCTTGGTGCCAGAACCAGGGTTTTAGACTGGGTAAGCAGAGGGATTCCCGTTGTTTGCACAGAGGGGGCTGAGATATCAGAAGATATCAGGAGACACAATCTGGGAGTGGTTGTTCCTTCAGGAGACAGTGAATCGCTTGCCAATGCGTTTATTGCCCTCGCGGAGGATTCTGCCCTTGCAGAATCAGTTAAACACAGTCAGAAAGAATGGTGTGAAACCATTGGCTCCTCTTCTCATGTTTTCGTTCCATTGATCAGGTGGTGCAATGATCCGGCACGTCTGGCGGGGGGAATCCTGGGAACCCCTACTGTTCCTCCCATGAATAGTTTCCAGTATTTAAAGCGATTGTTCGTGGAACTGTCGCGAAGCAAAGGCCGGGGTTACGCGATTAAGCGGCTTCTCAGAAGGATCTTCCGTTCTTTGAAATGATTTTTTCAGCTTTTCTGCATAGCACTTTCTTTACCGGGTTTCTAAATTTGCATGGTTTAACGAACTTTCTGAGAATTGTCTCCAATGAGATGGGAGCCTGGAAATGCTCAACGTTTTTCCTGAATGCATCAGATGTTCCGCAATAAACGGCTTTAGCATCGTGTATTCTGCCTCTGAGAAGGCATGTTCCCATCCACAGAAGCTGCCATGAGAGAATAATTGGGGTAAGTTCCTGGAATATTTTCCTGTTCATATGCTTTTTTAGAACCAGTATTCTATTTCTTATGCAGCTGTATTCCTTAAGGTAGCTGAACTGTAAAGCAGTAGCTGAATGGATATGTCTTACAACCGCCTTTGGTTCATACACTATTCTCCATCCGGTTCGGTTCAGTTCAAACCCAAGGTCAATATCCTCATAGTAAATAAACAGATCCTCCCAGAAAAGAGCTGTGGGTGATGGAAGGGCACTCCTTCTTATCATTACAGCACCTCCACAGGGATAAGGGATATCGGTTACCGCTGCATGCAGCGCAACAGGATCTCCCCTGCCTACGTCTCTGGAAAACCCCATCCAATCCAGTTCTCCACCTGCAGAGTCAATAATATTCTTGTTATCGATATTCCTCATGGAGCTTGTAACAGCACCTATCGAATCGTCTTCCATTCGATGAAGTAAAGAATTCAGCCATCCCTTTTCCACTATACAGTCATTGTTAAGAAGAACGATCATGTCACCGGAAGCTTCCTTCAGACCAGCGTTATTCGCTCCAGTGAAACCGGTATTTTTTGTTAGAGTGAGAAGTTTCACTTCTGGATAATGCAGCTTCAACATTTCAACAGAGTCGTCAGTGGAGCCGTTATCTACAACAATGATCTCCTCGGGTCTTCTGTCGTGTGATAAGAGCGAATCGAGGCAGTTGCTGAGAATAACGGTTCCATTGTAGTGCGGGATAATAATAGATACTGTCATTTGCTTCCTTTGGAAATGAGAATAGAGATTCCGTTGCAGTCAGGAACAATTACCAAGATAGACATCTGTACCTCTTATAAGAACCGCGGTAGCGAAACCAACGTGGTGGACTTCGCAAAAATAGCGTCCTCCCGGGGAAAGGGAAAGCCCTGCGGAAAAAAGCAGATTCTAAAGACGCTTCCAGAGAAAAGAGCTATTCACTATGAATAGACTAATCGACTGATACAACAACTTTTAGTTAAGGTAATAATTCCTCAGATTACTCATGCGTAAGTACGGAATGTAAAATAAACTATATTGCCTGCTGATTCTATACTTGAGTTCTGACAATTGGAGGAGTTGTAATTGTCTCTGCCTATTACCGTTGCTACATTCGCTTTCGGCAATCCTGATTCCCTTCCAGAAAACACTGAATCGCTCAGAGCAATCCTCAGCGGAGTTCCTCCAGATCTGCCGGAGCCGGTGAATGGCTGAAAAACCCAGACCGAAGGGAAACAGCAAACTACTGGGGCTTTCAGCTCTTTCGGCAAGCAGCATGCTTATTGCTCTGCTTGCATATTTCCGTTTTGCTCAGATAACAGCAATCTTTGGAGCAAACTGGCGTACCGATGCTCTAGCTGTCGCAATGGTCTTTCCCTTTCTTGTAAAGGAAGTGGTTGCCCATTCATTCGGTTCAGCTTTCATTCCCATATACTCCAGAGTAATGGAGAAGAGGGGGCATGATGGAGCTGTTGCATTTGTAAACAAAACCATATCCTGGCTTATTCTTATAAGTTCTGTGCTTGTTTCCATTCTCTGGTTTTCAAGCGGAATTCTGGTAAGAGCAATAAGCCCCAACGGATCACCGGAACTCCTGAGGCTTGCTTCGACCCTTCTTAAGATACTTCTACCTATGGTTATTATTGCAACCACCAATGGAATTCTGGCGAACTTCATCAAGTATGAGAAAAGATTTACCACTCTTTCGCTCTCTGGTGTTCTTGGATTGTCAATATCCCTCGCCACACTGTTGATAGTCAAAGGCACCATCGGCATCATTATTCTCCCTGTTTCAGTGCTCATTGGCGGTCTGTCAGAGCTGGTTTTCCTGCTTGTACAGAGCTACAGAAGCGGCTTCAAGGTCAGTCCTTCCATTTCAGGTAATTACTTCATGGGACAGCTGGCCAGAATGGCCTTTCCTGTTGTGGGAGGAACCATGGTGGGATTTTTCGCGCCGATAGCGGATAAAATACTGGCATCTTTCCTTCCTGAGAGTTCGGTGACTGCCATAGATTATGCCAACAGGATAAAGAACATCGTTCTTGCCGTGATGTTTCAGCCGTTTCTTACTTTTGCGGACCTGAGTTTTTCTGCTGAAGCAGCCAAAGGAAAGGTGGGGTTTCTTCTTGATACCATTAGAAGAAATATGAATACCACTTCTCTGGTGATGTTTCCTACTGCTGCGCTGCTAACGGTTCTTGCTGTGCCGGTAGTTTCCGTTTTCTTCCAGAAAGGTAACTTCACCGGAGAGGATTCCCGGTATATTGGTTATGCTCTGGCATTCTACGCTCCATGGCTTGCTCAGTTCGGTATCGGTTCGCTCGTTTCCAGAGCGTTCTATGCCCAGAAAGATTCCGCAACACCGGTAATCATTGGTATTTTCGGCGTCATCATAAATGTACTTCTGAATCTGATTCTTGTAGGTCCTCTGGGAATTGGCGGACTTGCCCTTGCAACAACAGTAATGTCAACGGCTAAAACCGTATATCTAACCTGGTCTCTCTCCAGGAAAATGGGAGGCCTTCATCTGCGACTGATAGCAGGAGAACAGATAAAGATTTTTTCCGCGAATGTATCACTTATTGCAGGCTGTCTGGTTTTGAACTACTTCTGGCCTTTCACGACGGAAGCTTCTCTGGCGGTAAGATTCACTCAACTGCTGGTTTATACTTCCGGTGGAGTTTCTCTGATGATCATTGTTCTTCGGGTACTGAAGAGTACAACCTTCGCCATGGCAGTATCTCGAGTGACCAGGAGCCTCTCACTCAAACCTCCGGAACTCCATTAGAAGAGAGAGCGTCTTGATAAATATAGATACGAACGTTGAGAAGCTCAGAAATCGCGATGCAGGGATACCAGTGTTATCTGAAAAAATTGTCTATACTTCATTATGTGTTTATATATTCCTACGATGCAATAGTGTAGCTTCACTTTACGGAGGCTGAGCAGTGCGTATTCTTGTAGCAACCACATATACTATACCGGCTTTCTCCGGAGGCTGGACCACTCCACTGGATCTGTTCGGCAGCGAGCACCAGGCGATGTATGTAGTCCGCAACCACAAAGCAGGCACAAAAAGCGTTGAGGGGATCAAGTGTGTTGGAGTCGGCGCCACAGGAAGCCTTGCACGACCCTGGAATCTGGCGGAGAAATACAGGCACGCTTTCATTCAGAGGCTTTTCCGAAATGCACTGAAAAAACACTTTCATGGGTTTCAAGCCGATTTCATTCTTTGTCTGGATCCTGAAGCAGGCTATGCCGCGATGCGTTCCGGGCTTCCTTATTCTATGCGCTTTCATTCAAAATTAAGCATCGAGGATCAGAAACCACCCTTTGATGAACTGATGAGAAATGCAGTTTTCGCAACTGCGTGTCCAGGTACACATATCCCTGATATTGAGGTTCTCGCGCACAATCAGGATCTGTCCCGGTTTGTGTTTACTGAAAGCCGGTCAGCAGAAAACGCCCTTCTACTCACCAGCATAGACAGTATTCATGAGCCGGAGCTTTTTATTGAGGGAGTCATGCTCTCAAAAACAATGAAAGGTGATATTGTAGGTACAGGAGAAAACAGAAAAAGAGTAGCTGGTGTCTGTAGAAAAACAGGGGGGAGAGTTCGTTGCCTGCCCCCGGTGCCCCGGTTGAAAGTTCCAGAACTTCTCAAAAACTATCAGGTCGGTGTAGCAACTGTTAAGCCAATAGCACCAACCCTCTACCAGATGAAGGTAAATGCGTACATGGCTTCAGGTCTTTTCACTCTGGCTAAACCCTGGACTCATATAGCAGTAGAAGCCCCTGAACTTGTAGGAGAATTTGTCTCCGCGCGGGAGCTTGCTGATCATCTTGACTATCTGAGCAATCACTGGTCTGAAACACTGGAGATCCGAAGAAAAGCAAGAGACTGGATTCTTGAAAATTACTCGGTGGAAATTCCAAGAAAGCGTTTCAGAGAAATACTCAGCGAGAATTTCCCTGCAAACAGCTGATAAATCCTTTTCAGGGACTTTCTTCGCTTCCTTCTATTTTCTTCGTGTCGGGTTTTTCCGAATCGGATACTCCCAGGACCAGAATCAGACCTGTGATGATCCAGAATTGCGCATTTATAGCCGGGCTACGAAGTGTATTATCAATAAGCTGATGAACTACAAAGCTGAACATTCCAGCCGCAAGAGCTACAGCAAGTATTCCTCCTTTATTCCGGATTGCTTTGAAGACTGCGACGAGAATCACTCCGAGTGTCAGCAGAATGGAAACCAGTGCTATGATTCCCCCCTTCACCAGCAGATTCAGGAAAACACTGTTCAGTCCTCCGAACTCGTATATCGTTTGCGTACTCACGCAGTGTCTGACCTCCCAGAAACTGTACAACAGTGTACGTCCCCAGTAGAATTCTCTTGCTCCCCAGCCGACACCTGTTATCGGGGATTCTGAAATCTGATTGAAGAAACCGCGGTACGAAATATATCTGTGAAGGATAGTCGGCTGATTCAAATGCTCCTTGGGGTTCATGATAAATGACATCTGTCTTTCAAAGGTATCCTGATAGCTTATTAGAATGGATATCGCCAGAACACCGAGAAGTAGCGGGACCCATACCTTTGACCTGAAATAGTATAGCAGGGTTATTCCGCATCCGATGAACGTGCATATAAGACCTCCTCTGGAGAAGGTGTAAAGCACGCTTAGCATACCAAGGATACCGGCGGCAATTGCTGTGATTTTCCATCTTACATCCTTTTCTCTGAAGAAAAGAGCGATAGAAAGGGGTACACTCAGCTCAAGATAACTTGCGAACGCGTTTGGGTTATCCATGAAAAACCCCGCTATTCTTCCTCGATATACATATCCCAGACTCATATCAATTCTTGAGAAACCGGTGATTGTAAGATACTGGAATACCCCTAGAGCCCCCGCTATCAAAAGAGATACCATCATAGCACGAAGCAGCTGATCGATTTTACTCTCAGTCGTGCAGATGGAAGGAATCATCACCGCCAGTGGAAAAAACAGATAAATACTGCTGGCATCACGGATGGCATTCCATGTATACTGCTCGTGAATGTGAATAGAAATGAATACGCTGCACACTTGAATAAGTATAGCAATGATGAAAAACGCAAGATACGGAGATGGCACAAAAAGCGGCTTGTTCCAAAGGATTCTATCTGCAACGTAGATAAATGTAAATGCTGTCATAGCAATGGTTGCTATTGCTGGATTGAACTCTCCAATCTGAAAGGACCTTACGCCCATAATAACTATCAGGGGAAAAGCAGGAAGCCAGAAAGAGGGTTTCGGTTTAACCAGAAAAATAGTGATAAGAGCTGTTCCGGCAAGGAACAGGAGAACCATTTTGTGAGAAATATATAGGAAAGAGGCTAAGTATCCTGCGGTAAGCAGGAGTAATATTATTATACCCCTTTTTGTGAGTTTACATTCCGAAATACTTTTCAGCTCTTTGGAAAGATCTTTCATCTCATTTTTCCCGATTGCAGCGATTTGACATAGATGATTTACTCCCCGTTCGTTTTGAAAAGGGTATCAAAATCGTCGGTTATTTTTCTTTCCCCGGAATTCTTTTCCAGTGTAGTGTCTGTATTCGGAACAAATTCCTCGCAGTAATTTCTGCTTCTTCTATCACTGATCGCTTCCGTGGTAAATGACCGGCATCTCTCCGCATCTGGATTGTAAAGAGTACAGTTGAAACAGGTATGAAGGTATTCCCCGCAATTTTCACAAAGGGCTTGAAAACCAACGGTTCTTCCCGGGTATCCGCAGCCGCAGTGTTTGCAGATCATCCATACCTCTCAACGTATGTTCCATGATTCAACGGGCGAACCATGGGTAAGATAACCAATACGCGCGTTCTGGAAAGAGTTCTGCAAATCTCTTTCAAAGGAGCTTACCTATCACATCTGAATACCCGGTCCTTCCGGCAAGACCGTCGAAGTATCCCCGCCAGATGCACGGAATCAGTTCGGGACCCTCCCGGAGCAAAAATTTCATGGTCAGCACAAGCAGAACGGCAGTTTTATAGAACATGAAAAGGAGTCTCATTAATGGAGAGAGCATATCGCGGGAAAGAACTATCCTGTTCCGCTCAGAAAAGTAGATGGCGATTTTCGAGAGTTCCCCGCCGCTTCCAGAAGCCACACTGTGAAGAACCGTCTCTGATGGAAGGACCTCTACCGAATAACCCTGTTCAATAACCTTTCTGCACAGATCGGCATCCTCGTAGTACATGAAGAAATCTTCTCTGAAACCGCCGATCCTGCTGAAAAGAGCTGTCCGTATCATCATAGCGCAACCCGATACGAAATCCACCTTAACTCCCTCGTCAGGGCTGTATTCCTTTTCGGCAATGTCCATCTGTTCAAATCGCATTTTCCATTTAACGAGTTTCCCTCCGGCACTCCAGAGCCGTTTCGGGTCAGATTTCCAGTAGACAGCCGGAGCCACTATTCCAGTTTCGGAATTCTCGCTGAGATATCCTGCCAGATTGCGAACCGTTTCAGGAAAAACTTCAGCATCGTTATTCAGAAAAAGCGTGTATTCAGCTTCATCGCCACGGGACATCCGGAAGCCGACATTGTTGCCTCCGGCAAAGCCGATGTTTTCTTCCATCCGCTTGAATCTGAGCCCTTTGCGGCTGGTTACCCATGAAGGGACAGGCTCGGAAGAACAGTTGTCTATGAGCGTAATTCTGATATCCACTCCACTGGACCGATTCAGAGAATCAATGCATTTCTCTGTCAGTTCCCACTGCCCGTAATTAACGAGAATAACAGCTACACGCATAAGGTTTCCTCCGGTGTTCCCAGAACCTGAATCGTGTTAGTTTACAGTGCAAAATATAATACTGAAATCGCACAGGTGTTCATGTATTGCAGCCCTTAAGGAAAAGAATGGTGACTGTTACTGATTCAACCCGCGCTCAGCCGAAGCTGGCGGTATTTCATAATCTACCTCCCGGTGGAGGCGTCAATGCTGCGGGGGGATTGCTTCGGGAACTTCAGAATTCCTTTTCCATAACAGTTCACTGTCCTTCCGGCTCTTCCTTCCTGAATGTTCCCGAAAGCGTTTCCATAAAGCAATGGCCTTTCCGGGAGGGAAGAAGAATTTCAGGGTTGAGAAAACTTGCGGCCCCTTTATCTCTGCCTGCCAGGCTGAGCGCCTTTGAAAAACTTTGCCAGAGAATCGCGGAGGAGATCAATTCCACATCGGATATTGTCCTGGTGCATAATTCCATGTTCGTAGCGGCTCCACCCGTTCTGAAGTATTTGAAGGTTCCTTCCGTTTACTTCTGCTACGAGTTTCCCCGCCATCTATACGAACCGGAACTGATAAAAAGAACCGGAAGAGGGCTTTTCCGGCTTCTTCTCTCTCCATTGAGATCTCGAGAAAGAGAAATGGACAGAGAGTCGGTGATGAACGCGGATTGTATTGTTACCTTTTCAAACTGGATGAAAAGCAGGATTAAGGATATTTACGGTCTGGATTCCTTCATAGTCAGGCCGGGGGTGGATACGGACTTCTTCCGCGTCGCGGAGAATACTGTCAGGAAGCATATGGTTCTCAGTATCGGAGCCCTGTGGCCTTTCAAGGGCCATACTATGGCAATAGACGCTGTCTCCCGCATCCCTTCGGACAGAAGACCCGCGCTTGTTGTTATCGCAGACAGGGAATACCCCGGATACGGGGCTGACCTCGAAAAAGCAGCCGCTGCTCTGGCAGTGGATCTGGAATTGGAGAGAAATATCTCAGACAAAGAACTCAGGTCGTTTTACAGCACTTCAAAAGCTGTTCTCTGCTGCCAGCACAATGAACCCTACGGCCTGGTTCCGCTTGAAGCGATGGCATGCGGTACACCGGTTATTGCAGTAAGCGAGGGTGGGTTCATCGATAACATAGACAGTGGAAAAAACGGTATTCTGGTTAGCCGTAATCCGGCTGAAATGGCCTCTGCTCTTGAAGAAGTTCTTCTGAATGATGACCTCCGCAGAAACCTGGCCATCGGGGGCAGGGAGTTTGTCTCCGGGGAGCGATCAATGAAAGAAGCCGGGAACAGGCTGGCAGAAATACTCTCTGATATATTAATCTGACACAGAATGTCTCTGTGTCTCGGTTTCCCTCAGCAATTTCCTGGTTTCTTCCCAAACACTTTCCAGACTTATTGAAAACATGCATTCCGCAGTTTCACAACCTTTTATCCCCCTGTCAGGGTGGCATGGGCGACACGGAGTGCCATCGGAAATCAGGTTCCTGTGATACGGAGAGGGGGGGTATATGCCTATACGCGAGGGATCGGTAGGTCCGAAAAGAGCAATGGATGGGGTGGAGACCAACCCTGCAATATGCATCAGACTGCTGTCGTTTGTTATCAGCATCCTGCAACCTGAGAGGATGGCTGCTACATCAACAAGAGACGTCCTGCCTACAAGATCGGTTGAGGTGTGCGGCAGGTTGTCGAGAACATCACCAATAACGTTCCTGTCCTCCCTGCTTCCCAGCACTACCGTATTTATGTTCTCACCGTGGAGAAGATCTATCAGTTCGCGGAACCGCTGCGCAGGCCATCTCTTCCAGTTCATATCTCTGATGCTTGATTTGCCTCCACCAGGGCTGACTGCTATGGGTCTTGAGTCGATTGCAGAGGCTATAGGGCTGTCAGAAGGATATTCCGGGATACTGGCGAACGACTCAGGGAGGAGTTCGCTTCCAGTCCAGCCGAATAATCTGGCGTAACGCTCAGCATCATGTTCCGTCCTGCCCGTTTCGAACGGAACCGTATCTGTGAGTCCCATTTTACTGTTTCCCTGGCCGATTCTGTCTCGTGCACCTGTGGCAAGCAGGAACAATCTCAGAGGTAGTACTCTGTGAAGAAGGTATGCCCTCGTATATCTCTGCTTTCTGAGCCGGGAGATAAGCGGAACAAGAGATAATGATCTATGACGTTCAGTGAAATGTTTCTCGTTAACCTGAATGATTTTGTTAACCGGCGCTGAGCATCGGGCCAGAGGAGCTATGATACTACCGGTAAGAAGATGTATTTCGGCATCAGGATTCCGTCTTCTGAGAAACGCAAGACCGGGAAGAGACATTATGAAATCGCCAATTGCATAGAGTTTTACCACCAGAATCCGTTCGGGGTCTTTCTCCGTGGACTTCGAGTTTTGTTGTTTGTTCAGACTCAGCATTCCTATTCCTAATTTCAAGAGAATTTGCTGCTCAGGACGGTTTCTACCGAAAACGACAATACCGGGAACGGTCATCCCATGTCAATCAGGATTGGCGGGTTGACAGAAAAGCATATGCTATTACCAGCATGTGTCAGCTTACAGTAGATTTATTGTCCTGTACATGATGACAGGAAGACCGTTATTTTCCCCTGAATGAAGTAGTATTAACCCGGGAGCTGTTCATGAAACTTACTCTGGACGCCAGAACCTTCGGGACACCTCATGATGGCATCAGCAGGTATTCCCTGGGAATGATTAAAGCGCTCTGCAGGCTTGAGCCTGACTGGGAACTCTCCGTCATCGTCAATTCTGCGGGCATTTCGCATATTAAAGATCTGCCTGTGGAAACCGTTGTAAGCTGCGCTGTGAGGTTCCATCACGGAGAGAACCGGAAACTGGTCCCCCTCATTGAATCATTGGAAGCGAACTGTTACTTGAACTTGTCGATGGCTGGTCCGTGTCCCGACATTCCAACAGTTATCACAGTACACGACCTTATGGTTCTAGATTTTCCCGGTTACTTCGGAACGAGTATGCTGAAAAACCTTTTCGCGAAGCAGCTTTTCAAAAACAGGATAAAGAGATCGGTAAAGAATGCGTCAGCTATATCCGTGCCTTCAATGGCTACTTACAATGATTTACGGAGTGCTTTCGCGAGCTCATGTGATAAGGCTTTTGTTACCGGAGAGGGCCAGGATCTGTTCTCAGGTGATGATGAGGGGGAGGGCAAACGGAAGGATTTCCTTCTATACGTAGGAAACGCCAGGGCCTACAAGAATGTTACAAGACTTATCGTGGCTTACGCAAGGCTGAAAGCAATTAACCCCCGTTTCCCCGAAATGAAAATGGTCGTCCGCAGGGACAGGGCTTTCATGGATTTTCTGCGTGACGTGGATGATTGCTCCGCAACGGACAGTATTACGGTATTATCCCATATTACCGACGACGAATTGAGAAAACTGTACCGCTCCTGTGCCGGCCTGGTGATACCGTCACTTAAGGAGGGTTTCGGCCTTCCCGCCCTTGAAGCTATGGCGGCGGGTTCACCCGTTGTAGCTTCCGCTGAAACTGCCCTTGAGGAACTGGTGGGAGATGCGGGTATTCTTGTGAATCCTGAATCGGTTGAGGACATAATGCGAGGGATGGCCATACTTACCTCCCAGCCCGATCTTAGAAAATCACTGGGGCGAAAGGCTCTGAAAAGGGCTGAAAACTACTCCTGGGATAAGACCGCAGCAGCTGTTGCGGACAGGATTGAGAGGATCACATCATGAAAGCAGCGGTTGTAAATCCTCCATTCATGAACGGCAGGTTTTCAAGGACTTCCCGCTCCCCGGCCATCAATAAAAGTGGAACCCTGTACTGGCCCTTCTGGCTGGCCCACGGCGCAGGATCTCTTGAAGGGGCCGGGCATGAAGTTTTATTTCTTGACTGCCCCGCGGAAGACATCAATGAACGTACTATGCTGCAGAGGCTGGTTCAATTTGATCCTGAGCTTACGGTTATGGATACTTCAACTCCCTCCATTTACAGTGATCTGAGGATCGCTTCCATGATAAAGAAATATCTTCCGCATACTTTTGTTCTGCTTGTGGGAACCCATGTAAGCGCTCTTCCCGTTCAATGTCTGAAGCTGGCGCCATCAGTAAACGGCATCGCAGTAGGAGAATACGACGCCACTCTTGTTGAAGTGGCCGAAATACTGGACGGAGGAGGAGATCTTTCCGGCGTGCCGGGGCTCTGCCTCAATATCAACGGTGAACTCGTTGACACAGGCCCCGGGAAAATGATTGATGACCTGGATTCCCTGCCATTCCTCGCTGATGTCTACAACAGACATCTGAACCCGGAAAACTATTTCTTCGCGGCGGCAAGGTTTCCAAGCGTGATGACCATTACAAGCCGCGGCTGTCCATACAAATGCTCTTTCTGCGTCTGGCCGCAGGTCATGCACAGGGAGAGTTACCGGGTTCGTTCTGCAGAACACGTGGCTGAGGAGTTCGGGCTGTTTCAAGAGTATTTTCCCGGTATTCAGGAGATTGTAATAGAAGACGATACTTTTTCAATTGACAGCAGGAGAGTCGAGGAGGTCTCCGAGGTTCTCATAAGGAATGGCAATCGTATCCCATGGACAGCCAACGTCAGAGCCAACCTCTCTCTTGCAGCCATGCGGAAAATGAAGGCCGCGGGCTGCAGGTTGATTATCGTCGGTTATGAATCCGGTTCACAGGAAATTCTTAACGCCGTCAGCAAGGGAACAACTGTCGAACAGAACATGGAATTCGCCGAGCGGGCAGGAAAAGCGGGGCTTCTGGTTCACGGATGCTTCATGGCCGGCAACCCGGGCGAAACTGCTGAAACTCTTGAGCAAACTTTTCAGATGTCTCTGAAACTCGCCCCGGACACCGCCCAGTTCTTCCCCATTATGGCATATCCCGGAACAAGGCTTTACGACCGGTACATGACAGAGGGAAAACTTAGAACCGGGAACTATGATCGCTGGGTAACGGAAGAGGGGCTTCACAACTGCGTTGTGGACCTCCCGGGACTTCCATCGGAAACCCTTGTGGAATGGTGCGATTTCGCCAGAAAACGCTTCTACCTCCGCCCCGGATACCTTCTTTACAAGAGCGTTCAGTCACTGAGACACCCCTTTACCGAGGGAAGAAGAACTCTCCGGGCTTTCGGAACCTTCCGCAAGCACCTGTTCAGAAGAAGCAGGGTTTCCAGCGGAGAGGTCGGCGGAAAATGAGTCCTGTTCCTTTCTGGATTGTACTTGGGTTGTTTCTTGCGCCCTGGTTCATCTATCCATCGGTTCTCATCGGTGTCTCCATGTTTTACAGGAAATACTCCTCTTCGTGGAAAAAGCCGGATGAGTGGCCGCAAGTCAGCGTACTGATAGCGGCAAGGAACGAAGAGGCGGTGATTGCTTCCAGGATTCGGAATCTCCTTGAACAGGATTACGGAGGCTCTATCGAAATTCTCATTGGCTCCGACAGTTCGGATGACGAAACTGACGCTGTAGCGGGTGCTTTCAGAGATCAGGGCGTGATCGTGCATCGGAGCGTGAATCGTATCGGAAAACCCCTGATGATAAAGAAACTGCTGGAAATGTCGAAAGGAGAGATCATTGTTTTTTCGGATGCTGATACGGTTTTCGCCCCTTTCGCCGTCAGGGAACTTGTCACTCCCTTTTCGAATCCTTCCGTAGGTTGCGTTGACGGCTCCCGCAGGAACAGCCTGGATGGTGATACATGCGAAAGTATCTACTGGAAGTACGAGACTGCAATCAAGGAAATCTGTTCATGTTTTGGAGCGGTTCTGGGAGCCACGGGAGCTGTATTCGCATTGAGGAGAGAACTTTTCAAGCCGCTGTCGCCAAGAAGAGCGGATGATTTCGAACTGGCTGTGATGGCAAGGATACAGGGTTATTCATGTGTGTTTAGCGAGAATGCGGTTGCCGCGGAACCTTCTCCGGATGACGCAAAGCAGTATCAAAGGCTGGTGAGGATAGTAAGCTGGATGTTCATCAGCAGTATACTCCTCATGGGAAAGGCCCTGAAAAAGCGAAATTTTCTGCTCCTGCTGCAAATCCTTGTGCACAAGGTTCTCAGGTGGTTTTCCGGTCTTCTTCTTGCCGCGGCTACAGTTCTTGCCGGATTTCTCGCGCATGGGCAGTTCTTTCTGATCCTGTTCATCCTGATGTGCCTGTTCCACGCGACAGCCGCGGCAGGATTACTGCTGAAACGGTATATGCCTTCAAAGCTTCTTTTCCCCTGCTATTTCTGGCTTATGAGTATCGCCGCCATTGATGGTATATTACGCATATTGTTCGGGAATCCGGTTGAAACCTGGGAGAAGAAGTCGAAAGGCGAAAAGAACTGAAGAAAAAAAGTCTTATTCTGGGCATGGTATTCGATGGAATCGCAATATTTCTGGCCATGACCTTTTCCGCATGGATAAAGTTCGACTCGGGAATTTTCACCGATTCGGCCTCCATTTCAAACAGCGTGATATTCTCAGGGGCTTTGCTGTCGGTTCCTTTCTGGTGGCTGATTTTTGTCTTATCAGGCTCCTGCAGGCTGCACTGGGACCTGAGCTGGGCTGATGAAATGAAACTCGTGGTGAAGCCTGTTACTTCCGGCTTTATAATACTTTTCTTCGGAGCTTTCCTGGTGTCGCCATCAGCTTCTATTGGCAGATGGATAATAGTTTTTTATTACGCGACACTCCTTCTTTTTGTATTCATTGCACGTGGATGCACACGTGTCCTGGAAAGAAGACTTGCCAAGAAGGGTGTCCTTGTCCGCCAGGCAGCTATAGTCGGAACCGGAGAAGCGGCTTCAAGTCTCGAACGTTATCTCACCGAAAACACGGCGCTGGGGTACGATATTGTGGGTTTTGTAGATCCTCAGAAAGCTGACTCTTTCCAAACCGTACCCGGGGATAGAATTCTTGGAACCGTGAAGGACTTGCCCGGGATAATAAAGGGGTTCTCTATACGGGAGCTGCTTGTTACTATAGCTTCGAATTTTCATGACGATATTCTCTCTCTTCTCCTTCCCGCAACGGGAGAGGGAATAAAAGTAAAAGTAGTTCCGGACCTGTTTGATATTGTGGCCGGGCATGTTCACAGTACACAGATAATGGGGCAGCCATTCATGGAAATACTGCCTGAACGGCTGAGTTTCTGGCAGAAAATCGTGAAAGTGTTCATTGATTACTTCATCAGTTTTTTTGTCCTTCTTGCAGGCCTTCCTGTATGGATAGTCCTGGCGGCGCTGACCAAGCTGGATTCAAAGGGGCCTGTGTTCTACCGCCAGGAAAGGGTAGGCAAAGGCGGGAAGATCTTCAGGGTGTTCAAGTTCAGAAGCATGGTTAACGACGCGGAGAAGAGAAGCGGACCAATCTGGGCGGGAAAGAATGATTCCAGAGTAACACGCACTGGCAGGTACCTCAGAAAATCCCGTATGGACGAGATCCCCCAGCTGATAAATGTAATAAGGGGCGAGATGTCTATTGTGGGCCCGAGGCCGGAGCGACCCGTATTTGTCGAGGAGCTCAGGAAGATCTACCCGTTTTATCAGAAAAGGCTCACCATCAAACCGGGCCTGACAGGATGGGCTCAGGTTAAACTTGAGTATGATACCGACATAGAAAGTGTAGCTAATAAATTGAGGTACGATTTCTACTATATCGAAAACCAGTCGATATTCCTTGACCTTGAAATTCTTGCCCGCACACTGAAGGTTGTCCTCACCGGCGCTGGCGCTCATTAGGTTTTTTGAAAGGAAAGATAAATGGCAGTTCCTCTACTCGACATCAAAAGGCAGCATCAACCGATAATCGAAGATCTCCGTTCAGTTTTCAATAGAGCCCTTGAATCATCAAGGTTCATAAAGGGCCCGGAAATGGAGCAGCTGGAAAAGGAATTCGCCGAATACTGCGGTACAGAAAGGGCTCTCGGATGTGCTTCCGGTACAGATGCTCTTATTCTTGCCCTGATGGCTGTCGGTGTTAAACCGGGAAATTTCGTCCTGACCACACCCTTCACTTTCTTCGCCTCGGCGGGAGCAATCGTGAGGGCAGGCGCCACTCCTCTATTCCTGGATATTCTTCCCGATACATTCAATATCGATCCGGAACTTCTATCCGGTTGGTTAACAGATAACTGTGCCGTTACTGACAGGGGTGTCGTTATCAGAAATAACGGTACACGGATCGGCGCTGTGATGCCGGTTCATCTTTTCGGACAGTTGGCTGACATGGATAGAATTATCTCAATCTGCAAAGACTGGCACATTCCCGTTGTTGAGGACGCCTGCCAGGCGGTGGGGGCGAAGTGGTCGAATAAGAGAACGGGTTCCCTGGGTACGGCAGGCTGCTTCAGTTTCTTCCCGTCCAAGAATCTCGGCGCCCTCGGTGACGGCGGTATGGTCACCACTAACCTGCCGGAGATAGCCGAAAGAATAGTCAGCCTGAGAGAGCATGGCGGCAGGGGTTACATCCATGAAGAAGTGGGCTTCAATTCCCGCCTTGATGCTATTCAGGCCGGATTTCTAAGGATCAAGCTGGCTCATCTTGAAAGCTGGCACAAAGGCCGCCGGAAGAATGCCCGTTTCTATGACAGAGCTTTCAAAAGCCTTGGGCAGGTAACAACACCTGTAATCAGGGAAGAAGCATGGTCCATATACAACCAGTATACCATTAAGGTGCCTGACCGGGACGGACTTCTCAACTACCTGAGGGAACGCGGTATCGGATGCGCGGTTTACTATCCGCTGCCTCTGCATCTTCAGAAATGCTTTGAGTGCCTCGGTTACGGTGAGGGGGATTTTCCTGTTTCCGAAGCCGTTTCAAAGGAAGTCATATCCATCCCGGTTTTTGGTGAGCTTACAGAAGAAGAACTTGTTGAGGTGTTCGAAACCATCAAGGCTTTCTATGCCGAAAAAGGTTAGGAGCCTGCCCGACAATGAAACTGCGAGGTCTGATTCCACTGGCATCAGTTTTTCTTCTGTTCTCAGAGGTAACCGGCGATGATTTTTTCAATTTCATAGGGAAGGACATCCATCATATCTTCTCCATCGAACCCCTTTCGGTTATCGGCATCGGCGGCGCAGGTACAGCAGTGGCTTTCATGCTTGAAAGCGAAGAAGGTTGCGAGGGTTTCATGGGGGAGGGATGCCTGAGGAAACTGTCGGTGGTCTGCGAGAGAGCCTTCGGCCTTCCTCTTCTTGGCGCTTCATCCGTCATGTGGGCGGGAGGTGCGGTCTTTGATAACAGCGGTGCCGAAGAAACCGGTCAGATGCTTACAGAGGGACTTCTTCTTACATACGGCCTTACAGGCGCGATGAAGCTTGCATCGAACAGAACAAGACCGGACGGCTGCGGCAGCCACAGTTTCCCCTCGGGACATTCTTCCGGCACAGCCTGCGCAGCGGTAATACTATGGGACAGTTACGGTCCTGCTGCAGGTATCCCGGCGGCGGCAGTCGCCGTATTTACAGCTCTTTCACGCGTCACTCTTGGAAAGCACTACCCTTCGGATGTAATTGCCGGGGCAGCTATTGGAATATCAGTCGGGCTTGCGGTCGCAGGGGCACATAATGATGATACGATTTCCGATCACCAGATTCACCCTGCTCTTGGAATCAGATGGAGCAGTTCCGGAGGATTTGGAGTATATTTCTGACATGAAAAATAGACTCAAAAGCTTCAGACACGCTTTCAGAGGCATAGGAACCCTCCTGGCGACCCAGATGAACGCAA
>WTBT01000047.1 GCA_013138965.1 Candidatus Aegiribacteria sp.
ACTGGATGGAAGGTATACCGCTTTCGGCGAAGTTATAAATACTGAATTCCTTGATGAAATCACCGTAGGTACGATTATTTACGAAGTAGTGTTCAGCAGGATCCTTGCGGAATAAACTCTCTTTTACTAATTTCCTGACTGTAAATATTCAAGATCAGAGACACTCCGAAAGGCATGACATGACCCGGAAAAAAATAAACAGAATTCTCGTTACAGGTGCCCTCGGTCAGATAGGTTCCGAATTGACCGCTGAACTGCGGAAGCGGTACGGCAGGGACAACGTTGTCGCATCGGATATCAGATCTGATGAAAGCAGTGCCGTGGCAATGGGAGGCCCATGGGCCATGCTTGATGTTACAGATGCCGAAGCTGTTGAAAAGACGATAACTGATAACAGGATAGACTCAATATTCCATATGGCTGCCATACTCTCGGCCACCGGGGAGAAAAACCCACAGCTCTGCTGGAAAGTCAACATGGATGGAACCCTGAACATCCTTGAGGCAGCCAGGGAAAACGACCTTGTAAGGGTGATAATACCCAGCTCCATAGCCGCTTTCGGCCCTGAGACACCAAGGGAAAACACGCCACAGGAGACGATACTGAGGCCGAAAACCATGTACGGGGTGACCAAGGTATCAGGGGAGCTGCTATGCGATTACTATGTCCGGAAGTTCAATCTCGATGTCAGGGGATTGCGCTATCCGGGGATAATCTCCTCGGAAACACTTCCAGGAGGGGGAACCACCGATTACGCGGTGGAGATCTATTACAAAGCTATTGAAGAGGGCAGATACACCTGTTTTGTGAAGAAGGATACAATGCTGCCTATGATGTACATGCCGGACTGCATTAAGGCCACTCTGGATCTTGCTGAAGCCGATTTCAACGATCTGGTTCATTACAGTGATTTCAATGTGGGAGCGCTGTCGATAACCGCAGGAGATATCGCTGAAAGCATCAGGAAGTATATACCGGATTTCGAGGTTGATTACGAGCCGGATCACCGCCAGGCGATAGCCGATACATGGCCTATGGGTGTAGACGATTCCGCCGCCAGAGAGGAATGGGGCTGGGAACCTGAGTGGGATCTGGACGCCATGACCACGGACATGCTGGAGAAACTCCGGGTAAAACTTCTATAAAACACCGTTAAAGCGGGCGGGCAAGAATCACTACATCGCAGGTTTCGCGGTATTCACCCGTATCTTCAGCTCTGGAGTTCAGGTATATGATATACCTTCCCACCGGAAGTCTTCCGCCGTTCGCATTGGTTCCGTTCCAGGCAACGATCTTCGATAAACCGCACATCTCCCTGCTCAGTAACTGCAGAAGAAGCCTGCCCTGAACGTTGTATACCTCCAGGGTAACTTCATTCTCCGGATGCTGGAAGTTCATCTCTATTGTAAGAACATCGTCCCGGCCGTCTCCGTCAGGGGAGAAGGGATCAGGGTAGTAATCCAGGAATTTCCCTGAGCCCCCACCTTCCCCTGAAGAGCAGCTGTTTTCTGTGCCGGGCGTGCCTCCGCTCGTGCAGCTGCTCCAGCTTGAGGCTTCGTATCCGCTGAAATCCGGGTTCAGTTTCTCCAGGCTCACCGCGGAAGAGCCGCCCCAGTCGTCATCGTATGGGACGTAATCCATCACGCACAGGGAAGAATCCCGTAACATGAGAATATCCGCCCACACCTCGCCCTGTTGAGTGCTGTTGTTCAGTACAGGCCAGCCTGCCGGCTGCAGGACGGGGCATCGAACACCGGGCCAGATCGTCCTGAAAGCGGATGAATCGGATACAAGAACTGCGAAGCTGTCCGGTTGTATTGTCATACTATCACTGCAGAAGACGAAACGCTCTCTGGAATCTTCGAATGTCCATCCGATGAGCTGGACATGGTCCGAAGACCTGTTTACGATCTCCACCCATTCAGGATTTCCAGGGGAGGGGCTGTACATAATTTCGTTGATAATAACCGAACCCGGCTCGTTCCATACACACGATGTGGAATCATCGGTCGGTAAGGAATCATCAAGGCAGACAACCAGTGCAATAAGAAGCATGTCCCCGCTGCAGGAATTCCATTCGCAGTCAGCCGGAATCGTATCTCCAGGGGCTGCCAGACCGCAGACGTAGCTGTCTATCAGTTCTCCGTCCGATGGTGTACCGCTTTCATCGATATCTTCGTAGAAATGAACAGTCATACCGCTTGCGGGTATAGTATCCGTTCCCGTATTTATGAACTCCGCGAGTATATCGATAATCTCCCCTCCAGTACCCATGGGTGGCATGCATTCCATTCCTGCTGCAGAGGCGTTCACTCCTTCAATGTAAAAGGGGGGAGGGTTGCCTGGCGAGGGGCCTTCGGCCGCAGCGAACCAGTTATCTTCGCAATCCGGTTCTTCCGGCTGTTTCCGCTGAACGCTGTTGTCTTCTCCCGGGTCAAAGGGGATTTCATCCAGCCCGTCATCATCCCTCATCAATGGATCATCGTAATCAAGAGGTGTTCCATATGTTGATATTACATCGCAGGATGCTGTGCCTGATGATGCAAAAAGGGTGATGGGATCATTCCGGGAAAGCCCGTCTCCTAAAGTAGTGTTCCCGGTGGTGAGAACCACAGTTCCAGGGGGAAAATCGTAGGGCTGGCTGCCATCGGTATATTCCCGGTCAAGAATTACACCGTAACAGCCCTGCAGAATATAGGGTGATTTGACTGCGTCGGGATCCTGGAGAGCCCCGAACTCATCGTTCCAGGGTATGATCTCATCAAGAGCGTCACCGTCGGTGAAACTGCATCCGAAAATGTCAAAGACACCGGGACCCGGATAGTAAATTTCAATAAACTCATCGTTATCTTCTGCCGAAGGATTACATAGAACTTCGGTTAGCACCAGGGGGATACCTTCCCCGGATTGGAAGCTCTTAAGAAGGATATCGTTCTCCGGTACCATATCTCCCGAAAGATAAACCCCTGCAGCTGCAAGATAGTACCCTTTTTCAGGGGCACTGACCGTGACAGTGACGGTATCGGTTTCCCCGGGGTAGAGGGAGTCAGCTGTTTCTATGCAGCATATTTCATCGGGCTGCGCAAGTGAATCTGCGTTGGAATCAATAAAGATGGTCACTTCAAGCCCGTATGCCAGGGCTGTGCCCCGGTTCGAGACTACCGATGCTATCTGCAGGGACAGCCCCGGTTGGGGCTGGGCAGGGGTTAAAATGAGAAAATCGACTGCAGCGTCTGAAGTATCGGCGAATACTGCCGGGCACCCCGGTGTTCCTCCCTCGGGTGAAACAGCCCAGCAGTATTCCTTATCCGGAAGGACGGAGGATTTTCTTTCTATGCTATGATACTCTCCCGGATCGAATGGTATGCCGTCAAGACCGTCATCGTCCCTGTTCTGCCAGATATCCGAAGGCACAGGTGTTCCGTAAGTGCTTACGGCATTGCTGTCCGCGGTTCCGCCAGGATTGAACAGGGTGAGCGGATCCGATGAAGCCGCAAGACCATTACAAATGGAATGGTCTCCGGTTGTGAGTATCAATGTTCCGGCAGATATGTCATAGACGGGAGCGTCCGGATAATCCAGATCAAAGATCAGGGCGAAGCCGAAAGGGGGTATCGTATCCGTTCCAAGAATCATTCCTGTATGGGGGAAAAGCCCGTGAACCCCCTCATCCCACGGCAGAAGTTCATCAAGGGCATCGCCGTCTGTAATTGAATATCCTTCAAGACAGAGGGATTCTGACGAGGGATTGTATATCTCAACGAATTCCCCGGATATTTCGAGTAGCGGGTTCGGCGCGATTTCCGTTATCACGGGAGGCTGCTCCATCATTACGAACTGAAGGATTACGTAAAATACCATATCTCTTTAAGTTTATCCGGAAAAATCCTGATCTGTCAAGCTCAAGTGGATATTATCCAGCCCACTGTAAAACTGGAACAAGGGGATAGAATTTCCTGAAGTGTGCTGGTAAGGGGCTCCAGCGATTGCACGGAATTCATGGACTACTGAAACATGGAGAGATTGTCGGCATTGAAAAGAGCTCCTCAGGCAAATATGCAGCTGCTAAGACCGTATATTAGCGGTTTACAGCTTTAAAGGTTGGAGCCTGCTTGTCATGTTATTCTGATATCCTGCTGTAAATGTTTCAGTTGCTGATAGTGCTGTCCAGGATTGTTCCCGCAATTGATTCGAGTTCTGCTGTGTGCCAGCCCAGGGTGGAAGCTGTTACCGGTAATACGAGGGTGGTTCGTTCATCGTCCGGCATGTTGATGGTTACGAAGGCTCTGGCTGTGCTTTCAGCTGATTGGATGCTGTCTATTGTAATTGTGCTTCTGTTGATCGTCTGATGGTGTCCGGGGGATGATATGAGCATTTCAAGGACAGCGGTGCTGTCCCAGAATTCGATCTCATTGGGAGCGGCTTCAAGGCGGAAGGAGGCGAAGAGTTCGCCAAGTTCTGGCGGGGTGAGTGTTTTCATTGTTTCAAGGTATTCACTGCAGATCTGAAGGATGTTTGCCGAGCAGGTCGGGGAGAGGGTGCTTAGGAAAGTGCGGGGGGAGCCATCCTGAATGGCGTCCCAGGTGTCCAGTATTGCCTCTTCAGGAGTATCTGCGCCTAGAAGCGTCAGTATTAGAATGATTCCCCGCAGCATGGTTTACTGAATTATTTCGTAGGTTGCGGATACTTCAATGGATATTGAGAATGCACCAGGGGTAACCGGTGGTGATTCCGCATAGTATCCAAGGCCGCCGCCGTAATTGTCGTAGGCCATTCCGGAGGTTGGGTAATAGCTGGTCCATTCACTGATGCTTGTAATTTCGCCAAGGGTTACATCGAAATTGTCGGCCAGTTGTTCGGCTTTATCCCTTGCATGTTCAGATGCCCTGCTTCTGGCTTCCTCGTAGAGAGAAGAGGTGTCTTCAACGTAGAAGGATACCGCATTGATGGAGTTTGCGCCTGCGCTCACAACGGCCGCGAGTACATCGCCCACGGAGCTTATATCCCGGATTTCCGCCTTTACATAATGGGTGACTGCATATTCCATTTCGCCGGTGTACTCATAATCGTAATCGTCCCATACCTCCTGAACCCAGAGGTTGTAGCTGGTGGTCTGCATATCTTCCCCCGCTACACCTTCTCTGCGGGCAGCGGCCATTGCCGCTTCCACCAGCTGTGCAGCGTCGTTAACCGCTACGGCAGGGTCTGACCTTGTAATATTCACGCCGAATACTACCGATGCTACATCAGGTTCCGCGCTTGCAGCACCGGTTCCTGTCGTGCTTATTGTGGCTGGATACTCCCGGTAATCCTGTCCCATAGCCATACCGGCTGAAACAATGATAACCAGCAGTAGAATTAATCCCGATCTTTTCATGTCCCCGTCCTTTCAATTAATATTGTATACCAATCCGTGTTGTATACAATCGGACCGGTGAAGTTATTCCCCGATTATTTTCACCATAACACGTTTTCGGCGCCGGCCATCGAACTCACCGTAGAAGATCTGTTCCCAGGGGCCCATGTCCAGCTTTCCATCGGTGACGGCAACAACTACTTCCCTGCCCATGATCTGCCGCTTATGATGGGCATCGCCGTTGTCTTCACCCGTTCTGTTATGTCTGTATCGCGTAATGGGCTTATGCGGCGCGAGTTTTTCAAGCCATTCATCGTAATCCTGAATGAGACCCGGTTCATCATCGTTTATGTATACACTTGCAGTTATATGCATGGCATTTACAAGGCAGAGGCCTTCCTGTATACCGCTTTCCCTCAGTTCCATTTCGACTTCCGGAGTGATGTTTATGTAATCCCTGCGCTCAGGAGTGTTGAACCAGAGGTATTTTCTGTGTGATTTCATAATTGCTCCCAGTCAGGTAAAATCTCGTTGTCACCAAGTATATCCTTCTCTAACGCTGCAAGTTCCCAGTCGGGGTTGTACATGAGCTTCTCAGCTTTGTTCAGAACTCTTTTTACTCCCGCCTCAGTGCCTGAAATGAAAACAGCGATCAGCCATGCACGCTGAATGAGGTTTGGGGGGCCAACCTGGGCGACAGAGAAGCCCATATTGGAAAGCCGGTCTTTCAGGGAACGCAGATGCCCCCTTCTGTCCTTCAGGGTTCTGCAGCCTCTGAAGAACAGCTCAGTCCTGATCATGCCAATGAAGTATTCATTCTTCATATTCTTAATATGTAATCGCTTCCAGCTTTTACCACCATATTCTCTCCCAATGAATAAGAGTTATACTGATGTGAAGATAATACATGGAAGGCGAGATAAGTTAATGAGGAGTTTCAGTCTTCAGGCTGGAGGAATGGAACGGCAAGAGTAAGCAGGCGTCTGGCGTTCGGGTAGTGCGCCCTGCCGTAACGATACCAGCATGTGAGAATGACATGAATAAGTGATGAACTAACAGAACAGCATACTGATACACACCTTCTCCTTTGCCACAACGCCGGGAAAGGGTGATAAACCCCCTTCTTATTTCATCAGCAAGAATTTCATTGTTTGACTGCAGCTTCCTGCCTTGAAACTGAACAGATAAAAACCTCCCGGTAAACGGACACCTGTTTCATCATGTCCGTTCC
>WTBT01000067.1 GCA_013138965.1 Candidatus Aegiribacteria sp.
TTGCCAGCAACAACTTGTATTGTGGTATTTCCCCGTCGAGTTGAATTGCAGTCTTCAGATAGGTATCAAGTCTTCGTGCTTCAGTAAGTGACAAGGTCATTAAACGTCTTCCCTTAATATCCGAAAGAGCGTAATAATAGTAGGCCTGCGAAACATCCGGTGAAGCATCGATAATTTGTTCAAAGCTCTTCTGGGCTAAAGTGTAAGTACCCATTTGCAAGTAGCACAATCCAAGACCTAGCAAGCCTTCATTATTGTCCGGGTCTAGGCGAGTAAGTCCCTTGTAGTGTTTTAAGTATTTTCCAACTCCACTGGAATCAAAGTTCCCGAGATATGCGAGGCTAGTGACGAAAAATTCCGCCTTACAGTAGCTGCATTTCCGATCAGAAGGTGTTGCGGCCGCCCCACATTGTGGACACTCAATAACTTCCATTTGTTACCTCCTCACCTGCTTCACTGAAACATGTTTTGCTTTTGTAATAAGTGCGATAGTGGTTTCATTTAAGGAATTGAATCGATGTGCTTGGCCTTTGCAGATACTATGCAACCCAGCTATAGATTTGCAAAGAGACAATATTTCTCGGTTGAGTTCTTGATATTCAGGAAGTTCTGTCAATGAACCAGACTCGTATAGTGAAAAGACCAACATTTCTCTTAGTTGCTTAATGCTGACTCTAAGCTCATGCGATGAGGGGCCATCAAGAGATGATTCTTGTACGGCAAGCAGGTCATGAAGTTCTTTTGGAGTTTCTGCTTTTAGCCGGTTAAATCCTAAGCTTGAGGTGGCTACAGAACGAGAAATTGAGAGAAAGACAATAGAAAGAGCAGTTACCACAAATAAAGTAATCTGTAAAATCCAGTGAATACGATTAACGACATCACTAACAGAAAAATATGCATGGATAACCATCACCAAAATACTCAGAATCGAATATGTACAAATAATAATGGACATCGTTGGGGCAATTGCGCTAAAGTGAGTGACGGAGTCACTCTGATTACCAGAGACCTGAGTATAGAAAAACACACTTACCCAAAAAAACAGGCATAACACTTCTGCCCAAATGATGCGGTACCAAAAATAGTTGGATTGGCTTTCTTCAGGGACAAACAAGTGAGCAATAAGGAGAATAACCAGAGCCGTAATAAACCAGCCAGAATATATAGAATATCTAAGAACCTGTTCTCGTTTCATTCTGATACTCTTTACATGGAATCCAGAATCTGCTTCTTCTTCTGATCGAATTCCTCTTGGTTAATAAGATCTGCATCCAGCATCTGCTTAAGCTTATTAAGCTTGATCATGGGATCATTATTCTGCACTTGCTGGTCAGAGTGAACGTTCATTGCTCCACCGATTTGTTGACCTATTGGAACACCCGCACCAAGTCCGGCACCAAGACCTAGTCCAGCTCCCATCAATTGGCCTGCACCTCCACCTTCATTCTGTGCAGCTTTTTCTAGTGTATCGAAAGTTCGCATTGTAGTATAGGCCTGACCAACATGCGCTTGACTGATTTGGTCAATTTCCATGCGCTTGCCAAGGATATCTTGGAACTTCTTCTGCTCTTCTTGTGGGATGCTGATGCGCTCGACGTTGAAATTGACGATCTCTATCCCGAAACGCTGAAACTCCGGGCTAATATCATCAGAGATGAACGCTGAAAGATCGTTGATTCGTGCACTTGCTTGGAAAACAGAGACATTGCTTTCAACGAAGAACTTGGCGAGTGCATCGGAAAGCCGCTGTACGATCTCCCCGATGAAATATTCCTCAATCCTTTCTGAACCAATGTAGCCCTTGGATGAAGAGGAAGTTTGAGTGCCTACAATTTGCACAATGAAACTGCGAACATCTGTTATTCGCATACCCCATCTGCCAAACGCTCGAACGCTCACAGGATAATTGTAAAGAGGATCGATAACCTGAATGGCACCCTTCGTTCCCCATCTCAGGTCGCGTTTAACGGTCTTGTTGACGAACCATACTTCGGCTGAAAAGGGAGTTTTGCCACCAAACGGTAGGTTGATGAGTTTGCGTAGAAGAGGCAAATTACCGCTTGATAGTGAATGTGTTCCTGCACTAAAAGTATCAAACGCTTTCCCGCCCTTGAAGAAGACAACTTCCTGACTTTCGTTTACGATTAGCTGTGCCCCAAGACGGATATCCTCGCTAGGATATTTCCAAACAACCGCATCATCTGATGGAGAATCGTATTTAATACGATCAATCAATGCCATCTCTCTACCTCATATTCCTTGTTCTAGATTTCCAGTTGAAATAACTTTCCGTCTCAAGACAAGATACAGCAAAGAGTGGATCAGTACCCTCGTCCAGAAATCTAGTTCAGATTAATTATATACCAGTATTGGTTAAAACTCATCCGTGCAGATAAAACATACTGCTATAATCCAACGAAGCTTCTCCTCCGTATCGTACTATAACCTCGCTTCTTCGATCTTAGCAGAGATTTCCTTTCAGTAGCACGTTTGTTTTTCTAGTTACTTCTTATCCCTAAGCATTCGCCTAATGGTTTGTACCGCTTTGTCCCCTCGGCTTGTAAGTTCCTCAGAATTCATGGTTTTCAACTGTGGGTCATCTATTAGTACTTTCAATGAATCTCCGCTGCTCACAGTAACTTTAAAGGTTCTACTACTTTCTAATTTACCCTCAAACAGGGTGTAGGCAGAGGATTCAGAATCTGTTGTTACAGTATTAATATCCTGGTAGTAATACTCTTCTGTCTTCTCATTCACTGATACATTTCTAACCCAATTATATGGACATCGATATACTGAAATGCACTTCTCGGTGAAGTGAATCACAACAACATCCCATACCGCATATAAATATCCGTTTCCAGCCCATCGACGCATTCTTGTCTCAGTATTATTCAGTCCATTAATCGACCAGAATACGGGACCTGACAAGGCTATCGATTCACTTATAATTTCAGATTCGTCTAATCCGCACTTAACGACAGAGCTCATCTTGAGCGCATCAAGGTCATCAGTTAACCATTGATTCATTTGATTGGACGATGGCCGTGAAGTATACTTGGCTTTCGCTTTAGAATAGGATAACATATTGAATACTTTTGAGTGTATAAACTTTCCCGCTTGTGACTTAAACGGCCATGTGCTGCCATATATAACACCAACAATAGCTATTACTGCCCCAACGCCACCGTTCAATTTTACGGCTATAACTACACCACAAACAAGAAGCAAAAATCCAATCACCAGTGATTTCCATGGTAGTTCCGGCTTCGGAACTAAAAACCAAGAGACAATCTGCTCGCGTTTGTTGTTTGTTGTCATTATCTTCCTCCTTTTAGTTGATTCCCTGTGAATTCTGGATTATCAAGTTACCGGAGACCTTCAATACTAATTGTGATTTGTAGTTTGTACTAATATTTTCAATGTGCAATTTTATTGTTTATTACATTATAATCAGATGTTCTGTCATAATCTTGCTAGTAGAAAATGAATGCTAACGAGTATTTGCTGCTCAGTCAATACCCTGCAGTGGATACTGGAGTCCTCTATATTCATCGCCCTGTTGCCACTATAACTTCAGACTTTCGGATATTAAGGGAAGACGTTTAATGACCTTGTCACTTACTGAAGCACGAAGACTTGATACCTATCTGAAGACTGCAATTCAACTCGACGGGGAAATACCACAATACAAGTTGTTGCTGGCAA
>WTBT01000001.1 GCA_013138965.1 Candidatus Aegiribacteria sp.
AATCTATGCAGGGAAGGAGAAATCCGTTTGTAACCGTAGCAATATATTGTATAGAAGCCTCACGGCCGATTAGTACTGCTCGGCTGAACACATTACTGTGCTTACACCTGCAGCCTATCAAACTCATAGTCTCTGAGTGGCCTTAAGGATCAATAAAGATCGTGAAGTCTAATCTCGGGGCCGGTTTCACACTTAGATGCTTTCAGCGTTTATCCTAGTCCGCACATAGCTACCCGGCGATGCCCCTGGCGGGACAACCGGTACACTAGAGGTGCGTCCACTCCGGTCCTCTCGTACTAAGAGCAGATCCCCTCAAACTTCCTACGCCCGTGGAGGATAGGGACCGAACTGTCTCGCGACGTTCTAAACCCAGCTCGCGTAGCGCTTTAATGGGCGAACAGCCCAACCCTTGGGACCTGGTCCAGCCCCAGGATGCGCTGAGCCGACATCGAGGTGCCAATCCGCCACGTCGATATGAACTCTCGGTGGCGATAAGCCTGTTATCCCCGGCGTACCTTTTATCCGGTGAGCCACGGCCCTTCCACTCGGGACCGCAGGATCACTAAGACCTACTTTCGTATCTGCTCGACTTGTCTGTCTCGCAGTTAAGCTCCCTTATGCCTTTACACTCGACGCGCGATTGCCGACCGCGCTGAGGGAACCTTTGTGCGCCTCCGTTACTCTTTAGGAGGCGACCACCCCAGTCAAACTACCCACCTGACACTGTCCGGGAACCGGATAACGGTTCTCCGTTAGAATTCCACCATACCAAGGGCGGTATTTCAAGGTTGACTCGACCACAACTAGCGCCATGGTTTCAAAGTCTCCCGCCTATCCTACACATAGTACGCCGAAAGCCAATATCAAGCTGCAGTAAAGGTGCACGGGGTCTTTCTGTCCTTCCACGGGTAAACGGTATCTTCACCGCTACTGCAACTTCGCCGAGTCCATGGTTGAGACAGTGCCCAAGTCGTTACACCATTCGTGCGGGTCGGAACTTACCCGACGAGGAATTTCGCTACCTTAGGACCGTTATAGTTACGGCCGCCGTTTACTGGGGCTTCAGTTCAAAGCTTCGCCATCATAATTGAAGGCTAACCCTTCCCCTTAACGCTCCAGCACCGGGCAGGTGTCAGTCCCTATACATCGTCTTGCGACTTAGCAGAGACCTGTGTTTTTAGTAAACAGTCGCCCAGGCCATTTCACTGCGGCCAGGTCCAGCTCAGATGGTAAACATCGTCACCAGATCTGGCATCCCTTCTTCCGAAGTTACGGGATAATTTTGCCGAGTTCCTTAACCATAGTTATCTCGAACACCTTAGGATACTCTCCTTGCCTACCTGTGTCGGTTTGGGGTACGGACACCTAATAAATTCGCTTAGAAGTTTTTCTCGGCAGCATGGAACCGGTCACTTTATGAGCCTACGGCTCTCGTCATCACTCCTCAGGATTAACAAAAAGACGGATTTGCCTGTCTCTTCTCCCTACGAGCTTGAACCGGGATTTCCATCACCCGGATGACCCTACCTTCTGCGTCACTCCATCGCTCAAACACTTATTCGGTGGTGCAGGAATATTAACCTGCTTCCCATCGCCTACGCCTTTCGGCCTCGGCTTAGGATCCGACTAACCCTGGGCGGATCAGCCTTGCCCAGGAAACCTTAGGCTATCGGTGTGAAGGTTTCTCACCCTCATTGTCGCTACTGATGCCGGGATGATCACTTCCATACGCTCCAGCATTCCTTACAGAACACCTTCAGCGCGAATGGAACGCTCTTCTACCACTCTGACCAAAGGTCAGAGTCCACAGCTTCGGCGGTACGCTTAGCCCCGATTATTATCGGCGCATGAAAGCTTGACTGGTGAGCTATTACGCACTCTTTAAATGAATGGCTGCTTCTAAGCCAACATCCCAGTTGTCTGAGCGCTCTCACTTCCTTTAATGCACTCAGCGTACTCTTAGGGGCCTTAGCTGGTGGTCTGGGTTGTTTCCCTCTCGGCTACGGAGCTTATCCCTCGTAGCCTGACTGCCGTGGAACATGTAACTGGCATTCGGAGTTTGGTTGGGGTCAGTAGGTTTGTTGGCCCCCTCACCCATCCAGTGCTCTACCTCCAGTACATTTTTACACGACGCTAGCCCTAAAGCTATTTCGAAGAGAACCAGCTATTTCCAGGTTTGTTTGGCCTTTCACCCCTACCCACAGTTCATCCCCTAATTTTTCATCATTAGTGGGTTCGGACCTCCACTTGGTTTTACCCAAGCTTCATCCTGACCATGGGTAGATCACCTGGCTTCGGGTCTACCGCATGCAACTATACGCCCTATTCAGACTCGGTTTCCCTTCGGCTCCGGCCCTTCAGGCCTTAACCTTGCTACATACGAGTAACTCCCCGGCTCATTATACGAAAGGCACGCCGTCACCCCTCAAGGGGGCTCCGACTGCTTGTAAGCATACGGTTTCAGGTACTATTTCACTCCGCGCCAGCGGTACTTTTCACCTTTCCCTCACGGTACTAGTTCACTATCGGTCACAGGCGAGTGTTTAGTCTTAGGCAGTGGTCTGCCCAGATTCATACCAGATTTCACGTGTCCGGCACTACTTGGGAGAGTACTCCAGATCTAGAGTCAGCTTTCGCGTACGGGCCTATCACCCTCTCTGGGTGTTCTTTCCAGAACATTCTGCTAGCTGGCCTTTCAATCCGAGGAGATACGCGCTCCTCCGAATACTTCCCGCAACACCGACGGCGCAACGCACGCGCTGCTTACACGCCGCTCGGTTTGGACTGTTCCCTTTTCGCTCGCCGCTACTGGGGGAATCGAATTCTCTTTCTTTTCCTCCGGATACTTAGATGTTTCAGTTCTCCGGGTTTGCTTCCCTAAACCTATGTGTTCAGTAAAGGGATACTCAGGGATTAGCCTGAGTGGGTTTCCCCATTCGGAAATCTCCGGGTCAAAGGTTGTTTGTACCTCACCGAAGCTTATCGCAACTTACTACGTCCTTCATCGCCTGCCTGTGCCAAGGCATCCACCGTATGCCCTTAGTAGCTTTTACACAAATACTAAGATTACAGAAACGGATTTTGATCTCGTTTTCCCTGCATAGATGTCAAATAACTGTGCGATAACCTCGCAATAAGAATGTATATTTCAGGTTTCTGGTGGAGATGGCCGGGTTCGAACCGGCGACCCCCGGCTTGCAAAGCCGGTGCTCTCCCAACTGAGCTACACCCCCTGAATAATAGTCTGAAGTTAAGCGTGGTGGGCCTGACTAGAGTTGAACTAGTGACCTCACGCTTATCAGGCGTGCGCTCTAACCAACTGAGCTACAGGCCCAAACATACGCATGTTCTCTCCAGGTTAACCTGAATAAGGAGAAGACGAGATCGCAGGCCTGGCCTGCGCTCAACCTGGTTATGTGAAAGGGGTTAACCTTTCACTGTACAACCTTAGAAAGGAGGTGATCCAGCCACACCTTCCGGTACGGCTACCTTGTTACGACTTAGCCCCAGTTGCCAGTCTCACTTTCGGCGTCTCCCTCACGAGGTTGGGTCGACGACTTCGAGTGCTACCAACTTCCATGGCTTGACGGGCGGTGTGTACAAGGCCCGGGAACGTATTCACCGTGGCATGCTGATCCACGATTACTAGCGATTCCAGCTTCATGCAGTCGAGTTGCAGACTGCAATCCGTACTGAGGCCGGCTTTTTGGGATTTGCTCCACCTCACGGTATTGCTCCCCTTTGTACCGACCATTGTAGCACGTGGTTAGCCCAGGGTGTAAAGGGTCATAATGACTTGACATCATCCCCACCTTCCTCCGGTTTATCACCGGCAGTCCTGCTAGAGTCCCCGGCATTACCCGATGGTAACTAACAGCAAGGGTTGCGCTCGTTGCGGGACTTAACCCAACATCTCACGACACGAGCTGACGACAGCCATGCAACACCTGTGTGATTCATCCTGCTTTCACAGGATTAACCTCTCCCCGAAGGTCGAAGCTCACATGTCATACCCTGGTAAGGTTCTTCGCGTTGCATCGAATTAAAGCACATGCTCCACCGCTTGTGCGGGCCCCCGTCAATTCCTTTGAGTTTCAGCCTTGCGACCGTACTCCCCAGGCGGGGTACTTAATGCGTTAGCTGCGGCTCTGAGGGGGTTGAGACCCCCAAAACCTAGTACCCATCGTTTACAGCGTGGACTACCGGGGTATCTAATCCCGTTTGCTCCCCACGCTTTCGCACCTCAGCGTCAGTACTTGGCCAGTATGCCGCCTTTGCCACTGGTGTTCTTCCTGATATCCACGCATTCCACCGCTACACCAGGAATTCCGCATACCTCTCCAGTACTCAAGTTCGGTAGTTTCGAACGCAGTTTCACAGTTAAGCCATGAGATTTCACATTCGACTTACCGAACCGCCTACGTGCCCTTTACGCCCAATGATTCCGGACAACGCTTGCTCCCTCCGTATTACCGCGGCTGCTGGCACGGAGTTAGCCGGAGCTTCCTCTGAGGGTACGTCAGAGCGTATACTTATTATTCATACGCTTGTTCTTCCCCTCTGACAGTGCTTTACAACTCATAAAGCCTTCATCACACACGCGGCGTCGCTCCATCATACTTTCGTACATTGTGGAAGATTCTCGACTGCTGCCTCCCGAAGGAGTCTGGGCCGTATCTCAATCCCAGTGTGGCCGGACACCCTCTCAGGCCGGCTACCCATCGCAGCCTTGGTAGGCCATTACCCCACCAACAAGCTAATGGGCCGCGGACCAATCAATCAGCGAGAGGTCCCTAAGGAGCCCCCCCTTTAGTCAAATCAAAATCAATGAAATGACATCTGCGGTATTAGCATCAGTTTCCCGATGTTATTCCCCACTGAAAGGTATGTTATCCACGTGTTACTCACCCGTTCGCCACTCTACTGAGAACTACTAACGAATTAGTTGTTCTGTTCGCGTTCGACTTGCATGCCTTATCCACGCCGCCAGCGTTCGTCCTGAGCCAGGATCAAACTCTCCATATATATTATATAGGATTATTTACCTGTATTATTGTTTGCTATCATTTTATTCCGGTCCTAACCTGCTATAGCTTACAGACTCGCCCTATTAAAAGGGCTTGGCACCAACCCCGAAGGATTGGCCCAAGGAACCAACACAGACCATGCTTATGCGATTCTCGTCTTCTCACAGATTTCAAAGATCAGGCGCTTTTCAGCGCGAATTTATAACCTAGGACAAAGTAGTCTGTTTGTCAACTCTGAGAAGCCGTTCTCTATCATATCTGGCTCACTTCAGAGTCAACTAACTTGTAAGCTGTATCCCAAGTGGAACCCGTATATGTGAACAACTTCATGTGATGTCAAGGGACACTTTCAACATGTTGCTATCATTGCGCTTACGTATATTCTCGGCTTTACTGCAGGCTCCGTTATTATTAACACGGAATTTTCACGGGAGTTCCCATCAGAATGCCCCCTTTTCTTCACTATGCAAGTTCGGAAAAAACTGTCATGACCGAACTCATCACAAGGATTCTCCGAAACACCGCATAACCTGAGTATTTACTTGGAGTATATATTAAGAAGATGATGGAAGCGAATAAACAGTGGGTCTTGAAACGGGAACTGACACCCTTGTATAGTTCTTAATCTGGACCGGATCGAAACAGACTGTTCACTGCCTGCTTTGAGGAATGGAGGAATGTGCTGAACCCTACGGAAATGCTCCTTCGAATATCCCTGTCGAATGGAGAGATTGGCGCTGTACTAAGTACTTCTCCTGGTGAGGCTTCAAAAGATATTCCGGATATTGCAGGAAGTAATATCGCTGAACTTCTCAGCATCTGGCCCCTTTCAGAGGAATTCAGAATGGTGCAGTTCACTCCCGGTTCAATCACATATTTTGCGGCTGCCCGCATGGATTCAGACTCATCGGTTCTCGTCTATTATCTGGACATAGCCGATGATGATCTTTACAATCCTTCTGTGCCCGTGATAAGACTCATCCCCGAAAGATATCTTCCGGTGGTATCTCCGGGATTCGTGTGTCTCCTCGGGTATACCCCCTGGGAGCTTTCACAGAGCGAGCTCATATCCTCACTGCCGGGCGATTCCCATGAATCCAGGGGTCAGGTAACCCTTCTGGACAAAACGGGCAGAGGCCTCAGGCTCATCTTCTCCCGCACCCCGAACAACGTTGGAGGAACTGACTACACATTTATCAGACAGCCTGAGGGGCTGGTATTCCCTGTCAGGGAGCTCGAGCGGCTTGCTGAAATGAAAATCCAGCAACCTGAGGATCTGCTTGCTTTCCTTGTTGACGTTCTTACGCTTGAAGCAGCGGTTCTCCTGACCCGCTCAACCATTGGTTACGTTCCCATATGCACTGTCAATGTGAAGATTGACATCGAGCATTTCGAAACAAGCAATATTTTTAATCCTGAAAACCTTCATTTTCCGATCTGGGTCGATCTGGATGAAGATCGTGCACCTCTTAGTCTCAGTGGACAATGCCTGGTTTACCCCTCAGGACACCTGGTCCTTGTGGCTCCATGGAGAGGTGATGCGGATACGCTTCAGCAGCGGGCGGATTCAATCATGCCTGCGGTGTCGATGAAATACGAGCATTTCAGGGCTACCCACGGAGAGCACAGGATGCAGAATCTGATCTGCGAACTGGACTTGCTTCTTGCAGGTCAGCCGGATCAGGATTCTCTACAGAAGGCTCTTGAAACAGCTGCCATGGGTTTTTCAGCCACTGTTTTAGCAATTTTCGGACCTGAGGAGTCAGCCACTCCTATAGTGTTAAGCAATACAGACAATGAAGTTAAAGAGCTGCTTGTATCCGACCGGCCTTTTGAAGAGTGTTTCAATGACACTCACGTTTCGATCCTGAATAACGGTTTCATACTTCTTGCCGCATGGAACGATGAGAGGGAAGTTCCGTACATGGCTATCGACGCATTTGGAAAAAAACTGAATAAAATCGATCTTGACAAGCTGCGCATGGATAATGCGAGCCTTCCTGACTTCTCCCAGCTGCAGGCTGTTTTTATGAAGGATACAAAAGTGTTGTGGCATGGAAAATCCCTGGGTATCTCACACTGCTTTCAGTTCTACGGCAATTCCAGGCAGTGTTTTGACTGCCCTGTCAATCACCTTTCCGCCTCCGGAAAGAAGAGCGCCAGGCTTGAGAACCATCAGGGTTATATAGAGTTAATCTACCCGACCGGCAGCGGTTTTCTGATAACCTGGACCCCGCTTCCTTCAGAAAGCGTAACCGGTTCATCAGTAAGGGAATCGTATCCGGGAGGAGAAGCTGAATATACCTCCGAAGGGGAAATAATATCCTGGAATGGATGGTTTCAGGAGGCTACGGGAGTCGGTTCGGAACAGGTAAGCGGCCAGAATGCGGCCAGAATTCTTAACAGGATCAACTCTCCTGAAGTTCTTTCCCAATACAGGGCAGCACTGGCGGGGATTTTCATACCCGAACCTGTGGAATTCATCTGGAAAGGAATGAAATGTTTCAGTCGCATGAGACTTCAGAGATCGGGTGAGAATATTCTTCATACAGTCCTTGACTCCAACAGAGCGGGAATAGCCGACGCAACGACTCTGAGCCCGGGTACTTTCTCTTCATCTTCTGAACCCCGCTCGCTTGCGGAATACCTCTCTATTGCCTGCAGAAGGGAAGGATGGGAATTTGATATATCAGGCGCCACTTCTGAGGAGGGTGCGCCTGTATGGTTCGCGAGACAGGCTGCAACGGACCTCCTGTCAAACCTTCTGCATATGCTGGCTCCCATGTGCCCTGACAGGTGGGCTGGACTTGAAACAGGCTGGTTGGACAATACTCCTGAGACCGGGGCTTATTCCTTTCTTCCGGGGCAGTACCATGTCATTCAGTTCAGGCTTCAGGGAATTGGAATCGCTGAGAGATCATCCATCCTAAAAAGACTCAGTATTCTTTTCAGGGGATTCGGAGGTTGGCTTGCCGGATCCCCCGATAAGGATGTACTGCAGGTGGGTCTTCCAGCGGGTAAGAAGCACTACAGGGAGGTTGATGCGATAATCTACTCCCCGCTTTCCTCATTCACGGAACTCTGCAGAGAGGTTATTTCCGGAATAAATTCGAAGAAATTCCATTTTGTGGAATCAGCCAGGGAGATGGCTGTAAGGCAGCAGACGGCTGGGGCAGTAATATGCAGACTGGACCAGAGCAATATCCATTACGCCACAGCCCTTGCTGCGCGAATCCCCGATCAACCGATACTGGTAGCGTCAGGACTTTCAAGCGGCATTCCAACCATCACAGCAAAGGTCAGACATCTTCAGCTGCCTGTCGACAGCAAAACGCTGTTCACCGCTATTAGAAAAACGATAAGGAGGTAGGGTTAATATGCTGTTCATGCTGATTTGCGCAATTCTATTCACCCCGTCAACACCTGAGGACTTTCTCCATGAACTGTGCAAGAACAGCAGCGGAATAGAAGGTGCGGAGTTCTGGTCATCACATGCCTCAATGGAGGTTCAATCCGCGTTCTCCGATCCCGATTCCCTGGCGATAATTCTGGGAGGGATGCGGGAACTTAACGTGAACACCGGAACAAGAACAGCATTTGAGGAGTGTGAAAATACGTTCAGAATCGAATTCGGGGAATCCATCTGGACCTGGATCGATTCAGATGGCAATCTCAACAGGAAAAAAGATCTTTCCGTTATCATATGTTCCCAGGGTAACTACACATGGTCGGAAATTCCAGTTCTTGCATCGGGATCCATCAGTATCGGAAGAAAGGAAAAACTGATCACGGGGATCTTAATAACTTTTCTGGTGCTGATATCTACTTTTATTCTTCTAATATGGGCAAAGAGGCGATACCTCTGATAAAGCTCCTATTTGAAGCGTTCCCATTCCGATGAAAAATCCAGAATCTGAACAGGCAGTTCCTGAATGGAAAGCTCCATAGTTACCGCATTCTCTATGAAATCTTCCATTTCTCTCTGAAGGAGTATCAGCTGAGACATGAAAATCTGGTACCTGTTAATGTTTTCAGCCGCATCGGTGGGAAATTCCTTACCGGACTCAAGCTGTCCCTGAAGGTCTTTGAGCAGCGACGAAACAGCCAGTATCATTTCCGTCGCCTGATTGAAATCTGTCATTATTCTCTTCCTGTTGCAGCTTCAAGGGAAGCAGGATAATTACGAATGAATCCTGATCCGTCAATACTGAGATGTTCTGTATCCATGCCCTGGATGAATTTAATAGCTTCGTTCAGAGCTGTCTCCATTTGAGGTCTGCTCCATCCGTTGTACTGCCATGCGGGATGACCGGCACGTTCAAGTATCAATGCAAGCCCTTCTGTCTCTTCTGCCAGCCTCACTCCAGTTTCCGGAGGTGATATCCTGTCCCGCTTGCCGTTAATATAAACGAATCTGGTTTTAAGCGGTTGGCCTATGTAATCGCAAGGCATAAATGCCTTCAGTCCATTCCTAACACCTTTCGGCAATAAAAGTTTCAGAATGGCTGTTCTCAAGCTCCCCATTCTGGATACTGATGCCTCAAAGAAATTCCTGTAAACACCGTGTAAAATAACTCCTGCAACACTTTCTCCAAGAAGGCCGGAAACCTTCAGGGCAACAGATCCCCCCATTGAGGAGCCGTAGATTACTGTCCTGCGCCTGTCAAATCCCATAATATCCCTGGTATGTACAAGAACTCCGGCAAGGTCGTAAGCTTCAGATTGCCCCCCGGATGCAACTGCAACCGGGTGATCATCATGTCCCCTCAGGGGAACCAGAAATACCGAGAACCCGATCTTTCCGAAAAGCTCTCCCGGATACACCATTGACCCGATGTTCTCGTGGAGTCCGTGAACAACCACTGCAAGATCATCACCACCTCTCAGGAAATAGCCCTTCATTTGATATCCATCAAGAGATTCAACACTAACCGGTTGCCAGGGTGCTGCGGGAAAGGGATAACTGACTGGCTGGCGATACCTGAACCTGTTTGTAAAACCGATCAATCCCGGCCTGGAAGCCATCCTTCTGAAAACCAGCCATACACCCATCGCTGTGAATAACCCAATGCCCCAACCGGTCAGTACATCAAGAGGATAGTGCACTCCAAGATAGATTCTGCTGAACCCCACAAGAGCAGATAAAAGGAAAGCAAATGGAGCAAGTGGTGGATAGGCAAACGCCGTGACAGCGGCAAGGGATGCGGAATTCGCAGAATGAGCGGAGGGAAAGGATCTGTTGCCGTACACCTCCCCCCTGTAACTTACCTGCATGGAGATGGATTCGTCAAAACATGGCCTTGCTCTGCCCACATCTCGCTTCAAATGGTAGCAGATCTGGTCAGAACCTGCTGTGGCAATTATCAGGCAGAGCAGCACTATTCTTGGATTTCTGCCGGCAAAAGCCCTTTCCCATCTATTTCCGGAAGAAGGATGGGGTCTGGTTCTTCCCCACCACAGAAGCATAAGAATGTAACCCGCAAGGACAGGAATCCAGTTGTCAACATTTGTTATGAATCGCATTACCGCTGTCAGGAAGCCGGAATCAATGCCGTTCACCGCAAGGAATACGGACCTGTCCCACGCCGGCCAGAGCATCTATATCACTCCTGGAATTCCCACTGAACACGAAACTCAGTTATCACTTCTCCTTCTCAACTTCCTGTTCAACCTGTTCATCACTGATTGCATCCCGCCCGGTGCGGAGCATTACCTCAAACCGGATATTATCGTTCCTTCCAAGGTTCCTCATTGATAACTCCTTTTCATCCGGCACAAGGTGAACATATCCAAGCGAACCGCACAGGAAAAGACAGGGTAGTTCGCGGGAATGGGAATGTGTTAGCTTTCTGTCTATGAAATTCCTTGTAACAGTACCTCCGGTCATTACGCCTTCGGAACCGCCATCGGGCGCGTTTCTGCTTGCTGCTGGACTTTCTGCAAGAGGGATCGAAGCGGGATTCCTTGATCTGTCGCTGGAGTATTTCAGGCACATCTTCTCCCTCTCCCCTGAAGGCAGGGGATATCCCGCCGTGATGCCTGCTATGGATTATCTTCTGAATAGCCCTCTTTACGAACCTCAGCAGCATCGCACTGCATCGGGGATTCTCAATTCATCCATGAAGCTTTTCTCAAAAAAGTTCCCCGGATGGAAGATTTCGCTGATGGATCTGGTGCCCCCTGAATCTGTCCATAGACCTTCAGAAATAGTGAATATCTGCCGTGAAGGTAAAACCCCGTTTTCCGAATTCTGGGAGGAGTATCTTCTCCCTGTACTTCAGCGGTACGATCCGGAGAATGTTCTTGTATCGCTCTCCTACCTTTCACAGCTGACTGCAGGTATAGACCTGGTCCTGTTTCTGAGGAGGGCAGGATACAGAGTCACTGTAGGAGGTTCATTACTGAACAGTCTCAGCAGAACCGGAATGGGATACGAACTTGTGCGAAGTGTACTCCCGGAATCCAGCCTGGGCGACGGTTCCAGTTTCCAAGGATTCAACTCAGGAAATGATCCATTTCTCAGCCGCCTGTCCTGGCCGGATATGCTGGAAGAATGGAACTATATCTCCGGCAGACCGGTGATCCCCTACACCCTTTCCACGGGGTGTTACTGGAACAGATGTCTGTTCTGTCCGGATTCAAGCAGAAAGCTCGCCGTTTACGGTCATGAAACGTTTGAACGATTCATCTCAACAATTCCCTCCACTGTAATGGACAAGAATCCCATTATTCACTTCGTTGATTCGGCAATTCCAGGCAGAGCACTGGAAGGTGTACTTCCGCTGCTGAGGCAGTACAGGCTTGATTTCTATACTTTTGCCAGGCCGGAAGGATGGATATCCCGTCTTGCGGACAGACTGAACGAATCCGGTTGCCTCATGCTTCAGCTGGGTGCAGAAAGCGGGAGTCGATCTCTCCTTGACCGCTTTCTCAAAGGAATCGATCCGGATACTTCGCTTGAAGCCATCACGAACTGCGCCCGTGCCGGAATAAGAACATATGTATACATGCTTATGGGTCTTCCTGGTGAAACAGATAATGATATACAGGCATCGGTTCGATTTCTTGAGAAAGCTGGTGATTCAGTCGACTTCATCAATTTCTCCGTTTTCAACCTTCCAGTGAACTGTGAACTGACGGACAGGGCTTCAGAATTCGGTATTGATCTGCTCGACCATGATTCCCCGGATGACTCGATAAGGCTGTACAGACCCTTTATCTACAATGGGCTGAACCCCAGAATCAAAGCAAGAAGGGCTGTCTCTGAATATTACTCCAGAATTCCATCAGTTGCAGAAGCCCTGAAGAGAACTCCCAGATGGTTCAGGACTTCCCATTTCCCGCTTATTGAAATACCCGGAAGAAAATCCGGAATCAGTTCTGATACCAGCAAATAAGTAACACATGAACTGAAATTCAAGAACTGAATTTGACCGGGAATTTAGGGTGATTTATGGTTTGTTAAGTGAAAAATACGGCGAATCGCTCAGATTAGATTCATGTATTTTACAATGACATAAAGGCTACTGCTGTTAAGAATCAGCTCTACGGTCGCGTTAGATGGCTTGTAGAGGATGCCAGGGTAAATCCCGACAACGGTAAACTAAAGAATGAGTTTGATCACTACCTGCGGAGTTGGACAACATGCGGCAGGTTATCAACATTTATCCCAAGAAGCGTCGGCAAAAGATTGAACGAAAACAGGCGATGTTGAGCAGGACATCTGAACTTCAGGACAAACTGATCGATGTTCTCGGATTAAGAGAAGATAAGAATGGACTTTTAGGGTAAGGATTACGCTTGCGGTATATGTTGTTAATAAGTAAGTTACAGCGATGTTAAATCATAACTAGGAAACTCGGGCTAGCTGAAAAAGATAGTAACTCAGAAAGGAGTATGCATTACTTGCATGCCCCTTTCCTATGCGTTCGATACGATACGAACAGCCAGTGCAGCCAGAAGAATGATCCATACCCTTCAATTCATACGTCCAATCTGTTCCGGTTACTCAGAAACTCAGCTGCCGATGATCGATGATGTAGAACTCTTGAATATAGTAGTCAGTAATATTCTGGCTCTTGCGTTTTTGCGCTGGATTATACATTTTACCGGCTGTCCGAAAGCCCGTATTTGTGAGCCGCTAGCTCAGTTGGTAGAGCATCTGACTTTTAATCAGAGGGTCGGGGGTTCGATCCCCCCGCGGCTCACCAGATTCTCCTGGAATCGGACACTGGTGATTTGCACTGATTGAGCGGAGCGGGTGGAAGGTATTCTCCCGCGGTTCATCACAGGGTATTGACGAAATAGACTTCTGTTACCATTGTTGGTAGCTTTCGGCGACCCCATCGTCTAGCGGTTAGGACACTGGCCTTTCACGCCGGCAACACGGGTTCGATCCCCGTTGGGGTCGCCACAAAATGAATACGGCCCCTTGTGGGTCGTTTTTGCTTTGTCCTATCTCAGAGATGAATCGGTTTTCAATTATGGTTGCCGGACCAGGAGCAGGAATCACTGGTTGAATGATGAGTACCAAGACTGTCATACAATCCCGTCGTTCCGAACATGCCGGAAACATTGGAAGGAGGATCAAATGTACCATTAATGCTCATTGAATAACTGTAGTGCCCGTTGCTGAGTGTATCAGTCATATGAAACTTGTTATCCGAAATCATCGCGTCATCAGGAGTCCATATTATGGTATCCGCCGGCAGAGCAGAGCCCCAGTAAACGAAAGTAACCTGAAGATTCCTGACCTGATTACTGCCTACCGTGAAAGTGATTGATTCACCTGATAATGATAGTGTTCCAGCCCAGGCTCCATCTGAAACAACAGGATCCACAGGTGATGTCGAATTGCCGCATGATACAATTGTGGCAAGCAGCAGGATTGATATGAAACCGTAAAGGATAAGTGTTTTCATGATATTTCCCCTCTTTCTGATAATACTAAACTGAATTCAACTCTATAGGCAACGCCGCAGGTATATCGCTCACAAACTGCTTATCCGGCCGTGATCATTTATTCTTAACAGCTAAGCCTTGCCATGTCAATGTTTATAGTAAAGATTCTCTATCGTTAATAGCATTTAATATTATGGTATTATATATATTATGATAATGATGCTCAAATGCAAGACCTGACCCTACCAATGCCGGGGCCAGGTTGCTTCCAGTTCTGAAAAGCCGCAGGAAAGCAGGCTATCGCGAAGCTCTTCAAAACGGTCAAATCCTCTGTTGGTCATCTTCAGCTCTTCAATAATTGAAAGGGTATCCTGGTAATACTCCAGCGCCGCCTTATGATCGCTCTGCTTCATTCGGAGTAACGCAAGATCGGCGAGAGTAATGGCTTCAAGCCAGCGGTTACCAACTTCAAGGTGTATCTCAAGTGCCTTTTCGTAGTATTCCAGGGATTCTTCATATAGATCATGCTCGTAATAAAGGGCTCCAAGGTTTCCCAGTGTTACTCCTTCGCTTTTCCGGTTGCCTATCTCCCTGTGAAGTTCAAGCGCCTGCTTGTAATAATTCAGAGCCTGTTCAATCTCATTTTTTGATATATAGGGATTCCCGAGATTTCCCAGGGCAATTCCTTCATTCCTCCTGTCCCCCGTTTCCCTGTTGATTTCCAGAGCTTTTTCGTAGTATTCGATAGCTTTATCCATCCGCTCCTGATCGAAATAGAAGTTACCGAGATTTCCAAGCAGTATTCCCTCTATTTTACGGTCACCCTCTTCGAGGTTCATTTCAAGGGCTGTCTCAAAATACTCCTGTGCTTCATCCGTCCTGCCCTGAATTCTGGTGAGCATACCCAGATTGCAGAGGACCATGCTCTCCTGCTTACGGTCCTGGCATCTTCGATGGATTTCAAGAGCGATGTGGTAGCATTCTTCAGCTTCGTTCATACGACCGGTGATTCTGAAAACGATTCCAAGAGCGAACTGTATTTTACCCTGCCAGGCAGGGATTTCATGCGCCTCAGAAATGTCCTTCATTCTGATAAGCAGCTGCTCCTGTTCCCTCCTCCTGCCTAAAAGATTAAGAGTTTCGTTTCTGCGCGACAATACCTCAAGCAGATTTTCGATGCTTTCCATGTCCAGCGACTGTTCCAATATCCAGGATTCAAGCTTTTCCGATGATTCCAGAGCCTTTTCATGCTGGTAAGTCTCCACGGCGTACTTCAAGCTGATAATACCCCATTGAATTGCCTTCTCCCTCTTATCGGCTCTTTCCCAGTGATGTGCAAGGATATCAGCGACTTCCTGCTCATCATCTGGATACATCTCTTCGATCAGCCTGGCTATGATCCTGTGAAGAATCTTCTTGTTGCTCTCCAGTATACTGTTGTAGGCAGTATCGCGTATCAGAATGTGTCGGAACGCATACTTCTGCTCGAATGCTGTTCCCTTGCCAATAAGGAACTGCCTGCGCTCCAGGTTGTTAAAAATGGATCTGCTGTTTTCATCCAACGAAAGTTCTGTAGCAAGCCTCTTGTACAGCTTGAACTGGAACTCGACTCCCAGTACTGAGGATTTCTGAAGGACGCCTTTCAATTCATCTGACAGACGGTCAACTCTCGACTGAAGCAGTCCTGTCAGCGAGGAGGGTATGTATATCTCCCTGATCTGGCTGCTGAACACCCACTGTCCGTTGTTTTCATTCAGCGAATCCGATTCGGCAAGATCAAGGATGAGTTCTTCAAGAAAGAACGGATTTCCCCGGGAATGCTTCATGAGAAATTCTTCTACCTTCGGGGAGGCTTTTCCAGTATCCTCAACACTGATACACGACAGCATCTTCGTGATTATATCATGACAGGATTGTTCATCGATACTGGAGAGGGATATTTCTTCCAGTTCAGCGTAGCTGAACATGATATCGAACTCCACCACTTTGCCATCATCCCTTTCCGGCCTGTAGATCAGAAGAAAAAGAATCGGCCTTTCTGTACTGCAGTTGCTGATAATGAATTCCAGCACATTGCGGCACATGGAGTTAATGCAGTGCAGGTCATCCAGAACCACTATCAGCTGTCTTTTGTCAGCCATGGCCTTTAGAAGATTCCTGAAGGCTATTCTGGTTTCAAGAGCTATAGCCTTGCTGTCCAGTTCAGCCAGCCTTCTATCACCGGATCTGATCGAGAGGAGTTCGGCCAGAAAGGGCACTGAATCCATCAATTCACTGTCATCACTGAAAATGTGGATTTTCTGCCTGAATTCTTTGTAATCCAGTCTGCAGTCCTGCTCAATATCAAGCAGATTACGAAGAAGTCCTGTCCAGAGGCAGTAAGCGGACTGAGCGTACGAAAGAGCCTGACCTTTCAAGACCGCGATATTCTCATCATCGTTACAATGCTGCTGAATGAACTCATGAACAAGGCGGGATTTTCCAATCCCCGCTTCGCCCTTAATGCCCAGAACAATGTGCTTTGCTCCACCAAGTCGGCTTTTCCCTGTGCTCCGCGATTTCTGGTCAAGCAGCTTCTTCCTCAGCCTGCCCATTTCAGCCGACCTTCCTGCGAAATCCGAACGGCGAACCGTGGATACACGCTCCCAGCGCGGTCTGCTGGAGGATATGGAACCCGTAGGACGCCAGGCATGAACAGGGCTGCTGATACCTTTCAGTTTCATAATTCCCATATCTTCCCATTTGAACTGATCCCTGCACTTTTCATGAAACGTATTTGGAACCAGAATGGTATCGGCTTTTGCAGCCCCCTCCATGCGGGAAGCAAGGTTCACCGTTCTTCCCATAGCGGTCAGATGATCTATGGCATCGGGAGCTAAAGTTACCGGGCCGCTGTTTATCCCCACCCTGGCAGTGATTAGGATACCTGTATCGGAAAGGATATCATTTGCCGCCTTTATTGTGTCGAGCATCATGAATCCGGATAAAACCGCCCTTGTACTGTCGTTCTCCCCCGCCTGCCTGGCACCGAAGAGAACCATTATCCTGTCGCCTTCGATCTTGTCAACGTATCCACCGAACCGCTGAGTAACATCAACCAGCGCGTCCATGATTCCCCCGGCTATATCATGAACTGCTTCATGATCCAGTTTCTCTGAGAGGGAAGTGAAGCCTTCAAGGTCAAGAAAAAGAACAGCTATGTCCCGTCTTTCGCCCGGTTTCAACTCTCCTCTTTCATCAACGGCAGTATCCGATGCCCCTCTGTACCGGATCAGTCTGTCTCTCAGGCTTGATCCAAAATCATGTGCCATTCAGTTCTCCCTGTAAACGAAAGTGTTGATGAAACTCCGCAGCAGTATAACTCCCACGGGTCAATATACAGAAATCAGATTGTGAATCAACCAAACCTGGCAGAATTATGGAGGATGTATAAGTAGCCAGTAATTCAGTTACAGTTCCATCTAACAGGCAGCTTCACCCGGGAGGGATGTTCTCCGCCCCCTTTCCCATTTCATATCTGAATCAGCGGTGCCGCAGGACAACTGTCCAGATCGCAACCCATGCGGTCGCTATCAACAGAACTTTTACGGCGCCGAGCAGAGGAAACAGAACAAGCGGCATAAGCAGGGATGCCGCTGCGCTGCCTCCGTGCTCTGCAAGGTCCAGAAGACCGATTCTTCCAGTGTTACCGGTTCCAAGAACTTTTGCGGCGGATGGAAAGATCCCACCGCATGATACTCCGCATACAAACGTTCCAAGAAGAAGACAAAGAGTCAGAAAGAACCCGCCAAAAAGGCCGGTACTGTAAAGATGAAGGGTGGCGGCGCAGAAGAGGGCTGCTATTCCCGAGAGGGTAATGATCCTGGCGGGATCCTTGAAGATTCCCTTATCTGTCCAGAACGCGCCCAGCGCTCCGCCTGTCATGAATATTCCCGTAACTGCCCCCACAAGCACCCACGAATAACCGGTCGCTGCCTGAATCGACACCAGTGTGATCACTTCGACGGAGAGTCCCGTAAACCCTGCCGCCGCAACCCCCAGTGAAGTCAGCGGCTTACCGGAGAGTACGGCAGCAACTACCATAATCAGCATGAACAGGCCTGCGGCAGGTATGGTCAGATCAACCTTTTCCCCCTCTTGCATCCTGAAATCCCACAATTCATGCGCTATTCTGAAGCCTTCAGGATGTAGATCCGTGTTGGTTTCCGCATCTGCCGAAACGATCTGGTCATCAAAAGCGGCCGTTCGGAAGGCTGAAAGATCGCTCGGAAGAGTACCGGAATTAACGTACAGGCCCGCAACACCCAGGGAGTCCATTCTTTCGGCAAGTACTGCTCCTTCAAAGGATGGTTCCGTGCCGTTCCCGACCATGAGCATAAGGCCTGAAACGGGAATGATCCTGTTCCACCGGAAACTGCTTTCTGAAGCCAGCATAACGGAATGCGCCAGTTCCGCCTCCAGAGGATGCAGCCTGTTGATCCCACCCGGCAGGTGGATTGCGGCCATACCTCCCGGGGCAAGTCTTCCGGCAAGGAGCTTCATGAATCGAGCGGTGTAATAGCGATTCGAGAGAAGTGTCAGGGGCTGGCCTGCCGAAACGATAATGAGATCGTACGAAAACTCGTCGCCTGTCAGGTAATGCCGGCCGTCACCTATCCTGATTTCACCCGGATATTCAATCACTTCAGCCAGCGTCCTGTCGAGAACAACCGTAACACAGCGGTTAACCGTAGGCCAGCTGCATATTATTCCGGCCTCCTCCGGAGATGAACCTATATAAAGCACTGTTGAGGGCAGAGAAGCGGCAAGAGGAACAGTCACGGTTTCCTCCGCCGATTCAAGAGAAGGCCATGTCGCTTCAAGCAGTCCGCTCCTGAACACCATGTACTGGCCTGTTCGGGAAGCCGTGACCACTTCACCGTAGGGAGACGGATAAACCTGAACATTTTCGTAGTTGCCGAAAGCCATAGATCCAAGCCGTCTGCTGAAACCCTCCGGAATGGAAAATAGCTGTGACGCAAACAGAACAACCGCAAGTATCAGAGCGGAAAGGGTACTCCTGCATGACAGAAGACCGATGATGGAGAAGAAAATTGATACTGCCAGCAGTTCACCCGCAAGAAGATAAGGGGAAAGAAGGACAAAAATCGCTCCACCTGCGGCGGCGCCCAGCGCTTCAAACGCATAGATCCTGCCCGGTCTTTCGAAGGCGAAGGGCTGTATAAACACAATACCGGCAGCGAATCCGGCGGGAAGCACGGTTATTGCCAGCGGCAGAATACCTGCCCTCGATGCGGCAATCTGAAGGAACCCCAGAATCGGCAGAATGACTATTCCGGCCATCCAGTACAGTCTGTGCCTGGAAGCTCTGCCGCCCGCAGCAGCGCCGAGACCTGCCCCGATTATCCATGCGGCCAGAACGATTCCGGATGCAAGTTCCGCCTGGTGACGGCCGAAAAGCGCTTCCCTTAAAACAACCGCCTGAACCAGAATTGAAAGGAGTCCTCCCGTGAAAATGGAAAAACCGGAAAAGGATTCCTTTCTATTCCTGGAATGTGTTTTCATCTTCTCCGAAAACCTGAGCCTGGAAACGGTAAAGGGTTACATCTCCCAGGTATGCGTTCCGGTCCAGTCCCGCTTTCAGGCAGACACCTTCCAGGAACTCCACCCTGTTCCAACCCTGCTCCACTGGAACCTGTGGCAGCAGCACTCCGGATCTTCCTCCGGCACCCGAGATAATAAGGCCATCGGTACCCACCACCACATCACGCCAGTCATCAAGAATCTGCAGCGGAGTAAGCACCGATATTTCATACTCCAGCTCCTGCAGCTCCGCCTCTGTCACGGGGATAAATCGAGGATCCTCAAGCGCAGCGGAACGGGCCATATACATTACTGTTTCCGCGAGTGGGCTGACCGGACGCATTGATCCTATACATCCCCTCAGCCGGCCGTTACTTCTCAGTGTAACGAAGGCTCCCCTTGAAACCTCAAGTTCAGCGGGGAGTCTTTCGGGCAGGCTATAATCTTTCCCTTCAACGGCGCAACGGACGGATGAGGCGGCTATCTCCAGAAGAATATCCATGCCTTCGCGGGATATGCTCCATGCGGAGGGTTCGAACGCCGGCGTTGCGAATGCGATTGAAGTGTATCCCACCACCTGCGAATCATCGCCTGAAAATTCTGCGCTGGTAGTCATGGAAAGCAGCTTTACAGTTACATCGGGATAGAGCGCTGAATAGGACATGACAAGCGCAATGGGAAGCCTTCCGCAGGCAAAGGTGTCGAGTTCACGGGGCAGCAAGTCAGCAGAAGTGGTTTCGAGAAAGTTATCCATGTCTCCATGCAGAATAGCCTCAGCGGTGCGTAAATCCACCTCTTCCGCCAGTTCCATTGGAGGGTAATGGGACAGATCGCTGCTGGCGATCACAAGAATACGCTGGTCGTAAGCCTCCGCAAGCATCAGTTCCGCCATGTATTTCAGTTCATCGGGTCCGGTATTGCCAATCACAATCGGCACAATTCTAAAACCGGGCTGGAGTACCCTCTGCAGGAAGGGAAGCTGTACTTCAAGACAGTGTTCGGATTCGTGAGCCCTGGGAATGAAAGAGGCTGATGGGTGCGATTCCCTGAGCCGCTCGGCAACGTCAGTCGCCACGGCAACCTCGCCCAGCGGAGTAAGGTATCCGTTGCCTTCAAAAACGGAAAACCCGCCGAATGAGACTCTGTGCGAAGGCCCTATAATTACAACGACATCGTAATCAACACCTTCAATGGAGCTATAGAAATCTGCGGCAGTAGCGCCGCTGAATACGTATCCCGCGTGGGGAACCACTCCGGCGATTATGTCTTCAGAAGAATTCTGGATATGCGATGTTCCAATAAGGCTGTCTACCATTGTAGCGAGCCCGGCGGAATCTCCGGGGTAGAATCTTCCCGCTACTGCCGGGGGTCTCAACATGCCGCCACCATGAGTGATTCTTTCCTGTGCGGGGGAATTGCCTCCACATGCAATCAGAAAAGCGGATGCAAGCGCAAGTATTCTCATCCCGCCAGCTCCCTGTAGTAATCCGCCTTTTTCCTGGAGGTTCTTCTAACTTCGGGCTTATCAGCACTCTCCCTGCCGCTCAATTTTGCGCCACCAGCGGCAGCAACTGCCGAAAAAAGCAGCATACAAGCGTTTAACATAAATCTGCGCCTGGTTATTCTTTCCTTCACTACTCCTCCATTCCATCCCAGACCCCGGCAATCGGGGCTGAACAGTTACCGCAATTTCCATTCAGAATGTTGTTCTCCGTTATCATGTAGCCGTGTCTGGCAATGAGTGTCCCGCCGCATTCGGGACACTTCGTTATCATGCCTTCCGGGGTAACGGCATTTCCCACATACACGTGATTGAGACCAATATCCTTAGCCCTGTCCCTCGCTCCCTGAAGCGTATCGAGAGGCGTAGGAGGCAGATCCGTGAGCCTGTACATGGGAAAGAACCTTGAAAAATGAAGCGGTGTATCGCTGCCGGTGTGTTCAAGCACCCACCTGGCAAGAGCGTCGATTTCATCAGGATCATCGTTCAAGGTTGGTACGATAAGGTTCGTAACCTCAACCCAGGTACCCGATTCCTTCAGCTGAATAATCGTGTCAAGCACCGGCTGAAGAGTTCCTCCACAGATATTTCTGTAGTAAGTATCGGACATTGATTTCAGGTCTACATTTGCAGCGTCTACATATTCCGACAATTCTGAGAGTGGTCCTGGATTAATGTAACCGGCGGTAACGAGGATGTTTTTTATCCCCGCATCACGGGCCAGCCTGGCGCAGTCCCTTGTGTATTCGAAGTAGACAACAGGTTCGGTGTAGGTATACGCGATGGCTTCGCACCCGTAGTCCAGTGCATTCTCAACAACCACTTCGGGAGACATGTCGTATGGGGTTAAATCCTCGGGGGCGGCCTGGGATATTTCCCAGTTCTGGCAGAATTCGCACTTCAGATTACAGCCTGCTGTGGCGATGGAGAATACATCAATTCCAGGCATGAAATGAAAGAGAGGTTTCTTCTCGACAGGATCGATATGGACGGCAACAGGCCGACCGTACACAAGGCTTACAAGTTCACCCTCCATATTCAGCCTGACACTGCACCTTCCGCGCTCACCCGGAGCAAGGGTGCACAGATGCGGGCATAGAACACACTGAACCGAATTACTCATCATCCACTACCGCGTACCAGTCGGCTTTATGGAAGGAAATAAGGCCGCTCTCGATCAGTTCCATCATTCTGTCCATATCTACATACTCTATTGGTTTAGCCCAGGAACGCACTGTACTGCCGGTTAATTCCATGATCAATTCGAACAGGCCGGTATGCGTGCTGTCCTCAGTTGAGTGTGAGTCCTCCCCTTCTGAGAAAGCTGAACCGGTCAGAAACAGAACAACAATCAACAGAAGAGCTTTCATCATAATCCTTATACCTGTCAGTACAAATCAGGGAAGCCTGCCGGTGACAGCCCTATCCGCCACCTGAACTCCCAGTTGTTCTCACCATCGACGGGATCCGATACCCAGATCGGGAACAGTGCTTCAAGGAAGGCGATTCTCAGGGTGAATCCTCCATTCGCGAGGAAAGTGTCCCCGGAAAAATCACCAAAACCATCGGCAAGCCAGCCTGCCCCTCCGAATATCTCAATAGGAAGAAAAAGGAACGGAACAGGCAGCCTCTGCTCTATTGAAACAGCCGCTCTTCCCCGGACAGGGCTGTTCTGGTAACCGGGCAGCGCCGGACCGGACCGTACAAAGTAGTGCTCCTGAGGAGACAGCAAGCCATCCGGTGGCAGAAACGCCCCCGTGATGCCTCCTGCGAAAAGCCCCCCTCCAGGCCTGAGGAAGACGTGAAGGGGAGCATCTCCCGCAATTCTGCCAGCGTAAATCCTGGTTCGTGCAAGGTAGTTGCCGACAATCCTTGAGGTGATATTGAGTTCACCGTCCATCCGTGCATATGGGCCGTCATTCCATCCGGGTGAAGCCAGCGCGTTCAGATCGCCTTTCCATGATATTCCGAAGTTTCGGTCGATAGCTGAAAGTCCTGCTGAGAATTCAAACGCACTGCCCGGTTCAACATTACGGCTCCCGTATACCGTGGTGTCCTCCACACTGAAGAGTTCCATGTCAAGAGAAATCTTAAAATGAGTATCCGTTGCCACTCCTCCTCCCATAAAATAGTCTGCGCCCAGATTGGCGCTTCCTGTTCCGTACCCCCTGGAGATGCCGGTGGACAGGTAGAGACTCCTGCGGTATCCCCTGAAAAGCGGAGCATGGAAAGTAGCTCCCCAATCGGAAAAACTCCCGCTTTCAAAGGGGATAGATGCGTTAGCCGACCATGTGTACGGACCACCCATGCAGGAAGGAATGGCGGCGGACATGCAAAGAATCTCCCCTCTCCATGAACCAGCGGCATACGATGGGAACGGCAGAATCCACAGGCTGTAATGAGTGGGTCTGGGAAATGGCAGGAACATCGGCTTAATCTGGCTCAGCGGTGGAAGAGCGTTATTCCAGGGAGCCCTGTCGGGCATGCAGAGAAACGGATCCGCGACAGTTGAGTTCCAGCTGCCCTGTACGGTTACGGTATCATCAATTCCCGGTGTCAGGGTAAATTCAGTCAGAAGCGAATCGTTTCCTGAAAGAAAAAGCAGATCAAGCTCCACATAATGGGGAACATCTCCTTCAACTATGACGGTGGTTGAATCACCTGCTTCGTCAATACTCCTTATCCTTACATCGGCATTCCCTGTTCCCCTGAGCCAGAAATCGAATTCCCTCTCCCATGTTCTTCCGGTGACTTCCTCCACAACAGCCTGGAAATCATCAGTATGGGGGTGGCGGTACATGAAGCGGCTGAAGTAGATGGACATTATCCTTTCAAAGTCATTTTCTCCAACCTGACGCTGAAGCATCCTGAGAAAGAATGCAGGCTTGGTATAGTAGGTGAACCCGTATGGATGGCTGCCGTCACCGGCTGATGTCGCATCGCTGAGCACAGGGACCTCTTCTCCGGCTGCGGTACCAGTGGCGTATGCCATGAGGCTGATATCCTGATCGCTTATCTCCATAATCCAGTCGGGGGTTGTGGATATATTGCCCGAGAATCCGTGCCTCCTCTGCATGTAGCGGAGTTCACTGAACGTATTCATCCCTTCGTCAAGCCAGGCTTCATCAACTTCATCGTTTCCAAGCATACCGTAGAACCACTGGTGTCCTATCTCATGTGATGTGACCATCTCAAGGGCTCTTGTCATCGGGATATCGGCTCCTGAAAATACGAACTGGGGGTACTCCATGCCTCCGGCCATCAGAACCACCGGTTCCACAACCCAGAGATCATCGTAGGGATAAGGCACGTACCACTCTCCGTAATAAAGCAGCGTGGAGTCGATAATTGCCGGTACATCCGACCAGTGGTCCTCATCATCGTCCAGAAGAACAAGGTGTACGCTGATCGAACAGGCGCCCAGACTTTCAGGATAAACGTAGGTATACTCCCTTAAGGTATAATCCGGACTTGCGGACCAGGCGAAATCATGAACATTGTACGCTTTCCATGTTTCAATTCTCCTCAGCGAATCATCCGAAAGAGCAATGTCTGCAGCAAACCCTGTTGCGGCTGTGGTGAAATTATCAGGAACATCCAGAACCACAGTGTAGTCACCGAAATCGCTGTAGAATTCACCCCTCCATCTGTATCTGCCCCTGTGCCACCCCCTCTCATCAAGAACGCACATCTTCGGGTACCATTGCGTGATCTGGTACGTATCTCCCAGATGCCCCATCCTGCTCCAGAAGCTGGGTACATGTACACTGAAGTCACCCTGAAGCAGCACGGTTTCTCCAGGATCGAGGGGAGAATCGAGGCTTATGAAACCCAGGCAGCCGTCTACGGAAACATCAACCGGATTCCCGTTCAGGCTCCAGTCTGAAAGATCTATCCAACCCTTTTCAGACACGGGAGACGCTCTGAAGCAATAGCGGCCCACAGCCTCAAGATCCTGACCGAAGGCCGTTGTGAAATCACGGTAGGCGTTAGGATAAAGGTGGAGCCAGAGCGTATCAACCGGGAAGTCCACTCCGTTGGTAAAGAAGATTTCAGAATGTCCGAAAACCATGCTGGAATCAGGCTCAAGCCGTACATCCATCGCATAGTCTGCCCTGCTTTCGGGACCGGGGAAACCCGCAGCAATGATCAGCGTACAAATGAAACCTGAAATCATCTATCCAACCTCCTGAAAAGGAGTATTTTCAGTTTGAATACTCATGTGGAAAAGAACGGATGGAGTCAACAGCCCTTTCTTTTACGGTGGAATTCCATTATCTCCATAAAGGAGTAAAGAGCTATTTCAGAAGAATAGCATTTTCGGAGGCAGCTGTGGAGTGGACAGATTCCGATTCCGGCAGAATACCAATTCTGTCGTGGTGCCGTAATGTTGAGAAGACTGCCATGGATCAGGCTGTGAACCTCTCCCGACACAGTCAGATGTTTCACCATGTGGCGATAATGTCTGACTGTCATCCGGGGTACGGCATGCCGATCGGAGGCGTTATTGCCTGCGCTAAAGCCATCATACCCTATGCGGTAGGGGTTGACATAGGCTGCGGCATAGTGGCTGTCCGTACCGATACATCAGCTGCAGGCATCAGTAAAGCTGACCTCAGGGGTATTGTGGAAAAAGCGGGAAGGTACATTCCGACGGGAGAGGGTCATTCCCATCGGTCCACGCAGAAATGGGAGCATTGGGGCAGGCTCCCCGGATGGCTCGATAAAAGAGGCAGAGAGCTTGCCGTGCGCAGCCTTGGAACACTCGGAGGCGGGAATCATTTCATTGAAGTACAGGAAGGTGACGATGGTTTCATCTGGCTCATGGTCCACTCCGGATCAAGAAATATCGGTTACCGCATCGCCAATCATCATCACAAGGTTGCGCTTAAGCACTGCAGGAATCATCGAGAAGTACTGCCGGCACAGGATCTTTCCTTCCTCCCTGTCGAATCGAACGAAGGGAGGGCTTACATAAGGGACATGATATTCGCTCTGGACTACGCCCTGGAAAACAGGAAAAGACTTATGGAATCTTTCAGAGAGATCTATGCGGGAGTAATAACCGACGCCCGGTTCTGCGATCAGGTCAATATCCATCATAACTACGCGGCTCTGGAGAACCACTTCGGCAGGGATGTATGGGTGCACCGTAAGGGTGCCACCTCCGCGATGAAGGGCCAGGAAGGCATCGTCCCCGGCAGCATGGGAACTCATTCCTACATTGTGCAGGGACTGGGCAATCCTGATTCATTCTGCAGCTGTTCCCACGGCGCAGGCAGAGTAATGGGAAGACGGGAAGCTTCCCGGAAACTTGTGTTAGCCCGCTGTGACGCCTCTATGAAAGATGTGGTCTTCAGCGGCTGGAAGAAGTACAGTGGTTTCGGAAAAAGGAAAAAGGGAGCTCCCCTGCTGGATCTCAGTGAAGCTCCGGACGCCTACAAAGACATCGAAGAAGTTATGAAGGCGCAGCTCGACCTTGTAAAACCGCTTGTCAGGCTCAAACCGCTGGGAGTTGTAAAGGGGTAATGTCGGGGCCGATTAAGAATCTATTGGATCCCATTCCGGTGGCCATGGAAGAACGGAAGGGTCGGTTCCATTTTCAATAAGAAGCTTGCGAAGCCGGGTGAAGTTCTCGTCGATCTCGTATGAAAACCCGTATCTGATTATCTGGTCAAAGCTCTGTCTGTACAGTTCAAGGGCGCTTTCAATGTCACCCTTCAGTACTGTTATCCTTCCCAGAAGGATTGTTGCAGTGACCTCGGTACGTCTTCGTTTGCTCCTCCTGGATATATCAATGGATTTCTGAATGTTCGAGTATGCGGCATCCAGATCTCCTCGGAACATGTACATCTCTCCTATGAAGATGAGTGTCCCGGCCTGAAGCGGGAGGTCATCTATATCTCTGAAGATATCAAGAGCTTTGTACAGCTTCTCAGCTGCTGTCTCGAATTGTCCTCTGTCAGATTCGATCTGGCCTATATTGCCAAGGGCAATGCCGACGGCTTTCCTGTCGCCTACCTCTCTGTTTATGCTCAAAGCCATCCGGAACCAATCAAGAGCAGTATCTTTATCTTCTGACAGGTTCCCCAGGCCGTTGAGGATATAGCCTTCCGCCCTTCTGTTACCTGATTCCCGGTATATCCTGAGGGCCTGCAGATAATGGTTCTCAGCCTCTGCGGTGCGACCCTGATGCCGCAGCAGAAGAGCCAGATTACCAAGGATATTGCCTTCACCCCTTCTGTCACCTAATTTTCTGAGTGTTCCAAGTGCCCTTCCGTAGCATTCTCCTGCTTTTTCGATATGCCCGGAAGCCCTGTGCAGGATCCCTATATTGCCCAGTATCCTCGCCTGGCTTTTAAGATCCTTCTCCCTTTCGGCAGCTTCCAGGCCCTTCTCATAAAGGGCAAAGGCATCATCCACCCTTCCGGTACTATTGCAGTAATGCGCCTGTATGGTAAGAAGATCGGTGGTTCTGTCTTCCCAGCATTCATCCTTACACATCTTCTTGAGCAGCTCGAGGTTTTCCTTCTGTTCCGCATGTCTGCTCAGTTCGGACAGGACACGATTTCTTCTGAACAGAACATTGCACAGCAGCTGCGGTCTACTGCCATGTGTACTGTTCTTCATAAGCATGGACTGAAGTTTATCGGCCCACTGCAGGCAATCATGAAGCCTGCTGTTCTCATCCGCCTGAAGGAGCGCCTTCCATCCCCATTCGGAGGCTTCTGAGTGTTTCCCGGAGTTTTCCAGGTGAAATGCTATCTTACCAGCCACCTTGTCGGGGTCATCGGCATTCCTGCTCAATATCACATCGGCCGCCTTTATGTGCAGCTTCTTAAGTTCCCGTTCAAGCAGCATGCCGTATGCCGCGTCTTTATACAGAGCATGGTTGAAAGCGTATGTGGTTTCCTTAGTTCTGGTCCAGAGCTGTTCGCTGACGCCCTGCCACAGCAGAGAGTCTGTGTTCCTTTCTTCTGAGATTTCAGAGAGCACATTCAGGTCGAATTCCTGGCCCAGAACCGAAGCCGTCTGAACCAGCTTCTTTAGCCTGCGGTGCAGCCTGTCCATTCTGGCAACCAGTATTGACAGGATACCCGATGGAACTTCCAGGTTGCGCGATACAAGCCTCCAACCCTTTTCCCGAAGCTCCACAAATCCCGCATTCTTAAGGTAAACGCAGAACTGATCGATATAGAAGGGATTTCCCCGGGTTCTTTCCTGAATGAAAGAGATGAGATCAGGTTCTGGATCATGGGAGAAATGCACGCATACAATGGATCGGGAAGCTTCTTCATCGACAGGCTTAAGATCGATGGATGTGTAATCAAGTCTTTGTTCTACTCCGGTTTCCGGCTTTGAACCGTCATCCCTGTATCTGCTGGAGATGAGCAGCGCCACCGGATACTTCGCCAGCTCACCCGAGATGAAGCCAAGCAGCCTTTTTGAATCATCGTCCATCCACTGAAGATCCTCTGCGATGAGGATAAGAGGCTGGATCGTTGCCAGTGCTCCGATCAGGGTTCCTGTGGCAACGGCTATATTCTCGAACCTCTCTCCGGAATCAAGCTGTTCGAAGGTTGAGCCTTCCCGGAAGTGCCCCAGCACAGAACCAATCATCGATTGAGACATGCGCAGATTCTCCGCCAGGTAAGGCGCAGATTTGGCTCCGCAGGATTCAAGCCTTGCTGCCAGAGATTCAATTCCCTCTTCGAACGCTCTTCTATTCTCCTCTTTAGACTTGGAACTCGATTGCCTGAAGTAATCCCTGAAAAAGTACTCGAAAGGATTGAGACTGGTTCTAAGTATATCGTCACATCGCAAAATGAAGGCCTGGAATGATCCTTCATGCTCCATTGCCGCTTCGTGAATCAGCCTGGATTTACCTATACCCGCCTCGCCGTATACGGTGGTTATGCCGGCGAAAGCTCCACGCTTCAGAGCATACAACCGCGTTCGAATGAAGCGCAGTTCGGAGGAACGTCCCAGCATATCTCCCTTGTATATCCGTCTGATACCCGAATCCTGACCGCGAAGAAGGCTGAAGGCCACAGTGTCCTCACTTTTACCCCTCAATGAACAGCTGATTCTGTCGCTCCAGGCAAACTCCTTGTCAGTTATGACTGTTGTCCCTTCGGATACCAGTACATCGCCCCATCCGGCCTTGAATACCAGCCTGGCGGACGTATTGATCGTATCACCGAAAACAGTGTAGATACATCTCCTGGAATTGCCGGTCATCCCTGCGTAAACCGTACCTGAGACTATCCCGCACCTCATGTGTTCACCGATTGATTTTTTCAGATCACAGGCGAATCGGCATCCCCTGGATTCATTGTTCTCCCATGCTACGGGCGCGCCGAAGAGGATTGTAATTACCGGCTCTCCGGATGTGAAGTAAAGCCCGCTTACAAACCCTCCATAGTAGGCAGCCTTCCCCAGAATACTTCGGATAGAGCTGCGCATCTTCTCCGCCGGTGATCGGCGCAAGGCTACGAAAACGGTGGTTATGTCGCGGAATTCTCCGGTGAGTCTGCTGGACAGTACGAGATCAGGCACGAAACGTTCCGCTACACTCTTCCTTATCCTGCAAGTGTTATCGAAGAGGCCCCTGTATATACCTTCTGAATCGGTAATTGCTGTCTCGACGCTGCCTTCTTCAATGACCGGGAAACTGTCATCGATATGCAGGCTGACAGGGCTGGCTGCTGATAAAAGTGAGGAGGCCCTTGTAATCGGATCGCCCTTTAAGTAATGGATCAACCTTTTCTTCCCGATGATTCCCCACTCAATGGGACCTCCGGCAAGAACCAGCCTTGCTGAAACCTTCCAGTTACCAAACCTGGTTCTGCGATGAAGGTTCTTCTTAAAATAGATGTTCAGTGATCCAGCCGCATCCAGCGCGTCCTGAGGCCGATCTACCGGGAATACCGCTATTACCGAATCCCCCTCGAACTGCGCTATCATACCTCCCCGACTGTAGATCTCCCTCACAGCTCTGGAAAATATCCTCCCCAGGATACTCGAGAGAACCTCAGCGCCTGCTTTTCCATGGGTCATAAGTTCCTCGGTCATTGCTGTGAAGCCGGTGATGTCAAGCAGAAAAATGCAGCCGGTAGTGCAGTCGACTCCCCTGCCCTCGAGAAAGAGCTTCTGAATATGGCGGGGAATTACGTTAAGCAGTTCGCTCTCCCGCGGTCTGCTTGCGTGCGGCTGGATCAGTCATCGGCACATGATGAAAGAAGTACAGTAAGAGTGATGAAAAGGGGTTCGAGAATCCGAAAACAATTCATACTGCTCCTGTTCGAGTGGGCACAATGGAAGTATAGCCGAAGCGTGCTTGCCTGGACAGTAAGCAAATGCGGGATGTTCTTCTGAAGAAGGTCCGGGTGTGGCAGAATTATGCCGGAGAAACGATTCTGAAATATCTCTTTCTTGTTCTGCCCCTCTTGATCCTGGTTCAGAAAGAATGGTCAGATATGATTCTTACAGCAAGCATTTCTATCACAGTCCCGGTATGGTATACATACTGCTTCGGGCATCATCGCCGTTCGCAGGGCGGCAGAAAATCAGGGCTTACTCCTGCTCGTTCCCTTCAAGTATGTCCGCAACGTTGTCGAAGACAGCTTCTACAGCGAAACCGCTATCCCTGAATATACCCGCGTAATCACGGAGTATCCCGGCAAGTTCCTCCGCTTCAATGTACTCGGCGTAATCACTCCTTATGAAATCTTCCAGCGAATCAAAGGAAATAAACCAGGTGTCATCGTACTGGATAATATCGAAGGCGTAAACAGCCGCGTCGTAATACTCCAGAGCATCCTCTTCAGGGGCATCCTTCGAAGCTTCGTGGGCAGCCCTCAGAAACCGGCAACAGAGTTCACCGGCGTCGTAGTACGCCCAGGCGTAAAGCATCATGCTTATACTGTCCGCAGCCTGCCGGATCTTACCTATTTCAAGGAGGGAATCCGCGGATGCCAGAAGGTCAGCGGACCGGTCGCTTACCCAGGATTCGACTGGAATGAGAATCTGTTCATCTTTTTCCCAGGCATATGACATATTGCACCTTGTCGTCCTGCTGGTGTATTCGGAGGAAAGAATCATCAGACTGTCTTCGCTTCTGAAATAAGCAAATGCCTTGGCTGGATTCAGAAACATATCAAACGCTACAGTGCCAAAGCAAAGAGTATCCTGACCATACCCTATAACCGCAAGTTCCGAACCCTCAATAAGGTGGTCGCTCAGAATCAGTAAATCCAGATTGTCTATTCCATCGGGAAGCATTTCGGACGGAATACCCAGTATACTGAAATACTCCAAGCCATCACTTCTTCTCTCCCATTCATCAATATACGTGCTGAAATTATCTGAACAGACAGGCAGAGAAAAGAACAGAGAAACAATTACAGCAAGAAATACTGAAGAACTCAGCCGGTTGGAACAGATCATGTCATCTCCTTTCAGTAAGTTACAGAAAACAATAGTGAAAGATCCGTCAGCTTTCAAGGATAAGAGGCGTGGGACAATGTATGGGCGGAGGGGAGCGCAGACAAGATATACTGCTGCCATCATCTCCCGGATTATATGATCACTGACTTACGGGAGAAAGGTGGGGAAGACCCCGGTTGCCCGGGGCCCGTGAACATCAGATTATCAGGATGGACTGAAAACCGGATTTGATAAAATCCCTTTCTGATAAACATAGCGATTGGTCGCCCCTTTTTCCCGTACCTATCTGATAATGACGATCTGTTGACATGAAATACACTCATTTACTGATGAAACCATGGTATAAATACCGCTGGGCAGTTCAGAAACGGCATGAGTGTGACCCGTAACACCATTGATCGTACCCAGATCCCACCTGTTCACCATTCTTCCGTCCATGCTCATGAGGCTGACAGTAACCGGCACAGGCTGATCTGATGATATTGTATATGATAACGAGCCTTGTACGGGGTTGGATAGAAGGGTAAGCGAGACTCCGTTCTCGAAGCTGTTCTCAACAGACGTACTGATTCCGAAAAACACCCAGATATTCTTAACATAGTTTCCCTGAATTATGTCAAGAACTCCATCCTCGTTCCAGTCGTTCACGAAAACAGTGGCGTCTGTCTGCCCGTTGGGCCAGGCAAAAGGGGTTCCATTCACAGTAATAGCTGCGCTGGTAGTAAACACAGGTGCGCCAACTGATCCTGTATTCTCAAGGTAATATGTGTGCCCGTAATCTTCTCCCACAAGAAGATCCACAAGCCCGTCCGCGTTCATGTCCTCCATGTGGGGAACGCTTCTGGAATAAGATACCGGTGAGGAGCCTTTCATTACAGGAGTATAGCTGGTGAAAACAGCATTTTCGGGTGTTCCCTGATTCAGGTAAAGATGAAGACTTCCACCTGACGTGGCTGCACGACCAACGATCAGATCAAGCATCCCATCGTTATTCCAGTCGAAAAGAAAAGGAGCGGAGTTCTCACCGACATCCAGCTCACTGCCTGAAGCCTGTATCCTGCCCTCACTGGTAAGAGAACCATCGCTCTGCCTTCTGAAGTAGTTGACATATCCATTTCTTTCACCGACTATCAGATCAACAAGTCCGTCGTTATTAAAATCCACAGCCTGTGGATTTGTAGCACCGGTGCATCAACCGGCTGAAAGAGATATGTCATTTCCGTCAGCCTGCAGGAATGTGTAATTCCCGAAAACCGGTGATGCATTCGTACCGGTGTTGATGTAGTACCGCAGCTTTCCTGAAATATACTGACCCACGATAAGATCCTTGAGGCCATCACCACTCCAGTCGGTAACAAGCGGATTAGCGTGCCCTACACCCAGTACAATAGGCGCACCATTCGCATTGATCTTGACCGGCGGCTGGTAATCCGGTGTAGTGGCCGCAGCCATGAAGCAGATAGCCAGCACTACAAGAAAATATACTCGCATAATAATACCTCCCGGGAAAAGGATATGGGAACTCGGATAATCCTGATAACACTACTATAATAATGGGAAATTAATTGTTCGACAAGGTTTCCAGAGTGGTTTCTAGAAACATCATTCAATGGGGACGGAGATAATTAGATTTTCGAATTACCTCCGTCCCCAATTACCCAATTCATCCCTGATTATCTGATGCCGAAGAAATCCCTTATGCGGTTGAGCAGGTGATCCTTTCTGTCAATCTGTTCTGATTTTTCTTCCTTTGCTGTCTGGTCCGTCACCCTCCCTGAAAGGTCTTCCAGTCTTTTCTCCAGCATGGCTGAAAGAGGTTCGATAATTGAAGATTCCTGCTCCAGAAGCTCAGCCATTCCTCTTTTCTTTACAACTATGACTTCAGTTTCCCGGAGGGCGATGACAGAAGCCGAACGGAGTTCGCCGGTAAGCAGGCTCATCTCACCGAAGTAGTCTCCTGACTGAAGGTCCGCAAGATGGGTTTTGCGTCCAACAGCGTCGGAAACGGACACATCCACCTTACCGTCCGAGATGATGAAGAGCGAGTCGCCGGAATCTCCCTGTTGAACCAGTATTTCCCCCTTGGAGAAAAGGAGTTTGGATGCGCTTGAGGCCAGTTCCTCTATCTGATCGAATGAGAGGGGCCGGAACAGCTCAATATTTCTGAGTCCACTGATAACCTCCCGCTTGATACTCTCCTTTATTCTGCCCTCGTTCTCAGCGGATACCTCTCTGACCGTAACATCCCTGATCGGGAATGGGATGGTCAGACCTCTGCGCCTGAGGATATACCAGATCCTTGTTCTTACGGCGTTCTCTAACTCAGGCTTCCGGTGGTATTCACTTATCCAGAACCTGACATCGTAATTGACAGAATATTCATCGAATTCTTCGAGGAATACCATTGGGGGCGGGACCTCAAGAATTCCATCCATTTTTTCAAGGGTGGATGTAATCACCTTTTTTACCACACCGGGTTGATGTCCATAGGCCATGCCGACATATATCCGGCACATGTGATTCCTGTTAGGCCGGGAATAATTCGTAACGATATTCTTGGAAATCGTTGCATTGGGTACTGTTACGTGATCTCCGCACCTTGTTCTTATGGTGAGTGTTCTCCAGTTCATCTGGACAACGACACCCTCTTCGGCCTCCATGCTCACCCATTCTCCAAGTTTGAATGGTCTTTCCATCTGAAGAGCAAGCCCGGCGAAAAGATTGCCGAGTATATCCTGAAGAGAAAGACCGATCACGGCAGAAAGCACGGTAGATGTTACAAGAAATCCCGTAAGTTTAACTCCGAATATTCCGTTAAGGATGGCAACTGCCACTATCGCGAGTACTATAAAATTGATTATGTCGATGACGAGACGCGGTATGTGTACGTCAACCTGTTTTTTCAGAAGGTAATCCCAGAAGAGCAGATTCAGAATTCGGAGTAGTATATTCGAGGAAAGAATAATGGTGGCCGCAAGGGCTATCTTCGAAAACGTTGATTCCCCGGGAACCCCGAACATTTTCATGACAAGATATGTAGCACCTGCAATCCCTGCGAAGAAAACCCACATTCTCAGCCGGCTGCCGGGGGCATGCTTCCGGATAATCAGCAGAATAAGGCCTACCGAAAGACCAAGAAGCACGGCCTGTATACCATGTACGATCATCTGGGTGTTCAAGAAATACCTCCTGGATTCCTGTAATGATGTCGATACAATAACCGATACAATCAGGGAATGAAATACCGGAGGGTCGCTTCCTCGGAGGTCCTGTACATCATCGGGTGTTTGGAATATTTTTCCATGGATACTGTACAACAGGAGTACAACGGGAATTCTCTTAAGATCGGAGATGACCATGCTCGAACTTATTTTTGCGGCAGCCCTCATGGATACAGTTGCACTACCTGACCACTTCGAAACGGTATTCGTGCATGAGTGGGGGGCGGTAACATTTACAGAAGAGAATGTGATTTTCGGAACTAACCCCTTCACCGCCCCGAACTCCGACTTCATTCCACCGGATCAGTGGAATGAACCGGTTGCAAGAGCCCCCATTGTCTACTTCTACGGAGAACACTTCACCGGAACATTCACCGTAAGTGTGCATTCAGGGAGTTTCATAGAAACACTGCCTATTCCGGAAAGCCTCGTGAGCACATCCACAAAGCCTTCGCAGCACTCCTACCATGCGGTCTGGAATATTTCCAGTACCTCGGACGGACAGTCGGAGAATACAATCGAAGCGGGAAGAGACTATCCTGGAATTTTATCTGAACTTCTTGAGATCTGGAGAAAACCACCATCATTCCTGCTGGAATTCGAAGACGGATTGAAGGAAAAGTTCATTTACTACGAATGTCTGCTCAATCCCTCCTCCGAGGATGATTTCTATCCGGTACTGCTTCAGAATAACGGTGCTGTGCTTCATCCGGATTACACCGGTCCCGTAATGCGGTTCGTGAAACGCATGGAGACAGTAAACATGGAACTGATAACAGAATGGCCTGTTTCCGGGCAGATAGTGTATAATAAAGTTCCCAATGTTCCGGGGATACTCTGCGACTGGGCAAGAGGAGCAATGAAATCAGAGGAACTGGTTTCTATGTGGGACACCTGGAAAACCTGGATATACGATGGTTCCTGGAGCGGTGATACCCTTTTGGTGTTTCCCCTTCCGGAAAACACCATTGAAGGGATGACAACAATCATTCTACGAACGGATGATTATCGGGAAGTGGAGTATTCCCGGTTCTATCTGGGAATCCTGTCGAACTAATTTTCGTCCGGGGCTTCTGAGGTTTTAACTTCAATGGAGCATTTTACAGCAAGTGCTGCAATTGCAGCAACGGCAGCATATGCGGGTATAAGGGCAACCCCGAGGACCCCGATTGTAAGAGGGATTTCAATCAGCGTTTTACCGGATTCATTTTTGATGATTATATGTCTTATGTTTCCCTGGTGAAAAAGCTCTTTTACTTTTTCAAGAAGGTCGCTTCCGGAAACCTTGAATTCCTTTTCTTTCGATTCGACAGAATCAGTCATTTTCAAACCTCCATATGATCATATCCTATTGCGCCAATACTTACTCTCTCTCCTTTAAGAAATACGGTAACTTCTCCATTTCCGGTCTCAGCGCGGCCAATTTTTAAACATCCAACTGATGAAAAATCAAGCTCGACCGGTGCTCCGAACAGTAGAACATAATCCTCCCCTGCGGCAGATGCGGTCAGAGGTTTGTCCTTCACTGAATCAAAGAATATGGTTTCATCAATTTCAAGCACAGTATTAACTCCACTTTCCAATGAAAGGTGCTCAGCTTCGGAAAAAAGCCCGTCTGAAATGTCTATCGCGCAGCGAACACCCATTTTTCTGAGTTTAATTCCCAGCTCCAGTTCCGCTCTCGGCTGCAGGAAAGCTCTCAGCTGCTCAAGCTCTTCACTGGAAAGAAGACAGGAACATGGTTTGAGATCCTCCCCTAGCAGTCCACCGACCTTTTCAAGTTTTTCAGGAGCGCCCAGAGCCCGGCCGAGAAGACCGCTTATCCAGAGATTGTCACCGGGACGAAGAGATGATCTTCTAAGAAGCGTATCCCGTTCTTCTCCCTCGCCTATGACAGTGATAGTGATACCAAGGCGTTCTCCCCGTACAGTCTCACCACCAGCGAGGGTTACATCCTCACGTTCGGTCAGTCCCCGATAAAAACCCTCGATCCAGTCTACTTCAATGCTGGGATTAATGGATAAAGCCGTAAAAAACCACTCAGCCCTTGCGCCCATCGCCGCAATGTCCGAGAGTGCGGCTTCCAGCAGACGCCTTCCAAGAATCCTCGGCTGAGCCCACCATCGATGAAAATGCGTGCCTTCGAAGAAACTGTCGGTGGTAACAACAGGACATTGAATTCCCGGTAGTACAGCACTGTCATCTCCTATACCGCACAAACAGGGAAACTTTCCCCTGAGCCTCCGTATCAGCCCTCTCTCCCCTAAATCGGAAATACGCTGGTTCATGAATGCACTATCTTTCCAGGATAACTTTCAGATGCTCCTTCGCCAGGTAGCCCCGGTGTTCCAGCGCTGTCATGATGGCTCCCTCAATCGCACTCTTTCCTCCATGGCAGGCGCAATCAGTCTTATGAATGTCAATAGCATGCAGAGCGTTTTCAATCGTCCTCCTGGCCCGGACGGTGTTCAATCTGACATTCGCTACAACCGCCTCTACTGAAACATCCTCTTCCGTTTCATGCCATACATCGTAATCCGTGATCATGCATAAAGTGGCATAACATATGCCTGCTTCCCTTGCAAGTTTTGCTTCCGGAACCACAGTCATACCGATTACAGCATGACCCTGGCCGCGGTATACTCTGCTTTCAGCTCTGGTCGAGAAAGCGGGACCCTCCATGCATACGAGGGTACCACCATTGTGAACTGTTGCATCCGCTTCTTCAGCCGCCTTGAACAGAATTTCCGAAAGCTCACTGCAGAATGGATCACCGAATCCGATATGACCAACTATTCCTCCTCCGAAATACGTCGATCTTCGGATCCCTTTGGTCCGATCGTAAATCTGATCAGGGATAACGAAATACCTGGGATGATACATTTCCTGAAGGCTGCCAACTGCAGAAACAGAGATCAGCTGGCGAACTCCTGCATTTTTCAGCGCATAAATGTTAGCTGCATATGGGATCTCGGAAGGTGAAAGCGTATGACCCTCTCCATGACGAGGCAAAAATACCAGAGGTGTATCATTGTAATCCGCAAGGATAAGAGGGGCAGAAGGTTTCCCGAATGGTGTCTCCGTATTCAACTGCTGTTCAATTCGGATACCTTCAAAGGAGTATACTCCAGACCCTCCGATTATTCCGATGCGATTTTTCATTGTTATCTCCTCATTGAGAAAGCCGCTCATATACATGTATTATATATATACTCTTTCATCAATGGTCGAAGGGAAATGCAGCATGCAAATGAATGGCAGCTCAAAGGAGCACAAGGTGAAGGTATCCGGCTTAACGTTTCCTGACCTGAAGAAATGGGTTACCGCAGATCTTGGAATGAAACCTTACAGAGCGCGACAGCTTTTCTCCTGGATACACCTGAAGAGGGTGACCTCGTTTTATCAGATGACCGATATTTCATTATCCGCAAGAAACCGGCTTGACCGGGTCGGTGAGATAACAGCGCTTGCTATCTGCGATACCATCACAGCAGATGATGGAACTCTGAAGTATTCCTTTACGCTGGGGGACGGTGAAGTAATCGAATCAGTCCTTATCCCGGATCCCCCGAGGTTGACTGCATGTATATCAACTCAGGCGGGTTGCAGACGTGCTTGCACATTCTGTCAGACGGGAAGGGGAGGATTCAGACGTGATCTTCGAACCGATGAAATTGTGGCTCAGCTCTACGGCCTGCAGAACAGCACCGATGATCGGATAAGCAACGTGGTCTTCATGGGCATGGGAGAACCCATGGATAATTTCCCGGCTCTCAGCGATGCTCTGTCCATAATAAGCGATGACCGGGGAATATGTATCGGCGCAAGGAAAATAACCGTATCGACCATTGGTATTCCAGGCGGCATTGGCAGGCTTGCACAGCTGGATGGGCAGTACGGACTGGCAGTATCACTCCACAGCGCGGTGGAAAGTACAAGACGGAAGCTAATGCCTGTATCCAGGACTATGTCGCTTCAAGAGCTTAAGCGGGACCTGATGGACTACGTCAGCCGCAAGAGCAGAAGGATAACCCTGGAATACTGTCTAATCGCAGGCATTAACGATACGATTGAAGAGGCTGAAGCTCTTGTGGAATTCGCCGGTGATATTGAGTGCAAGATCAACCTTCTGATTTACAATCCCGTAGAAGGTGCCCCATACAGAAGACCTGACATTGAATCGGTAAACAGATTCATGCACTACCTTTATCCCAGATGCCAGGCGGTTATCCTTAGACGCTCCAGGGGAAGTGACATTGCAGCAGCCTGCGGCCAGCTCGGACCTTCTGCACGAAACACTTCCGCAACCTGATCCCTTATCGGCAATTAACTCCTCTCAGAACGCTATTGACGCAGTTATCTGAAGACCTGACAGGTCCTTTCCCGTTTCCCCACCCAGCGCGGAACCAGCACTTACCCATTCGGGGGTAACGACAATATCGATTGAGGTCGACTCTCCCACATGTATCCGTGCACCAATTTCAGCCCCGATCACGCCGGCTCCGGTACTGGTTTTATCCTGGTTGCCCTCCGGGCTGTCCCAGAGAAGCATTCCGCCGCCGTATATTCCAAGCAGCGGTTCAATTCCACGAGGACCCGCATATGTTCTGTAGAAGGGGTACATCCTGTACCCGACCGTAAGTGGTATACCGCTTACTGCACCCCAATTATCGCTGTCAGTGCCTGCGCTCAGGTATCCAGTCTCAATGATAAAGCAGTTTCCAAGTGAAGGCGGAATCTGCAGCGATACTACAATGGCCGGTCCGGGCGTTAGCCCTGCATCTGAATCGAAGAGGGATGGCATCCAGACTCCCCCGCCGATTGAAACTTCAAGATCACTTCTTTCCGATGCGGCAGTCAGTGCTGTCATCAAAGCCAGGAACAGGATAGCAATTTTCATGACACTCTCCTTACTAAATTATACATTATTAGTGATAAGTAAAATATACATAATGCTCAAATGCAAGACCTGACCCTAGGATTCGATACCTTTACGGGCCAAGAAGTTCTCCGTTGCATAGTAGTGCTTGACTTCCCTCATTTCCGTAACAAGGTCAGCCGCTTCAATAATACTCTCCGGAGCATAACGCCCTGTCAGCACAAGCTCTACATCGTCCGGTCGCTGGCCAATGAAATCCATCACATCATTCTCGTCAAGAATTCCCATGTGAACAGTAACGTTAAGTTCATCCGCAATAACAACGTCATAATTTCCCGAAACCATCATGGCTTTTATCTTTTCAAGACCGGCCGCGGCGGATCGCATATCTTCCTCCGAAGGCTTTTCTCCCTTGCATATAAGACTGGGAGTACCGTACTGTTCCATGGCGATGGCTCCAGGGAAGTGGTCAGGCAGACAGAGCTCCGAGTAATCCTGTCCCTTCATGAACTGCCCGAAGTAAACCTTCATGCCTGCGCAGGCGGCTCTTACCGCCAAGCCAAGGGCTGCGGTGGTCTTACCCTTACCGTTTCCTGTGTAGAGTTGAAACTTTCCCTTCATTTCTCCCTCCCGTGCAAAGATATACCGGTTAACCTCTGTGGAAAAGTGGCGCGCTATGGCTGGCCTGCCGGTCTTCCATTCTTTCAAACTCCACAGATTATACTTCACTTATCTCCTGCAGTTCCATAGAGGCTATATTCAAGCTTATGATGATACTGACAGGGAACACTTTTCCAGGAGCAGAACAAGTCACCCGATGTTAAACTTATTACCTAGGGGACCTTTCATTTCCCGTAAGGACAGGTGAAACATGCCATCATCCAATTCCCTGAAAAATGTTATGGTAATGGACAGTAATTGTCATTCAGATAAGCAGGTGACAAGAAGAGAATTTCTCAGGACAGGTTCTTCCATCGGCGGCCTTCTTCTTCTGAACTTCTGGGGTTCAGGATTCGCGTCATCTCTTTGTGACAGATTCTCAGATCAGGGTGGTTCCGAACAGATACTGAGGGATGGGGGGCTTGTATTTCTACCTGATCACGGGACACTGTTCGTAGCATCGGATTTCCATACCAGGTATGCGGATTTTGAGATGTGGCTTGAGCGCACCCGTCTTGTCGAAAGGCTGAGGAATGGAGATGATGTCTACGGTCTGATTGTGGGCGATGTAGTGGACAGGAAACCCGGAGACATCTATGCGGAAGATGACGGTGATACAAGGATCATTGAACGAATAAGAGAAATCCAGAACAATCTGGATGAACAAGGTGAACGCTTTCTCTACATTCAGGGTAATCATGAGAACAGATGCGTCAGCATCTACGAAAAACTGATGACAGATGAAGCGATGACACCATCAAATCAGCAGCAGGTTGTGAAAAACCTGTTCAGTGGTGAGCGTGGATCGTACTATCAGCAGTTCAATTTTATCAGCAGAATGAATGACGACCGGTACCGTTATCTTAAAGAACTGCCCGTGGCGGTAATAACGGAAAACGGCATTATCGGCATTCATGCCGGGCCTTCCAGATCATTAAATCACCCGAAGGATATTATCAGTCTGAACGAAACAGTTGTTGAACAGATCCTGTGGAGCAGACCGGTGGAAGTAAGAAAGAATGGATACGATACAAACGATCTTTCGACCTTTCTTCAGAGGATGAACGGTTCCAGTCTGCTCGTATCCGGCCACACACCGCTTAGATATCTGCCTGAAGAGTTCATTCGAGACAACATCGGAGAGTATGGAGGGCAGCAGATCATTCTGGCAACCAGTTACGGGTTCGAGCCTGCGGAGAAATCATTCCTGGTTCTTGATCTGAAAACAGCTTACGAAAGTACATCTGAACTCAGAGCAGGGGAAGAGATCAGGCTTCTGGAACCACCACTGGCGCAGAGCATTCATGCACAACCCCTGATGAGTTTTGAGAATCAGGAATTACCGGGCAGATTCACTGCGACTTAGTATCTGTCCAGATACCTATCGATTTCCCAGTGATGGATCACCTTGATGTACTCTTCCCATTCCCTCCTCTTGTTGAACATGAAATGCTCGTAAATATGCTCACCAAGTGCCTCTATGATCACATCATCCTTTTCCAGATAGTTGAGGGCCTCAAAGAGGCTGGACGGGAGTTGATATATTTTTCGCCTGCTCTTCTCGCGCTTGCTCATCTTGAAAATGTTCTTGTTCACAGGCCTGCCGCAGTCCATTCCCTTTTCTATTCCGTCCAAACCCGCGGCCAGAAGCACCGTAAGCGCCAGATAGGGATTGCATGAGGGATCCGGTACCCTCATTTCACACCTTGCCTCGGCACCCTTTCTCGCCGGTACCCTTATGAGAGGAGAACGGTTCTTCTCCGACCAGGCAACATTTATCGGAGCTTCATAACCCGGGACAAGCCTTTTGTAAGAATTCACAAGGGGATTGGTTACAGCCACAAGCGCCCTCGCATGTAAAAGAAGACCGGCAATGAAACCTCTCGCCGAAGTCGACAGACCATCCACACCATCCGGATCATCAAAAGCATTGTCTCCTGAAAATGTGAACAGTGACATGTTAATGTGCATCCCCGATCCGTTAACATCGGAAAGTGGTTTGGGCATGAATGTCGCGTGCAGCCCGTGTGAAAGAGCCACCTTCTTAACCACGAATCTGAATGTAACGATATTGTCGGCTGTCTTCAGCACATCGGCATACCTGAAATCGATCTCATGCTGACCCGGGGCAACCTCGTGATGAGCAGCTTCCACCTCGTATCCCATCGACTCCAGCACCAGAGCTATATCCCGTCTTGCCTCCTCTCCCCTGTCCATAGGTGAGAGATCAAAGTAGCCTCCCCTGTCATGGGTTTCAGTGACAGGATTACCCATGCCATCTACCTGAAAAAGAAAAAATTCCGCTTCAGGACCCGCCATAACCTTGTAACCCATTTCCATTGCCCGCTGAAGCTGCTTTTTCAGGAGTGTCCGGGGGCATCCCTGAAATGGGCTGCCGTCGGGGTCAACCACATCACATATCAGCCGACCGACTCTTCCGTGCTCTGTTTTCCATGGAAACACCGAGTAAGTGTCGAGATCAGGTACAAGTACCATGTCCGATTCTTCAATTCTCGTAAATCCCTCGATCGATGAACCGTCAAACATCACCCGTCCGTCAAGAGCTTTCTCAAACTGGCTTTCAGGTACTTCAACGTTCTTGATGATGCCGTCGATATCTGTGAACTGAAGCCGGAGAAAATGCACGTTATTACTTTCGCATTCGGAAAGGATCGATTTTACGGATACTGACATATGCGACCTTCTTTCGTATCAATATACATATTCTTATGATTGTTTCTGCCTTTATCATCTCAACATAGGCATATCGCTTTAGAAATATAGTCAATTCTGCAGACTACTGAAAGTGCGTAAAATTCGGGACGAATAATGTGCAGCAGGGAATTTGCGGTGGGTCATTTGTCTGAGATATTACACAGGTGCGATCAGTTCGAAAGCACCCGGAATACGACTTCCTGAAGATCCTTCATTTTGTAGGGTTTTACCAGTAGATGGCGTTCAAACCCCGGATAACACCAGGGAGGGAATATTCCCGCCAATTGTGATGGAATAATCGGTGGTGCCCTGTCGTTCCAGCTCAAAGAGGTTAAATATTCATGTATATAGTTAAATATTATATTAAACTATACATAATGCTCAAATGCAAGACCTGGCCCCAGGCTAGGTCCGTGGGCATTCACCTGCAATCTCTTTAGAAATACCTTTGTTTCCGTAGGCTTTATTGAAATGTGCCCTGAATTCAGCTGCGAGTTTAAGAGCCCTGGTACTGTAAGCTTCTTTATCATCCCAGGTATTTACAGGGTCCAGAATTGAGTTATCCGGCAGTCCGGGACATGAATCCGGCACCATCACCCTGAAGACAGAATCTTCATGGCAGCTGATATCCCTCAGTTTTCCCGAAAGTGCGGCTGATACCATTATTCTGGTCAGCGGCAGGTCTATTCTCGAGCCTGTTCCGTACGGTCCTCCACTCCATCCTGTATTAATGAGGTAGACTTCCGTATCATGCCTGTCCAGCCTTTCTCCGAGCATCGACGCGTAGACATCAGGGTTCCGGGGCATGAAAGGTTCGCCGAAAAATCTTGAGAAAGTGCTTACCGGCTCGGTGATTCCCGTTTCAGTCCCCGCAAGCTTGCTGGTATACCCCATAAGGAACCAGAACATCGCCTGCCCCCTGTTCAACTTTGAGACCGGAGGGATTACACCGTTGGCGTCTGCCGTCAGGAAAAGGATAGTGGAGGGATGACCCGCCATGGAAGATTCCTTGATGCTGGAAAGGTAGCGCAACGGGTATGACCCTCTTGAATTCGGTGTCAATCTGTCATCGAAAAGGTCAAAATACCCGTCCGGATACATCATCGTATTCTCAATTATCGAGCCGTGATCAAGCCAGTCATCCTCGTGGAAGCAGGCTTTGTATATCTCGGGTTCCTTAACCGCGTTCAGGTCGATCAGTTTTGCGTAGCACCCGTTCTCGAAATTGGCAATTCCATTATCTCCCCAGCCATGCTCGTCATCTCCAAGAAGCGCCCTCGAGGGATCCGCTGAAAGTGTTGTTTTACCGGTTCCCGAAAGACCAAGAAGAAGGGCGCTATGACCGTTATCCCCCTCGTTCGCGCTGCAATGCAGCGGGAGAATGCCCTCTGCCGGAAGTACGTAGTTCATGACTGTGAATATGAGTTTCTTGAGACTTCCACAGTAGGCTGAACCGTAGACGATCCCAATGGAGCGGTCCAAATCCATTCCCACCATCATAGTGGAAGTGTGTCCCAGCCTGGGGTCGATCCTCAGACGCCCCTTGTACTTCTCAGGATCAAGCTTGTGGTACGGAAGAGCCAGAAGAGTAAAGTGTCTGTCACTGAAGCATGTTTTCTCAGCGATCTCAATATCCCAGGGGCGGAACATGTTATCGGTGAACAAAGCAGGAAGCGCCCTGTCAGAAATAGTATGTACAGGTAAAGCATAAGTTGGATCAGCGCCTGTAAGCCTGTCGGTTATGAACAGCTCCGGAACCTCCGCCAGTCTTTCAAGAGCATCTTCAAAAACCATATTGAACGTCTCTTCATCGACCGGGATGTTATTGGGACTGGTCCAGTCGATAGTGTCCTGACTCGATGCCCTTTTCACAATTACGGTATCCTTCGGGCTCCTGCCGGTTGATTCCACAGGAGTCCAGGTGGAGAGAGCTCCGCAGGCGCTGACAACAGCCTCACCACGGTCTACAGCTTTCCGTATCATTTCCCTCCGGGGAATATTTCTGTTTACGTTATCCCTCGAATTAACTGTATCTTCAATTCTCTTTTGAAGTGTCATACGATACCTTTCGTGAGCTGTGTACTTAATCGTAATTTCCAAGGTTCTGTAAAATACTCCATGGCACTCATAACAGCCAGCGTCTGTTAACTCGCTAACGCAATAACGAAAAGAGACAGATGTAATTATGATTTATAATTACCTCCGTCCCTTTTGGTACCCCGACGGGATTCGAACAAGTGTTCGATTGTTCGGTGAATCCCGGTTGCTTTTCGTTCTCTTTCATCGAAACGTAAGTGCCGCAAGTGACGTCCGGGCCCTTGTATTTTATGTTCACGCGGTGAAAGGGGATAATTCTGAAAATATTTCTCAGGCTCTCTCCCGAAAACGCATGGTGCCTTTACGACTGGGGCAATTCGGCTTTTGTTACAACCATCGTAGCAGCGGTGCTTCCTGTCTATTTCGTCGAAACGGTATGCGCCGGCAGTACTGTAAACTGGTCGTTCATAGGAATAAATTTCTCAAGTAACGCCACTTCACTATGGGGATACGCCATGGCTGCCGCGGCACTTATGGTAGCTCTGACAGCTCCGGTTCTGGGGGCAGCGGCCGATGCGGGCGGAAGGAGAAAACAATTCCTCGGGGTTATGACGGGAATCGGTGTGCTGGCAGCCGGACTTCTCTCATTTACCGGAGCGGGAGATATCTGGCCGGTTCTCGGGCTTCTTGTTGTCGGACAGATCGGATTCGCAGGGGCCAACGTGTTTTACAACTCACTTCTTGTTTCAACTGTGGCGCCCGGCAGGAGGGAACTTATTTCAGCGAGGGGCTACGCTTTCGGATATATGGGAGGCGGCATTCTGCTGGCTGTGAACCTCCTGATGATACGGAAACCTTCCCTTTTCGGATTTGCTGAAACCTCAACTGCCCTGAGGTTCGTCTTCCTCTCTGTCGCCGCCTGGTGGACCCTTTTTGCCATCCCACTCTTCCTTCGGGTTCCGGAAGGCACAGGCGGAGGCGAAAAGACCCTTGGCGGGTCATTCACCAGGGGATTTTCAACATTCATCTCAACATTCCATCATATAAGGGCACGGAAGAACATCCTCAGATTCCTTCTCGCATTTCTGCTGTACAACGATGGAGTGCAGACGGTTATTCTTATGGCCACTGTCTACGGTAAAGCCGAACTTGGCCTCGATTCCGGCCACCTGATCGGCGCGCTTCTGATGACCCAGATAATCGGAGTTCCCGCAAGCCTGATATTCGGATGGATGGCGAAAAGGTTCGGTTCAAAGAGAATGCTCTATGCAGGAATCGCAGGCTACATCGTCATAATCTTCTATGCGTTCTGGATGAAGAAAGCTATTGATTTCTGGATACTGGCCGGCATGGTCGGTCTTTTCATGGGCGGGCTTCAGGCGGTCAGCCGGGGGTTCTATTCAAGGCTGATACCCGCAGGGATGAATGCTGAATACTTCGGTTTCTTTTCGATTTCCCAGAGATTTGCAAGTATATTCGGACCGTTGATGTTCGCGCTTATTAACGATCTTACCGGAAGTTCAAGACTGTCCATACTCTCGCTGCTGATCCTTTTCGTAGCGGGCGGTCTTGTTCTGAAAACAGTCAGAGATCCGGAGAATGCAGAATGATAATAGTACTGATCCTTATCCTGCTTCTGATTCTGGAGGAAATTCTTCACAGGCTCAACAGAGGCTCATCGTTCATGAACGTTGATCTTGCGGGTGATTCCGTTGAACAGGTTGACCGGAAGGGTGCGGGCAGAATTGCAGGGCTTCTTCCCTGGATACGCATAGCACAGCTTTTTGTATTCGCTCTTCTTTTTGCGGTTATTGCCGCCCGGTCGGGTGTCAAGGTCATATACACCTCCTCCGGTCAGCTGGCGGGGCTCGTACTTCTTATCCAGGTAGTCAGGATTCTGCACAGGAAAGTAATAAACCAGTGGGCGGTCCTTGGTGTTACTGTAATCCTTCAGGTTCTTCTACTGGCCCTGCTCCTGATAAGTGGCATAACTCCAGAGAATTCCATTCAGATCACAGCCCATGAAGCTGGCTGGATTGTCTCACTGATGTCATTTATCGTACTGTTTCTCCTTTCTGTCACAATGTCATTTACCGGCACCTTCTACCTGCGCCTTCTGTCAAGGGAAGGAAGCGGATTCTACTATTTTATGCCCTCACTGATCTATTCGGAATACTGGATAAAAAGGCTGACCAGAATATCCGCCGCCAGTGCCCTTGCTACTCTGCTTATGTTAGTGTTTCTTATTATAAATTATGGGTATCCGGCAGGCACATCCATTTTACAGATCGTGCTGGTACTTATCCTTTTCACCGCAACATCTCTCTTCAGAAGCAGGTTAAAACTGTATCATCCGGCAGCAGTATTTCTTGTGGCTGCAGCATGGGTCTTGAATATCGGCTGGCTTCTGGCGAATTTTTCATTGCTAAGCAGCGGCTGGATTGGGTAAACAAAACCCTGATTCTCCAGCTTGCGAAGAGAATTCTGGGAAGCCGGGGGTTCCGTAAGACTCCCGGAGGGTGACTGGAATCTTGCTGAACTGTCATCAGATGCATCAGCACCGCAACAGGTTCTCTTTATGGACAGGGGGGCTGGAGCAGAACTCTGGATATCTGACCCGGCTTCTTATCGGTGATACCTGTCAGTTCGGTTTGATCACATCTCATCCTTCAGACAGTCGGGTACAGGTTGTTTTCTATCGTAGGCTACAGGAATTCTTCCTTCCTCCACATGAAGTATCTCGCGGCCCTGTTTATGTCCTAGTTCGAAGGCATTGAGGTTCATCTTGATGAATCTTTTAGGAACTCTTTCCTTTATGGCTCTGATCCAGCTATCCAGGGTGAATAACCTTGTCAGGGAAGCGAGCATACCCACGGCAATTATATTCGCTGCCATGGGAGTCTTGAACTCCTTCATGCTTATGCTGGTAAGGGAGTATTCGTACACTCTGCCCTCGGGAATATGATTCACATAGGTGGTGTCCACCAGTATAATTCCTTCATCTATGACTGATCTGGAGAATTTGTCCGCGCTTTCCTGGTTCATTGCCAGAAGAATATCGAGATTTCTACAGTTAGGATACAGTATTTCTTTCTTTGAAATAATGATATCCGTTCTGCTTGTGCCGCCCCTTGCTTCCGGACCGTAGCTCTGGGTCTGGCATACGTTGTAATCCGAATCAATAGCGGCCTCGGAGAATACTCTGCCTGCAAGACCCAGGCCCTGGCCTCCCGCGCCCGACAGTCTTATCTCATAGTATTTCTTCATTTCTCAGCCTCCGCAGCTTTTTCGCAGAGCGCCCTGTATCTATCGTCGTATGAGATGGAATCTCTGTCAACAAAGATGCCACGGACAATTTTATCGTCAGCCTGGCCGGGCTTCATAACCTTCAGCTGGCTTGTGTTTATCGTATAGTCCTTTAGAAGTTTCATCATCTCGACCGGGCCTCCCAGACGATTTGCCCTGCCGAAATTAGTCGGGCACGGAGCGAGAGCTTCAACTACGCTGAAGCCCTTCTTCATGAACGCCTTCAAAATTATGTTGTCAAGCTCGGTTACATGGTAAACCGTACCCCTGGCGACAAATGATGCGCCTGCTCCGTCCATGAGTTTGCAGACATCAAAACCCGGTTCGATCATACCGTAGGGAGTGGTGGATGTTTTGGCGTCGGGAGGAGTGGTAGGAGAAAACTGGCCTCCGGTCATACCGTAATTATTGTTGTTAACGATAATTGCTGTAATATCAATGTTGCGCCTGGCTGCGTGGATAATGTGATTGCCGCCTATCGCAAGGGAATCTCCGTCACCCATTACGGCCATAACGTTCAGCTTGGGATTTGCCATTTTTACACCGGTCCCGAATGCCAATCCGCGACCATGAGTGGTATGCAGGGTATTGAAATCAACATATACCGGCATTCTGGAGGTGCATCCGATCCCGGAGACCATTACGATATCATCTTTCTTCCATCCCATTGCATCGACGGCTCTGATTATAGAGCCCATAACTATGCCTATACCGCACCCCGGGCACCATACATGAGGAAACCGTTTCTTGGCTCTGAGATACTTATACTCGTAGGGAATTGTGATAGACATCAGATTACCTCCATAACGGCGTCAACGATCTCTTCAGGGGTGATCTCATACCCGTCTATCCGGTGAAGGGGAACCACTCTGACAGAATCCCGTGTCATTCTTTCAACTTCGTGGATTATCTGTCCCTGATTCAGCTCCGGTACGAGAACGACATCTTTCGAATCAAGCATTTCCTTTACTGTTCTGTCAGGAAATGGCCAGAGGGTTACAGGGCGGAAGATACCAACTGTCTTCCTCCTCTTCTTCAGAATCGCCTGTGCCGCAAGTGCTGACCTGTAAACGGAGCCGTAGGCGAAGATGACCACGGAACTCTCCTCCACGTTATGCATCTCTACATCCTCAAGTTCGTCCAGTCTTCTTGTGATCTTGTGCTTGAGTCTTTCCATCTTCGCGATTACTTCATTCTCTTTCCTTGTGGGAAAGCCATCTTTATCATGTGTAAGGCCTGTCACGTGATACCTGTACCCGCTGCCAAAACTGGCCATGGGAGAGACGTTCAATGTTGATTCGTGGTAGTGCTCATACCATTCAACAGGAACGTCGGGAACAGGCATTGGAACAACATGAACATCTTCCTTAAGGGGAAAGACAACTCTTTCCCGCATATGGCCGATGATCTCATCCGGAAGGAGAATAACAGGAGTTCTGAAAGTCTCCGAGAGGTTGAAAGCCCTGATTGTCAGCTCGAAGCATTCCTTCACATTGCAGGGTGCCAGGGCTATTACGGGATGGTCTCCGTGGGTTCCCCACCTGGCCTGCATCACGTCTCCCTGGGCAGCCTGCGTGGGTAAGCCGGTCGAGGGGCCTCCACGCATGACATTTACAACCACAATCGGGACTTCCGTCATACATGCGTATCCCAGCCCCTCCTGCATAAGGCTGAAACCGGGACCACTGGTTGCTGTCATAGATTTCGAACCCGCGAGCCTTCCTCCAATGAGAGCGCTGATGCTTGCTATTTCATCCTCCATCTGGATCCACTTTTTATTAAGCAGAGGCATGTACCGCGCAAGCAGTTCAGCTATTTCGGTTGATGGAGTTATGGGATAACCGGCGAAAAATCCTATGCCGGCAGCAATTGCTCCGAGCGCAACAGCTTCATTTCCCTGAACAAGTCTGGTTTCACCCCAAGGCACAATCACCTGGAATCACCTTCTCCCTTTACCTTTGTTGCAGGCAAATGCTGCAGTCTATCTTGAGCATTGTTTACTCGTCCCTCTCTATCCTTGACACCGATGGCAAAATCAGGGCATCTTCTGGCGCAGAGATAGCATCTGACACATTTCTCCGGGTGAGCAACAACGGCCTTCTGGCACTTCATTTCAAGAACGCCGGTGGGACAGAACTCAACACATATACCGCAACCTTTGCACCAATCCGGAAATACATGCACGAAGGAATCGGGTTCGACGCGTACTTTTCCCTTCGATGCACTCTTTTTCTCCGCAGCCTTGCCGCCGTTCTTCTTCCCGGCGGAGGTTTTCTCTGAAGGTGAGGATTTCTCAGCCATTGAACCTGTACCTCCCTTATCTATCGCACAGATAGATAAGTGATTGCGCAGAAAGGCAGGAAATGTATCCTGCCTTCTGCATGATGAGACATTTTTCCGTTCCAGCTAATCCATGAATAATTTCAAAACCTCTGGAAGATCAGGTTTTCCGATCTCCTGGAGGTCGTATCCCACTCTTACAACTGGTTTATTGATCTTGATTATCCGGGTAAGGTCGATTGGAGTTGCTATGATAACAACATCACAATCCGATGCGTTTATAGTCTGTTGAAGATCCTTCATCTGGTCCTCGCCGTAACCCATAGCAGGAAGAATAACGGCTTCCTCCCGGTCTGCGTAGTACTTTTCGAACGTGTCGATAATACTGCCTACCGCAAAGGGTCTGGGATCAACGTAATCAGCTGCGCCGAATTTTTCGGCAGCGACGAATCCTGCGCCGTACTCCATATCACCGTGAGTAAGTGTCGGTCCGTCTTCAACCACGAGAACTTTTGCTCCGGTGATGAGAGAGGGATTCTCCACGGTCAGAGGGCTTGCGGCATCAACGATCACCGCATCAGGATTCACAGCTCTTACATTGGCTCGGACTTCATCAACATCCTCAGGGTATGCGCTGTCTATCTTGTTGATAACAACGGCATCGGCAAGTCTGAGATTAGTCTGTCCCGGATAGTAGGATATCTCATGTCCCGGCCTGTGAGGGTCTACCACTGTAATGGTCAGATCAGGTTTGTAGAATGATGTATCGTTGTTTCCGCCATCCCAGAGGATTATATCAGCTTCTTTTTCCGCCTCGCGCAGTATTGCCTCATAATCCACTCCGGCGTATATGATATTTCCACTTTCAATGTGCGGCTCGTACTCCTCCATCTCTTCGATGGTGCAGTTGTGCTTCTTGAGGTCATCAATGGTTGCGAACCTCTGAACTTTCTGCGCAACGAGATCGCCGTAAGGCATCGGGTGTCTGATGGCGACAACCTTTTTACCGGCTGCCTGCAGGATATCTATCACACGTCTTGTTGTCTGGCTTTTTCCGCAGCCCGTACGCACCGCGCAAACAGCAATAAGAGGTTTAGTACTCTTTATCATGGTTTTTTCTACCCCGAGCATTGTGAAATCAACACCCGCAGCATTGACCCTTGAACAGAGTTCCATAACCGTATTGTCCGACAGGTCACTGTAGCACATAACACAGAGCTCTATATCCTTTTCGATAAGTATCTCTTCAAGTCCGTCTTCAGCGAGAATAGGAATACCATCGGGATATAGATCGCCTGCAAGTTCCGCAGGATACTTTCTGCCATCTATATCCGGTATCTGTGTTGCGGTAAACGCTACCACATCATAGTCCGGATTGTCTCGGTAGACTACGTTGAAATTGTGAAAATCGCGCCCGGCGGCGCCAAGGATCAAGGTTCTGATCTTGCTCATCTGTTATCCTTTCCGCAAGAGGATGACTGCTTGCGGGAAAGCAACAGCGAACCGCCATCGCGGTTCGGCCTCTCCCATCTGCAAAAACTCCGGTCAACCTTTGACCGGACATAACTAAACAAATCTCACAACCCTGAACGTAATTGTCAACTCACTGTTGCAGTGCCGGGGTTAATGAATATCATCGATTCCATGCCATACACCGCCACCGATAAGGGATTGGGCTATATTTGTGAGGTGATCGCCGATACGCTCGCAGTATTCAATGAAATCAAGCAGCGCAAGCCTCTTCAATCCATCCTGCCCTTTACTGGTAAGGCAGTCGGTATAACTTCTTCGCGCATCGTCCTCGAGCCTGTTGAGTCTGGATTCAAGAGAGAGGACGGCATTTGAGGCTTCCCTGTCATGGGATTCAAGAGACAACTTTGTTGACGCAAGCATTTTGGTTACGATCTCGGATGCGCGAGCTGCTGCTTCGGCCAGTTCTCCCGATTCTATCTTGAAGCTTCCGGATATTCTGTTTCTGACCTCAACGATATTGACCGCATGGTCGGACACCCTTTCAAGGTCGTTGATAGTATGGATGATAACAGGCAGTTTCAGCGACTGGTTCTGATCAAGGTTCCGCTGAAAAAGTTTTGAGGCGTAAATGGTAAGATCCCGCTGCATATAGTCTACCCTGTCCTCCATGGACATTATTTTGCCAGATTTTGGATAACCCTTGAAAAAGCAGGATATAGCCCCATTGACAGTAGCCTCCGCATAGCTGGCCATTTTGACCATCTCGCGTTCAAGGTTATCAATTGCGAGGGCGGGAGAATCCAGAAGGTTGTCATCAAGCAAGAGTTCAATTTCTTCGCTCTTATCTTCCTCCCTGTCCGGAATGATGAACCGGCACAGTCTCGCCAGTAATGGGACCAGCGGAAGAAAGAGAATCGCGTTGAAAATATTGAACATACTGTGGGCGTTGGCCACCTGTCTCAGCGGATCACCCGCCGTTGACCTGACAAAGTTAAGCACGAAACCGTTATTGTCAGATATGAGCAGGCCCATGTATATGGCGCCTATCACGTTGAAAAGCGTATGCGCCATGGCGGTCTGCTTTGCCGTTCTACCGGCTCCAATGGCGGAGAGCTGGGCGGTGACCGTAGTACCTATGTTATCACCCAGTACCAGGTAGAAAGCTCCCTGCAGATTTATCAGCCCGGCTCCGGCCAGCGTCATGGTCAATCCGACCGTAGCGCTTGAACTTTGAATAATGGATGTCAGAATCGTTCCGGCCAGGATCGCCAGCAGAGGATTTGTGCTGAAAGTCATGAAGAAGTTCTTTACGGCCATACTGGTCTTAAGGGGGCCGAGAACATCCTTCATAAGTGTCATACCGAGGAAAATAAGGCCAAGACCGATTACAACCTGACCCCAGAACCGAATACGGCGAGTCTTTGCGAAGGCGTACATCGCGAAACCGATAGCAACTATGGGCAAGGCGTAATGCGTTAACTTGAACGCTATCAGCTGACCTGTGATAGTTGTGCCGATATTTGCGCCGATTATCACACCAACGGCCTGCCTGAGAACGATCAGACCGGAATTCACGAAACTCACTGCTATCACTGAAGTGGCGCTGGAGCTTTGAATAACAGCTGTCATAAGGGCACCGGCCAGCAGTCCCAGCACCCTGTTGCTGGTTATCCTTTTAAGTATGCTCCGCATCCTGTTACCGGCTACGGTCTGAAGGGATTCTGACATCATCTTCATACCAAGCAGGAAAATAGCCAGGCCGCCAAGAATCTGGAAGATAATACTCTGTAGATCAACCGCCAGCGCGGAGAAACGAATCCTCTCCTCTGAACCGTCGGGAAGGAATACCCGCGCCTCAACTTTGTTATTGGCTGTGCTGCCGCCCAGCCTCAGTGAAATAGCAGCGTGTCCATCAGAATCCGTAAGGATAAGCACTGTTGAAAAGGCTCCCGACAGTGTATCCCCCTCCAGTATCAGCGGATCTTCGCCTTCAAAGGGATATGCAAGTGTGCCGCCATCGGAATTCATCTCGAATTCTACAGCCACTCCGGCAACGGGCCGGCTGCGGGAATCAGTCACCCGGATCAGGAGAGGCTGTTCCAGCACGGTTTCTATTCTGCCATTCTGGGAATTACCGAATTCCTCGACAGTGTAATGCTCCGCCGCAAGCAAAGAGAAGATGGATATCAGGAGAATCAGAGCTGTTCGCATAGCAGCCTTTCAACTCCCAGGCACATCGGTTACTGAAAAATCGTGCGCCTGATAAAACCGGACTGAACAGCAATCCGGAGTACATCGTAATCGAATATCGATAAGATCATACAACAATAACGGTGGGAATATACTAAAATTACTGCTGTCGGGAATAAGTTATCCCGGAGGAATAATCCCGAGCATCCACCGGACCAGCTGTTTGATTATTACTCCATGAGTTATTATACTGGTTATGAATATGTTTTCAGCCCTTCTGGTCAGTCTGAGAATAAGGTCATGGACGAAGAATCTCTTTGTCTTTGCCGGGATTCTTTTCGCAAATCTATGGAACGATCCGAAAGTGGTGGGCATAACCGCTCTGGGGGCACTTGGATTCTGTCTGTTATCAAGCTCAGTATACCTGATAAACGATATAGCTGACCGGAAGCGTGACATCAACCATCCAGAGAAGAAGAAACGGCCGATAGCATCAGGAGCGCTTCCCGTTCCGCCGGCTGCGGTTGCCGCGACTCTGCTCGCAGCGGGTGTGCTTATCGGATCCTGGATGCTGGCACCGACTTACGCATTGGTTCTTAGTATCTATTTCGCGATGCAGGTGTGTTACTCTTTAAAGCTGAAACACATTGTTATTCTCGATGTTCTTATCATAGCCACGGGATTCGTTCTAAGGGCAATAGCAGGAGTAACACTGGCTATGGATGCCGGATATACCGATGTGTCCGTATCTTACTGGCTTATCGTCTGCACCTTCTTTCTTGCTGTTTTCCTCGCTTTCGCAAAACGACGCTCCGAGGTCATCTCCCTCGGCAAGGATGCAGCTAACCACAGGGAGATCCTTGAGGAATACAGTATTCCCCTGCTTGATGAAATGATGGGAATAGCTACCGCAGCCAGTATAATCGGCTACTCCATATACTCCGTAAGCGAAAGAACTCTGGAGCTGGTTTCCACCAGACTCTGGCTGACCATTCCATTCGTGACTTACGGTGTCTTCAGATACCTTTATCTCATCCATATCAAGGGTCATGGCGGAAGCCCCGACAGGCTGCTTCTTTCGGACAAACCGCTTCTTATCAATATCCTGCTCTGGGTCATTACAGTAGCTCTTGCTCTGACACTGTACCCCGGTACCGCATCTCTCTCGCCATGATTACTACAATCGAGGCCAGGGCGAAGATCAACCTGGGGTTGAGAATCCTGGGCAGCAGACCTGATGGTTTTCACGACATACAAAGCGTTTTCCAGGAGATCTCACTATACGACACACTCCGTATCTCCATAAAGCCCGGAAGCGGTGTAATATCGTTATCATGTTCAATCTCGGAAATCCCATGCGATTCATCGAACCTCGCATGGAAGGCGGCTGATGCCTTCCTGAGCAGCACTGGAGAATTACTGGATGTAAGAATTGAGCTTGGGAAGAATATCCCTTCCAGCGCAGGTCTGGGGGGCGGAAGCAGCGATGCCGCGGCCGTCCTGAAAGGGCTCAGTCAGCTTACCGGCATAAAGGACATCGATCTCGGTAAAATCGCGGAAACCCTGGGAAGTGATGTACCGTTCTTCATCATAGGTAATGCTGCTGTAATAGAGGGTCGGGGTGAACTGTTATCGGAAATCCCTGTTACTCTTTTCCATGCAGTTCTCATTCACCCGAAAGCACGGGTATCCACTGCCTGGGCGTACCGTGCCTGGGACAGAGATATGAGTACATCCTTGACAAACAACACTATGATTAGGCATTATTCAGCCTCGTCAGCAGTATGGCATGAGGGTAAGCCTTTCCCGCATAACCTGCGGAATGACTTCCTTCCACTGCTTGAGAAACACTTCCCTGAAATTGCGGATCTGGCACAGTTCATGACAGACAGTAAGTGTGAGAACTGGGGTTTGTCGGGATCTGGGCCTACTTTTTACGCTCTCTTCAGAAAGAAGAGCAGGGCGCATAGTTTCTCGAAGACACTGCATTGGGATTATACTCTGTGCAGATCAGCAGAAACTGCTGGGGCGTCGTCAAATGGTTAAGACACAGGGTTTTGGTCCCTGCATTGGGGGTTCGAATCCTCCCGCCCCAGCCACTGTCCCGGAGTAACCGGGAGGGAGAAAGGATATAGTAATGCCTGAGAAAAAGTCACTGATAATTGCCGAACGCACCGAGTTCGGTTCCAGAGTAGCAAGAAGACTGCGCCGCGCAGGATCCATACCGGCTGTTGTTTACGGCAGAGGCGGTGGAGAACTGAAAGTCACGGTTATCGAAAAGGAATTCCTTGACAAGATAGGCTACTCCACTTCATCCGGAATAATGGACCTTAAGATGGGCAGAAAATCTCCTGTTACAGCTATCATCAAGGATGTCCAGTGGGACATACTTTCAGACAGACCTGTTCACATTGATTTCCTGAGGGTATCCGCGGACCAGATAGTATCCATCCCGGTTCACATACACCTTGATAATATCCCCCTTGGCGTTAAGATGGGCGGAGTCCTCGAACATACTCTTCATGAGATCATCATAAAGGTAAGGGCAAAGGATATCCCATCAGCCATAAACCTTGATGTTGAAGGTATGGATATCGGAGATTCCATGCATCTTTCCGAGATCACACTGCCTGAAGGTATGACCCTTGATATGGATGAGACCCTTGTGCTTGCTTCCGTTGTGGCGCCAAGTGTCGCCAAGGTCGAGGCCGAGGAAGTCGAGGAGGAAGAACTCCCTGAAGGTGAAGAAGCTCCTGCCGAAGGCGCCGCGGAGGCCAAAGGAGAAAAGAAAGAGGAATCTTCAAAGTCCGGAAAGGAATAATCCTTGTCAGTTCCCCGTCTTGTGGCCTGTCTTGGCAACCCGGGGGAAAAGTACAGAATGACATGGCACAACGCCGGCTTCTGGGTAGCCGATATCCTGGCGCGGGAAGCCGGTGTTCATTTCATAAACGCAGGTCTTTTCAATGCATCGGTTATCCCGGATGGCCCGGATCTTATCAAGCCAACTGTCTTTATGAACAGAAGCGGCAAAGCCGTTGCCGCTTTTCTTGACAGCAGGGGTTACAACGCTGATGAACTGCTGGTTGTATGTGATGATATCAATCTTGAACTCGGAAGGCTTCGACTGAGAGACAACGGTTCTCATGGAGGTCATAACGGTTTGAAGAGTATCATCGACTCTCTGGGTACCGAATCATTCTCCAGATTGAGGCTGGGTATCGGACTCCCGCCAACCGGTGAGGACCTTGCTGATTATGTTCTGGATACTGTACCCGGGAAACTGGAGGAGGAAGCTTCTGTGATGGCGCACAACGCGGCAGACTGCGTTATGCTTTACCTGACGGAAGGACTGACCTCCGCTCAGGAGCGGTACAACAGAAAACTGGATACTTAATGAAAAGATGCCGACCGCATAAGCAGCCGGCATCCATTCTGTTTCGGTTATTTTTACTGAGCCATCGCTCCGAACACCGGGATCGCCTGTCCGATGAACGCAGACATTTCCGTACCCGAAACCCTGAAATGTTTGTTCATGCCACCACCGGTGAAATCAACTTCCACTTTCAGCCAGACGGGTGAAGCATCGATAGGCTGCACGTCAAGGCCGGACATGCCCAGCGCCATGTTCACGTACCCCGGAATATTGATAAGCATCGCCATCTCGGATGAGCTGGAAAAGTTCTGCATCTCCGGCATTGCTCCGGCAGTCTCGCCCTGATACGTTCCAGCAATCAGGCTCGATACCGTTGCGGGTTCAGTGGCCATTTCCACATAGAGAATTCCATCATGAACGGTCATCCAGGCTGTCCAGGCTACACTTTCGGCCATGGGAACACTGTCTGTCACAGTATCCGGCTGCATGGCTGTCATGTCCATGTTCATACCGAATGTTACCCATTCCAGGCCTTCGTAATCGGCATACTGAACATCTGTAAAGGTCAGCCCCGCCATATCCATGAACTCCGATATCATGGAGAACTGAAAATCGTAGGCTTCCTTGACATCTTCGAGTGATGTGCCCTCAGGCATTTCGTAGACAGCTACGATATGCATCGGGTTATCGGCATCGATCATCATGGACATCGCCGCATTACTTGCAGCTTCCACCCAGAATGCAACCATGCTCTGTGGAACATCACCCAGATTCATCGCGTCAAAGACAGCGGTTATCAGAGCGGTACTGGTTGATGGATCAAGGCTGACCCTTCCAGCCATAACGTTACCTGCAGGGATCAGGCCGGTAAGATCTTCGATTTCAACAGGGATTACGTACTCATCAAGTGATGACCCCGGAACGAACTCAATGGAAGAGGTTCCTGTAATGTACTCCGACTCAAACGAAAGTACGCAGTCTATCGATTTCGTTTCAGTCAGCACAAGACCGATGGCATCGAAATAAACACCCATTACGTTCTGCATGAGTTCCATATCCATACCAGCGTTGTCACTCATTCCGGCAAGTATCTGCGGTTCCATCATCGCGAGCTGGCCTGCCAGCATGGGACCGAAAGACCCGACATTCGCGTACATGTAGAAGCTGCCGTCAGGTATGCCCGCCAGATTTGACGGAAGGTTTCCATCAATGTTCTCCAGCATGTTCTTAAGCCCCGCTCTGCTGCCGGCTCCGAGAAGCAGCCCATCCGCGAAGCAGAAGTATATATTTCCGAAATCAACGGCTATCATGCTGACATCGTGACCCTCAAGCTGTTCCGCTGGTTCCGGGGTAATTCCGATATAGTTCCAGAAGGTATCCGGATCCGTTACCGTCAGAGCAGCTCCTATGCTCTGTGGCATCATGCTCTCCATGAAGAACACCATCTTACCGTCGATATCAACACCCAGCCTGTTTTCCACTTCGGACATGTCCGCGCAATCAAGAGCGGATAAAATCCACCCTGAGAGAGCGCTTTCGCCCAGAAGAGCTATGCCTGAAGCGTAACCGTCAATTGATGAAATAATGACTGCGGGGTTTACTACGGCTATGAAAAAGAGAGTAGTCTCAGGGAGTACATCAAGAGGTGACGCTGTAGCCCCCTCCTCCGGTTGTGCTCCGCATGCGGTTATCAGAACCACAATTAAAACAGATAACAGTGTAATTGCTTTCACGATTCCTCCTAACTGAAACCATTACGAACAACGTACCTGCAATGTTGACACATAATATTATACACGATTCCTGAAATATGCCAAAAAATGAAGACATTCATGATTTTTTCCGGGTTTCCAAATCATATTCGCGCAGTTAGAATATGGCTATGAAAAACGAACCGGATCTTTTTTCCAGTACGGTGTGCAACGGTGAACAAAGCAGAATTCTTTATCTGGACACCGAGACAACCGGTGTAGACACTGAAACAGCACATGTATGTGAAATAGCCTTCCTTCTCAGTACCTACGAAGGCTTTATCAGAAATCCACAGAAGGATGTCAGAATTCAGGAACTGATACTTCCCCCGGAACCTGTGCCTCCGGAAGCTTCAGCAGTTCATCACATAACCAACGGTATGCTGGCTGGAAAACCCGCTCTGGAAGATGTTTCAGAAAGAATCAGCGATATTGTAAGCAAAGCTGACTATATCTCCGCACATAATGCACCCTACGATCTGGCCATATTAAAAAGGCAGCTCCCGGACATTTTCGGTGAAATAGCAGATGGGATGAAACTCGACTCACTGAGGCTCGCAAGACACATATGGCCCTCCATACCTTCCCACTCCCTCCAGTCCCTCAGGTACCGATTCAACCTGGATGCTGAAATCACCGGTGACGCGCACAGGGCAATGTTCGATACCGAACTGGTCCGATCCCTTATTGAGTACATCCTTCGGATGAATCTTGTATCTCCTGACAGCTGGGCGGATCTTGTAAAGTATACGCAGTCAGCGCTTGAGGTTCTGACATTCTCCTTTGGCAAATATCGTGGAAAACTGGTAGAGGATATTGCCGCGCAGGATACGGATTACATCAGATGGCTTCTCAGGCAGGAATGGGTTCCCGCTGATTACCCGGATCTTTACCACACTCTGCTTGGCAAGAAATGTGGAAAGGGGAAAAAACATGAACCTTCTACTCAATGATGTCTATGTAGTCGAAGGTGGACACCCGCTTTCCGGAATCCTGCAGCCCTGCGGCAGCAAGAACGCTGCGTTACCCATTCTAGCAGCCTGCCTTCTAACTGACAGTGATGTCACGCTGCATAACATTCCTGATATCCGGGATGTAAGAACGATGATTTCGCTTCTTACGAGTGTCGGCGTTTCAGTCACCCGGCTGGGCAGCAGCTCTATACGTCTGAACGCGTCCAACATCAATCCGGATAGCATCGATACGTCAGCCTGTATGGAGATCAGGGCTTCAATTCTTCTCGCGGGGCCTCTTACGGCAAGAGCAGGGCGTGTTAAGCTGCCTCCTCCTGGAGGAGATATTATAGGCAGACGAAGACTCGATACCCATTTTCTCGCCCTTGAACAGATGGGAGCGGCTGTAGGTTTTTCAGGCAGGATGCTCTCCTTTTCAACAGAGGGGCTTATCGGCAAATCCATTTTTCTTGATGAACCTTCGGTTACGGCCACCGAGAACGCAATAATGGCCGCTGTGCTTGCTGACGGAGATACGGTGATCTATAATGCTGCCTGCGAGCCAAACGTTCAGGATCTTGCCAACATGCTTATCTCGATGGGAGCAAAGATAACCGGCATTGGAACCAACCGGATATGCATCGCGGGATCAGACACTCTCCTCCGCGGCACTGAACATACCATCACGCCTGATCATATCGAGATAGGAAGTTTTATCGGACTGGCAGCATGCTGTGGCGGAGTGGTTCGGATACCGGATGTACCATCGAATATCGTAAAGCCGACTATGAACGGCTTTTCAAAATTGGGCATTTCAATCGAGTCCGATGGGAAATATCTTGTAATTGACGGCACTCGGGAACTTGTGGTTCAGCCTGATCGCGGCGGCTCGATACCAACCGTATACGATGCTCCATGGCCGGGATTCTCTCCTGATCTTACAAGTACGGCAGTAGTAGTCGCTACCCAGGCAAGCGGAACAGCGCTGATTTTTGAGAAGATGTTCGAGAGCAGGCTGTTCTTCGTAGATAAACTGGTTGCGATGGGCGCTGGAATAATACAGTGTGACCCTCACAGAGTGGTTGTCTCGGGACCTTCAAAACTGCATGGAACAGATGTGATCAGCCCGGATATAAGGGCGGGGATGGCTCTTCTAACGGCCGCCTTATGTGCGGACGGCACCAGCGTTATCCGAAACGTCCGCCAGATTGAACGAGGTTACGAAAACCTTCTCGACAGATTAAGGAATCTCGGCGCACGTATAACCAGGGAACCTTGAAGTAGCACTATTATTAAACACAGCATCGGTATTAATAACCTCTAATCTGGAGCGGCACATTATGAAGATTCCCGCAGTTCTTGCGACAATCGCTGTTTTACTGGCTTCATGCGGGAACAATCCCGCGGAGCCGGAGCAATGGCCCGACGGCGCTTACCTCTACCTGGCCAGCATGCACCCTGATACGGCCCTTTCATGGTCTCCGGGTGGAAGTATCCTTCTATTCTGTTCGTATACGTACTCCTCTTACTGCATTCTGGGTTTTGACGGCCTGGCCAATCCCGTCCCCATCGCTGCCTCCGATATCAACGAATCTTCCGGACCCAATGGCTGCTGGAGCGGTGAGCAGGGATTGATTGTCTATACAGCCTACAATACCGACTCGACCTCAATTGTAAGAACCGTACCCGGAAATCTTGGACCTCTGCTTGAGGTCGTAAACGATGGAAAGAATCACCTGCATCCCACCTGGACACCCGAGGAAGATTCCCTCCTTCTGTGTACATATGAAAACGGCTACTGGGGACTATGGAAAACCGAGTATCACGAAGATACTCTTCTTACTCCTTCTGAGTTCTTCGCGCCCCAGTACGACTGCCTGCGCCCCTCCTATTCCCCGGATGGTCAATGGATCCTTTTCGAGCGTTCTTATGGCAGTCATTCGGATATCTGGATCATAAAACCCGACGGCTCCGGCCCGTACGCGGTGATCGAGGATTCATACGATAACATCCATCCATGCTGGGGTTCTGAAAACGACTGGTTCGCCTTTGCTTCAAACAGATCAGGCAACTACGAAGTATGGATCAGCAACCTTGACGGCTCCAGTATTGTAAAGGTAACTGATGATCCCGCGGATGATGTTTACCCTGCATGGAACCCTGGACATGGCTGGTTCTCTTTCTCTTCGAACAGAATTAGCGGAAATTCGAATTACGATATTTTCACTATAGATGCTCCTGCCTATTAGTTAGCCGGGGTAGTAGATAGGGACTAGATAGGGACGTACCACATTTGTTCAACTTACTCATTATATGTAAGTTGAACAAATGTGGTACGTCCCTGGCATATGCAGCAGATACAGGAAGACCCCCCGGCGCTGCCGGGGGGTCTTCACATATCTCAGCCTGTTTCTAGCTGTTCAGCATGGTCTCTATTACGGCCATCAGGCCTGTAACAAAGCCGGGGTCGCCGGGATTAAGACCCGTACCGAGCCCTTCGCTTGTACATGTGAACCACGCGAACCTGAAGTACTGATTGGCGAAGGCCAGCGCAGCGGCCGTACCCTTCAGCTGAAGGTTGGATACTACTTCATATCCTTCGTAGATCTGGCCATAGCCGAAGGTATAATCGGTGTTCAGATTATCAAGCGCCCAGGCAGCTACACAGCCCAGAAGGGCATCTCCATTCTCGCCCCTGATGTCCTGCAGCATGCAGCAACCGGCAAGGGCGTCATAGAAGAGCTGTCCTGTTGCGGTGGCTGTCTGAAGGAATACGCGATAATCGTAGTTGACCTGTTCATCAACACTGATCCATGTGTAGTAGGTATCGCCTCCGATATCCATCTCTGCCAGAGGAACGTTCAGGTAAACCCAGCCTCCGGCAATGCTGTCTACGTCTGCACCAAGCGTGGTGTAACTGTTGACAGCTACGAACATCGTCATTACACCGCTATTAAGGGGCTGGAAGCGGAATGGCATGGGGATATCATTCCCCGGGCCAACTATGGCATATATCTGGTCCCCGACCCATACTATACCCGAATCAGCGGTCTGCTGGAGTATCGGGTTCAGCACACTGCCGGGCAGATCAGGATGCAGACACTCGAAGTTTGTCCACATGGTATCCTGAACCTGTGATTCGCTGTATCCGGCCAACGGATAGTATCCGATCTGGTGCTGAATCGCCATGTAGAAGTACTCGTCCGCGATTCTCCAATAGTCCGGCAGGTACAGTGATGCCCAGCCGGCTCCAACAAAGGCTTCAGGCTTCGACGGATCCATATCGATGGCATCCAGGAAGTAATCAAGCGCCGTCTGGAAGTTCTCGTCGTTATAGGAATCCCAGCCCAGCTGAATATATCCCTGATATCCCAGGACATCCGGAATATCCGTGGGAAGTTGATCTCCACAACCGCCAAGCAGTACGAGGGAGCCCAGGATTGCTATTGTTACTATTTTTTTCATTTCTCCCTCCTTCCTACTCTATCCGGAGCATTTTTTGTGTAACAGTCTCTCCGCATGCCTGCAGCCGGCAGAAGTACACTCCCGCGCCCACTGCATTACCGGTTTCGTCAAGTCCGTCCCACATGAGTGTATGTTCAGCAGCCTGCATCTCAGTATCGTTAAGAGTTCTGACCGCTCGGCCGCTCATATCGTAGATAGTTACGCTAACACGTCCCGCGGATGGCAGAGAGAAGTTTATGGCTGCCTGCGCGCTGAAGGGGTTGGGATATGTTCCTCCGAAGTGGAATTCAGCGGGGATCTCCGGTGAATTAACCCCCGGAGCCTCTCCGTAAACGTAGTTTCCTTTTTCGGATACGAGAGCACACATTCTTCCACCCTGATAGTAACTGTCCATCTGTTCCCATCCACTTACTGTATAACGATATACAGCTCCTTTGGAGCTTTCGGCTGGGAAGGACAGCGTTGCATTGACGCCGGGGATACTTACAGGGCCGGCAGTAACGCCGGTCATCATACCCTCTGCGTCCTCCAGTGAAATCTGCGAATGCATGGAAAGATCGAGGATGCCGGATTCGCAGAGGCTCACCATGGCTCCAGGAGCAGCTGCTCCGGCCATAACATCAAGATGGATACCGTTAACGTTCAGCGACAGACTACCAGTCGTCACATATCCGACGGATATATTCGTGCTTTTACTGGCGCTGAAACCGCTGCTGTCGTAACCGGCCACCTGGAGTGTGAAGTCTCCGCTTGTCCAGGCGTTGAATCTGCAGTTCCAGATTGTGCCGAAGAAACCGGTCATACCGGTTACAATGCTGGTGTCAGGGGTTGTTGCGGTGAACACCGGGCCGTACCAGTCGAATCCCTCAGGTATACTGTCAAAGAGAGTAGTATAGAGGGTCATGTACTGGTCGTTCACAGAATTCTGATGGACCGCAAGAAGAAGCTCCGGAACATCAGAGTCCTGAGACAGGATATGTTGGAGGCCTGCCATACCGCCCGGATTATTGTTTGTTACTATAAGATAGGCGTTGTCACCGGCTAATTCGAATGATCCGTTGTACAGAGCATTCAGAGTTACATTTTCAACGGAAACTATCTTCTCAGTTACGGTATTGACAGACACAACGGTTGCGACCCACTTGCCGTTGATGAAAGATCCGGAACCGATGGCATCGGCGTATGCTCCGTTGAAATACACAGTGGAATGGGCACTGTAGTCTTCGGTGAACCTGTCGTACTGAGGAGCCCAGATGGCTGCCGCGATACCATCTCCGGCCAGCCATACAGGCATAGGATAACTCGTGAACCTTCCTTCGAAGGCAGCCGTGTTTCCTATATGACCAAAACTGTCGGCAGTATCCGCGAATATCTCGTACGTGTAGATTCCGCCGCTCATGTCATCACCAAAATCGTTCACAAGGTTGCAGACAAGCCAGTCCAGGTAGATGGGAACTACATTAGTCTGGATAGCTGTACTGTCGGGTACTGATGAATCAATGGCATTTGCTATGCCGATCATACCAGTAGTATCCGACTGTGCGATTACTTCCAGAACACTGTTGCCCTCGCGCTGCAACAGGTACATGAACCACAGGAATGCCTGAGTTCTTGATATGCCATAATCCCAGGTATGACCACCGGATCTGTAGAAGGTAAGATCTGCATCAGGGTTATTTACGAACAGTCTCAGATCGTAGTTGAGCCCGTAGTTGTACGGGGTTGTGGCCGTTATTCCGTAACAGAAATACTGACAGGCGGCGCCGAGTCCCCTGATGATCCACTGGTCCTCAGTATGTTTTACGCCTGTACGTATCAGCATTCCAAGACCGTTGGGTATGTAGAACCGCCTCAGTTGCCTGGCGATATTGAGATTCGAGGCATTCTGTGAATATGTATGCAGGTTTATGTAGAAAATATCATGATCGTTGAAGGTAACGTTTGTATCCGGATTAAGATCAGCCGGATTAACGTAAGCCATGACTTTTCTATCTGTAGGTTGCTGCAGGTACAAATCGGGTATGGTTGCCATTACAATCCATACTTTCGGATCGTTATCTGTATCCGGTACATCCCCAAGGTATCCGGTGACTGTGCCGAACACATCGACTCCGTCACCTTCAAACCGAGCAGTAAGAGTGTCAAGTTCTCCCTGTGTTATCAGGTTGTTCCAGACAATCGTATCAAGCACTCCTGGGCCGATGCCTGCGACTGATACAGAATCCTGCACCAGCCAGTAAGCATTCTCGGTAACGGCACGGCATGTGAACTGATGTTCCTCAATTGGGTTGGGAAACTCCGAAAGATCGGGAACTTTCAGCATTACAGTGTCCCCGACATTCATGTCAGCGTTAGCCGCACCGATTCCCAGTACCGGTAACAGGAGCGCTGCCAGGATGGCTGTAAAACCGTTCCTGTGCGGTCCCGCAAAGATTCTCATATTTGACCTCCTATTTCAGCGGCTGTAAACCGCACGAACAAAATCAAATGCCTCATTCTGTCATTCCGGCATTCAGGCATTTTACCTCTATCACCTTTCATTACAGGGAGTCTCATCCGCCACCTCCTGCAGAGACAGGCGCAATCATATCCTCCCAATTCGTATAACTGACTTCTCCTTCAACTGAGGAGTAAACCTGTTCGTAATCTCCAGTTCCGCTTCTGTCGGCAAAAACAAAACTCTCATTTCCGCCTTCATAGTAGTACCAGATCTCATATGGAACCTGTCCTCCCCGAAAGAGCACTGATTCAATGTCATCAGGGGGGCCGTAGATAACGTATACCCGTCCCCGGTCGGTTCTCCAGCTTTCTCTTTGAACACTCGCATATCTGCTGCTTTCACCGCAGCGTTCCTCGAACTGCCCGCGTTGCTCCGGAGCTCCCCGCCAGTAGGCAGAGTAGAACCTCTTCATGGCATCCTCATCAAGGCTATCATATACATCCGCCTCGGCGGGAGACAGAATGATCCTGAAATGATCAGGGTATGGTATTTCATCAAGTTCAGCAACGGCATCACCGATGAATTCAGCCTCCGATTCCATATTTCTGCCGACAATAAGGTATTTGGATACCTCCAGGGCGCCATGAGGTGCCACAATTCCGAATACAGCTCTGTATAAACCCGAATTGCGCGCGACGCGGAGATCAAGGCTGTCTACCAGCGTGACAGCTTCCGCTCCTTCAGGTATCGTTACGGATACCCAGGGTCGAGCGAAAAGCGTTTCGCCGGCGGATGTTTCAAGACGTCCCTGTATCTGGACTGTACTGCCTCCAAGGTCGTAGATCTCAACGTAATAGTACGCCATATGTTCCTCTGGAAGTATATAACTTCCATCAGCTGCCGGGAATACGAGATATTCTCCCTTTCTCAGGGGATTTGTTGATGCAGCCGGCGCCGGAACTATTGCACGGGCAAGTTCAATCTCACTGAGAACTCCTACGGATTCAACTGTCAGGTCTCTGATCACAACTCCCTGTTTCCCGTTTCCCGTGTCCGTAACGGTAACTGCAAGACTGTAATTACCCGGAACCACAGGCAGAACGGCGCTGTTAACAATGGTCCTTCCCGGCGCCCAGCGGGTTTCGGAGTTCCACTTGTCAGAAGCGATAGTATCCCCGCTCTCAGAGATCAGCGCCAGGGTCGTCGTGAAGCTCACAATTGAATCCTGATCAGATGACAGCTGGTCAAGATCCAGCTGTTCATAGATCTCCAGTCCCAGAGTCTCTGTTCCTGCGTAATTGAACAGTGCAGTGTCTATTCCAAAACGGATATCCCCACTACTTACAGACGCAAGGTCTGAACCGGTTAGAACTGTGCAGAATACCAGCATGAAGAGTAAATTAATGCCTATCATGGATAGCCATAACCTCCTCCCAATCAGTTGCGAGTTCGAATGTTCCACAACCATCATAATCGATGAATAACACTTCTATGGGCGGCGAGAAGTAAGTCCATACCTGTATGGGCAAAATCGCTGTTTCGAAGGGTCTGGAGTCAATCATATCGGGTTCTCCGAGCTGAGCGAAAACCCATCCCTGGTCGGTACTGATACCCATTGTATTGAGCATTGAGAAGTTCTCCCCGATGTAGTCAAGCCTTGCCAGGTACATCTCCAGGAACTCATTCTGAACAGTGACAGGTGTTGGATCCCTTTCCTGCCAGAATTCCGCCATCACGGCCTTTCTGCTGGATGGACCTTCCGCGCCTTCAAGTTCCCTCAGTTCCGAGGAATAAGCGATGGGTCTTATCAGAGTTTTTGTAAGATCCGGATCCTCTCCCCAGACATCCCATGCCTGAAGCAGCTTCAGATCCGTTCCTGAGGCTGCAGCTATCTCACCATCAGAAATGATAACGGCCAGTATTTCGTACTCACCGGCATCTAGATTACTGATATCAAGTAACGCTACTCCTCTGTATGTACCGCTGGAGATTATCATATCCATCCAGCCTTCTCTTACGGTAATACCGTTTTCGTCCCGAAGGACATAGGCGGCATCAAGAGAGTCGGCTTTTTCATCTTCCGTTTGGGGAGGGTATACAGTCCAGACAACTTCCGAACTTCCGGAAGCTCTCTGATAAAGTCCTCCCGCGATCTGAAGATTGCCTGACGACCAGGATGCACTATCCATCTGGATAACCTCAATGGTTTCTTCCCATTCAGTATTTCTGCCTGATTCCAGATCTCCTACAATTACTGTAAGCAGATGAGTTCCGGGCTGTAAGCCGGAAATCGATATTTCCTCTTTCAGCGGCAATTCGCTTCTGATCACAGATCCGCTATTCCGCACGGTATAATCACCATCAACGGCAGCGATAATTTCCCAGAAGGCATTCTCACTGCTGTTTTCCATTACAAAGAGAAGATCCTCTTCGGAGAGCCGCACAATTATATGTACAGTGCCTCCATCCTGCCCACGGGCAGGCTCAACATTCCAGTTAACCTGGAATCCGGTGATAACCGCAAGAACCATCGCAAGAAGCGTCATTCATTCCTTCCGACCGGGGCAGGATCGTTACCTGCCCCGTATGCTGCCAAATCAGCTAAAACGCGAACCCCAGGCTGGCTCTGTGAACCATTTCGAGCCTGTTCCAGTCCGCATATGCGTAATCAAGTGATATCGTCTTTCCACCACCAAGCGGGATATTGAATCCGGCTCCAGCGGTAAGACCTTCTTCGTCTGAGTTTATACGATAGCCGCCTCGCAGGGCGAACATATTGTTGTACCAGTACTCAGCGCCGATGGCAAGCTGTTCGACATTGTCGTTGGGATGGATACCATCAACTTCGACCGTCATGAAATGAGGGCCTCTGTTCATAACATCCATGGCCATACCAAGCTTGAAAGTCATTGGCATTGAGTAGGCATCGTACGTTTCTGTCGAATCGTTCCCGCTGAAATACGTAGTGTATTCTCCATCGGGAGTAATTTCTCCCCCGAAGTGCTGAATCAGCATACCAATACGCAGGGTTTTGAAGCCCGTATTGTAAAGGGTACCAATATCAACAGCAATTCCGCCGGCGGAAATATCATCCCACTGTTCCCGCACATACTTCACTGTCATTCCGGCGCTGAACCTGTCGGTGAGCATTCTGGAGAAGGAGAGACTTGCCACGATGTCAGTGCATGTGAAAGTTTCTCCGGTTCCCTGGGGCTGCGCGACAGTTGTTACATCCATATCACCGGAATTCAGCATCGCGAACTGACCAGCGAAGGTTCCTACCCCACTAACCTCATGGGATACGATACCGCCTCCGTATAGAATGTCGGCAAACCACTGCATGCCTGTAAACTGTACCTGTGTTCCGGGTACCCTTACAAGACAGGCGGGGTTCCAGTACGCGGCGCTCGGATCGTCAGCTGAGGCTATGAAAGCGCCAGCCATTGCGGCGCCACGGGCGCCCAGTCCCAGTTTCAGGAACTGCGCGCCGGAAGTCCCGACTTTAGCGAAAGAGCCAGCCTCAATTGAAGTTGGAAACAGCAGGAAAACGGCGACCGCTGCTGTCAGGACAATTCCTGTATACTTCATGGTCACTCCTTTCCTACCTGATAACGGCAAATTTGCCGATTATGTAATCATTCTCTGTCTCAACACGATAAATGTAAAGACCGGACGTTACTTCCTGATCATTCCTGCTGATCAGATCCCAGAACTCCGTGCCTTCCTGTCCGCTGAAGCTGTGGTGTTCAAGGGTGATCACATGATCTCCGGCAAGTGTGTAAATGTGAATATTGCACATGGCGGGCAGATTGATGAAAGCGATCTTGTCGAGATATGTCTGCTCCCATGGGGCCGACCCCCTGTAGGGGTTGGGCACTACTGCCACGTTCTCTTTCCAGTTGGAACTGGCTCCTAAAACAGGTGTTACGGCCAGAGGGGTCCCCTGTATCGTCTGCTTGAAATTGGATCTGGTACTCTCTACTCCCGTATCGGCATCGTACGCGCATACCACGTAGTAGTACGGATAACCGTTTGTAACAGTTTCGTCCGTGTATGAAAAAGTACCAGAACTCATAGATGCAATCAGATCCCAGCCGGATGGGGCAAAGGTTGCCCTGTAGATTCTGTATCCACCCAGCGGATCGAAGGACTCGGCGTTCGAACCCCACTCAAGCTGAACTTCTCCGTCACCTGCGGAATAGAAGAGGATCGGTGTTGGAGGAAGGGCAGGCACGCCCCATCCGCTGTCGCGGTAGAAGGCGTCAAGCATGTCATCAGCTGACTGACGCAGTCCTTCAAGACCGAGGCCGAGCACCCATCCGCCGGTTACATGAAGAGTGTCTCCGTCTTCCAGGTTGACAGGACCCATCGAGATTAGGAACCTGTAGTCGAAAGTAGGGTAGCTATTATTTATGGGATTATCGTAGACAATGGGGAAAGGACCCGGATTATCCGGTGTGTAAGCATCGGGCGCGTAAGTATTACCGACCCAGCCCGACAGATACGAAGGAGCGCTGTGTCTCCCGTTCATATCAGGATTCTTGCCCCACATGAAGTTGTACTTCACATCATCGGTGCCCGGATCATTATTCCAGTTCCACCAGGAATGGGAAAGAGGGATCGGGTATTCGTAGACATCGACAGGCCTTTCGATCGTTCCGTTTGCCTTCACGATGTAGAAATCAAGCAGTCTCCACCCGATGAAACCATTGCATGGAACTGACAAGGCGGGTTCACCGCTGTCATCCGAACTTGAGCCGGCATTGTTACCGTCCCACATGTAGCTCATGTTCCTTGGTACAACGTGATAGACGGTATCGCCTACGGTCTGTTTCCAGTTATTCTCCGGCATTCCGTCCGCAAAGGGGACAAGCCCCGCTCCGTTGGCCGGAAGCCAGATGGTGTCTGTGGGTGATGCTGTCAGCGTCTTAAACAGAATCGTGAAGTGATCGCTTACACCGTTCCCGTCGACGTCGTTATCCAGTATCCCATCCGAATCGAGATAATTGTAGTAGTAGAAGATGTTTTCCGGATCGTCCTCGGGAAGGGTATTGTCAGGATTCTGCCGGTAGGTGTAATCGTCTTGTTCACTGGCTTTCAGGCCGCCAGTGAACTCGTACTCGAAGGTTGCGTTCCCATCATTGCACCATATTGCATGACCGTCGTAATAGACAAGGTCATCAAGATAATTCTCAACAGGATCAGCCGATGCGATATCGCAGTCAGCCTGGATAGCCATTACAAAGGCTCCGAGGGGCTTTCCGGGATTTCCGTGATCGCTGAAGTGCATTATCCTGTAATCTGAGGCTATAAAGTTATTGTAGCCTGGAGTTCCCCAGTCGTAGTTCTCGGTATAACAGAACATACCGAATGGGTTATCATTTAGGGTACTCCAATCGTCAAAACCGTAATGGGTCTCCTCAAGGGCTATCTCGCCGGGGTTGTGCTTCTCAGCGGGGTAACCGACACTTGGGGCAAACTCTATGGTACTGAAGTTGGAACTGGTCCAGCGGGAAATCGAATCTCCATTAGCTGTGACCGGACCGTAACAGCAGCCCCATAAACCACCCCTGTAGAGATAACTGCTGCCCCCTCCGCCGGGCCATTCCATGGCAGGGTAGTTGCCAGCAGCATCGCCATAAAACCCTATGTTCCAAACGGCACTCCAAACGTTGCTCAGGTTCATCAGGAGCGCAACTACCGGTGGACGGGACTGATCTGTCCCGCCGCCGGACGGCATCGCTGTTTCCTGCACTCCCCTCGCAAGGCCGGCACCTGTCAGTGTGAACACTGCAAGCACCGTGAGTAGCAGGAACCCGCGTGTGTACCTGGAGTTCCTCATACTCTCTTTCACCTCCAATTCATACTTCGCGGTTTTGGAGGGGCTCCATCCCGGCTCCCTTCCACGTTTCCGCGATTTATTGTAATAATTACCATTCCATTGCGTGATCACTATAACATCAATTGGTCAGAGTGAAATTCACAGAGAACGTTGTCCATACACCTACCGGAATACCGTTATTCAGGGCAGGCGTCCACCTTGTGTTCCATGCCGCCGACAGTGCCGCCTCATCCAGTGAGTTAACTCCGCTGGAGTTATACAGCTTTACATCGGAAACGGCTCCGGTGGTGGATACATACACCCAGAGGATGACTGTTCCTTCCACTCCGGCCTGCGCAGCCATTGCCGGATAATCCGGGCGAGGCTGGTAGGTGCAGACCGGAAATACCTCCGCGGGCATGAACCTGGGAGGTCCCATTTCCTCTGTCTGACCCTGACTGAGTTCGTCTCCCTGATCAACCGTTGCAACCGTATCAAGGCCTATTACATCTTCATCAAGGGAGATAACCTCACTTAATTCCTCCACCATCTCTTCGGTTTCCTGCTGGATATCTTCCTGTTCCTGCTCGACTTCCTCTTCCTGTTCTTCAACAGTGTCATCGAATGCTATATCCGTCTCAACTGCTTCCATTTCGGAATCGGAAGTTCGAGTCGACAATCTGCCCATCTCGCCGGCCGGGATAAGCTCGAAGAAGGCTATCAGAATTGCGAGCCCGATCACCACTCCCAGTTCGAAGTTCAGGGAGGAATGTCTGGAGTCTGCTCTGTTCTCAGTCATTATCCCCCCTTATCAGTTGTACAGTTCGAGTTCTTCAGCATTGAACTGTATGCTGTAGACTTCCTCGAACCGCATAGAGTTAAAAAGACCAACAATATCTTCCATTGGAACCCTGGTATCTACGTTGAGTATAACAACATCAAGTTTTTGGTTCTGCTCACGCCAGAACTTGCTGCTCAATCGGCTCAGCTGTTCGGCAACCTGTTCAACAGGCATGTCGTAATCGCCAATTCTCGCAATCAGTTCACTGTTATCGTTCCCAGGCTCACTCTGCTTTATCCAGACAGTCACGGTAAGGAACTGTTTTCCCAGCTCACTCATTACCTGTGGATGCGCCTGGGGAAAACGAACCCTTAATCCTCCTTCTTCCTTGAAAAGGGTGGTAGCCATGAAGAATACCAGAAGAAGGAAAACAATATCAGCCATAGTTCCAGTAAAGATAGTGCTTCCAACTTTCATTCTGCTTTTGAACTTCATTACACGCCACCTCCCAACCGCTGCTGAATAGTGATTCCAGTTCTGCTGACACCATTCATGCGCAGGACATCGAGGGAATGAACCATGCCCTCGTAATCACAGTCAGGGAAGAACTTGAGGATGACCACAAGCTCGCTTTCCCGTACCGCAGATGCTATGTCTCCCTGTCTTGCGTCTGAAAGCACCAGGGTATCACCGAAGGCTACTTCGCCGAAAATACGGGAATCCACCATGGGAGTACCGGCGCCAAGATACGTCCGGATGATACCGGGACGGATTACGGGCACAAGGTTTTCTACGGCAATAGCAGTTTCCAGGGAACTGAAAGTTCCCGATGGAAGACCTTTTGCTACTTCAAGGTTATTCAAAAGCCTGTCCTGGACTGCGTCTATGGCCTCAGCCCTTTCCGCAGCCAGTGTTCTTATACCATTCTGCAGAGTTGTGTCCTGAAGACTTACATCTTCTCCGGCCCTTGCTCTGCGCAGGGGGCCCTCAGGCGGCGCCTGATCGATCAGCACCACATACTCGTGGGCTCCCCACTGTTTAACAGTCATGACAAGCCTGTTAGCCTCATCAATTACAACCTCTACCCTTGTCTCGTCGGGCTTCATAGGAAGTTTGTAGGATATGCCCTTCTGAACTTCGAAGGTCGTTGTGACCAGGAAGAATAACAGCAGCAGGAACGCTATGTCGGACATTGAGGCGTCGGGGATATCCCCGCTTGCTCTCGGTCTGTTACGTATCCGCATCCATGCTCCTTAAAGCTGCTTCAGGTGCTCCATTTCAGCCAGTGTATCCACAAGGAATATGCTGGCCTCTTCCATATCAACCACGAACTTGCCGATCCTGGATATGAAGTAGTTATGCGACATCTGGATCGGGATTGCGATTACAAGACCTGTCGCGGTGGTTATCAGTGCTTCCTGAATACCACCCGCGACAAGACTGGCCTCAACGTTCTTTGCGGCGGCTATCTCACCGAAGGCCCTGATCATACCTGACACAGTTCCGAGGAAACCCAGCATCGGAGCGATACTCGAAACCGAAGCCAGAACGACAATACCCTTCTCGAGGTATGCCATCTCGATTCCGCCCGAGCTTTCAACCGCCTTCTCAACGGCTTCAAGCCCTTTATCATGGCGCAGAAGGCCAGAGTGCATTATTGCCGCCACCGGGCCTCTCGTGCGCTCGCACAGTTCTTCGGCTCCCTTCACATCTCCCCTGCGGATGAACCCGCCCATTTTTTCAAGGAAGGGGCCTACATTGATCTTAACTTTTCTGTATGAAACGAACCTTTCGACCGATACCGCTATACCGATAAGAAGGGAGAGCAGAAGGGGGTACATGAAGGGTCCGCCCGATATGAAAAGATCCTTCAGATCCATACTGGCGCTCTGTGCCCGCTCTACCTCCTCGCCCTCGGGAGTTCCCTGAGCTGTTTCTTCAACAACCGTCTCCTCTATGGCTTCGTCTGGCGGTTCGATCTGCTCTTCCGTGCCTCCGGGGGCATCGGAACCGGGTTCCACGGGCTGTGCCCATAGAGCGGCAGAAAGCACGAGGAACAGTAGCAGGAATTTACGCATCTATTATCACTCCTTCTTCTATGGTTCGGCAGCGGTCATACAACCGCTGCCGAACGGAAGAATTCAGTTTACCATTCAAATCCAAGGCCAAACATTATCGTGCGAGGTCTGCTGAATACATATGGATTGCCCAGTGCACCCTTTGGATCGTGATCAGGCTCGCCGTCGCCGTTCATGTCAGCGTCGTACCAGGCTATATCAGCATCATTGATATAGTTGATATTATGTCTGTTGAACAGGTTGTTGACCTGGCAGTAGGCATCAAGAATTACGGGACCGATCCAGAAGGTTTTATTGACCTTCAGGGTGGTCATCATGGTCCAGGGGTATCTATTGGCATTGATAAGCGGCTGCGCGGTTCCCTGGCCGGACGGACTGTAGGGGTATCCGCTTCCATATGTCCAGGATACATGAACGCCGAATCCTTCAAGAAGAGGAGTGTCTCCAATTCTTGGCCCCTCACCCCGGGGAATCCGGAAATCAAACTCCGCGTTTACACGATGCCTCTCATCCCAGTCAAGAGGAGATTCCGTCCTGGGAATAACCCAGTTCGCCCATGCGTAGTCATAATTCTGTCTGGCACTTGAACTCTTACCCATGGCAATCGAGTAGGCGTAGTTGACGCTGCCTGACCAAAAGTCGCTGGGACGCCTGACCAGATTAAATTCGGCCCCTCTTACGTTTCCATAGTCGCCATTTATGTAAAGATCATAGGATTCGATCGGGTTATAGTAGTTTTTTTGCGTGTCGAGAAGTCCGGTGATGTCTTTGTAATAACCGGAGAAACTCATAACCGTGATGTCATCGAGCATATGCTTTACACCGATTTCGTACGCGATGGTTTCCTCGACTGAGAGAGTGGGATTCCCTACGAATGAGTATGCGCCCGAAAGGTTGTAGTCCGAACCTTCGTACATGTTATCGAACTCAGGGGTCTGGAAGTAGTGGCCATAGCTAAAATGAAGCACATCCCGTTCGGTTATCGGATGTGAGAACCCTATTCTGGGGCTCAGGTGGTATTTGACGGGAACACTTAAGGGGTTTTTGATATAGTCGTCGTCTCCGAAATGTGTGCCTTCATTTATGGGATCGGTGAGATCTGCAGGATAATCGTCAAAGCACGGATCGAAATAGTCGAAGCGGAGCCCGGCGTTGACGATCATTCCCCTGTATTCCATTTTGTCCTGGATGTAGGCTGAGCCGGTATGGGGGAAAACGTGGTATCTGTTGGCATAGATGTTTCCACCCGATGCGGTAAAAATGGAGTAGGAAAACACATCGTAATACTTGACCTCTACACCGGCCTTCAGCTGGTGTTGCTGGTTGAGCTGACTTGTTATGTCGGTACGGAATGTGGAAATGGTGCTTCTGTTCTCACCCCAGGCTCTCGCGTTTCTTCCCGCCCTCCAGAATCCATCGGAGTCAGGAATTAAACTGGGATTAACATTCTGCCAGTCATCCCATGAGAAATCCTCGCCGTAGAATTCGGTTGTGCAGGTTGTGTCATCAGGGTTGTTGTAGATCTTGTTGTCTCGCGCGGACTGGAACTGATTAAGCCTTACCTCCATGAAGGTGGCGTCACTAAGTGTCTGGGTGATGCTGGCGCCGAAGCTGTAGTTCTCCCTGAAGTATGTGGGGCATCCCCAGAGGACGTCCTCACCCCAGGCAAGCGTGTCTCCGTAGGTTGTTGAGCTTGTATCGGTATCGATGAAAGGTATTTGGTACCTGCTCCATTCCCAACGGCTGTTGTACCTGCTCCAGGTGCCGGTTCCATAACCGAAATCACTATCCATATAGTAACCCGTAAGGTTGATCTTGGTTTTGGGGTTGGGCTTGTAGGTAAGCTTCAGGTTACCGGTCCAGGTGGTTTGCCAGTCGTCAAAACCGTAGCCGTACCTTCCATCAATGCCGCCGCCGGTCTGGAGATATTCACCGGAGAAGAACATGCGCATGTCTCCCGGAATGTCCAGCCCTATCGCGGGTAGAAGGTAAGAGGTGAAGGGTTCGGGACCGCCAATTGAACCTTCAAGGTTATTCCTTGCGTCTGAGAATGGCGATACATTGCTCCATCTCCATTCACCGGGCTCTTCTTCACTGGTTCCTCCCCATGTCCAGCCGCTTGCCAGACCCAGTTCCTGCCAGTTGTTACCGTTCCAGCCCAAAGAACCGTTGTAATCGCGCCCGCCCTCACGGGTAACGATGTTGATAACACCGGACTGCGCGTTGCCGTATTCGGCACCGAAACCGCCGCTTATGGTCGATATTTCGGCAACACCGGACAGGGGAATACTGCTGGTGAAGCCTCGCATTGTGGGGTCTACCTGGGCAACACCGTCCACCATATAGGTGACTTCACCGGAGCGGCCGCCCCTCATGTGAAGCCCTTCGCGGGTAGTGGCTCCCGCCTGGCGGTTTATCACATCAGCAATACCCGCAACCGGCATTGTTTTGATCTCTTCACGGCCAACCACATGGAACGTCTCTGTGGCGTCCATCATGATCAATCCTCTTGAGTCCGTTACCGTTATGGTTGTAATTCCAATAGTAGCGGGATCAAGGGAAAAGTTCATTGGAGAAGTCTGGTCGACTACGACCGCTACTCCTTCTGCTGTCATGTCACCCATACCAACCATACTTGCCTTGACACTGTACATGCCGGGCTGAAGGTTGATAATGAAATACTCTCCGTTAGCATCCGTCATTGCGCCGTAGGAAGTTCCCACGACCATAACGGTGGCACCTATTAGCGGGTTACCTGAAGTGTCGGTTACCCTTCCGGCAATTTTACCTGTGGTACCTGCCGTTACTGACAGAGCCACGAACAGCACAAGTGCAAAAGACAGTATCATTGCTTTTCTACGCACCGCTGTAGCTCCTTTCTTCTGTCCGCAACCTGTTGTGATGCGGATTAAATATTTTTCAGCCATGAAAAAGCAATTTTACGACACCTCCCCTTTACTTTTTTAAGAGCTGTACAAGCCATTGGTGTTACGATATTTATTACAGTTTAGAACCGTTCTGAGAATACACCTCCTCAGTGAGTTGCATACCATCTGAATAAACCATACGACCGGCCCTCCGCCCCGTCAAGCCGGTCTGCGTCAGGTTCAGCCGCCGAATCCCAGCAACCGCGGAATTGTCGGGAGCCAGTCTTCCAGCAGGAACTGACATCTTCCTATAAGAAGGCTCAATCGTGCCATTATAGTGTACCCGAAACTGGCTCCGAACGCGACCATCAGTATCGTTATTCCAACGTTCGCCGTCTTTCCCACTACCCCGGTATGGGCTTTTGAGAAAAAGAAGTAAACCAGGCCGCTCACAACTCCAATAACCAGTACCAGACTGCTGAAAACGCTCCACACGGAGTCTGAGGCTAGAGAGAAAATGGTTCCTTTTACCTGGGCCAGCGCGTTGGTCTGGAAGAAGCTGACCATATTAAGCCCCGCTCCGGCGCCAATAATCATTCCCAGGGAAAGCCTGGAAAAGCTCGCGATTTTCGGCACAATTCGCGCGATCATGAAAAGGGCGAATATCCCGGGGATTACCCAGATCCAGCTGAATCCTCCTTCGGCAGGGAACATTTTCTGCCACCAGTTGGGTATCAGGACGTTCTCTATATTGTAGATGACCCAGTAACCGGCGCTCATGCCGACAAAGAGATGTTCCGCGAATTTATAGAATGGGTTATCGCGGTAAAGAAAACTGTAGAGACAGAATGTTACCAGAGCTCCAAGCCAGATACCAAGTATTTCCCAATTCATTTCGCGCCTCCCTTCTTCCTCTGCGAGAAGTAAGCAACATTACCTATTATTATGAACAGCATTATTACAATGTGAGCTACGGACTGCGGAGCCATTCCTCTGATGGCCTGACCGCCTTTGATTCCCACAAGGGTTTCGTAGTCGGCAGCTCCCTTGAGCCCGCCGAGCATCCCCACCATCTGACCTGTCTGAAGATAGGTGTACAGCGTCGGCGCGCTTACCGCGGTACAGCCGCATCCTATCGGAACCCCGAACCTGTCGCCCGCCATCATGACCCATTGGATGATGCCGGGATCACCGGCGGACAGTGAAATAATGAGCGAGAAACTCTCCAGACCGGTAATGTTCCTCAGCATGGGGATCTCAGCCCATGGGACGTTATCCTTGTCGGTGGGGAAAACAGCGCTCACGCTGGAACCGAGACGGACTATCATCACGCCGCCTCCGGTTTTGTAACCCAGGTTGACCCAGTCTTCGAACTGCACCTTTCCCAGGCTGTCCGCCATGCCTGACATGGCATCCTGTCCCAGACTGGCTCCCTGCGGCCATAGAGCCATACCGACGATGTTCACATTCTTCTTGAAAAGATGCAGCACCACCGCTTCGGCCATGGGTTGGAGCTCAGGCATCGTAGAGGGATCGTAATCGAAGCTTACAAGCACATTCGAGCCCTCCGGCAGAGCATCAACGTAATCGAAGAGATCCCTGCTTGGTTCTGCTCCCACCGGATTGGGTAATATGAGATTAAATGAAATAGGGATGATTACAGACAATGCTATAAGGACGAAGATTATTCTTCTGTCCGTATTTCCGAGTTTTTCTATTATGCCGGCCATCAGTCAGTACCTCCCAGATAACTCCGCTCGATTCCGAAAATTATACGGAGCGAGGTGGACACAACACCCATGGCAGCGCCGATCATCACGGCCCTCTGTCCTGCCGTATTGGGAATTGACATAAGCCAGACCTTGGCAAGGGGTATCTTATCCCAGATCATCGCTCCTATGGGAACCTGACCAAGCATGACCAGGAAAGCCGATGTAAGCAGAAGGGTCGCCCTCCAGTTGGATGCTCTGAAAGCTCTGAAAGCCGCGGAGGCTACGAAGAAGGCAAGAAGGCTGAACATCGTTGCTCCCATGGGCGCGACCACGTTCATGAACAGGTAATCGAACGGCCTGTGCTCGGTCACTCCGTAAATCAATCCTGTAACAAGCATGAGAAGGAAACCGATTATGGTTACAGGGCTGTATTTCCAGTTCTTCAGCTTCAGCTTGATCTTTCTGGAATGAACGTGCATCAGATTCATCGCTCCCAGGAAGATAGCGCCGGAAGCAACAATCATGAACCACTCCTGGAGGTTATCCCCCAGAAGCCTGAACGGCTGGTGAGGTATGAAGAAGTTCAGGATCATTATCATGCCGGCGGTGAATGTTATCGCCAGCGGTATTATCAGTCTCATTCCAGCCTCCTAATTCACGGTTACAAGCTTGCGGAGGAATTCCGCGACACTCTTGAGAGGAGACCAGTAATCTCCAATGGTGGCAGAAACGACACCGACTATGATCAGTATTATAAAGAACAGCTTCGCCGCGTCCTGCCCCTTCAGGCTCCCGAGAAGCTTTGGCTCCCTGGATAGGTAAGCGCTTGCGGCGAACAGCTCTTCGCCGATCAATGTGTAATCGCAGGCAGCTACGAAGAACGGTATCTGGCTGGGCATTGCCGTCCCGGCTATCTGTATGGCGCCCACACTTCTGCCTGTCTCTGCCAGAATAAGGCTCTCAGCGTAGAATGTGCCAAGAAGGAATATCGCAGCAGGCTTCTCCCGGACCATTATACCGTCCACTCCAGCCGCATATCCGAACTGATCATCGGTAAGGTACTGTATATTTTCCTTATTATAGGCGTCCGGCCTTCCAGCCTGAATGTATCCTTCCTTGACCACTTCCTGGGCAACACTCATGACAACACTCCGGCTTGTGGGAACAAGAAGAGAGGAGCCGTACTCGGCTGTTTTCCTTGCGACTCTGCCAAGTATCACCATACTGGCGATGGTCTGGATGTCATCCATGTCCGCGATGCCGGGCACATAAAGTACGGGTTTGCCCATCTCGGTTGCCCGCCCGACCGCGTCATCGACCGCTTCGAGCCCGGCGATTTCGCGAATGAAGAGTTCCTTGCCTTTTTTGCCGCTTTCGATATAGTAAATAATAACGGCGGCCATCAGGAATAGAATGATCAGCATACCGATGCGGCCCTTGTAGATCCACTGAGCTGAAGGCACAGCTACTGCTCTGTCCGAGCATGCCTCTACGGTACCCCCCAGATAGGAGACTATCCAGTAGCTGTATTCAATGCCGTTGTCCACCGATTCATCATTATACATGACAAATCCTTCGGGCAGTGTGGCGATAAGCTCTTCTCCTCCGGAGGGATCGCTCCTCATGATCCCGAGTGAATCGGGGATGATTCCAGCGATCTCCATGTGCCATGTCAGGCTTACTGAACCGCCCGCATCCTCCTCCGTATCCGAAGCCTCAAGATCAACTGCTTCTTGCACCCGGAATTCCTCCGCCGCTTCTGTTACAACACTTTCGGACTGGTCCGCGTTATCGGCCGGGGCTGTTCCCGCCGCGAATAACAGCAGGAAAATCAAAAAGGTCGAAAGGTTATTCATACTCCCTCCTTACCAGTGACAAGAAAGTGCCCCGGCAGATCCAGGGCACATTCTTCTTTCATAAATCGATTAGTACGTACAATATCATTCCTCTATAAGTTCCACGTTGGCCCGTGGAACGGTAACGACTTCACCGTTATCGAATTTTACACCCAGAACCCTTACCTTAGCTTCAGAATCAAGAACCTGCAACTCGGCGGGAAGCGCTTCAACCGAACCAAGCTTTCCAAAGTAGGGAGCCCGTATACAGCGGACGGGGGAACCTATATCCATAGCGCCTGCAGACTTATCCGAACTCTTTTCCGTTTCGGCCCCCTCAAGAGGAATGACAACCTCCGGACGCATGACCCCGGCTCTTATCTGAGTGGCGCCGTTCACACTTGCAAGCAGCCCTTCACGGGATTTCAGCAGCTTGAAAGTTTCGCTGGCCATTGTCATTCTTCCGAAACCTTCCGTCAGAACAAGGGTGATTCCCCTCTTCTCATGACCTGTTATGGCAACTCCAAGCTCGTATCCGAGGAATTCTTTCAGGTCTTTGTCGTCAAAACCGCCTACGATGATGGCTTTCACTCCGGTACTTATAGCCTTGTTAAGAGTAGTGTAGGATACAAACGAACCGCCAAGCAGCACTTTCCCCCTGCAGGACTCATCGATAAGATCCTCTGTGAGCTCATCTGCCGGCCCGTCTGTAAGTACCTTGAGTTCTCCCCTGGTTTCTCCGCCGACACCGAAGATGCCCTGAACGAAAGTCGCGTAAGCTTCAACTACTACACCTTCGTTCTTCAGCACCTCAGTAACGGTTCCGAGGAGATAGGCGTCTATAGCAACCGGAATAGGAGGTTCACGGAGAACAGCCTGACCGGTTATTTTATTGAAGCTTTCAAACGTACCATCTAACGGTGATCGCACCGTATTCTTGAAAAGCCCGAAAAATCCCTTTGTCTGCCCGAGAGCCTGGTTTTCCTCAATGCTGTCGCCTTCTTTTACGAAAAGCAGTTCGGGAATATCTCCGGGAGGAAGACCCATTACATTTGCTATATTGAGCATCTTCACATTACCCGGAAGATGTGTCTTTGCCACGATGGTATCAGCAGTAACGGAATCACCTGCGTTTACCAGTGTCTCTCCCGCAAGGGGCAGCCTTCTTTCCTTGCGCACCAATGTGCAGCCCGCGACTCTGAGACCCGGTGTATATGCAAATGCCATTATTCGTCTCCCTCCAGGTCGATGAATCTCTCTGGATAGACATTCAGAGCATTCGACCATTCCTGCAGCTTTTCTATCCGCAGTGAATCATCTTCCGGAAGTACAAAGGGTCTTCCCCTTCCGTCAAAGATAAGGCCTACAACCCCACCTTCAAGCTCACCGATCCACTCGGTGCCTGGTCCGTTTCCAACGTCGAGATTCTTAGCGGGTCTGATAACTGCGTTTACCTTCTCACCCACGCCCAGTGGTTCCACATGCATTTTCCCGGGCTCGATTTTGATATCAATGGAAGAACCGTCCTGCTTTGTGATAGTGACGAACGCCAGAACAGCGGCTTTTCTGTTCACTCCCGCGGGCGCTACGCATGTGCCCAGGCGGATGAGGCAGTCCTTGTCGAACACCTCGGTTGCCGCTTCGGGAAGAACCTCCGAAAGCACGCCAAGCTGAGGCATCATGAAGATGGAATCCACCGCAAGCATTGTAATGCCCTCGGGGAGGAAGGCGTCGATCACCATCAGGGCAGCCTGGCTTCGCCTCGGCGCGTGGGAGAGTACTCCTCCCGACCCTATGAGAAGATCCAGAGTCATCATATTGACCAGGGTTGCGCCGGTCTGGGTCTGCTCGAACGCGTCTCCGATGGTTCTCTCCTGAGCAACTCCCTTGAGACCTGTGGCCAGTTCCTTATGCTGAACGAGGGCGAGGCGAAGAGCTTCCCTGGCTATCGCCTGCTCCACTATGAGTTCCTTGAGTAACTGTGGAATAGTGGTAGGGCGTATCATCTTGTTTCTTATTCTGTTCCTTAGGTCGGCCTCGTCCATATAGAACGGGACCCACCGCATAACATTGTCGTAACCGGCACTGACAAATACGTTAGATACACTGTAACTCATACCCAGATTCGCTGATACCGTTCTGTTGAATACGGTTTCCTCTCCGCTCCTGAAAACGCTGAACACATCTGTGGTGGCCCCGCCTATATCAACACCCATAACCTCAATGTTTTCCTTCTCCGCAACAGCCTCGATCAGTTTGCCAACCGCACCGGGGGTGGGCATTATGGGAACCTGTTTCCATTCACCCTCCACATAATGTCCCGCCCATTCCATGAGCCTGGGATATCCAGGCGCCTGGGCCATGACATGCTCCATGAAAAGTTCGTGAATAAGATCCCTTGCGGGACCCAGATTCTCTCTCTCGAGAACAGGTCTGAGATTATCCACCATCTTCAGTTCAACCTGTTCACCGAGTTCTTCCTTAACCGGTTCTCTGGCGTCCTTATTACCGGCGTATATAACCGGGAGCTTGTATCCAACGCCGAATCTCGGTTTCGGGTCGGCTGCCCTGATTATTTCCGCGAGCTCGATTACATGATCGACCGTTCCGCCGTCAATACCACCGGAAAGAAGGATCATATCCGGTCTGAGCCTTCTTATGTCAGCCACCTTTTCATGGGGAAGCCGTCCATCGTTGGAGGCTACAACATCCATAACGATGGCCCCGGCGCCGAGCGCGGCCCTCTGGGCGCTCTCACCCGTCATGGATTTCACGACTCCCGCCACGGTCATCTGAAGGCCGCCTCCGGCAGAGGAAGTTGACATGTAAATATCCACTCCGTCGGTACTGTCAGGTGAAACCTGTACGCCGCCTTCACCCGCTTTAAGTAATTTGCGTCCCTCCAGGTCCTCAATCTCCCCGACAGCATTCAAAACGCCTTTTGTCACATCCTCGGCAGGGGCTTCGACCGTTGTCGGAGCCTCCCCCCTTCTGATGAGACGGAATTCGCCATCCTTCTTCTCGATAAGAATGGCTTTTGTGGTGGTACTGCCGCAGTCAGTCGCCATTATTCTGGTGATCTCTTTGCTGGCCACTGCCATATTCCTCCTTGTCCTTTCTTAATCGCTCTTCCGTCTGAACCTGCTCCAGAAGGATTTTCTGTCCTGCTTCTCCTTCCGGCGAGCTTCCTTCATCTCCGACCGGCGCTGGACTTCAAGAGCGTTTTCCTCTTCTATTACAACTGTAAGTTTCTCTATGTTTTCCCTGTCTTCTATCATGCGGACAAACTTGTAGTAATTACCAGTCTGTACAACAAGAGATATAACCGGGTTCGCGAATATAAGAAGCTGGTTGCCCAGAAACGACAGGGGCTTGATGGTCTCGAGGAAAATGATCGCTGGAACGGTCAGCTGGCGCTGAACGATTTCCTTCGCGATCTTACTCATGAATTCGGAGAAATCCTCATTGCCATCGATATCGATCAGACCATGGCTACCCGGCGGTATGTGCCCTGATAAATTCAAGTGCTTCCTCTCTGTTTCCGGAGAACTGTACCGACAGTCCCCTGAATTTAGCCAGTCTGGTGGGTGAGGGGAAAGGACTGAGAAGAACACCATATTTGTCAGGCACTATGCTCTTCACCTGGCTCCATTTCTTGATTTCCGTGCCGAACAGGGATTTCTTACGCACTCCCTCACTGTCCATCCTGAACCTGATCGGAAGAAAATACGTCCACCCCGACAGGAAAAGAACTGCTATACCTATCATCCCCCACCAGGGATTGTTACCCATTGCCAGTGTGGCCAGAACACCCGAAAGCAGAATGATGAGAACGTAGGCTACCGTCGCCCCCGGCCTCTCCTTCGCAGGATGGGATATCCATTCAAGAACCTGATCGCTGGTCCCGTTCATTCCCTCTATGGGTTTCCTCCCTCTTTAACCGGTTCCACTATACATAGATCCTTGACAGCCTTAACCTCATCAAGTCTGAGTACAGGCGTATTGACGGGAGCATCCGTTACCAGGTACGGTTTCTCAACTGCTTCCCCCGCTATGGATACCATGGCTTCAACGAAGGAATCCAGGTCCTCCAGGCTCTCCGTCTCGGTGGGCTCGATCATCATTGCTTCGTGTACTATAAGCGGGAAGTAGACAGTGGGCGCATGGAAACCATAATCCAGAAGCCTCTTGGCTATATCAAGTGTCTTCACTCCCTGCTTTGCCTGCCTGTCTCCGGAAAGAACAAATTCGTGCATGCACGGGCCGTTGTCAAATGGATTATCGAAATACTCCCCGAGTTTCGCTTTCAGGTAATTGGCGTTGATCAGAGCATTCTCGCTGACTTCCCTCAGCCCTTCAGCTCCAAGTGTTCTGATGTAGGCGTAAGCCTTGTAAAGAACCCCGGTATTGCCATGGAAAGCCAGCAGCCTTCCGAAGGAATCCTGCTTCCTGCGGAGCCGAAAGCTTCCGTCATCATCAAGGATAACCACGGGATCCGGCAGGAAACGGGCAAGTTCATCGCTACATGCCACGGGGCCTGATCCCGGCCCTCCTCCCCCATGTGGAGTTGAAAAAGTCTTGTGGAGGTTCAGGTGGCATACATCGAATCCCATCTCACCCGGCTTCGCGATACCGAGCAGGGCGTTCATGTTGGCCCCGTCCATATAGTTCAATCCTCCGGCTTCATGTACTATTGAGGTCAGTTCCTCGATCCTGGACTCGAAAAGACCGAGTGTATTGGGGTTTGTAAGCATGAACAAAGCCGTATTGGGGCCGGCTTTCCGCCTGAGATCCTCAGGGTCCACCAGGCCGTATTCGTTGGATTCAACTCCCACAACAACGCAGTCGGCAAGGGTGGAAGTCGCAGGATTGGTTCCATGGGCGGAGTCCGGCATCAGGACTTCGTTTCTGTGCGGCTCTCCCCTGCTCTCATGGTAGCTTTTAATGAGCATGATCCCGCAGAATTCTCCCTGTGCTCCGGCTGCGGGCTGTAATGACACACCCTTGAAACCTGTTATCTCGCACAGGAATTCACCCAGCCTGTACATCAATTCAAGGGAACCTGCCGCAAGCGCAGAAGGAACAAGGGGATGAATTCCCGAGAGACCCCTGATTCTTGCCAGGTCCTCGTGAAGTTTCGGGTTATACTTCATTGTGCAGGAACCCAGAGGATACATGCCTTTGTCAACATGATGGTTCATCGTGCTGAGGTTTACATAATGCCTTAGAATCTGACCTTCAGTTGCCTCAGGCAAACCTGTTGTGCCTTCCCCTTCGCGCGATAGGAAAGCAGGAATCTCAGAGGCGGCAGGAACGTCAAGCTCAGGCAGCGATACGCCCATCCTTCCGGGGCTGCTGAGCTCAAATACGGTTTTCATGATGTACCCCCCCCGCAGATATCAGTTGCAGCTCTGACGTACCGGTCAATCTCATCCCGGGTTCGTTTTTCGGTGGCAGTAATAAGCATGGCGCCCTCTTCAAGCTCAACAACCGGCAATCCGGCCAGAATACCGTGTTCGATCATTCTGTCCCTGAGTTCAATTGAAGAAACAGGGAACGAGATGACGAATTCTCTGAAGAACGGTGTATTCTCGAAAACTCGGGAAACACCGTGAATTTCAAGGAGTTTCTTCTCGAGATAATGACTTTTGTGGTAACACTGGCTGGAGATTTCCCGGAATCCCCGCTCACCCATCAGTGAAAGGTAAACCGTATTAGCGAGGGCCATCAGGGCCTGGTTGGAACAGATGTTGCTTGTAGCCTTATTCCTCCTGATATGTTGCTCACGGGTTTGGAGGGTCAGAACGTAGCCGGTCTGCCCTGCACGATCAGTGGTCCTGCCTATTATCCTCCCGGGCATTTTCCTTGCAAGTTTTGTTCTAGCAGCCATGAAACCGACGCAGGGGCCGCCAAAGGACATGGGTATTCCCATACTCTGGCCTTCTCCCACAACTATATCAGCCCCGGCGTCTCCAGGTGACCGGAGAAGTGGCAGGGCTACAGGGTCGGCAGCAACAATGAAAAGCCCCTTACATTCATGAATCAGCTCCGCAACGGGTTGCAGATCCTCAATGAGACCGAAATAGTTCGGATACTGGGTAAGAACGGCTGCAGTACCGCCTTCGATAAGGTTCCCTGCGGTTTCAAGATCGAGAGTACCATCCTCAAGGAAAGGGATCTCGCTTATCTCAAAATCTTCTTTTCTCAGGTAAGTCCTTATGACATCAAGCCATCTGGGATTGAGCGAACCGGCAACCAGTACCCTCTGCTTCCTTGTGATTCGCATGGCCATAAGGCAGGCTTCGGCTGCGGCGGATGCGCCGTCGTACATGCAGGCATTTGCCATCTCCATTCCCGTAAGCCTTGCGATCATGGTCTGATATTCGAAAATCGCCTGAAGAGTGCCCTGGCTTACTTCAGCCTGATAGGGCGTGTAAGCTGTATAGAATTCACTTCTGAGAAGAATATGGTCTACAGCCGCGGGAATGAAATGATCGTAGGCGCCGGCTCCCATGAAACAGGTCAGATCAGCTCCCGTGTTTCTGCGGGCGAATTCCTCGAATTCGAGGGTCAGCTCGAACTCCGAAAGCGGTTCGGGAATCTGGAGATTTTCCTTCAGCCTGAATTTTTCCGGGACCGGTTCAAGCAGATCCTCGAATTTCTCCAAGCCGATAGCGCGGAACATCTTCTCCCTCTGCTCCGGGCCGTTCGGTACGAATCTGCTCATTGGCTACTCACCGATGAATTCAGTGTACTCTACGGCACTCTTGAGGCTTGTGAATCCCGACGGATCATCGGTTTTCACTACAATCAGCCAACCCTTTTCATAAGAACTCTCGTTGATAAGAGCTGGTTCATCCTCAAGATCCCCGTTAACCCTCACAACCTTACAGTCGAATGGAGCGTAGAAATCCTCGGCAGTCTTCACCGCTTCAAGAGTACCCAGAATATCACCGGAATTAAAATCCTGCATGCCGGGAAATTCTACCATAACGATCTCGCCCATCTGATCCTGAGCGTAGAATGTAAGGCCTATCATGTATTCGCCGTTTCCCAGATCCTTGATCCATTCGTGCGTTTCGGTATAACGGAGTTCTTCGGGAATATTAGACATTATTTCCTCCTAGCGTTACTTTCTGCTGCCGTCTTTGTAGAATGGCAGTTTGACAGTTTTAACCGGAATTCTCTTTCCTCTAACCTCGGCCTCAAGCACCGTATCCTTTTTATGAAATCCTTTTTCAACAAATGCAAGGCAGACTCCGTATCCGAGGGTCGGAGCCAGGGAACCGCTTGTGACTACTCCAACTTTTCTGTTGCCTTCAAAGAGTTCAGCACCCTGCCTTGGAAATCCATTCCCCTGAACCTCCAGCCCTACGATATACCTGGCCGGTTTTTCCTTTTTCTGCCTGGCCATCACTTCGCGGCCTATGAATTCCTTATCTGTCTTGAGTTTTACAACCCACCCGAGCTTGGCTTCCATAGGAGTGGTTGTATAGTCCATATCGTTTCCATAGAGAAGGTATCCTACCTCAAGCCGTAAAGTATCCCTGGCGCCCAATCCCACAGGCTTTATCTCGAACTCTTCCCCGGCTTCCATGACAGCGTCCCATACGGTTTCAGCGTCTTCCGATCTGATGTAGATCTCGAATCCGTCCTCACCTGTGTAACCGGTTCTTGCTATAAGGGCTTTTTTTCCGGCAAAGACTCCGGACGTGTGGGAATAGTAACCTATATCCTGGAGTTTTTCATCGGTAAGCTTCCGGGCTACTTTTTCGGCATCGGGACCCTGTATGGCAACAAGGGCTGTTTCATCACTCTCGTTGGTCAGATCTATGCTGTAGCCTGCCGTATGATTGTTCACCCATGCCCAGTCCTTCTCGATGTTGGACGCGTTGACAATCATCAGGTAGTCATCCTCTGACAATCGGTATACGACAAGGTCATCTACAATACCGGCATCAGGATAGCACATTGTTGAATAATAAGCCTTTCCGGGCTCAACTTCAGAATCATTGGTCAGAAGGTAATCCAGAAACTTCGAAGCGTCTTTTCCCTTCACTCTGAATTCACCCATGTGTGAAAGGTCGAAGACACCCACTCCGGAGCGGACGGCATTATGCTCTTCCTTTACTGTCGTGTACTTGATAGGCATGATATAACCGGCAAAGGATTCCATCCTGGCACCTAGTTTGAGATGTTTGTCGTGCAAGGCTGTTTTTTTATCCATACGACTTCTCCTGTACTAAACTTGCTCCCAGGAGCCTGTCCGAGAATGAAACATTGGCATAAAACCCACACAACTGGCTATAATACTCGCATATTATCGTCAAATACATCCAGTATTCTCCTCAAATCTACGAGCATTCTATCTCAGCCGTGAGAATATTCTGCTCAATGTACATTACCGGACACACTCCTTGGATTATTTCATGAAATATACGGGTATGAATTTACCAAAATGGGAGATGAAATGCAATGATGGCGGAAGGGCTTATTATAGAAAGAACGGCTTTCAATTAATGCTGTTATCCCGCCACGGCTGGTTAAGAAACTCATAAGGGAAGCACGTGGTTCCGAAGCCCCGGATTTCCTCGAAGTGCTTCTTGCTGAAGCTGTGGCGAGAAGATGGTTCCTGAAACAAAGAACCCCTTGCTGGAGAACACCCCAGCACCCGATCAACAACGGCAGGTACAGCCTTCTTTTTTCAAGCGGGAGAAGAGCAATTGTCGTGCCTGCGGCCAGACAACGGATTTCCTTCGATATATTGGCTAAAGCCGGGTGCGATTATCTGCTGACAGTTGAGATGATGGATACTTCTTCCGGATATGTGAAAGGGTTCTTCTGCCTGTTCGATATCCGAAAACCCGGGAACATCGGGTGGAGGCCCGACCTGAAAGCTCTGGACACCAGATCAATGGATGAGTTCCCCGAACTCCAGAAAAAACCTCAAAACTTCAGACTCAGCTATTTCCTTCAAAGCCTCAGACTCCTGATAATGGGAGACAGAAAAGTCCCCCTTCCCCTGAAACCCCGCCCCCCTTCCGGGAGACGGGATTTTTAACGACACCACGTTCAGAGCACTGTTTAAAGTTTCGAAGTAAAACAGTCAGCATGAATGAGTGCTGACAACGCTCTTCTACTCCCTCCTCACGACAAAACTGCCGTTGCTTACATCAGAGCCGATGCTGCACTGATAAAGGTATACTCCATTGGGCACTGGCGTTCCATCACCCGTATACCCGTTCCAGTGAAGAACACTGCCCGATTCAGCATGACCGCTCCAGATCATGCGGCCGGAAACATCATAGATCTTCACCGATGCTTCCTCGCTGAGTTCAGCAACGGGAATCGCAAACATCCACTCTCCGTTTTCAGCACAGCGGGTAATCTCAACAGATGAAACTGCGTTCTCAGATTCCCTTACTCCGTAAACACTGACCTCTGAAAGACCGGAAGCTCCGCGTATCCGCATGTAACGAACGGCATCGGCGCTGCTCCGTGAATCAGCAATACTGATCCGTGATTCAGCCGCAAATTGGTGAAACTCCCTGTCAGAGCCGGCAACTTCAATTAGAAGAGAAGGTTCAACTGCACGGATTGCTTCAAGAGTTCCAACGGATTCAGCTGGAAATATGGTTTACACAGCATCATTCCAGGAGCGGGAAGCAAGCTCCGACATCCTCTTCCACGTGGATCAATACGGCACTCTGGCCAATGTGGTAGATCCTGATCTGTTCCCCAGGATACTCTTTCTGGAATTGGAGGATTGATCCAGAGAGAGAGCAGGCAGACGCCGTAAAACTGCATTCAGCCCGATAATCGGATCACGGAAAGTGATGGCATAAATTCGGGATTTTCCGAATATGTGGTACCACTTTTTCTCTTTTTACCGGAAAGTTGTACTATTTTGTGGCACTCAATACATTAACTGGTACCACTTAATGTCTGCGTATTACACTTATTGACTTTCTGCAATAGTTTTCTATATTTGTTCTATGAAAAGAACCATAGAAACAGATCTTCAGCACTGGAAAAATCAAGCATCTCGAAAACCTCTGCTTTTAAGGGGGGTTCGTCAGTCCGGTAAGACATATCTGCTTAAAGAACTCTTTGGGCCATCATTTCCAAAAGTACACTATTTTGATCTGGAGCAGAACTTAGCGACAGCAACCATATTCAACAGAGATTCTCTTAAGTCCACAGAGCTGGTAAAGGCTCTTGAGCAGATCTCACAAGACACGATTAACATTTACTCTGATCTGATTATTCTGGATGAGATACAGGCTTCACCAAGAGCTCTTACTTCTCTGAAATACTTTGCTCAGGAGATGCCAAAGGCATACATCGCAGCCACTGGAAGTCTCCTGGGAGTCAGTCTGGGGAAAGCCTCCTTCCCCGTGGGCAAAGTCGATTTTCTGGACGTTAACCCCATGAGTTTCACTGAGTTCCTGGAAGGTATGGGCGAGCACCGTGCAAATGCAACTCTTAAGGATCTTATCTTTGAAAAATCATTGGATGAATTCTATCACAACCGATTATGGGGTTTATTCAGTGAATACCTTTCCGTGGGTGGTATGCCTGAAGCAGTTAACTGCTACAAAGATCTCAGAAGCAAAAGTCTCTTCCATGCAACTGAAGAAGTAAGCAAAATCATGAATAATCTTGTTAACAGCTACCTGGCAGACATTGCAAAACACTCAGGTAATGAGAATTCAATGCATATTGCGGAAATTCTCAGAAACATTCCTGCACAACTGGGTAGAGAAACAGATGGAAATGCGGATAGATTCAGGTTCAAAGGAATAATTCCAGGGAAAGTTAGATATCGTGATCTTGCCGGAGCCATCAACTGGCTGGTAGCCAGTAGCATTCTTCTGAAAGTACCAATTGCCAACAGAGGGGAGCAACCTCTTTCTGTCTGGGAATCTTGCACCAGATTTAAATTGTATCTGCATGACATCGGGGTGCTTTCACACCTGGCTGAGATGCCGCTTTTGAAAACGGATGCTTTCCTTCCAGGTTTCTACAAAGGCTGGGTTGCTGAAAACTTTGTAGCTCAGGAGCTGACAGCATCTGGAATAAGTCAGCTGCATAGCTGGCAGGCAGGCAAGTCTGAAGTAGAGTTCGTCCTTCAATCAGATGGCATTTCAATTCCAGTTGAAGTAAAAGCAGGCAGAAGAACGCAAGCTAAGTCTGCTGGTGTCTTCGCTAAAAAACACTCTTCACCCCTGGTGATCAAACTGGGTTTCTGGACAAATTCACTAACCGACAGGAACAGGCCGACTCTCAACCTGCCACTCTATGCTGCTGGCCTTCTTGCAGATAGAAACAGAATCCAGAGTTGTTTCAACGGCACATAACAAAGTCAGACTATGGATACAACATGATGCACGATGAACTCAAAGGAAGAATTACCTGCGATGCCCAGGGCGAACCAGCACTGATCGTTGATAGAATTCATCTCACTATAGACGACCTCGGACACATTATTTCTTCCAGTGAAGGGTTCGAGTTTTCGCTTAAAATAGTAGAGTCACTTATCTGACCAACTGTTATACACGAAAACATAAAAGTGGTAATACTTAATGCCATTACATTACACTTTGACTTGCTGTATACTTTTCATGTTTGATTATGAAAAGAACAAAGGAGATCACAAGCATGTTTGCTATTCACAGCATTCTTAAAGAAACATTTGGATTCAATGAATTCAAACCCGGTCAGCAACAGGTAATTACCGACCTTGTAGCAGGCAATTCCAGCATTGCAATCTTCCCCACCGGTGCTGGTAAATCTTTGTGTTATCAACTACCTTCTCTTCTTGAGCCTGGAATGACCCTGGTGATCTCTCCCCTCCTGTCTTTGATGAAAGATCAGCTTGACTTCCTGGAATCGAAAAATATCGCAGCAGCAAAACTTGATTCTGGAATGAGTTCTGATGATTACAAAAACACTCTTGAAGCTGCCAGGCATGGGAACCTGAAAATTTTACTGATAGCCGTTGAGCGATTTAAAAACGAGCGGTTCAGAACTCAACTGAAGCAGATGAATGTATCTCTTCTGGTTGTAGATGAAGCTCATTGTATTTCGGAGTGGGGGCACAACTTCAGACCGGATTATCTGAAAATACCCAAATTCGCGGAGGAATTCGGCATTTCAAAAGTATTGCTGTTAACTGCCACAGCCACTGCAAATGTAGTAACCGACATGTGCAGTAAATTTGACATTCCCGGGAAGAGTGTTTTTCAAACAGGCTTCTATCGGAAAAACCTGTTTCTCCGTGTTCATCCTGTAGTTCAGGAAGATAAAGATGCGCACCTCCTGGAAGTTCTGGCGGGTAAACCGCAAGGATCGGCAATAGTCTATGTGACACAGCAGAAAACTGCCGAGCATGTTGCTGGAATGCTGAAAGAAAATGGTGTAACTGCTGAACCGTACCATGCTGGAATGGAAAACGAATTAAGAGACTCTATTCAGAACCTGTTCATGTCCGGCAAAACTGACACAGTTGTGGCCACAATCGCCTTTGGAATGGGAATTGACAAAAGAGACATCCGGAAGGTAATCCATTACGACCTGCCAAAGTCAATCGAAAGCTACAGTCAGGAAATCGGCCGGGCAGGCAGAGATGGACATCCTTCTCTATGCTGTCTTATGGGCAACAAAGACGGTGTGCCTGTACTGGAAAACTTCACCTATGGAGACACTCCTGAATACAGTAACATTCGACAAGTTCTGGAATTAATAGCATCCACTGAAGGAAACACCTTTGAGGTTCATCCATACAGATTGAGTAAAATATCGGACATTCGATTACTTGCATTAAAAACTCTCCTGGTGTATCTGGAACTGGCAAAGATCATCAGCCCGCTTTATACCTTCTTTGAATCATACACCTTAAAATTCATAACTTCTGCTGAGGACATCCTTTCAAACTTCTCTAATGGGAGGAAAGAATTTGTAAAGACCATTCTAAACAACTGCAAAACCGCCAGAATGTGGACCACAGTAGATATAGAGAAAATTGTAATTGAGTCCGGATCAGATCGCCAGCGGATTCTAACTGCTCTGGAATACTTCGATGAAAAGGAATGGATCAGCCTTCGTCCCAGAATTTCCGTAGATGTGTTTGAGATTCTTCACAGGGAATTCGAGATTGATTCAACTGCCCGGAAACTGGCAGCTCTCTTCTCTCAAAAGGAAGAGAAGGATATTTCCCGTATTCACTCAATGATAAAATTCTTCGAGAAAGATCAGTGCCTGGCCAGAAATCTGTCTGCCTACTTCGGAGAAAATCTTGCAGAGAACTGCAACCGCTGCTCCGTCTGTTTGAATAAAGTACCGGCTCACTTACCGTTTACAAAACTTCCAACTCTCGGACAATATGATTTTGAAACTCTTGTTCAGCCACTGGTTGATGCGGCGGATTCTCCACTATCAGTTAATCAGATAGCACACTATTTCTGTGGGATACCCACGCCCCGGCTTGTTCAGTACAAAGCCAGACAGATGGCCGGTTTCAGCCAGCTTGCGGCGTACAACTACAAAGCCGTAAAAGAATGGGTTCAATCACACAACAACGATTAGTCATATTCTTCGTTTGCAGAATTGCAGTCTGCCATCATTCAGAAAAAATTCAAACTCAGCTACTTCCTCCAGAGCACCAGGCTTCTGATAATGGGCGACAGAAAAGTCCCCCTTCCTATCCCCCACGGATTTGACAATAAATCATGTGAGTATTGATGTGCCTGGCAGAGAAAGAACAGGAGGAGAATGCGGATGGCAGAGTTTAATAACGTAACGGTAGTGAAAAAAGCGAGCACATACTTCGAAGGTTCAGTAACCAGCAGGACCGTCATATTCCAGGACGGCTCAAAGAAAACTCTCGGGATCATGATGCCTGGAGAGTACGAGTTTAATACTGCCGATAGGGAGCTTATGGAGATTCTTGCCGGAGAGGCAGAAGTACTTCTTCCAGGAGAAGAAAGCTGGAGTGTGTTCAGAGAAGGGGATGTATTCGAGGTGAGGGCGGATTCATCTTTCAAAATACGCACCAAGGGCATACTGGATTACTGCTGTTCGTACATCAGCTGAAATTCTGCTGACTATTCCCGAATGAAGTAGTACAAGCCGAATCCACCTCTTGAAATCAACGCAGAACTCCAAAGGGCATGGATCCAGCTTACATTTACTTTATCACTCATGAAAAGGTAGGTAAGAAGCACGAGAACAAAGGATCCTGAGCGGGAGTATACTTTAAGAAGAAGAAATTTCTCCCTTTCATCGTCATCTCTACCGTGATAGAACCATATATTGAAAACAGCGAGAGATGGAAGACATATCGCTATTATGGTGAGAAATTCGACTTTCCAGAATATCCAGAGTAGAGTGAACAGTATACCCGCAGCAAGCTGAACAGCTGCCCACCAGATGTAATTACCTTTAATTGATTTCATGTTAATCTTCCTCCTCCAGCTGAAACACCTCGTCAACAGGAATCTTAAAAAACTCTGCGATTTTTAATGCTGTGATGATCGAAGGATTGAATTTCCCGCGTTCAATTGAATTTACTGTCTGCCTGCTGAGACCTGCTTCTTCCGCAAGATCATTCTGACTGATTTCCTTTTCCGCGCGGAGAACCCGGAGCCTGTTTTTCAGTTTCATCTTAACTCCTTCCTCCGAGAATGTAGTTAATCATAGACATTATGTCAAGTATTATAGACATTATGACTAGAACGCATTACACCAGTTACTGCATTTCCGTATAACTCCCCCGGCTTGTGAACTCAGGATACTCACTTTAGAATAGAGCTGGATACAGTCCGGCTATCTCGCACTAAAACGGAGGTCAATAACTTTCTAATGACTTTGAACGAAGCTGAAACAAGACGGCAACTGATCGACAGAGGCAACTCATCATTGCTGATGAAAGCCACAGGAGTATTTACAACACATACAAACAGGTTATCCAGTATTTCCACGGGTTCAAGCTGGGTCTTACAGCAACGCCCAGAGATCATATAGACCATGACACATTCAAGCTTTTCCAATGTGATCCCGGCATGCCAACATTTCGATACCCTTTACTCGGAACTTGCCGGGAGATTATCCCGGGTAATCGTCTCAGATGATCCAAGAGTTCACGGCAAAGGCGGGCTTATGGATCAGTTCAAGAATGCTGACATGCCCAGGATTGCAATTTCAGTAGATATGCTGGATACGGGAGTTGATATCCGGGAAGTGGTTAACCTTGTATTCGCCAAACCTGTGTACTCCTATGTGAAGTTCTGGCAGATGATAGGCCGCGGAACAAGAGATCATGAAGCTTGCTAAAGCACTCACTGCATGAAACACTCCTATGCAAGAACAATAAGGGTAACGAAACACTTCAACAAGGTAAAATAGCTAAGTCATTACCCCATAAACCCAACCAGTGACTTCTATTCAGGGTAATATATCTTTGACATTACCCCATTGATACATATATTACCCCAATAGCCACCAAGCATACCTCACAGTGAAAGGAAACAAATGCACTCCATGCTCAGAAGTTTTGCAGGTTCGCTGAACTTCTCTTCAGAGCACCTCACTACTATTAAGAAACTGGGAGAGTACAAGGGCAAGCAGGAACTCTATTCAAGGCAGATACCAGAAGTACTGAAGCGCCTTCGTGAGAATGCGATTGTTGAATCAGTCACTGCTTCAAACAGGATCGAAGGGATAACAGCTCCGGAAACAAGGGTAAAAGCCATAATTCGAAACCCCGAAAAGGGTCACAATCACAACGAACAGGCTATAGCCGGATATCGGGACGCTCTCAATCTGATTCATTCATCGCACCAGGGAATGACGTTCGACTGTAACGTAATACTTCAGCTTCATTCAATGATCTACCGGTACTTGCCGGAAGCCGGAGGGCATTGGAAACATGAAGATAACCAGATAATCGAGAAGAATCCTGATGGATCAATGATAAGGGTGAAATTCAAACCTGTAAGTTACATCCAGACACCTGAAGCCATGAAATCGCTCGAACAGGTATATCTGGAGCAGACGGAACGCTACAGAACAGAATCGCTGGTATTAATTCCTCTGGCAATACTGGATTTTCTCTGCATACATCCCTTCGATGACGGGAACGGGCGTATCGCCCGCTTACTTTCATTACTTCTGCTCTACAAAAGCGGTTTTGAAGTTGGCAGGTACATCAGCCTGGAACGAATCATCGATGAATCGAGAAGAAGCTACTACGACACTCTCGAAGAAAGTTCCATAAACTGGCATGCCAACGTGCATGATCCTTTCCCCTGGATAACCTACTTCTGGGGAATTCTTATCAGAGCATACAAGGAGCTTGAAGAACGAGTAGGTACATCGCAACCATCAAGAGGTTCCAAAACAGCCAGGGTAACAGAAGCTATTATGCGATTACCTGGAGAGTTCTCAATCTCAGATCTGCAAAAGATATGTCCCACAGTAAGCAGGGACATGATAAGAGTAGTTCTGCGGCAACTGAAGGAAGAAAATATCATATCCGTTCAGCGCAGGGGAAGAGCATCAAAATGGACCGTAATCAACAGAGGAGACCATGATGCTAACAAGTAAACTGCCCTCGAAGTTCGCTTCGAATGTACTTCCAAGTTTTTCCTGTATTGATATGATCTCAGATTGATCTGCATGCTCGATCTGATTAAATCCAGCTGCAGACTCCGTCTTCAATGCTTCCATGGGCGGGGTCCCGCGGCAGGGGGCATTAAATCACAAATGTTGTGCAAGCGGGATCTGTGGTGTAATGGTACAATTCCCCGCATCCAGGACAGGGAGTATCCCAGTGCCCCATTATACCGGATGTTTCAAGTTCACTGAGTTCTTCAGGGTATCGGTTGTAACTTCCGTAAAACATCAAGCATCCGGTTGCGAGAGATCTCATATTGCTGTGACATATTTCTGGCCAGTCTGCTGGATCTGGAGGCCAGCTGCTCTGGCCATTTACGATATATCCATGATTCGGATCAGAAGGAAGAGGACATGTGACCGTATATACTTCACCGGAACCGCTGAGATCATACATATACAGAAGATCGCATGAAGGACAAGTAAGGCTGCAGATTTCACACTGACAGCCTGCCGGTTTTCTCCGGGATGAACCGATTGTATACTATCCTGATTTCAAATATTCACTTTACAGAGGGCTCCGGGCTCCAATCACAGAAAGGCAGAATCTAGATGAAGAACAGCCTTCTTGCGATAATTGCTGCTGCTTCGGGTTTTCTGCTCTTTTCAGGCTGCATGGGAACTTTCGAGACGGCCAGGGTGGTACCTTTCAAGCTAGGCGCCACTTATTTCGCAACAATTGATGCCAGCGAAGACGACTCCTTCACTATGCCCGGCATGATCCTTGAAACTGGATGGCCGGCGGCTCCGGCACGGTTCGGGCTGGGGCTTCACCTCAGGGCTACCGCGGTCATTGGATCCGACCAGAATGATGACAATGGTTTCATGATAGTCTGGGGGGGCAAGTTACAGATACCTCAGAACAGTCTTATCGATATTGCCCTGGGATTGGATATATGGGGTTATGTCCCGGGTGAAATCAAGTTGTATCTATCCAGAAGGTTCGGCATCATCGAACCTTACGTTATCCTGGCCGTAGCTGAACTCATCGATTTCAGAGATAGTGATATTTTAAATGCTGACGGTTTAACGAGTTATACCCTTGGCACGATGATTGAACTTGGAAGTGGGTCCGGCTGGGCGCTTGCTGCAGAGTTTGAAGGCGGAGACGTATGGGTTTCTCAGGGAGTGGGCCTGGGTCTGATCAGGGAATTCTGATCCTGCGCGGTCATGTACACTGAACCGTTTGTAACGCCGGATAATATCGATGATAAACTTTCGGAGTGGCTGGCTCGGATAGAGAAACACACCCATCCCAGGCCGCACCTTACACTAAAAGCAGACAAGTGCGCTCTGATCGTTGTGGATATGCTCCATTACTTCGCTGATCCCGGTGGAAGGGTATATCTGCCTTCGACAAGAGCGATCATCCCTCGAATAGCCATGCTTCTGAAACACTGGAGAAGGATCGGCGGAACCGTGGTTTATACCAGGCACTGCCACAGCGGTTCTGAGGATCTGGGAATGCTTGGCAGATTCTTCAGCGATTACATCCGTTGCGGGAAGAAGGAATCCGAGATCATCTCTGATCTATCCCCCCTCCCCGGCGAGAGGGTGTTACGGAAAAACACCTACGATGCATTTTACAATACAGGTCTGGATGAGTTTCTGAGAAGCAGGTCTGTGGAGCAGGTTCTTGTTACCGGGGTGCTGACGCAAATGTGCTGCGAGACAACGGCAAGATCAGCGTTCGTCAGGGGGTACGAAGTGTACATTCCGGCGGACGCGGTGGCGACAAGCTCGGAGGAACTTCACATCGGCAGCCTCATGAACCTCGCAAGCGGCTTCGCGGTTATCACCGATGCTTCATCCATCTGTGGCTACGGATTACAAAACATTGAATGACGTAACCGTTATCGGAGCGGGGCCGGCAGGCTGCGCGGCAGCTGTTCAGTGCAGAAGGCTGGGCCTTGATGTCATTCTGGTTGATACATGCGGAAAAGCGGGGGGGCTCATCCGAGAGGCACGGCTCATCGAGAACTATCCCGGGCTCGAAAAGCCTGTTGCAGGGCCTGCATTCGCACGAAGGCTGGTTTCCATCGTTTCAGCACACGATCTGAAGGTACGATGTTTTCATGCTGACTCGATCGCTCTAAACGAAAATGTCTTTGAGATATACGGAAACGGCGAATGCATCAGATCGCGCTCGGTGATAGTCGCTGCGGGAACGGTTCCGAAGGATTTCGGTCTCAAAATTAACGGAGATGTCAGAATACACCGGTCTATCCTAGATCTGCTTTCGCAACCTCCGAAACGAACAATAATAGTTGGTGGTGGCGAGGCCGCTCTGGACTACGCGCTGAACCTTTCAGATTCAGGATCATCTGTCAGCATGCTTGTCAGAGGCTCCCGCCTCAAGGCCGCAGGCAAACTCAGGGATAAAATCGAAAGACGCAGTATTGTTACAATCCTTTATAATACCGTTCCCGTATCGGCATCCAGTTTAGAGGGAATTACCCTTCTTGAAGCTGAGTCATCAGGACGGGAAATAATTCTGGAAGCGGATGCTGTGCTTGCAGCTGTGGGCAGGGAACCCCGGCTGCCTCGGATTATGAATGATTTCGTTCATGACCGGGGAAATGTTAGAACATCAATTCATGGATTGTACATTTCAGGAGACGCTTCACTGGGCAGCCTGGGGCAGTCTGCCATAGCATCAGGCCAGGGTATTCAGGCAGCGCTATACACATTTGAATTTCTGAAAGCAGGGAACGGCAAATCGTGAAAATCGTAGGACAACGGGGAGAATCAGATCTCGCAACCGTTTATATAGGTGAGCTTTCTGGCGGTGAGCTTATCGAGTTCGTGGAATCGGTGCAGCCTCCCGTACCGCAGAATGAAAAATGGGTTCTCATCGTCTCCACACTCAAAGGCTGCCCCGTTAATTGCCCCATATGCGACGCCGGGAATTCCTATGCCGGAAAGCTCTCATTCGGGGAAATAATCGGCCAGATAGATTTCATGGTGCGAAGAAGATACAGTGACGGCAAAGTACCTGTCTCAAAGTTCAAGATTCAATTCGCCAGAATGGGTGACCCCGCTTTCAACCCGGCCGTTCTGGATGTTCTGCAGGAATTACCTTTCGTTTACGATGCCCCCGGACTATTGCCAAGCATATCAACCATCGCGCCAAGGGGTTGCGATGATTTCTGGGAAAAACTTACGGATATTAAGAACAGGCTATACGCCGGCGGCAGATTCCAGATGCAGTTTTCAATCCATACATCGTCCGAGGAAAAAAGACCTGAACTTGTGCCCTGCAATACATGGAGCTTCAATGAAATGAGCGAATGGGGTGAGGAATTCTTCAGTTCCGGTGACAGGAAAATTTCCCTGAATTTCGCTGCGGTCAGAGGGTATCCGGCGGATCCGGCAGTAATCGCCGACTTCTTTTCACCAGAGTGTTTCATGGTTAAGCTTACGCCCGTCAATCCGACACATTCTTCCCGGAGCCGTGGGCTTGAGGGTATCATAGACCCTGATCGTCCGGAAACGGCTGATGAACTTGTTAACGGTTTCCAGAATGCAGGATTCGATACTATCCTGAGTATAGGCGAAACAAGGGAAAACCGCATAGGTTCAAACTGCGGAATGTACGTTGGGCGTTTATCCAGTAACCGGGAGGAGAAAGCACCGCAAAAACACGCTCTCCAGATGTTGCCCCGTGAGTTCCCTGATAGATATCGTAGGGAGAGAAACTGAACCGGTAGGACATATTCCTGCGTGTGAAATCCACGGACCAGACAATCCAGCCGCCATTATCAAAGGGACCCCAGGTCAGCGTTGTAATATTGGCATCGTAAAGCTCTTCAAGCTCGTAATGGTACGGCAGCCTCCAGTTACCGCCAATACTTGCAGCCCATATTCTGGCCTCGTACCAGTCGAAATCCCTGTTCGGGCCGACTATCCACTGCAGACCGGTTACTATATCCGTGATAATATTGTCAGAAGATACCAGGAAGCGGTCATAAATACTTATGCGTGAGGTCGAAGGCCTGCAGCCGGGCAGAATAAGCGGAAACAGTGAAAGGATTATTACTGATGTCCTCAGAAATCCTTTGACTGTCATTTCATCCATTCCTTGATAACTTCTGATAACTTCTATGACTGCTTCTATGAGTTAGTATACTTCCGCTCATGCCGCAAGCATAACCCCGATCCGCCTGTAAGAATTCCTATCGACGGACCTTCATGATATCAGGAATTATTGTTTGCCGCGTACTGAAGGAGGTAGAGATTGTAGTAGATGCCTCTTCTGGCAAGCAGTTCCTGATGATTGCCCCGCTCAAGGATTCTTCCATCGTCTATGACCAGTATCTGATCAGCCTTCTGTATTGTGCTTAGCCTGTGGGCAACCACGATACTGGTACGATTCTTCATAAGCACATCTATGGCGTTCTGTATCAGCTGCTCGGTTGCGGGGTCAACATTGCTGGTGGCTTCATCAAGTACGAGAATCCTCGGGTCGTGAGCCAGGGCTCTGGCGAAACAGATCAGCTGTTTCTGTCCCGTTGACAGGGTGGCTCCCCTTTCAGCCATTACAGTGTCAAAACCCTCCGGCAGTTTCTCTATGAAAGGTGTGACCTGAACCATGTCCGCAGCTTTCCGTACCTGTTCTTTTGTAAGGTCCTGTCCCAGTCGTATGTTGTCCTCTATACTCCTGCTGAAGATGAAGGCGTCCTGCAGGACTATTGAAATGCTCTCCCTCAGCGTCTTTACAGGCAGATCCCTCAGATCGTTGCCATCCAGGAGTATCCTGCCGGAATCAACATCGTAGAATCTGCAGAGAAGGCTGATTATGGACGTCTTTCCCGCTCCCGTGGGGCCAACAATCGCAACACTCTTTCCAGATTCGACCTTGAAACTGACATGACGGAGAACCTTCTTGTCCGCTTCGTAAGAAAAGGTCACGTTATCAAATTCGATGGCGCCTGTCAGAGCGGTATCCCTGGCAGTGGATTTATCGGCTATCTCAGGCTCGGTATCGAGTATCTCGAATATCCTCTCCCCCGCGGCCATGGCGCTCTGCATTATGTTGTATTTCTGGCTTATGTCCGCAAGTGGCTGAAACATCTGTCTCACGTAACTTATGAAGGCAACAAGTGCGCCTATTGTAAGACCGCCTTTGAGAACGCTGCCTCCACCGTAAACCAGTACAAGAGCGATCCCGACTGACGCTGTTATCTCGATCAGTGGTCTGAAGATGCCGAAGATAACCATCTGCTTCATGTTAGCTTTGAAATAATTTCTGTTGGTCTCCTGATATTCGTCTCTCCGTCTTTTTTCCTGCCGGAAAACCTGTACGATCTTAATTCCGCTGAGATCTTCGGACAGACTTGAATTAAGTCCGGCGAGGAATTTCCTCACCGCCCTGTAAGCACCTCTTGCCTTAACGCGAAAGATCACGGTAACGATTATGAAAACCGGGGTAACGGAGAGGGAAACCAGGGCGAGTCTCCAGTTCAGCAGAAAGAGGATAATGGCTGTGCCGACGATCAGAATAACATCCTTGACAAGGTTCACAAGGACTGCGGTAAACATTTCGTTGAGGGCTTCGATATCGTTGGTTACCCTGGTAACAAGCCTGCCTATGGGGTTCTGAGAATAGAACTTGAGTGACAGCTGCTGTATGTGCTTGAAAAGCTCAGTTCTGACATCGTACATGGATCTCTGCCCCGCTACCACCAGTGTCATGACATGACCATAGCCGGCCGCAAGGCTTATGATAATCAGTATGCCCAGGAACCATGCAAGCCTGCTTATACCGGCGATATCATCGCCTCTGACATCAACGATCACCGAAAGAGGTACACTGGAGAGTTCCGTCTCGGGTACAAGCCAGTAACCATCCATTACCTCGCCGGTATGGCCGTTGAAGCTGTCTCCCGGAAAGAGATAGTACGTCTCTCTTGAGAGGTTGCCTTCCTCCTCCATCTCAACCCGTTCAGCGGGGTCCATCCTGTCGAGCGCCGCTTTTCGGACCAGTAGAAGTGTGTCTGCTGAAACGGGAATAAAGTCGGTTGTATCCTGTGACGATTCAACAAATTCCGTACATACTGCCACAGGGGCCGAATATACCTGATAGAGTTTCGCCAGGTAATCATCAATCCCCACTTTTGTCACGTAGGGAATGAGCAGCTCGATTCCGGCGGTGACGACCATGAAGAACATTGCAAGGAAGACCAGGCGCCGATGCGGCCTTACGTAACGGAGCAGTCTCCTGATAAGGACGCGGTCGTACAGCTTCCCTCCAGCAGCATCTTCTACAAACGGACTGCCGTGCATCAGCCCTCACCCCCTTCATCACTGTCAGGGGTTTCTTCCTTCTTTGCTTCTTCCTCCAGCTGCTGCATTCTGAAAAGCTCAGCATAGAATCCGTCATGCTCCACGAGTTCGGTGTGGGTTCCCTGCTCGACTATCCTGCCATCATCCATTACGATGATATTGTCGGCATTCTGTATGGTGCTTATCCTGTGGGCGATAAGAATGCTTGTAAGATTGCTTATGTCCTTCTTCAGCCGCTTTAGAATGGCGGCTTCAGTTTCCGTATCGACACTGGAAAGAGCATCATCCATAACAAGTATCCTTGGTTTCACAGCAAGCGCCCGGGCAATCGCTACCCTCTGCTTCTGACCCCCCGATAGGGTAACTCCCCTCTCTCCAACAGTTGTGTCGTACCCGTCGGTAAAGCCCTGGATTTCTTTGTCTATATCAACAACTGAAGATAATTCCTTAATCATTTCGCGGGATATGTCGCAATTACCGAAGGCAATGTTGTCAGCAATGGACATGGCGAACAGGAATGTCTCCTGGGGAACGTAACCGAACATTCCCCGGATGTTTGACAGTTTCATTTCATGAATATCGATCCCACCAAGAAAAACCGTACCTTCGGGAGGGTCGTACAGCCTCATCAGAAGCTCAACAAGCGTAGTCTTGCCCGATCCTGTGCGCCCGACAATGCCAAGGGTTCCTCCTGCCGGCAGCTGGAAGGATACATCCTTGAGAACCTCTATCTCGGTACCAGAGTAGGTGAAGGAAAGATTTTTCACCAATATTTCAGGCTCGGGCTCGATATCCTTCGCGCCATCCATGATGTCAGGCAAGGTTGTGAAGATCTTCTGGAGCCTGTCCATACTCGCGGCACCCCTCTGAAGCAGATTGACTACCCATCCTATTGCTATCATCGGCCATATAAGCATCATCAGGTAACTGGAAAAGGCAACGAACTCACCAAGCGAGATGATTCCCTTTACAACCATCGAGCCACCTGCGCCAAGCAGTATGGCCATGCTTGCCATGGCAAGGGCTCCGATCATCGGCTGGAACATTCCCCATATCCGGGCGAGTCTGACATTCTGCAGGACACAGTCCTCAGCCTTCTCAGAGAAGTATCTGTCCTCCGATTGCTCGTCTCCGTAGGCTTTTATGACCCTCACCCCCGAAAGAGATTCCTGGGCTTTCTCTGTAAGAGTGGAAAAAGCTTTCTGAACAGATTCGAACCTCTTATGAATCAACGCTCCGAACTTCAGCATCATAAAAGCAATAAAAGGAAGGGGTATCATGGTAAGAAGGGTCAGTTTCCAGTTCATGATAATCATGATAGTGATGCTGGACACCGAAAGAAAAATGGCATCGAACGAGGCTATTGTCGCAATACCGGTGGCCATTCGTACGGCACTTATGTCGTTAGTTGCGTGGGCCATGATATCGCCCACCTTGGTGTGGTCGTAATACTGTGGCGACAGTGTCTGAAGATGATCGTAAAGCTCCTGTCTTATATTCCTGTCGATCCTGTGGCTTGAACCGATGACAAGATATCTCCAGAAGAACCGGAAAATACCCATGATCAGATAAAGTCCGAGTATTAAAAGTCCCAGTTCAAGCAGAAGCGAACGGGTCGCCATTCCACTGGCCAGACTGTCGATAACCTTCTCGAAAACCTTCGGAACAATGAGCTGCATTGCATCCACTATTACGAGTGTGCAAAGCCCCAGACCGATAGCTTTCTTATGTCTTAATACCCTCAGGAACAGAAGCTTCAGGCTGGACTTTTTCATACCCTTTTTCGGTGACGCTGACTTCACAAGTTTCCCTTCAGCTGAAGCGTTCAGAATCTATAGGTTTACCGGTAGATGTTGCCGGCAGGCAGGATCATTCGTAAGCACCCTCCTCTGATCCTATCATCACGTACTCTATTAACTCGAGTTTCTGGAGTTCCGGATCCAATGACCAGCCCTCATCAGTGGGGATGGCGGTAATAATTAGAGGAAGGCCGTACTGCGTAACGAGTTCTCGCGCAAGGTCACCCACAAGGGCGAACCGTTCCCCGGTCTCAAAATCTTCAAAGATCACTGTTTCAGAACGGGTGCCGACAGCCATGACCTGAGTCGATCCTGTATACTGAATATAGCCATCCTGAATACGCTGACTTGTACCGCATGCAGCAATAAGAAGAATGATTAACGCAATATAATACTTCATGGCTATTCCCCTAATTGAGTGGCCAGGGCTGCAGCTGATCAAAAGGAACAACTGTTGTGTCAGCGATTATTCCCCATCCTCCGTTGCCGACCCAGGTTTCGAGCACGACTCTGAGATCCTCAGGAGTCAGTTCCTCAATATTATCAAAAACGGTATAACCATTCCGCCAGTCACCTGTGCTGATTTCGAAACTGCCCATCATCCAGCATTGAGTATCCTTGCTTGCAGCCCTCATATTTTCCAGTGTTCTGCTCTTCTCAATTGTGCCCCTGACGATATCCACATTCATCGGGTTTTCGATGGCATCTACGAGAACTCCGGCCATCAGGGAACAGGCCTGCACGGGTTGTTGAGAGCTGACGTACATGTAACCCCAGTTCTGCTGGTAACTCGTTGTACCGGAGAATACAGCATATGTCAGACCGTGGTCGGTTCTCAGGACCTGCCAGAGCAGATCATCGACTACGGTCAGAGCTGCCGTGAATGGGAGCAGATCCTCATGTCCCTGTGGAGGAGCATTGAATTTGACGACCGCGTAAGCAGTGGGTATCTCTCTGTGCTGCACAACAACAGTATCGAACGGAACCTGGAAAGGTTCTACAGCCTCATACTCCTGACCACCTTCGGGTATATCTGCGAAGGCTTCCTCCAGCATTTCTTTCAGTTCTTCAGAACCGGTAGGTCCGGCATGGGTGATAAGGATGTTGCCGGATCGAATTCTCTCATCAAGCATATCTTTCGCTTCATCTATTGTGAAACCGGCAACTGTTTCCTCTATCCCATCCGGCACATTTCTGTAAGTGTGTCCCGGCATGAAAGCATCATTTGCCACGAGCCAGATCCAGCTGTCAGGAGTGTAATATTTCTCCTGAAGATCCTGAATGGAACTTTCACGTACCTGTTCAACTGCCTGTGAGCTGAACTCAGGGTTAAGAAGGCAGTCGCCGAAAGCCAAGAGAAGAGCTGCAAGATCGTCCTTTGCGCAGCGCAGATGGTATCGGCTGAAATCGTAATTGAAACTGCTGGTCCATTCCGCCTGTGTTCTGTCCATGAGTTCGCGCCAGACAGGTCCTGGATATTCATCTGAACCCATCATCGCACATTCGAGGGCGAAACGTTCAAGCCCCTGAATGTCTTCCGTCAGGGCTCGGGATCCACCGATCAGGAAAAGAGAAAGACCCTCTATATCGTTATTATCAATTGTTCGAGTAATTACCGGGATACCATTAGAAAGGGTGAACTCCTCAACATTCTCCGGTATTGCAGCTAAAGCTGAACCGGCAAGAACAGTCAGGATAATCGATACGAATATTCTCATTGCTGACTCTCCTCTGCATCAAGGGGGATCATGATAAATGAAGCACGAGGTTTACCTTTTATCCAGGTTTCCAGGAAAGAGTTTATATCTTCCGGTTCAACTGCGTTAATACTGTCAGAATAGGTTGAGTAGTATTCCAGATTTCCCGCTACAACCCACCAGAATGGCAACGATTCTATGGCAACATCCCGGGCAGTCTCCTCCGCCATAATCCTGTGACGGTCAAGATCTTCCTTTGCCAGAATCAAACCCTCGGCATCGTAATAGTCAGGTGACTGCAGCTGTTCGATTTCTTCCAGCAGAAGGCTCAGCGCTTCTTCAGCCCGATCGGGATGAACCATACCGCTAAACGTGATTACAGGCGAGAAACGCTGTGTATAATAAGAACCGGAAATGCTGATGAAAGGACCGTTTGTAACAAGATCAGTATAGTACTCTCTACTCATCAGGCCCAGGTATGATCCCCATACATCGGCTGGATAACTCGCTCCGGGGTCAGTAGATATTGATGGTCCCTCAAAGATGACTGAAATGAATCCTGCTCCTGAGGGGCTGTTCACGTATACAGTAGTGTCTCTTTCTATACTGACAAGCCGAGGCAGTATGTCGTAATTACTTAGTCCTCCGTACTCCCATGGAGAGAAGAGCTGTTCCGCAAGCATGAAAGCCTCTTCACATTCCACGTCCCCCGCAATGATGAGTGCGGAATTATCCGGAGTGTAGTACATCTCCTGGAAGTATTCCATGGCTGGAGGTGCGGCTGCCTGTATAACTTCAGGCACACCGATTGAGCTCTGCCTCCAGGGAGCGTCAGCGAAGATGACCTGCTCCTGGGCCAGCCAGAAAAGCCAGAGGGGATGGCTCGTTTTCCGCTCGTACTCGTTCATAATGACATCACGCTCACGCTCCATCTCAACCTGGTCAAAAAGCGGGGAAGTGATGGCATCGAACATGAACTGCAATCCCTCTTCAAAATTATCGCTGCCGAGAGTGATGTGGTACCAGACCCTCTCGGTAGAAGTCGCGCCATTGTTAATGATCCCGAGTTCTCCCATTCGCTGTCTATATGCGGTCTGATCGGGGAGAGCGGAGTTCCCCTTGAAAAACATATGCTCGTAGAAGTGAGCAAGTCCGTTTGTCTCGGGAGTCTCGCATGTTGCTCCCGTCTTCACGGCAATACAGATTGTTACCACAGGAGATGTATCATCAGGGCTGACAATAACAGTTAAACCGTTTTCCAGCTCCATCGTTTCAAATTCGGCTGCTGAAACAGCTAAAACAAGCGGGAAAAACAGGATAATGAAGGCTTTCATACAAACCCCGATCCAGCTATACTCGGATGAGTGATGTTGACATTATCGATAATCAAATGAATCTAATAAGATTTTCCGAAAGTGTCCCGGAATTGAAACTGTGCTTTTCAAGCAGCATGAGAATGGTGCATAATACGGCTATGGAAAAAGTACTTGATGTAGCTGGAATCATTGATAATGGTAAATTCTTTTCCGGCGGGTTTTCTATCGAACTGGAAAACGGTCTGATAGAATCCATCACCAGGGCTAATGCCAAGGGGAAATGGAAAAACTGTATCGCGATGCCCGGTCTGATACAGACACATATTCATCTGGGACAGACACTGTTCCGGGGTATGGCTGAAGGAAGAACACTGCTGCCCTGGCTCGAAAACAGGATCTGGCCCTTCGAGGCCTCGCATACACCCGACACACTTGCAGTATCAGTGATCCAGTCATTGAGGGAGTTATTCTCATCAGGATGTACAGGCCTTCTCGATATGGGAGTACTCAGATATTCAGAAGTCGCGGTGGATATTCTCAGGAGATCCGGCACACGGGCTCTGATCGGGAATTCTCTTATGGATGTAGGTCCCGACTGGATAACGGAGGAACTCTCCTGGTTGAAGGAGGAAACTGAACGGATTAAGAATTCCTGCGGCGGCCATGTGACCTATGCGTATACACCCAGATTCGCCCTTTCATGCTCGGACGCTATCTGGGAATGGCTGGCTGAGCTTCCTGCAGGTATCAAAAGGACAACACATGCTTCCGAATCCATCGATGAAATCAGGCATCCGTCCATAAGAGAGAAAGGCGGCAATATACATTTCCTGGATAAGAGGGGCTTTACCGGTCCGGATACATTACTTGCCCACTGCATACACCTGCAGCAGGGAGAGTTAAAAATACTGCAGGGATCCGGAACAACAGCGGTACACTGCCCCTGGACTAATCTAAGGCTTGGAAGCGGTATAGCAGATGTTCCTGCCATGGGTTCCTCAAACATCAGGGTAACCGTTGCAAGCGATGGGGCTGCATGCAATAACCGACTTGATCTGGCTGGTGATCTACGGCTGGCAATGGGGCTTGCGTCGATTAAGAAATCTCCTGCAGCCACATGCACAGAGTTCTGGTTCAACAGTGCGTCGCGATCAGCTGCCCTGGCACTGGGATGGAAGAACACAGGAAGACTTTCCGAGAATTTCACCGCGGATATTACTCTCATCGAACCCTCATATGAGGAGTGGGAAGAACTCACGCTCTCAGAAGATCCGGTAAAGTATATACTTGAGCTGATATGGCCGGAGAGAATCGTATTAACGATGGTGGCAGGCAAAACAGTATATCGAACCGGCGAATTCCCGACATTGCCCCCACTTCCATTGAAGCTAAGTGAGGCGCGGCGGCAGGTTCTTGACAGAGCCGGCGCGATCCCGGGAAATCCCCTTTCCAAGTGACAACTGAGCCGGACATCAAACTGATTGAAGTCGTCCTCAACAGGCCGCTCTGGCAGTCCTTCACATACTCAATACCGCCCGGGCTGGCTGGTGGTGACCTTGTTGGATGCAGAGTAGCGGTGCCTTTCGGAACAAGCCGGCTTATCGGCTATGTGTGGGGATTCACTACCACCGACCAGGAGAACAGACCGAAAGTAAAAGATGTTCTGGACAGACTTGATGCCAATCCTCTTCTTCCCCGGTCAATCCTGAAGCTTGTGAGGTGGGCGGCTGATTATTACCAGGCGCCTCCCGGAATGATGATGGCGGCTGCTCATCCTCCCGGAATCTCAGGCAAAGCGGAAAGGGTGGTAACCCTGACCGGTAAAATTGATCCTGAACATCCATTCAGCACCCTTCTTCCAGCCCGCCGGAATGTTTCCGTGAAACTTCTCAGAGACAGTATGAACAGTGATTATCCCCTTGAAAAGGAATTGTCCGTACTTGAGAAAAGGGGAGTTCTCAGGACAATATGGAAATCCGTTTCAGGCCCTGAACCGGTCATGGAAAGAATGGTTGAAGCCGCTATCGATGATTCAGTGCTTATCAGGAAAGCTGATGTTCTGAAACGTACGGCTCCCCGTCAGGCTGAGATCCTATTGTACCTGGCGACCTGCGAAGGATCGGTTACCCGCAGTCAGTTATTAAAAACTACAGGCGCTACAGCATCTTCTATTGAAGGCCTCAGAAAAAAAGGACTTGTGAAGGAATCCTATCGCAGAAGGTACAGGGAATCTCTGATTAGATCGGATATTGAGAAGGAAAAGGATGTTCCTGTGCTCTCCGAAGCTCAGGAGCACGCCCTGAAAGCAATTATTGAAAGCCTCGATCGTAACAGGGTCTTCCTCATGCATGGTGTTACAGGAAGCGGTAAGACAGAAGTTTATCTCAAGGCGATATCCGAAGTTGTTTCAAGGGGTCGAACAGCCCTCGTTCTTGTTCCCGAAATTTCCCTTACACCCCTGACAGTTTCCCGTTTCAACAGAAGGTTTCCGGGGCTGGTAACCGTTCTCCACAGCGGAATGACCGGCGGCGAACGGCTTGACAGCTGGAATCTGGCAAAACTCGGAGAACGAAGAATTGTAATAGGTCCCAGAAGCGCTGTCTTCGCACCGCTTCCTGATCTGGGAATTATCGTTGTGGATGAAGAACATGACAGCAGCTACAAGCAGAATGAACTGCCGAAATACAATTCAAGAGACGTAGCGGTCGTCAGAGGAACGACGGAAGGCTTTCCGGTTATTCTGGGATCCGCGAGCCCCTCCATGGAATCGTACGGAAACTCGGTGAACAGGAGATACCACCTTCTTGAGCTTGACAGCAGGATAGACGGTATTCCGATGCCTTCAACCGTCCTGGTTGATGAGAGAAGCATGCGTCAGCATCTGCTTTCGGATGAACTGCTCAAAGGCATCGGTCGCAGAACCGCGAGGGGGGAACAGAGCATCATCCTTATTAACCGCAGGGGCTTCTCTCCTACTCAGATGTGCAGAAACTGCGGACACCGGGAGGAATGCCCAAACTGTGGAGTAACACTGACTTACCATAGAAAGGGACAGGTTTTAAGGTGCCATTACTGTAATCACTGGAAAGCCGCAATGATAAGATGCCCTGAATGCGGGTTCGATGAGTTCGCTCATATGGGACCCGGCATACAGAAAGTCGAGGAGCACCTGAAAAAGCTGCTGCCTGAAACCAGGGTGATCAGGATGGATGCCGACACTACCAGGGGCAAGGATGCACACTGGGATTTACTGAACGCATTCGCGCAAGGCAGGGGTGATGTGCTTCTGGGAACGCAGATGGTTGCCAAGGGGCATGATTTTCCCGGTGTTACGTTTGTTGGAGTGATTTCTGCTGATATGGGTCTGGCGTTTCCGGATTTCAGGGCGGCCGAAAGGACTTTTCAGCTGATTCTCCAGGTTGCCGGCAGGGCGGGCAGGGGAAAGATTCCAGGGGAAGTAATCATTCAGACGCATGACCCAGACAACCCTGTGATAAAAGCAGCCGCAAATCATGACTACGCTGATTTCTGGAAGAGGGAAAGCAGAATACGAGAAATGTTCGGATATCCTCCGTACGGCTATCTTGTGAGGTTCGTCTGGAGCGGGCTTGATAAAAGCAGGGTTCAGAAAGCGGCAAATGCCTCTGTAAGAAATATCGGCCAGCGCGATACGTTCATATCAGACGTGCTTGAAGCTGCATTCCCGCGGATTAACAGAAGGTGGAGATGGAGCGCTATCGCGAAATCATCTTCAAGAAAAACACTTGCCTGTATTTCGCGCGAAGTGAGAAAGCAGTTCGACACCATCCCCCATAAGGGTGTTCGCCTTGAGATCGACATAGACCCTTACCACCTCCTTTAGCCCGGATTCCCATTCTCTGTCAGGCACTAAAGACAGCCTTGCAACAAATTAGTCTGGATATTATTTTTATTGCAGGTTCAGCAAAACTATCAGTGGTGTTAGCTTCTGACTACCGCTGTGTATTGTGCATTACATCTTAACTACGCATGAAACAAAGGATATGTATGAATGAAAGAATAGATAGAAAAGCCATCAGTATTGGAAGCTTTAAAGAGTTGGAAAAACAGAATATACAGTTTTGGGCAATAGCTGGCGCAGCAGAAAAGTTTAAAACAATCACATATCTAAGGGAATGCTTTTATGGGCATGAAGCAACTACCGGAAGACTTCAAAGAGTTTATAGAGTTTTTAAACGATCATAAGGTTCATTACCTGCTTTTGGGCGGGTGGGCTGTTGGACTCTATGGAAATCCAAGAGCAACAAAAGATATTGATTTCCTGATAGCAACAGATGACGAGAATATCAGAAGATTGCAGCAGGCACTCCTTGCGTTCGGGGCACCAACTGTGGAAAACAAAGTTTTCCAGAAAAAAGGCAATGTGTTCCGAATGGGTAGAACTCCAATACAGATTGACATAATTAATGAAGCAGATGGAATCAGTTTCAACGAATGCTATGAGCACAGAAATATCATAAGAATTGATGATATCGATATTGCCACTATATCCAAAGATGATCTAATAAAAAATAAAAAAGCTTCCGGGCGCCACAGAGATTTAGCAGATATTGAATCCATCGAAAACCAGGAGTAGCCTTTAAGGGACGTACCACATTTCTTCAACTTATGGGCATATTTATATCTATATTAATACGTATTATGTATTTAAAATTGTCTAGGTATCTGAATGATCATGGAGAATATCATGTATTTCGGAATCGAAATCACATTCTGGGAGGAATCTATCTGCAGCAGCATGAACACCCTGAGAGCTGAGGTTCAAGATTCTACCGGAATCTACAAGACTCAAACCCAATATATTGACGAGAGTGTAGCTAACAAATTCTCTTGCTCTGGATATTGATCTGGTACGACCTTTTGAAGTAAGTGCCCTTTTATTGATCCCCCATTTTTTTTCTATGTATTTCAAGATCTTTGCTACTGATTCATGCTCATATTCGCGATCCCTTAGATGATCTTTTTTTCTGCGATTGACCTCATTGTAAATCTTCCGGGCAAAATCATAGTTCCCAAGTATTTGATACTGCGAGTATCCCCTCATATCTTCTTCTGATTCTTCCAGACTGAGTAATCCATTAGCCCCAAGGAGAAAAGATCCTTCATCAAATCTTCCGTCCTGATAGATAGTTTCCCCGGGTTCTACGATGAACTGTGCATATTGCTTTATTTTGTTCGTTTTATTTCCAGAAAAGGTATTCAGTACCTGATCAGTTTCCTGCCATGGATAATAACCAGGATAGATTAATCCTGGATGACCTGTCCAGGGGTACTTTTTAAGCATCTCATGATCACTTACCAATTCTGCTTTCAATGGATTTAAATGAATGTAGCGTACTAGCTTGAGGAGATAAATATCAGCCTGAACAAGAATCGATTTGTAACGATTCTGAAATAGGTGTCCGACTCGATCGTACTTCTTATTGAAATAGTTTGCATGGCCTGTAAGAAGTTTCTGCATGAATTTCGAAAGGGGCATCTTCCGGGTTCGGATAAGCAAGTGTATATGATTGGGCATCAGTGCCCACGCATATATTGATACTCCTGTTTCAGCAGCGCACTTCTCAATCCGAGACACGAACTGTGCTTTGTCTCTATCATCCTTGAATATGGCTCTTTTCTCGATGCCTCGCGCCATCACATGGTGCACTGCGCTTTTCCAGTCCAACCTATTTGATCTAGCCATAATACTGATAGTGTACGCACATGCACGATGTGTTTCAAGTGCGCAAAATTGTTATTGCAATAATTCAATATAAATACACTATTTTAGTAGATATATTTAAATACAGGGTGATATCCAGTCAAATTAGTTGAGGAAATGTGGTGCGTCCCCTAAATGAAGTCTGATAAGTACATAATTGAGTTGAATAATGCTGCGTTTGGTTTGTGACCCGCTATTGTCTCTGCCTGTTCAATCAAAGTTCTGGCCTGAAAATCAAGATCTCTTATCTCATCCCTCTCTTTACTGGATTCCGCCTTTTTCACAAGGAACCTGGCCCGTCCGGTAAGGACACCTATCTGCGCCGCGTCATCAAGCATCATATCCGATGCCCCTGCGAGAAGCGCCCCACCGTGCGAAGCGAATCTGGCCAGCTGACCGCTATACAATTCCGACAGTGACCGTCCATCAGGAACTACCGTTTCTACTCCATCCGCGCGATCGACTTCCATAGATAATCCTGTGAGCATCCCACCGGCTCCCACAGCCTTAACAGCTTCCGAAACCAGCCTTGAGGAGCGCATACCACCGTTATCCGCGAGATACTCGATTGCAAGCGCAATAAGCCCGTCACCGGCCAGAATTGCCAGCGTATCATCCTTTTCATCAAGCAATTGAGGCAGTCTTTCAAAAACTCCGGCAAAACTGCTTACTTCAAGATGAACTGTAATGCCCGCGCGGAGCATGAGAGCTGCAATTGCGGCAGGCATGCCCGAACACTCAGTGGAACCACACCACCTTGATGAGGCGCATGCGAGAAGGCTCAATTCAAGATTGTAATTATGCCCGACACATGAATGCAAAGCATTCCGAAAAGCTCCGGGCATCTTCTGTACAGAACTGCTGATGACCGCATGGACGGTATCGACAAGTTCCTGCTTGAGCTTATCAAGCATGCTTAGTTTTCTCTTTCCGAAGTAAGTTCTACAAGTCTTTTGCCGAACTCATCCAGCAGAATGGCTTCTTCGAGAATTCCGTTATAGGCAATGCTGAAGTTACCCGTTTCCTCACTTACGACAACGGCAATAGCATCGGAAACTTCAGTTACTCCGATAGCCGCCCTGTGACGGGTTCCAAGGGCAGGTCTGGGCCTGTTCACCCTGGATCTTCCAAAATAAGTTTTGCGCGAAAGAGGAAGGATTGCCCTGGCTCCGACAATACGTCCGTTACTTATAATGATAGCGCCGTCATGGAGAACTCCAGGGGGCTGAAGGAGCGAAGCCACGACAGGAGGGTTGATCCTGAGCTTATCAAGCATGACGGGATCACCGTAGATACTTTCAAGAGATTCCTCTCTTTCCATTACAAAGAGCCCTCCGAGCCGAAGCTTTCTTAAAAGAACACAGGATTCAACAAGTGATTCAATCTCACTCTGCTCAATGATATCAGCATGGCCAATGAATCTTCTCAGATTACGACCCATTGTGCCCAGTAAATCCTTGATCTCTTCATGGAAGATAACCACCACCGCTATGAATAGAATTGGTGTAAGAAGCTGAAGCAGGTAGTTGAACGTAAAGAATCCCAGTTCTCCGAGAATGTTCGCGAACAGTATGATGATACTGAACATCAGGATTACAGGCATTGCAGGAGTTCTCCAGAGGTACTTCAGCAGCATTCTTACAATGAAGGCGATAATGACGATGTTTGCCAGCTGCGCAAGCCAGAAACCGCTGATGATGGAGTGACCCAGTGGCTGTATCATCATATTCTCTGTCCAAACTCCATGGAGACTTTTAGAATCTGCAATGTTCCCTCAACATCATGAACCCTCATGATATCCGCACAGTATGAAGATAGTGCAGTTACCGCGTGCGTACCAGCATCAAGAAGAGAGGGTCTCTCGATTCCTGTCAGCATACCGAGAAAACTCTTTCGAGAGTGTCCGAGAAGAACTCTGCAACCCAGCCATTTGAATTCTGCAAGCCTTGATATGAGTTGTATATTATCTTCCAGTTTTTTACCGAAGCCTATGCCCGGATCAACGATAATATGTTTTCCAGATATCCCCGACTCAACCGCTGCTGTGATTCTCTTCTGAAGAAATGTGTAAACTTCTTCCACCACATCAGTATATTCCGGATTATCCTGCATAGTCTCAGGTTGTCCCCGCATATGCATCAGAACCACCGGGACATCCGCATTCGCTACTATTTTCGCCATTGCCGGGTCGGACATGGCAGTTACATCGTTTATCATCTCAGCCCCAGCCGAAAGAACTGTATCCGCAACCTCCGCGCTGGATGTATCAACGGAGATAACAGCCCTGCAGTCAGATGAAAGCCTTTTCACAATGGGAAGCAGCCGTTCAAGCTGAACGGCAGAAGGTACAGGTTGTGAACCGGGTCTGGTGGACTCCGCCCCGATATCAATTATATCCGCTCCCTGACTCGTCATTAATCTTGCATGTTCAACCGCCACTTCCGTATCAAGATAGTTCCCTCCATCGCTGAAAGAATCGGAGGTTACATTCAGAATACCCATTATGAGTGGTCGTCCGCTGAAATCAAGCACTTTACCGCGGGTCAGGATCTTTTCCGACAGACAGGGAGAGCCTTCAAGTGCCGCTCCGAGTTCATGTGCAAGCTCCGGGAGTTCAAACGGCTGTCCGATAAGCGACTCGCACCCACGCATTATCTGTTTTGTCGTCCCTACGATCAGCGCCCTGGTCTCACTTGTTCTGCAGGAAACCGTTTTCCTGGATACTATGGCATCCGCTCCTCCGGAAAGCATGCATTGCTTCAGAATATTCGCCGCAGTTGCGGACATTAACCCTGTGGAAAATACGGTTACTCTGCATTTCCTGGAAAGCCTGTCCCAGGTAACAGGGTCAGCCCCTATGAAATTCAGTTCTCTACGCCATTGATCATCGGTGGAAATATGAAGTTTCCTGATTCTCATCAGGTGACTCTGATCGCTCTTCCAATTAGGGAAAGCGCTTCTGTCCTTGTTTCAAGTTTTTTTAGATATCCGCGCATGGCTGATGTGACTATCCTTGAATCGCGTTTTTTGACGCCACGCATTGCAAGGCACATATGCTCAGCTTCCATCACGACCATAACGCCTTTAGCAGATAGTTCGGCCATAAGTCTATCCGCTATTTCGGTTGTAAGCCTCTCCTGAATTGTCGGCCTGGCCGCCATCGTTTCAACCATCTCAACAATTGATGACAAACCTGCTATGCGATCGTTCGCAGGGAGATAGACAACGTCACACCTGCCTATATAGGGAAGAAGATGGTGCTCGCACAAAGATGAAAAACTGATATCCTTTACGATGATCATTTCGTTCTGCCCGATGCAGGACATGGTCTTCGCAGGCTTGATCTCCTCGGAGTTCAGACCCCGGCACAACTCGGCCATTGATCTGGATACGCGGTAAGGAGTCTCCTTCAGCCCTTCTCTGTCAGGATTCTCCCCCACTCCCTCCAGCATCAGCCTCACTCCCTTTTCTATTTTCTTCAGATCCATCATTTTCACGAACTTCCTCTTCTTGTTCAGGATTAACGTTGGAAGATTCGGCTGTTTCCCCAATCTCTGAAATGGGTGGAAGAGAGGGTATAGGACCCATATCAGGGCGTAGATCCCGGAATATGTCATTAATCTCAGCGCTTGAAATCGTTTCCTTTTCCAGAAGCTGTTCAGCTATTCGCTCTACAATGTCCCGGTTATCATTCAATATTTCAAGAGCAACGCTGTATGCTTCCTCAATAATTCTTTTAACCTCTGAATCTATCACTCTCGCAGTATGCTCACTGTAATCCCTGGTTTTGTTGAATTCCCTTCCAAGGAAGATCAAGTCTCCCGATTGTGAGTGTGTGACGGGGCCGAGTTCCTCGCTCATTCCCCATTCACAGACCATTTTCCTCGCAAGTTCGGTTGCCTTTTCCAGATCATTTCCGGCACCGGTGCTCAGAGTATCAAGAAAGAGATTTTCAGAAGCCCTGCCCCCCATCAGTGTGGCGAGCATACTGACAAGTTTCTTTTCAGTATAGGTATATCGATCATCGGAGGGGAGAAAACTGGTCACCCCCATGGCCATTCCCCTGGGAACTATTGTAATTTTGTGTATTGGATCCGTTTCAGGAACGAATATGCCCACCACCCCGTGTCCGCTTTCATGGTAGGCGGTACACTTCTTCTGATCGGGACTGATAACGATACTCTTACGTTCCAGCCCGAGTATGATACGGTCAATCGCATAGTCGAAATCATCCTGTTCGACTTTCTTTGCGCCTCGTCTTGCCGCCCTTAAAGCCGCCTCATTGGCCAGGCTTTCAAGGTCGGCACCGCTGAAACCGGGAGTACTCCTTGCAACCTTTTCAAGGCTGACCTTCTCATCAACCGGCATTTTGCGTGTGTGCACTTTCAGTATGGCTTCCCGGCCCTTTACATCTGGCATACTCACGACAATCCGCCTGTCAAATCTGCCCGGCCTCAGAAGTGCCGGGTCAAGAACATCGGGACGGTTTGTCGCTGCCATTACAATAACCCCGGCATTCTCCTCAAAGCCGTCCATCTCTACAAGAAGGGCATTGAGGGTCTGTTCCCTTTCATCGTGTCCCCCTCCGAGACCTGCCCCCCTGTGTCTCCCAACCGCATCTATCTCATCGATGAAAATAATGCAGGGCGCCTTGGATTTACCCTGTACAAAAAGGTCTCTGACCCTGCTGGCTCCTACTCCTACGAACATTTCTACAAAATCGGAGCCGCTCATTGAATAGAATGGAACCTTTGCTTCTCCTGCAACCGCTTTCGCCAGGAGAGTTTTACCTGTTCCAGGTCTTCCGACCAGAAGTACACCCTTGGGAACTTTTCCACCCAAACGACGGAACTTTTCAGGCTTATTGAGGAATTCAATCACTTCAAGCAGTTCGGCTTTTGCCTCGTCTACTCCAGCCACGTCCTCAAAGGTAATTGAAGGTTTATCGCTGGAAAAGAGTCTGGCTCTGCTTTTACCGAATGAGAACGCCTTGCCGCCGCCTCCAGCCCTTCTCATGAAATAGATAAAGAAACCGATCAGAAGCAGGAAAGGAATGAAGGAAAGTATCTGTGCAAGCAGTTCATTTGGCTGTTTGGCTGTTACGAGCACATTATGAACAGCCAGTGAATCAAGTACCGCGGTATTCTCAAAAGGGATGAAGCTGGTGAACCCGCTGTATTCAACTCCATCCTTAACAACAGGGAAAGTGAATTCCCCTTTAATAAACCCGCCGGTTTCTATGACGACTGACTCCACTTTGTCACGGCTGATATAATCCATAAGGCCAGAAGTACCGGAGTAGGGTATTTCGATGCTGTCGGTACCAGTATCGAAAACCCGAAATACTGTGAACGCAATCAGAGCCATCAGCAGCCACATCGTAAGTGTTTTAACAGAACAGCCTGAAGTTAATGGCTGCAAGGGCATTTTGCCTGGTTTTCGTTTATTATCCTGGTTCATGAAACTCCTGGTTTTTCAATCTTTAAGTGTTACGATATCGGGAAGATTGCGACCATATCCCCCCGGGCTGTCCAGCCCGTATCCGAACACGAACCTGTCAGGAATGCTGAATACGCATCCGTATACTTCCACATCAACCTGCCGTCTGGCTTTTTTATCAAGCAGTACAACCGTACGAAGGGAGGCTGGATTTCTTGATTTAATCAGCTTTTGAATATACGCCAGTGTAAGTCCTGTGTCTACAATATCCTCCACCAGCAGGACATCCCGTCCTGACAGGGGAAGTGTTGTATCAAGAGTAAGACGAACCTCTCCCGATGATCTGGTCTGCTCCCCGTAGCTTGCAGCACCAAGGAATTCGATCTGCAGATCAACATCCATATTCCGGATAAGGTCGGCTGCGAACATGAAACCACCCCTGAGAAGTGGTATAACAACGATCCTTCTGCCGGCGTAAATCTCTGTAAGCTCTGCTCCGAGCTTTCTGATACCTTCCTGAATGTGAGCTGAAGAGATCAGCATGTCCCAGCCATTACTCCTCAATCTTCTACCTTTCCCGCACTTTTCAAGGGTTGCAGGATATGGATCCTGCCCCCTTCAGCAGTAATTCTCGCTCCCCCGGGAAGAATATGGTATCCATCCTTTTTCCCCAGAATCCACCTGTCGGTTTTTTCTAATTCCCGTTTTCCACCCCTGGGTCGACCGCTCACAGCCCAGAGAATTCCCAGCCTTACTGCTCTCGGTAAAATCAAATACATCTCTCTCCGGAATGTATCTCCCTCAAGGAGTTCGTCAAGAGAATCATCGATAATACTGTCCGCAATATCCCTCCATTGGGAAAGATTCGCTGAAGATCTGGCTATAGCGCATGTGCTTCCCGGTGATATGGATTCAAGAACAGGAATAACCCTGTGACGGATCCTGTTCCTGAGAAATGAATCCTCCTGGTTCGTCGGGTCTTCAATCCAGTTCTGTCCAATTTCCTCAAGGTATTCGCGAAGTTCTCTACGGGTGAAATCCAGCAACGGCCTGCGAACAGATCCGCGTCCGAAGTAATCCATTCCCCCCAGCCCCCTGAGTCCGGATCCCTCAAGCAGTCTCATTAAAAGTGTTTCCGCTCTGTCAGATGCCGTATGTCCCGTGGTAATAAGAATTTTCTCCGAAGCGTATTCCCTGTAAATTCTAGTCCTTTCGGCACTGAAGTGCCCTTCGGAAGATCCGGACCCGTGTGATGAGATTTCTTCAACATTGCAGCGCAGACCGATTCCTTCTGCAAGATCCTTTACGAAAACGGCATCTTCACCACTCCGGGGTCTGGCTCGATGATCGATATGGAGGACTGCCAGTTTCCAATGCATGTGATTGGCAAACCGGTGAAGAAGCTGCAGCAGTGCAACAGAATCACTCCCGCCCGAAACAGCTGCGAATATATCTGAACCGCAAGGGAGCAGATTCCTGAGTTTAACTGTCTCAATAAAAGTGTTCTCGAAAGATCGCTGTAAACTCACATATTCTCCTTTTAACAGTAATATACATGAACCCTTGAAACAAGGTGGACTTGATGCCTTCAAAAGATAATAATGCTTTCAGGGGGTAACTGATGCATCAACATAGAGAGAAAAACGCCAGACTCTCCCGGGATCTCGGCATTCCTTCCCTTTTCGCGATCGCAACAGGCGCGATGATAAGCTCCGGGCTTTTTGTTCTGCCTGCACTGGCTTTTACTGTGGCGGGTCCCGGTGTGATATTCTCTTACCTCATAGCTGGAATTATCACCATCCCAAGCATGCTCAGCAAAGCTGAACTTGCGACTGCAATGCCAAGAGCAGGGGGAACCTACTACTTCATCGACAGGTCTCTTGGCCCCCTGGCCGGAACTCTGTCCGGGCTGGCGGCCTGGTTTTCTCTATCAGTCAAAACAGCTTTCGCGTATGTCGGGCTTGGAATATTCATGGAGTTCCTATCTCCCGAGATCAATGGAAGACTTTTCGCGATGATAGCCTGTGTTGTCTTTACGGCAGTTAATCTCAGAGGTGTCGGACATGCTGGAAAAACTCAGATAGTACTGGTTGCCGGGCTTCTCATATCCCTGACTCTGTTTGCAGGGTTCGGCTTAACTAACCTTTCCCCCGGTCACTTCAGACCCATCGCGCCGGGGGGCTTCAATGGAATTCTGGAAGGGGCAGCTCTGGTGTTTGTAGCTTTCGGGGGTCTGACCAAGGTAACAAGTGTGTCGGAGGAGGTGAAACGACCGGGGCGTGATCTTCCGGTCAGCATGTTTCTCGCTCTGACCGTGGTAACGATCTTCTACTTCGTATCGGTGCTTATCTGTGTGGGCGTTCTCGACCCTTCCGTTCTCTCTTCAAGCGGCATGCCCATCTCCGAGGCAGCCAGAGTGATTGCAGGCAAAACAGGCCTGACGGTAATGAGCATTGCAGCCGTACTGGCATTTCTTTCAACAGCCAACGCGGGAATCATGGCCTCCGCAAGGTTCCCATTCGCGATGAGCAGGGATGATCTGCTTCCTGCCGGCCTTTCCAGAACTTCAAGAAAGAAAGGTGTTCCATGGGTTTCCCTGATTCTGACAGGTGTGATAATAATCCTTCTTCTCCTGCTTGATTTCACGCATCTGGTGAAGCTTGCGTCAACGATGATGCTTATTCTGTTCCTGCTTGTTAACATCTCTCTGATAGTAATGCGGGAAAGCCGCATACATACCTACAAACCCGTATTCAGAAGCCCCGGATACCCCTGGATTCAGCTTCTGGGAATTGCCGGCATGCTTATTCTTCTCGCAAAACTCGGCCAGTCCGCGCTTACAGCCAGCCTGCTGGTCATTGTCGGAGGAACCATCTGGTATTTTGTATACTCCAGGAAGAGGACTCAGAGGGAATATGCACTGCTGCATCTTACCGCAAGAATTTTCCCAAGAGAACTGGTTAAAAACGGTCTTGTAAGGGAACTGGCGCAGGTTCTCAGGGATCGGGATCACATAATCGAAGACAGATTCGATGACCTGGTTTCCAATGCAGTAATACTGGATATCGATAGATCAATTGATATGCAAGAATTCTTCAGGATGGCCTCTGAAAATCTGGGGGATTCCCTCTCTCTGGAAAGAAGTAAAATCGATAGACTTCTGATTGAAAGGGAAAGTGATTCTTCAACCGCTTTGCGGAAAGGCCTTGCCATACCGCATATCATCGTTCCCGGTCCTGGTAGATTCTCCGTCCTTCTGGCCAGATGCAGAGAGGGTGTTGATTTCGGAGGAGAGAATTCACCGGTAAGGATGATCTTTGTACTTGCGGGTTCAAGGGATGAAAGAACTTTCCATCTTCGCGCGTTGATGGCGATTGCGGAAATTACCAGTTCCCCCGATTTCGACTCGAAATGGCTGAAATGCCGCAACATAGATGAACTGAGAGATCTTGTACTCCTGACAAAAAGAAGAAGACTGGAATAATCGAATACCTGAAGAAAATTGCCGCAGGCAGTTACACCCGCGGCAAAATTCTGGTAGCGGCGGAGGGACTTGAACCCCCGACCCGCGGATTATGATTCCGCTGCTCTGCCAACTGAGCTACACCGCCATGGACGAGGAAAATAGAGTCACCAGGATGAACTGTCAAGATTGTTAATGCTGCTCTTCTTCATTCTGTGCTTTAAGTTTTTCGATCACATCAACCAGTTCCTCATCACCGAGCCCCTTGCCGCTTTTCTGTATTCTGAAGAGAATAGCGGATACACCAGCCCATTCGATAATACTCACATTAACTGTGTATTCTTTTACCGCTTCAAGAAGATGCTGGAACGCGACCTCCTCACTTTCGCAAACAAAACAGATCAGAGTTGCCACTTTTCTGTCACCCTCCAATACGTTCCGTGAACATGGATTACCCGATGTCTCCCGGCTCGCGAGATATGATGATATGGAATCGTATACAAGCCTGATATGCTCAGACAGCTCATCAACAGAAATACTGGCCCTGAGAAAATCCTCAATATGGTAATAGAAATCTGTTACTACACTGTCAGGGATCTCGTTCAGTTCGGATCTTATCTCTTTCAGTTGCCTTACATCGTTAAGTCTCATCCCTCTGTCAAAATCTCTGAACTGTCCGAAATTTTCTTCAATAGCAAGTTTAATATCCCTGTAAGCATCTTCCATCTCCGCAAAGTCTTCCCGATCGATGGTTACATTCAGAATATCCACCCAGATATTCCTGTAGTTGGAAGGGGATCTGAAGGATACCACAGTAAGCCCTTTCATAGCGTTAACCGAGCCTACCAGATCTATAATTTTTGTATCGTGAGCATTACTGTCATGCTGATTCGTAACAAGAACAAGTTTCAGCTGAGCCTGGAATGTTGATGATGAGAATATGGCGAGATATGCTTGATTCATACCTGTTGTCTCACACTCTTTTTTCAGCAGGGGAATCAGAGCTCTGGCGTAATGTTCGCTGCCGCCGTACTGGTGAATTCTCTTCAATTTTTCAAGTTCATGAGCCACCAGGAGCTTCTTGAGGCTCCTTCTTATAACTATCTGTTCCGCTCTGGTTGCGCTCAAACCGCTGGGGCCGGTCATCTCTATCCTTATGGAAATAATACCGTCCCGCGTGGTATATCTTCTCTGGTGGCGAATGGAGGCTCCGTACCACGAGTGTGTAAGCGCGGTTACACAGTTCTGAAATGAAATGTCCCTCTCGAATCCAGCAATGTTAATACCCGTAAGGTCTTCCCTCGTCGTCCTGAGGTTCTTAATGGCGAACTGGGGTTTTCCAGAACTTGCTCTGACCATGTTAACCAGCTGGAAATTCGTCTTGATTATCCAGGCAAGGTCACTTGCTTTTCTCTCGGCACGGTACTCATCAGATCTTGATGAAATGAACAAAACGAGTTCTCCCTTTTTCCCGAGAATACCCGCCGGCACCTTCTTATCACTGTACAATACCTCCAGGGCGGTCCGTACTTCTTCAAATTTCTCAAGCCTTTCAGCTGCCCTTGACAGTAAAGAGACGGTTCCCGCGCTTCCCTGTGCCAGATTGGCAAGAAGATCGGCCATTTTGCCGGCATCGGAAATGAATTCATCCCGCCGTTTTGAATCCTCGTCCCTGATTCCTGTTATCACGAACCCTCTTCGAATACCATCAGCATTCAGCGCAAAGCCTTCCAGAAGATCCAGATTCCATCCGGAGTGGTGAAGCTCGCTCAGTACAACAGTTGCCAGCCCCGGCCAATCCACTGCTCCTACTCCAACGAGAACAAGGTCATCGCCTTCCTTCTGGTTAATGACAACCTTGGTTTCACATGACTTTTCCATATCAAGCAGCTCATTGAAAATAGCCGATCTTCTTTCGGAAGGAATAATGCTTCCGGGGCAGCCAACGTGTTTCTTATCCGCTTTGCTCAAGGCGCTTATTCTCCAATCGTAACGGGCTCATGTTTTCAGAGGTGCTGTAGGCTGTCCGAGAATGCGGTATCGGCGTAAGGAACCAGATATTATCATCAAATACACTCAGTACTCTCTTCAGATTTGTAATCATTCTATCTCAGCCATGCGGCTCTTCTGCTCAATGCCCATTGTCGGACAACCTCCTTGACAGAAAGCACCAGTCAAACCATATATGCTGCCCGGTTGCAGAACCTGCAACCATCATTCTTGTGGGCGAATAACTCAGCTGGCTAGAGTGCCTGCCTTACAAGCAGGATGTCGGGGGTTCAAGTCCCTCTTCGCCCACCATCCACAATTACAGGCCTTACAATATTTCTTCATCATAGTATCGAGGTCATGGTTTTAACTGTGAAACTCCATGAATGCTCCGCAACCAACGACATCTCCTGATCAGTTATCCGAACCCGGTAACGGATCCAGAGGCAAGTACGGATACTGTAGTAAAATCACCGAATCCAGTTGAATCGGTAAACACTGACCAGGAATATCCTCCGGGGGGAATCGTGATAACCAGATTGTCATTGTATGGCTGCGCTGAGAGTGTGCCAGCTGCAAAAATAAAAACGAAAAATGCAGCAGGCAAGGTGGGAAATATGCAAAATCTGTTATTCAAAGAAACTCCTTTAAATTACATTATTATGTATATTTATCGTTATTTATTAACTGTATACTGTCAAACTAGTTGAAGAAGTGTGCTACGTCCCCGGGAGCAGGATACGGAAGCCGATGTGGCGTGCCCGGTCGCCGGGGGCCAGGTATTTTACCGCGTCAATTGTAACCTCCCCACCAGGCGACAGCCATGCTCCTCCACGGACCGCTAATACTGAATCCAGAGGTGAATAGGTCCATTCGGATACATTACCCGCCTGGCATGTAAAACCCGCATCAGTCAATGGGAATGAATCAACAGGGGCGGTCCAGAAGTATCCATCCATTCCTCTGGTCTCCCACTCATCTCCAGCGAGGAGGTTGGCCGGATATTCCGCATCCTCAGGCTTGAGAGAACCCCAGGGATACTGCCCCGCGACATCCCCTGATACTCCCAGTGACGCCGCATATTCCCACTCGGAACTCGTGGGAAGCCTTCCTCCCAGTACTGCTGCGGCCGCTGCGGCCTCTCTTACGCTTACGTTTACCACAGGATAATCCGGATATTCGAAAAGGTAATGGCTCATCCCCGGAAATTCGGGATCCGGTGGCAGTTCAAGGCCCTTTTCATCGGCAAGATAATAATAGAGTCTGTTGGATACTTCGTACCTCCCCAGACGAAAATCTGATATCTCCACCGTATCTCCGGCCTCGCTGATAAAAACTCCCCCTGTTACGAAAACGAAGGCTGTGTCCTTTGCCGTCAACGGAAGGGGATCAGGCCTGAACAGCTGCTCTTCACCATCGCCACAGGCCAGGAACAGAGTCAGCGTGAGAGCAGCAAGCGAGTGTTTCACGCTAAGCAGTTTCAGGCCGCTTTTTTCTGAATACGATGGCAATGGGGATGATGACGCAGTACCCTGCGATCAGCATGACAGGGGCAATGGTGATATGTCCCCCGCGGAGGAGAAACCATCCGATGATAATGTCAAGCAACCCCGCGGCAAACAGTATATAATTTACAAGTGTAAATGGAGCTGCGCCTTCTGTACTCTCCTTCTGATCGATCTCTTCAGGAGCAGCCTTGTTCTTTTTCGCCATTGAATTCTACCTCCATCATAATGGATCTTAAATCTACTGTATGAATAATACTTATACACTACTCTTCAGAGGACTGTCAACGTTGGTAATATGATCGAAAAGCTGTCTCTGTTCCTCCCCCTCTTCAGGCATGGTTATCCAGCCCTTCTCCCACGCCTGCCGCATTGCGTTTCCGACAACGAAGAACGAACCCGTTACAACCAGAATATCCGAAGCCAGGGATCTGCCCTTTTCCAGCGCTCTGCCTATATCATCCTCCCGGATGGCTTCAACTCCGTTTTTCCGGAATTCAGCAGCGAGTGTTTTTGCCGGCAGGGATCTCTCGTTAATCGGTGTAGTTGTTATCACCGGGTTGAATATTCCTTTCAGCTGGAGGGTCATTTCCCGCCAGAATTTGTCCTCCAGGAAACCAATCACAACCGGTATCGGGGTCTTCCAGCCGCTTTTCAGATGCTTAATCAGATTAGCTATTGAACCTGGATTATGAGCGACATCGAACAGGATGGAGGGAGAACCGGAGCGCAGATCGATACGCCCCGCCCACCGTAGTGTAGAACATGCTTTCTCGAAAGCGCTCATGATCGAAACGTCATCTTCTCCCGTTATCTGAATAGCTGCTGAAATAGCAAGTCCTGCATTGCGCTTCTGATGTTCTCCCGGCATGGGAGCGCTCGAAGCCGGTTCCGGCCATTCGCGAACTAAATTCCTCTCCCTGACGGCATCTGCAATAACTTTCTCCACTTCAGGTTCCTGCCTGTAAGCGATGAGTACTGACCCCTCCCTGGCAATGGCTACCTTTTCCGCTGTGATGGCAGCCTCAGTGGATCCAAGAATTCTCCTGTGCTCAATCTCCACCCCAGTGAAGACGCTGCATTCGCCATTAAGAAGCCTTGTAGCATCAAGCCTTCCCCCAAGGCCGGCCTCTGCGACCACCAGATCTACACCACTATTCATGAAATGCCATGCTGACATGACAGTTGTAATCTCGAAGAAGGTCGCGCTGTGCTCCTCAATTCTATCTCTGAAGAGTTCCACGAATTTCACAACTTCCTCTTCCGGAATCCACAATGAGTTCACCGCAGTCCTTTCCCTGTAGTGGAAAAGATGGGGGGATGTAATTCTCCCTGTTCTGAATCCGAGATGCCTTAGAATCTCGGAAAGAAGTGCGGTGGTGCTGCCCTTTCCGTTGGTGCCGACAACATGAACGGTTCTGAAATTCTCCTGCGGGTTTCCGGCATCCTTCATAAGTTTTCTGACCCGATCAAGGCCGAATTTCATACCCATCCTCCTCCTGTCGAAGAGGTATTTCTCCACATCACTGTAATTCAACTGAAACAGCCTCCCGGATGAAGTAAGCAAGGAAGGCTTCCTGTTTTTTTCTGACCTTTTCCTGTGATGATAGAACTTCCTCATGGGTAACCACCGCTTCCGGGGATGCGGCATTGGTTACCAGTGATACCGCTGCCACATCAAATCCCCGCGCCGAAAGAAGCAGGGCTTCAGGCACAGTTGACATGGATACTGTCGAAAAATCTTTATTCTTCAGAAACTTTATCTCCGCGGAGGTTTCGTAGGCAGGTCCGGAAACACACGCAAAGATCCCTTCCCTTAATTCTGTTCCGGTACTGCGTGCAGCTTTCTCAGCCGCTTTTCTGAGCCTGTTTGAATAGACTGATCTTCTTACCCTTCCAATTATACACTCCGGCACACATCCGGCGAAGTTCACATGATCTCTGAACAGAACGGCATCACCGGGGAGGAGTTCGGTGTCGACCGCTCCGGAAGATGACGTAAGTATCCATGCTGTAACACCCAGATCTCCAAGTACGCCGGGCAACATGGATATCTCGTCTCCCAAATATCCCTGATAATGGTGCAGCCTGCCGAGCATGAAAACGAACCTGCCGCAACGGCTGAATGAGATCTTCCCGGGATGTCCGGGAACTTCAGGGCTCGATTCTCCGAGTAATTCCTCAAAGCTGATCTCAAGCAGTGATCCGAACTCCTCCGCAAGCCATGACAGTCCGGAGCCCAGAATTACTCCCACGGGGGGGATTATGGCACACCTTCTTAGAATCCGCTCAGCAATAACTGAAGCAACCCTGTCGGGACGGATTGTTTTCCGGAACTGAAGACCGTCTTCTCCATCGGGATAGTAACCTTGAATAAGCTGCGTACCGCTGTAGTCGCTTTTTTTATATAGAGCCCGGGCAGGCAGAGCGCTTTCCCGTACTTCAAGAAAAGAAACCTCAGCGCCGAGACGCCGACCCCACGATTCAGCGGTTCTAAGAAGACAGGTTGCCAGACCCTGCCTCCTATAATTCTCACCTGCCGCAAGGTTAACAATATGAAGCCCGGGAGCATCGAGTTCTGCGGTAATGTACCCCGCGACTCTGCCATCGAGCCTTGAGATCCATGTCCGGAAGGACGGGGATTCAATACAGGCATTAATGGTTTCAGTATCCCATGGGCAGGGGAATGATTGATTCTCTATATCCATTATGCCGGGAATATCAGTTACGGACGCAAGACGTATCTCAGGGAACACTGCTGTCAGCCTTCTCATTGAAACCACGGAGGTACACGGGAGCCGGAGAATCATCGAAGCCGTATAATTCAGCCTTCAATGAACCCAGCAAAGCGACAACTGAAGGTCTTGGAGTGTCCCAGAGTGGATCTGTCTTTCTCACCTTGTCGGAAAACGACATAACCTTCCTGCCGCTGCCCACCACTATAATTTCATCCAGTTCATCTATCCTCTTCTCAATGGCAGAGGTCGTGTAAACACCGGAAGGAACGATCTCACCAGCCTGGAATGAACTGTTTTCATAAACAGCGGCATAAACCTCTTCACTTCTCGCAATTATACATGAAAGAACAGGGCAATTGGCTGTAACTGACGCAGCAAGAACTCTGAGTGTTTCTACACCTACCGCGCCTATGCCCCATCCGGCAGACAATCCCTGGGCCGTGGCGATTCCGATGCGAAGACCTGTGTAAGATCCAGGGCCTGATGATACGGCGATTCCGGTAATCTCTTCAGGTGTCACTTCAGCCTGCTTCAGAAGTCTTGCGATACCTGGAAGGATTTTTTCTGAGTGCGTCGCCCTGACCGGGAAACACTCCTCCGCCAGAAGAACTCCATTCTTCATTACCGCAACTCCGCCTGTTGCGGTAGTGCTCTCAATTCCCAGCCAGACTCCTGTCATCAATCTCCACCTCCCTCATCATCGGATTATCTGTAAAACCGATGGTCACGAAGACCCCGTTCTTCTGAATGGCCGCATCCAGGCGCTCAGCCCATTCTACAATTACTGCGGCATCGCTTTCAAGGACTTCGTAAATCCCGTAGAACTCCAGCTCATCAGGAATTCCCCGCAGCCTGTAGAGGTCTATGTGATGAATTTCCAGGCCGGCAGCGCTATAAACGGCATCCACAATGAAGCTTGGACTCGGGATACTGCCTTTCACACCCAATTTCCGGAGAACAGCTCTTGCGAATACAGATTTTCCCGCGCCCAGATCACCGGAAAGAAAAAGCCTGCTGCCGGGTCCCATGTGACAGGCGATTCCCGCGGCGAGCTTCTCCAGCGCAACCTGATCAATCATCTCATGCTCTTGGGCTTCAGGATTATACTGGGAACTATCATCTCCTCAAGCGAAACCCCGCCATGCTGGAAAGTATTTCTGAATTTGCGCATCTCGTCTCTGGGAACATTCTGGAACATCATGAAATAATCCGATCTCGCTAAGAGGTAACCCTTTGAAGGCCTGTCGTCGGGCAAACCCCATTCAGCCGGATTCCTTACGTTAATAACCGCCTTTTGATCAGCTGACATCGAGTTTCCGAAACGGAATCTTATACTGCCCGAAACCCCTCTACCCTTAATCCTTGTCTCCCGGGATGTAAAAACGGAACCGTGATCGCTGGTAATCACAACTGTGGTTCCCCTTGCCGCAAGGGTATGGAATAAATCCTTAAGAAATGAAGATCTGAACCATGTTCCGGCCAGTTTCCGGAAACTTGTTACATCGGGAGCCAGATCCCTGATAAGATCCAGCTCTGACCTGCCGTGGGTCAGATGATCTATGTAGTTGACTATTATCGCGAAAAAACCATCCTTGAGAGATTTTGAGAGGGAGTGCATCAGCGCTTCTCCTTCTCTTCTGTTGCTTATCTTCGCGTATTCCGGCTCGATACTCCTGTTACAGCCCAACCTTCTGAGAGCTTCCGTAAGGAAATAACGCTCATGCCTGTTTAATCCGGCTTCTCCGTAGTTCTCATTCCATTTATGCCGGTAGAATCTCCAGATATCTCTTGGAAGAAGGCCCGCGAAAATGGAGTTTCTGCTGTAGGGCGTCGCGGATGGAAGTACAGTAAGCATGAAATCGGTCTCAATATGAAACCACTTCTCCACTATGGGAGCCATAGTAAGCCACTGGTCGTACCTCATGCAGTCTATTACCATCATAACCAGCTCATCGGAAGATTCCATCTGAGGAACCACCACCCGTTCAAGATAATTGTGCGACATGAGGGGAGAATCAGGGCCTGTGCCGGATATCCAGTCTCGATACTTGAGTTCAACATGTTTTGAGAAATCAAGCTCCAGATCACTGAACCTGTTCTTATCAACGCTCCGCATTTCGTCCGCAAGGGAACCGTCCGAAGCGACATCTTTCTCGACCCACGAACGGTAGATATTGACCCATTTTCTCCAATCCATCTCATGGCTGAGCATATCCATGACCATGGTTGTCTGATCGGCCATCTCTCTGGCGGCCCTCTGGGTTCTCAGGCGGTTGCCCATCAGTAACCTCTTTATTACAAGAAGTATCTGGCTGGGGTTCACAGGTTTTGTCAGATAATCATCGACCTCACCGCCTATGGCGAGATCCATCAGTTCCTCTTCCTCGCTCTGGGTTACCATGACGATCGGGAGCACATGATAGTTTTTCCGGATTCTCGCTACGGTTTCTATTCCATCCAGTCCCACCATCATCTGGTCCATGAGAACGATGTCCACCTGGTTTCCTCGCAATACATCAAGGGCCTGTTGTCCGCTGTGCGCGGTAAGCACCCTGTAATCGCGCTTTTCCAGGAATCTTATATGACTTCTGAGATGCTGTATTTCATCGTCAACCCAGAGGACCGTAATCATTCTGCGTCCTCCGTTATCGCGGGCAGCATTATTACAAAAGTAGTTCCTTTTCCAGGTGAGCTGGCTTTCAGACGCAGGCTTCCATTATGGTACTGTTCTATAATACGCCTGCTGAGTGCCAGACCGAGCCCCCATCCTCCCCGTCTTGTACTGAAACCCGACTTGAAAATTCTTTTCTGATCGGCAAATGGAATTCCTTTGCCGTTGTCGGCTATTTCCACTTCAACCAGCCCCGATCCTTCCTGAACGTCCCTCGTGCTTATTCTTATTATACTGCCTTTTGTTTCCTTCAAAGCGGCAATTGAATTCTTCAGAAGATTTTCGATGACCCAGCTGAATAACACCCTGTTAAGATCGATCAGATACTCGGATTTCAGTTCAATTTCCAGATTCACGCCGTTATCCAGGAAACCGGGACGTCCGGAGAGATAGTGTACCGTATCGAGAATAACAGAATTGATCATGCACTTCTCAAGCTTCGGTTTCTTTCCCATCTGGCCGTATCTCCCGGCTATCTGCTTCAATCTGTCAATATCGTTTTCGATAAACTCCAGGGCTTCCGCGAACTCTTTATCCGTCTCAGCCTCAGGTCTCTCCCTGAGCAATTCTATCCAGCCCATAAGGGATGAGAGAGGAGTACTGATCTGGTGTGCCGTTTCCCTGGCAAAACCAACCCATGAAAGCTCCTTTTCCTTCTTCATTTCTATCCTGATAACGTAAAGAAAAAGGAGAACAAATATAAAGAAGACACCGAGTTCAATATACGGCACGAGCAGGAGTTCCTTTGCCAGTTTATCAGCTCCGTAATGAAGATATCCAATGGTTTCACCATAGGAATCCGTTATTGCAACCGGCGCGTTCTCATCGTCAAGCTCCTCGGTAAGCAGCATCAGGGATTTTAGACTCTCTACGCTCATCGAATCTGCAACCGCAATGCCGTTTACAACCTGGGGAACCATATTAGTATCGGAAAGAATAGTCGTATAATCAAGTCTTTCAACCAGATCTTTGAAGAGTCTCCTGGTTCTCTGAAAAAGTCTCCGCCGTTCCTCAATGCCTTCCATTGTAACGAAGTACCATTTGTTCACCTGACCACATTCCTGACAGAACCTCGTTATGCTGGAATCCGATTCAAACCCGTATGCAGGGATTATTGAACCGCATCCCGAGCAGACGTACATCATGCCAAGCTCCGCCAGCCTGCTCATGGGAACCTGAGCCCCTGCCCAGAACCATGCTATGGTTTCGTTTGCATTTACCCTGGCTTCCCGGAGACGGGACACCAGGCTGTAACTGTAGTAGAAAAACACCCATACAAGAACGATCACGACAAACAGTGGTAATAGCCGGGTTCTTAGCCTCCACATCTCAGTTTTCTTCCGAAACCGGCACTACGAAACCCGCTCCAGATATGAAAATGGGTCTGTCGCATTTCTTCTGCGTGATCCATGATTCAATATCATGAACAGGTTCAATACCCATTCCTTCCACAATACTGTCAGGCAGGCTGCTTGAAAGTGCCAGATTTATCCTTTTCCTCATACTCTTGAGCCGGACAATGGTATGATCTCCAAGATTGTACTGATGTCTCTCGGGAGTGTTCCAGGTTTCGTCCATGGATGTTATGAAGGCTTTCTCAAGGTGATCCGCTCCGAGACCTTCCCCGCATGAACTGATAAGAAGAAGAAAACCACCATCCTCAACAATCGAATCACAGTTGTAAATAGCTTTTTCCGACTGGTAGAGATTTATGTCCAGTGGTTCTCCTGGATGAAGGATAACCACCGGGGATCTGTATGGAACGGAAACCGTAGACAGGACAGCTGAAGCCTCGGACGCTTTCATAAAAGATTCCCTGCACGTACCCGAGTAAAAATGCACCAGCCTGCCGCGGTGTACGACCCCGTTCCCCTGCACTATCTCCACTCTATCCTCCAGCATGGAGAGAGCATCCATCATGTCCGCGTGTACAGGGTTGCCGTCAAGCCTTCCGGGCAGCGCCCCCTTCATACAGGCATGAAAGTGGTTCATTACTATGGATTCCCTGGAGGAAACACCCGGAAGAAAGGATTTTCTTCCTCCGGTGTATCCGGCAAAATAGTGGGGTTCGACGGAATTCACGGCTATTACCGGATTCCCGTCGAAAAGCCATGGGTCCATACTTACCGGTGTGCCGCCAGGAGTTCTGCCTATGTAAACCATATCCTCAGAATCGCAATCATTGTTCTTCCACTGCGCATCCGGAAAGCAGCCACCGAGAAGGGCTGATTTCTCATCCGGGGTAACTGGCCTGTGGGTTCCGGTGGCAAACAGGATTCTTACTTTATCACCAAGAATTTTCTCCAGGGGCGCAATCATGGGAAAGGAAGCCGGTCTTGTGGCATCGTTAACCACAAGCGTTACAGCTTCGCTGTTCCCGAACCTGACCAGATCAGACATGATATCAGCCCATGCATCCTTAACCTGCTGCTCGGTAAGGGGCTGCGGGGCAACGGGACTGGAAACCTCTATTTCTTTCAGTATTTCCGGCACACAAATCGGCACGTTCATTGGACTTGTAATCTCCTCCCGTCCCAGACAAGCTCAGTTCCGGCTATGTCCTGAACACCGGTGAAGGAATTGAAATCATCCTCGTACGTAAATGTTCCCTCTCCCTGGAGAGAGCCCTCAGAGTAAGTAAATTCAAGAATACTACCCGTTAGAGTTCCTCTAATGGTTCCCAGCGGATATTCTCCCGTAACGTTATCGGAATCATCCACTACCAGTTCCAGTTGACCCATGGTCGTATCCCATAACCCCGCAGGATCCGCTGTTACTGGAACAGTTTCTGCTGTCTCCTGCAGTTGTTCCGACACATCTGTTATCACGGGTTCTCCGGTAATCACGGTATCGGGGAGTACCTCAGTGGAAGAGGAATCCACCGTTTCCGATTCGGAGTTACCGCCGCAGGATCCGATGGTTGCAAGCAGAGCGATGAAGATCACCACTGTTGATGAAATGCGCATATGGAAACATCCTTTCAATAATTTGTCAATCCATCAGGAAATAAATGATAAGGTGCTATTCCGTGTAAATGATTATAACCGCAGATACAGCTATGGACACATGGAACATAAAAATATACACTATACTTATCCAGCTATCATAAGGAGGGTATTTGTGTTCGGATCCCATGAAAATAAAAGAGGCCTGCTTTTTCTCATATTGACCGGTATTCTGCTCGTTCTTGCATCCACCGCTTTCGCAAGAGCTGGAGGAGGCGGAAGCTACGGCGGCTCAGGCGGAGGAGGCGGGGGAGGAGGCAGCGGGGCGGGATACATAGTTTACCTTCTTATCAGGCTGGCCATCCATAAACCGCTCATAGGTGTACCGCTTCTGGTAGTAGTGGTAATCCTTGTCATAAAATCCGGGAAGAAGGCTAAGGGCGGATACGAAACACATACTATCACGAGGGCTGGAAAACTCAGAAGAGAGCAGGAGCACCAGGAAATGCGGAACGCTCTGGACGCTTTAAAACAGAGAGATCCCGGGTTCTCGAAGGAGAATTTTCTACGGAAGGTGAACAGGGCTTTCATAGCGCTTCAGGAGGCCTGGTCGAATCAGTGCCTTTCATCTGTAAATCAGTTCGTCTCCGACGGGATAGATGAACGGTTCAGCCTTCAGATTGAAATGCAGAAGGCTGAAGGATACAGAAACAGAATGGAGAATATAACGGTTCAAAGTTCCAGAATTGTTGGTGTTTTCAGTGATTCGCACTTCGACACGATTCACGTTGAGATTACTGCCAGGGCCGACGATACTGATGTTGACCTGAAGACCGGAAAACGGATCCGGATGAACACCTCCGCGCCGTTTACCGAATACTGGAGTTTCCTCCGGAAACCCGGCGTCCAGACCCTTGAGGGAAAAGGCCTTGTAGAAGGAGTCTGCCCGAACTGCGGAGCTCCTATTGAACTCAGTGATACCGGCAGATGTGAAAACTGTGATTCTGTTCTTACCAGCGGCGAATATGACTGGGTGCTTGCTGAAATAACCCAGTCAATGGAATGGAACGTGATATCCGGCAAGTCCCTCATTCCCGGGTTCGAGAGTATGCTTGCCATGGATCCGGGCTTCAACCTGCAGCATATCGAAGACAGAACTTCCGTGATTTTCTGGAGGTTGATGAAAACATGGTTCACCAGCGAGGTATCTGAGGCAAGGAAGGTTGCTCTCCCATCGTTTCTTGAAGGATTCGAAAAACAGCTGTCCACAACCGGAAGTGATAACGGCTGGCTCTTTTTCAAGGACGCAGCTGTTGGCACTGTTGAAGTTCAGAACATTATTCCCGGAACGAAGAACCGTATGGACAGGATCGAGGTTCTCGTAAAATGGTCAGGTATAAACGCCAGGAGAGACGAAGCGGGAAAGGTACATGTAACCGGACGGAAAATTATAAGACCCCAGATATACACCCTTGTCCGCAAATATGGCGTAAGAACCGTCGTTGATCAAAGCTTCAGATCATCTCACTGCCCCGGCTGCGGAGCACCTTACGAAGGCGGCAGTACCGGTGAATGTGAATACTGCGGAAGACCTCTGAACGATGGAAGCCAGGACTGGGTGCTGGAATCTGTGAAACGTTTCTCCGCGTCCAGAATCACCGCAAAGGCTATTGACGGGATAGAAAAAGCAGCCCTGGTGCCGCCGGAACTGCTTCTCTCAGCAATGGTCAAAGCCATGTACGCGGACGGTGAGGTGGATGAAAAGGAGATGAAAACCCTTTCGTCCTTCGCTGAAAAAAGGAACATAACCGGCGAACAGCTGACCGAAATCATCAACACGGTAAAATCAGGACAGGATGTACTGCCGGCTCCGAGCAACCAGCGTGAGGTCAGGGAAATACTGGCAGCCATGTCGCGGATGGCGCTTGCGGACGGGAGACTTACCGGTAGCGAGAAGAACCTTCTTCAGACCTTTGGTGAATCCCAGGGGCTGGTATGGGCGGACGTGAAGCTCATCATTTCACAGCAGAAGGCGAAATTGTACACCGAAGCAAAGAGGGTTATTAAAGAGACCAGATAAACCAGAAATAGCATGAATAAGGAGTCTGAAATGAAGCTTTCAATCGTATACATGGCCTTTATCGCGTTTCTACCGGGCATTCTTAATGCAATGCCGGTTGATCAACTCGAAGCTGAGAGTATTGCAGAAGCCAGACTTACTCGCGATGGTCAAAATCTCTGTTTCACAATAGCAAGCTGCATCACACTTGAGAATGGTCAGGATCAACTAACACTGGCATACGTCTTCGAGCTCAGTCCCGCTGGATACGTAGTAATAGCCGCTGATAACGATCTACCTCCGGTAATAGCTTATTCTTACACGAATAACTGCACGATTGCAGAAGTTGAAAGAAATATCCTTCTCGATATGATCGCACTGGATATCGAACTGAGGCTGTCATCCCTGGATGATGCCCCAGCGGAGTTACTTCAGGTGCATCGTACCTGGTGGGAAGAGTATTCCTCGGGAGACTATATGCTGCTATCCGACAATCTTACAGAGCAGTGGCCTCCGGCGGGTACAACACCCACAGAAGGATGGCTCATGGAGAACTGGACGCAGGGAGCGCCTTACAACAACTACTGTCCATTGGATCTCATCGCAGGCTCCAGAAGTGTTGCAGGCTGCCCTGCGGTTGCCATGGCATCGATCCTGAATTTCGGAGAAACAACAAACGGCACACAGTTCAGCAATACCGACGACTATTACCATAATTACCATGAATACTACTGGATAGACGATGATCATGTTGCACATGATTTCCCCTCCTGGCCGGAATTGAACGTATATCTGGATTCACTGGAATACCATTATCTGAACCATGAAACGATTACGAATTCTGACAAAGCAGCGCTGGTTTACTCCTGCGGGGCAGCCTGCAAACAGGTTTACACAGCCTCGCTTTCAGGTACTTTCGGGGTGAATCAGGCCTACGATGCATACCTGAAGTTCAGCTTCTCGGATTGCAGCCTTCTCGATGCATCTTCGGACAGTCTTTACGAGAGGCTTTCAGCGAACATGATGGTCGCCATTCCAGCTCATCTGGCGATTGTGGATTCTGGACCGACGTACGGTCATAATCTTATCATCGATGGTTACAATACAGATGAATTCTATCATCTGAATTTCGGCTGGGGAGGAGCCTACAACGGCTGGTATCAATTCCCTCTGTCGGGAATGCCATACAGTATGAATATCATAGAGGGGATCATACTTGATATAGGCGAAGGGCAGCTGTCCGTTGAGGGTGAGACGGTGCAGGATGAAATCGCTGTTCTGTTCCTCTCGTGTCAGGCAAATCCTGTTTCTGATTATCTGCTCATCAATCTTGAGATCATGCAGAGGTGCGGGGTGAATGTATCCATTTACAGTATCTCAGGGCACCTTCTTGAGACAGTTGCAAACAGGGAGTTCTATCCCGGTTCCTGCCAGCTTGGCTGGGTTCCCGGGAACACGGAGAACGGTGTATACATTCTTGCAGCCTCAGGTTCATGGGGAGTTGAAACAGCAAGATTCACAATCCTGGATTAAAGGACAGACTGACAGAATTCAGGTTCATCACTGATCGTTTTAATAACTAATTCAGCGATCTGCTTACTTTCGAAACAGCTTTTTCACATGAGAAAACATTTCGCGGGTCATTCTTGAGATGTGCTTATGAGTATTCCTTATATCATACTTCACAATCGATGCAAATAATGGAAGAAGCCGTAGCGGTGACCAGGCTGCCACTGAATAATCCCTTATGAAATTGTAGTTGAAGAGCTGAAGATTCCCCTTCATGAAGGCACTGATCCGCTCTTTACATAGGTAATCATCCGTTTCAAAAATGCAATAGACCTTCCTCTTATGGAACATGAACGGAACATTCTTCCAATCGCGGAGAAATCTTACACTGTTGTCTGCCATAAGTATATCGTAACCTTCTGTCTTTTTGAAGGGACAGAAGAGGTTAAACCATACGGCATCAAGATTCAGCTTTTTTGCAAAAGCAATACTTTCCATGTCACTCTGAAAATCACTTCCTGGAAGGCCAATTATGAATGAAGCTGCAACCCTCATACCGGCAGCCTTCACCATATTCACCGATTCCTCGATTGTTTTCAAAGTTTCACCCTTCTTAATACCAGCAAAAACAGCAGGTGAACCACTTTCTATGCCGAAGTCAATTCCGGTGCAACCAGAATCCTTCATCAGGCTGACAAGCTCTTCATCTATTCTATCCGCTCTGATCCCGTTGGAACACTTCCATCGGAAGTTAAGTTTCTTTTTAATCAGCTGCATGCAAAATTCTTTTACGCGGGAAATGTCAAATGTAAAATTATCATCTGCAATATCAATGCACTGAATTCCGGGGTGTGTTATTAATGCGTGCTCAAGTTCCTCAATGATATTACTCACGCTTCTGAATCTCCACTTTCTGCCGGATATGGATGGGACGTTACAGAATGTGCATTTGAATGGACAGCCCCTGCTCGTACAGACCCAGTATACCTTCATGCCATTTGAGAAAATGTCGAAATGTGTGTAATCCGGGAAAGGAATCATATCAAGATCGTCTACCGGTGCTCTGAGTTCTGTGCGTAAAAGACCGTCACCACTCCTCGCAATAATACCTTTAATCTCCTCAAGTTTCCTGTTTCCAAGCAGGTAATCAATTATCTCCAGAATGGTATCCTCACCCTCACCGGCAACACCAATATCAAAGCACGAATGTTCATTGAGAAAAGCTTCACCATCAATGGTTATGTGTGGACCGCCGCAGATTATAGGGCCGTCATAGGACTTTCTAACTTCCATTGCGGCATCAATTACCCGCAGTACGGTACTGGATTTAATAGAGAACCCGACGATATCCGGTTGCTCTTCCATAATAATTCTGGAAACTTTACAGACGCTTTCTGCACCTTTGACAACTCTGCAGTAATGTCCATGTGCTTTGAGAACACCACATAGATACCCCAGACCAACATTACTCTCTGTTTCAGATAGATATGGATCTATAAACAGTATATTCATTGATAATTCATTCGTTTATGACAAAAGGTTCATCACTGATCGTCTTCCAGCAGCTTATTCAGCTTTTCCACATCTATCGCAAGCAGCCTGGCGGCAGCCTTTTTTTCGGAGCCGCAGTACTCCAGGGTTTGCATTACATGATCGATGATCTTGTCATGGAGTTTCATGGGAGTGAAATCCCCAGACATTTCACCCGGAATAATTCTCTCACGGATGTAAGGCGAAAGAGAATCCTTGTTCAGTATTTCGCCGTCAGTGTTCACAACTGCACAGGCTATGATGTTTTTCAGCTCCTGAACATTGTCGGGATAATTGTACTGCTTGAGAAACTCAAGCAGCTCACCTGAGAAACCGGTAATTTTCCTGCCTGTCCTTTCTGCTTCCTCCTTCAGAAAATACTCGGCAAGAAGTGGTATATCATCAGCCCTGTCCCTCAATGGAGGAATACGAATGGAATTCACCATAAGATGGTATAGAAGGTCCCTGGAGAATGAGTCCCGGTATCCGGAGCTTGTCAGATCATGTGTGGAAGCAACTATGAGCCTTACATCACTTCCCAGAATCTCAGTGGAATTATCTCTGTAGTACTCGCTTGTCTGTATGACCCGCTTCAGCCTTACCTGAACGTGTAAGCTCATATTCTCGATATTATCGATGAATAGAGTTCCGCCTGAAGCGGTTTCCAGGAAACCGGGCATCTCCTTGCTCTTCCCGCTCCAGTCCCTGACCCTGCCGAACAACTCTGATGAGAATTCCTCCGGGGAGTGGGAAGCGCTGTCTACTGCGATGAAGGGTTTGTTAACCCTTGGGGACGAGTTGTGAATCGCTCTTGCCAGTGATTCCTTACCGGTGCCCCGCTCGCCCCAGATGAATACGCTCAGGTCCCCACCCGCCATCTGTTCAGCCTGGTGGAAAAGGCGGATAACCGCGGTATCCTGTGTAGGGAGATGCTCAAAGGCGGCCGTATTGTCCAGATCCTCCCTGGATAGGGCCTGGGGCAGTCTGTTAATCGTGCTGTAGAGGGTTCCGTACTCCATGGCATTATTAAGGACTTCCAGAAGGTGTTCATCATCAACCGGTTTTGTAAGGTAATCGAAAGCGCCCCTCTTCATGCTTTTTACAGCCAGATCAACATCGTTAGCTCCGGTCAGTATAACTACAGGGATGTTTATGTCCTTGGTGTTCATCATCCCCAGTATATCCATACCGGTGACATTGGGCATATCGAGATCCAGCATTATCACATCAAAATGTTCTTCCTCAATAAGTTCTTCAACCTGCCTTGAATCGTTGATCACTGTAGTTTCGAATATCTCCGTCTGCATGAGGAACACCATGAAATAATTGGTTACAGCAACGTCATCGTCTACAATGAGTATTCTTTTCAATTGCTCACCTTCTCTGCTGTCGCATCCTCACCGGTGGGAATCCTGACTGTGAATTTTGTTCCGGCCCCGGGCATGCTGCTTACGGAAATGTTTCCGCTGTGTTCCTCCGCGATCCGGAAGGCTATTGCAAGGCCCAGGCCTGTACCTCCTTTTGCCCTTTTTGTTGTGAAGAACGGATCGAATATCTGCTTCTGTGTCTTCTCATCCATACCCTTCCCGTTATCCTCTATCTCTATCACTACATTATTACTGTGGTCCATGCACGTTCGGACAGTGATAAGGCCTTTCCTGTCATCGGGAATTGCCTGTGCGGCGTTTACAATGAGATTAACGAAAACCTGCTCTATCTTCTGTGAATTCCCGGTAAATTTCGCCAGGTCATTCCCCAGTTCAAGCACTATCTCTGCATGCTTGTGTACCTCATTTTTCACCAGCCTTGTTGTGGCCTCCAGAAGAGTATTTACATCAACAGTATCAACCAGAAGCCCCTCATCTTTTCTGGCGAAACTCCTGAGTCCCTCAACTATTCCCTTTATTCGCTCGGAACCGTGTATCATGTCATCAACAAGGGTCATGATATGCTCGCGGAAGAAATCGTACTTGAGACGTGCAATTTTCAGATCGAGATGATCCTCCCGGTACGCATCAACTATGGGCAGCATATCCGTTATCGCCTGTTTGATGATCTTGATATTGCCCCTTATGAACTGGTTCGGATTGTTTATCTCATGGCCGATACCGCTGACCAGCTGCCCAAGGGAAGCCAGTTTGTCCGCCTGCTGTATCTGCTGTTCATAGGTCTTCTCAAGGGTGACATCCCTGTAGAACTCCAGTATTCCATCGACTTCCTCCTCCTGATTGTATACAGGAAGAGTATGGACTTCCATGAACTTGTCCCCGTCCCTGATTGTGATCGTTATGGGTGTCTTATCACGCTTGATCTTACCAAGTCTGCAGTCTCTGCACGGTGTATCACGGTTGAAATAGGTTCTATAGCATTTATCACCGGGTTCAATGTCATCGTGATTGCTCATGACCACATTCCTGTTGAGATCTATCAGCATGACTTCTCCTGGAATGACCTTGAACATGGTTTCAAGACGATGTCTTGTCTCGTCCCAGCTTCTGTTGATCCTGTCCAGGTAGGAATCGGCAGTACTCAGTTTCTGCTTCTGTTCCTCCAGGTCCCTTTCCCGCTCATCGATTTTTGCTTCCAGTTTATTCAGACGGCTATTCAGCTCTTCTTCTTCCTCCTGTTTGAGAACCATCCTTTCGGAAAGCTCTTTACGCTCCAGAGCAACGCTCAGCATTCTTCCTATTTCGTTAAGCATCTTCTGCTCTTCAGGAAGATGCTCGTGAGGTCCGCTTATGTATCCCACCCTGATCTCACCCTTATGTTCACCGTTGATTATGAGTTCTACACTGATGTAATCATCCCCGGAGGGTTTCTGCCCGTATTCCTCCCCCTGGAATATGGAGTAAACAACTGCTTCGTCAGGTGAACGCATCCCACGTGAGAGGTATTCGGGCAGTTTTGTAAAAAACTCCTTGATGGAGGCTGAAACTTCTATCCATTCGGCAACCGTGTACAGGCAGGAGAGCTCCTTTACCCGCTCCTCCTTCTCCCAGTCACTGATTCTTCGCAGGGCATCTACCTGGACACCGAAGAAAAGGTAGATCCCTCCATGAACACTCTCAATATATCCGACTTTCATTGGTACGGGGGTTAATTTGCTCGCCTGCACGGCAAACAGCGAAATAACGCCCCTTGCTCCTTCATGCACTTTTTCAATGGCATTTCGAAATGACTGAAGGGATTCCAGGTCAAGAATGTCATGAAGATGTATTCCGGAAGCATCGCGGTTCGCAGGAGAACAGGTTCGTTTAAGCAACGGGCTTACGTAGATTATTTTCTCGTTCGCGTCAGCAACCAGCAAAAAATCAAAGCTGCTCTCAATGAGTGTATACAGGCTTTCAAGGCGGATCATCTACATTTCCCTTCAATCACGATGTTCGGAGGTTCCTGTAATTCAATTCATTAGATGTGGAATTGCAGCATGCCCGTCAAGCACCGGCTTGTGCCGGATGGAACGATCTGCCTGCTCAGTAATCATGTTTCTCAAAATATCTTCGGAACTCTTCCATCGCATCCTGTATGTCAATCCACCTCCTACATTAACAGCAGCTGTTAAACAACGTTTTTCGCAGTGTTAGTATACATATGCTTACTTTATGATGTCATGATAACCGCCTTAACTCCCAGTATCCTGCGCTATATTTTCCAAGGTAATGAACTACACCCGCCGCAAGCAGCGGGGTATCTATAAGTCGAACTGCAACTGTTGCTACGCCCCAAGGAGGATTATGCAAAGCTTTGCATAAACCGCCTTATGCAAAGTAAAGTATTATGCTAAGTAAACCTGCCAACTCCAATAGAACTAGTGGCTTACATCCTATTTACTTTGCATAATATCTTCACTTACTTCAATTCTGATAGCCATGAAAGCAGTGCCTGATCTTCGCTCCAGTCAGGCAAGTTACTATCAATCAGCTCCGGATAGGCACTCTCGATTGCCTTCCGTTTTGTTTCAGTATCTGTTCTTGCGTAGATTTCTGTAGTTTTTAGATTGACATGCCCCAAAAAATCCCGGATGTAGATTAAATTTACACCTGCCTGCAAAAGGTGCATTGCCTTGCTATGGCGGAACATGTGCACTTTTACCTTAGGGGGTACTAAGGTCGGTGATCTCCTTGCCATCTTCACATATTTGGCAACTATATATGCTACGCCTTCTTTTGTAAGTTTATTGTGTTGGTTGTTTACGAAAAGTGGGTTTTCATTTTTCCCAGGTTGCTTCAGTCTGTTTTCCGCAAGATAGCTTTGCAGTAACAAAACAGCGTTCTTCATTAAAGGAACTCTTCTGATTTTGTTTCCTTTTCCGGTCAGAGTAATTACAGCAGGATTATCCAAGACAACATCACCGACCTTGATATCAATCAACTCCTGTACACGTGCTGCGGTATCATACAAGATACTCATCAGAGTCAGGTCGCGCCTACCTTTTTGGGTATGTTTATCCGGTTGCTCTAGAAGCAGTTTCATAGCTTCCGGTGCCAAATGCTCAACTATTGTTTTCTTAGCTTTTTTTATTGGGATAGCAATTATCTTTTGAAAATGGAAGATCCCAGCAGGTTCTTCTGACTGTACGTACCGAAAAAAAGAATGAACAGCGGCAAGCCTTTGGTTTCTGCTAGAAATGCAGTATTCTCTATTATTCTCCAGCCATTCCAAAAAACTGGTAATTAGCTTACTAGAAAGGATGTCCAGCTTAATCTTTTCTGCAGGAATACTTTTCTCCTCCCAACAATACCTTATCAGTAATTTAAACGTATCACGGTAGGAGTAAATCGTATTCTTGCTGGAATTTTTCTGTAATGGAAGGTAAACGGAAAGGAATTCAGTAAGGTGCTTTGCAAAATCAGTGGGTTTCATCGCAATCACCTCCCAGCGCAGGGATTATCCCCTGGTACAATGTTTCTAGTTTTAGTGTAATATCTGGAAAAACATCCGCAGTCAGGCGCAAATAGTAGGCTGTATCGGCAAAGGAGTAGTGCCCCATATATGTTTTTAGTACCGGAAGATATACTGCTAAATCAATTTTCTGTTGTACCCATTTTTTTAGGCAGTGTACGGCGAAAGAGTGACGAAAATCATGAATGCGTGGCCCATATCCTCTGCCGCCATGTGAAATTCTGGCACACCACAAAAACCTGCGAAAGTTATTGTATACATTCCCTACTGTCATCGGCTTACCATTAAGTGCTGGGAAATATATATCTTCCTGTTTTGGATGTGGGTGTACCTTTTCCGAATAATGTCGGCAATGTACCGTAAGATAGTCTGACATGGGTACCAGTCTGTCGTTATCCTTTTTTGAATGACAAATGGCAAGAATGCCGTTTTCAATGTCAACATCACCCACCTTGAGAAGTCGTGCCTCAGACACCCGCAATCCGCATGTATATATCATGCGAAAGAATACAGGCATAATCAGATGGCGGTATGGATGCTCATAACAATAGCGACACTTATCGGTTTCCGCGAAAAACTTTGTTAATTCATCGACTGTATAGATGTGGGGAATATATTGCGCTTCCGTAGGATAATATCCTTTGGGAATGATATAGATGGCACCGACAGAATTCAATAATCATACAGCAAGCCGCAACTGATATTTTTCAATCCGATGGGTATTTCTCATCCGAAGATGGAAATATCTCCAGTTCAACCTGATTTGACCCCGAATTGCG
>WTBT01000016.1 GCA_013138965.1 Candidatus Aegiribacteria sp.
GGTGTTTCAGGATGCGCCTGATGACAAACGGTTGCTCTATGAAAGAGATGACCTTCATCTGTCCTCCGCACTTCGGACACTTCAGGGCATCAACATCCCAGACCTTTTTCAGAAGGACAGCCCACAGCTGTCTTCTACGGCGGGAACAAGCGGAACAGGCGCTCTCTTCCTCTCCATGCCTGGCTGTACGCTCCGTAGTAGATGACCTGCTTCGCGCCCTTCTTTGGTATGTGGGATGTTATCCGTGTTATCCATTCGAGAGGATCAGAAACATCGAAGTTCCTGGCAAGAGATGGATGAAAGTGCTCTCCCCTGTAAAGCACAGTATCCGAACCTTCGTTGAAGCTCATCCTCTCAAGCGAGAATACATATAGTTGAATTAAGGATAAAGATCAAAGGGTATTGTATGGGTTGTCACAGATTGCATAAATACTTACACTCGGAATCTACTTAAATACTATAGTTCTTCTTCTTGCAATGAAGAAGGATATCAGTTGAATGAACATCAATTATTGACGTTCTGGGTATTCAAAAAAAAGGTTTGGTTATAATAATGAAGAAGATTGTGATGTGTTGGAGTTCATGTAATTGTTCGTTGTATAATGCGCTTGTGAGTGATGAGTTCTCCCCCCGTGTCTCTTCTTTATTCAGATAATATACATTATGCATTCGAGCTTGCGCCGCTGCAAACCCGATTGAGGTCGCTCCTGTATTTCAGGCGTTTCAGGATGAACGACCTGCTCGAGTGTTACCAAAAAAGCATTCAGACACAGATTCGACCCTGGAATTATGCGTGGATTGCCATCGTGATGGTAACCGCGATAAAATACGAACACAGATTTACCGAATATATACTTCCGATATCGGGTTTATGTATAATGAATCAGACTCAGAGGACACATAACAGGCTGTAATTGGGTTGCGAGATCGCTGAATAATAGGCTGAAGTTCCTGAACGACAGTCGCATGCGCAGAGCGATTACATGATGTGATGATCGGCTGGTGATCGCTGACGAGGTGGAACTATGCGGCCAGGGTAAGACGCAACCCTTCGGCTCTGTTTATATCTATCCGTTCTCGTAAAAAGTCTGCGAGATCTGTATTCCCGGAGGAGTCGGCAAGGAACGCCGGCAGAGAGTTGCGCATGGCAATGGCAGTGACATGCTCCGATGGACAGATACCGGGACGGATCGTGCGGATCCATGAGCCGAAAGATGACCAGACCTTATCAGGGAACGATGAAGACAGATACTGAAGGAGTCCCTGCGCAATGATGCCGAGTTGAATATGACAATGATAAGCACCTATCTTGCGCCGCACCGCATCCCGATAGCTTTGTGATTTCCTATGCAGGTGTTGATTGCCGCTGACTCTGCCGACAGGGGTCATGGCAGACATCCAGAAGTGATATCCATAGGTGCCGATAACGCGGAGAGCCTGTTTGAAGGACAACTCAATTTTGAAGCGCAGACTGTAGATTCGAATGATCTCAACCGGGGTCAGATTCACATCGGTGCACATCAGCAGGATCATACCGCGGGTTGGATGAATAACGGCAACAAAGCGGACCAGAATACCAACGGGACGCCATAGCAGATCCAGGCAGCGGAACCTGATGGTTACCGCCTTTTCGCCGTAAACCGGACTGGCTGCTTCCTGCATGGTATCCGGCTCCCCGAACATCGAGCGCAGTGATATTTTCGTTCCGTACTTGCGGGGACGTCCCCGTTGCTTCGGCCCACCAAGCTTCGGCGGCTGCTCATATGCGACTGCATTCTTTTTAACGCGGGAGATCAGGTGATTGCTCTTATCGATCAATCCTCGAATGACCTTCCCGGTAGTGTAATAGGCATCAGCTACGAAGTAAAACGGGTCCGTCAGGCCCAGGGAATTGATCAGCAGTACCATTTTGTCGAGCAACGTACGCTTGTCGTTATTATTGAACAGCACTCCCTCGTGTATCCTTGCGGCCAGCGGAACAGCGAAGGTCGTGTTAAGCGTACCGGCCAGAATGGCAACCGCCTGACATGAATGCCCCATGATGTAACTGGGTTTTGTGTTTGAGTCTGATTGTTGATGCAGGCGCTTTACGGCTGGCATCTTCTTCCCTGATTTGGGCACTTTGATTCCATCGCCGACGATCACCCTTCTCCCGTTTATCCGAAGAATACCGGGTTGAACATTCTGAACTACAGTTACCCACAAGCGCGTGAGTTTATCCATATCCAGAACAGTGGAATGGAAGAGCCCCAGGATTCGCTCATAGCAGGTCTTTTTAAGTCCCAGCGCACGAACGAGGCTGGTAACTCCGAACAAATCACCTCTTGCAGTCATGGCTGCCAGAGAGGCAGCCATCCATAGAAAGGTCCTTGATCTGGAACAGGCAGGTCTCAATTGCTGAACTATCCGCCACCACTGCATCCATAACTGCATGCTTCCCTCCTTATATTTTCACCTTGAGACATTTTCTCTTGTGCCCATTGGTAACATAGCATATATATGCTATACATACAATACAAAGGAGGCTCCTGTGAGCAATGCAAAAATCACAGAGATTGAGAAGGAGATCGAACAGATCAAGGAACAACTTCAGGAAATCGGAGAGATGAGACCGGGGTCACTGACGCAGCAGTACCGGGTACCGAGTGAAAAGCTCGGCGGTTACTACCAGCTAAGCTACATGCACAAGATGAAGAGTCGCACCGATTACGTGCGGCCACAGTTCGTCGATCAGATCAGAACGCAGGTTGCCACATACAAACATTTCAAAAAACTGGTAGACCGATGGATCGAACTTGCCATCTTGCATTCCAAGCTTATAATGGATATTGCCAAAAAGAAAGGAGAGAAGTAGACGAGAACTCGTCACTCTCAAGTAATGCGGAGTATCGCATTTTTACAGTAATCAGGAGTTTCGTTCAGGGGCTATCTGTCATGGATTTTGCCTGATGTGAACGCAACACTGAGCAGGAGTCTTTTGGTTTTGAGGTAAAGAGAAGCTCTTACATCATTATTGGGAGGTATAATGAAAACTTGGTACGTCGGTCATGACAAGGCATACAAGAAGCGCAAGGCAGACGGTTATGAGGGATGGGACACCAGCGCTGACGGATATGACGAAGCGAAAACAAAACTGGACATGATTTTCGGATATGGCCGCGCCCCAAAGAGCGGAAGGCTTCTGGAACTCGGGTGCGGGGCAGGAAATGTAACAGTCTGGCTTGCAGGGAAAGGCTACGATACTTACGGCATCGATATCGCACCGACTGTGATTGCCTGGGCGCGCGAGAAAGCTGGTGAGCAGGGGGTGAATGTTCAATTCTCTGTTGGCAGTGTTCTGGAACTAAACACATTTTCAAATGATTTCTTTGACTTCGTCCTTGATGGACACTGCCTGCACTGCATCATCGGAGAAGACCGCAGGCAATTGTTTTCCAGCGTTTACCGGGTATTGCGACCCGGGGGTTACTTTCTTGTGGATACTATGTGCGGTCCCGTCAATCCTAAACTGGTTGAAAACTTCGATCCTGTTTCCGGGTGCACTATCCATAATGGAATTTCTTCACGCTATTACGGGTTGCCCGACAGCATTAGGGACGAGATAGTTGAAGCGGGATTTCAGATACTCCATTGGGAGATCAAGAAAGGCGATTCCAACGGCTGCCTGACCGTAGAGGCAGTCAAGCCGGAATGACCGCCGCAACCTGAAGTGTGCTGAATTGTCGCAGAAAGATTTATCAATTCCATGACATATCACATAAGATGTTTTACCAGAAACAGGAATATTTCAGTTTGTTCGTCAATAGTCATCTGTGTGGTTCGACCGGCTCCATGACCCACATTTGTCATTGTCCTGAGAAGGATGGGATTGTCAGATGAGTTGGCAGCCTGGAGCTTCGCTGTCATTTTGAAAGCATGCAGTGAGTCAGTTCCCCTGTCATCGTGCAGAGATGTTTTCAGGAGTGTTGGCGGGAAATTCGAACTATCCTTCACATTGTGATAAGGCGAATATGAGAAGAGCCACTCAAAATCTTCAGGGTTATCGGGATTCCCGTATTCAGACATCCAGAATTTGCCGCCCTGTGTAAGATGAAAACGAAGCATATCCAGTAGCGGGACATCCGAGATAACAGCAGCCCACAGATCAGGGCGTTGAACCAGTACTGCTCCTGTAAGAAGACCTCCATTACTGCCACCTGTTATGCCAAGATGCTTGCGATTGGTGTATTTACGAACAGCAAATTCTTTTTCTGTAGAAAGGCGTACAGGTCTTTTGCCAGTCAATGCTTCTCCAGCTGCAATAAAGTCATCAAACACATTCTGCTTGTTTTTCAGCATACCATCATTGTGCCAGCTCTCTCCGTATTCACCACCACCGCGAATATTTGCGATAGCATAAATTCCGCCCTGTTTGAAATTCGATGCACGTGAATGTCGACACATATCGCGGGTTTTCCGAACACCATTCCAAGAACGAAATTGGCTGTTTTTCGTCCCACTCTTGCGAGGACCTTCGATGTTTCTGATCCCCTGGAATCGAGCTTCTTTAATGTGGAGGCGTATCCTGATGTGGAGTTTTGAAATCGATGATGAGAATCTTGTGTATCTCTCTTTCATCATTGCCAAGAACTGAAACAACGCTTATACTGTATTGTGATATAGTTTTACAAGGTTCTATCTGTGACTTGGGCTTTTGTCGGGGGCGGCCTTCGGTGGTTTGGATGATTCGTTATCATCGAAATATAGTGTCAAATAAACGCTTACCACTTATGATATGTACGCAAACCTTGGAAGAACCGAATGCACATTTATGAAAGGGGAGACGATGAGAAGAAGTTTCCCGGTTCTGGTTTTAACCCTGTTCATCGGGTTGGCCGGAGCCCAGACTGTAACCATTGCGGAAGCCAGAGAAGACCTTAACGGAGACGGGCTCCCCGATCATCTGGGTGAAATATTGACTGTTGAAGGAATAGCCACCTGCGAGGGGACTCTTTTCTCTGCTACAGGTTTGAGTTTCTATGTGCAGGACGAGACCGCTGGAATAAACGTATACGCTTATAGTTCCGCAAGCCCCGGCGCTATTGTGGCTGGAGAACGATGGAGGATAACCGGCGAGATCATGCAGTACAACGGTCTGGTTGAGATATCCCCTTCATCATCATCGGATTTTGTTTACATTGATACACCCGGAGTTCCCCAGTTCCTTCTGCTCGGTCTGAATCAGGGTGTCAGTGAGGGTGTTGAAGCCCTTCTTCTTGCGCTGGGAAGCAGCGCCTCGGGACACTGGGTGACCGTTGCCAACAATCCTGAGTCCGCAGGAGGAGGATATAATTTTGAAGTATGGAACGGACAGACAGCCGTTGCCGTCCGCGTGAATGAGTCAACCGGAATCAGTGTTTCGAACATTATCGCGGGAACACGTCTGTTCCTTATCGGCATCGGGGGTCAGTACGATTCCGAGCCACCGTACGACAGCGGTTATCAGCTGCTCCCACGCTATCAGTCCGATCTGCAGATTTATGAACCTTCCATTTCGGACGGTTTTCACCTTACATTGCTTACCGATAACCCCTTTGCTCCTTCACTTGGTGAGATTCTGAATATGGAGTATGGCGGTTCGTCCGGCATGAGGTTCACGCTTACCGTTTTCGATAGATCCGGAAGGGATGTCAGGCATCTTGCCGACTCGCGTCCTGCCGGTGATGTGGTGCAGTGGAACGGAAAGAACGATGCAGGAGAGATTCTTCCAATAGGCCCATATGTCGTTCTACTGGAAGGTGTGGATGCAGGCGGCAAGCGGTATACGACGACTGAAACCGTTGTCGTAGCGGCTCCGCTGAATTGAGGTGGCAATGATGCGTGTCAAACCGGCAGTGTTTTTCATTACCCTTCTGATTCTGGCGGGGCAGTCAGAAGCAGCTTTCGAGGAACTTGAGATAGGCGTGGCCTCCCAGGCCATGGGCGGCACGGGTGTTGTTCTTTTCGGCGCAGAAATGGCTCTTTTCAACCCCGCTGCAGTAGCGGGAGTCCGTAACAGAACTCTCACCGTTTCCGGCAGGCTTCCGTTTTCGAAAATTGATTTCGCAACCTGTGGAATTGACGGCGCGTTTCATCTCAGCGGAAGATGGAACGTCGGTCTCAATCTCCGCTACTTCGGTGGAGACCTTTACAACGAACAGATGGCCGCTGTCACCCTTGCCGGAATGCTTACGGATGACATGTCATTCGGGCTGCAGCCTGTGATTTACATGGCATCTATTGCCGATGGAGTTTCTGAATACGGGAGCGCCACCGCCATGGCAGTGAATATGGGGTTTCAGGTAAGGATGTACAATCGATGGCTTCTTGCCGCGTCGGTAAGAAATCCATTCCAGGCGAGGCTGGGGGAGAGCGGCGAATACTTGAAAAGAAGAATCGATGTAGGCCTCCGGTATGAGCCGGCTACGGGCATGATCTCCGCTCTGACCTTCTCGCGGGATTTCAATGGCATGAGAATTCATGTGGGCCAGTCTCTTCCGCTCGGGCTTGTAACAATTCTGGCCGGTGTCCAGAGCAATCCTGTCTCCATTTCCGGAGGCCTGAATACTTCCACCTTCGGTATTGCGCTCAAGTACGCTGTTATTACTCATCCTCAGCTGGACCTTACCCACCAGTTCGGGGTGACCTGTGATTTCTAGCCTGATACTTGCTGTCTGCATAGGCCTTGTCGTTCCGGGAGGGTTAGATCTGAACACGGCAACGCTGCAGGAACTGCAGGAGCTTGACGGGCTCGACTCACAGCAGGCATCCGACCTTTATGCATATATCTATGAAACAGGCGGTCTCCTCAGTATCTACGATGTTATGGAGATACCCGGGTTCGGTGCAGAGGAGCTTGAGTACCTCAGGAATAACTGCGTGGTAGTCCCCCCTTCTGAGGGGAGAATTTCCCCTGATATTATCAGCATCATGGAAAGACTTGCCACTGAAGACGGACCGGGCGATGCCGCGGTGGACATGTGGGAGAATTACCTTCTTCGCCCCATTCCCGTAAATTCAGCCACATCCTGGCAGCTCCGAAGCCTGGACAGGGTGAGCCTCATCGACGCCGCGGCGGTTGAGAGAAGACTTAACACTCTGGGACCGGTTTCAAGCGTCTACTCTCTGCGGAATGCCGACGATCTCACCTACTATGGATACCGGAACCTGAGGGATTACGTATCCGTTCGTGACCTTGATCTTAGTTCCATGGAGTTCTTCGGAAGCTACAGAATGGTCATTGATGGAGGTGATGGCAGAGGTAACGATGAAGATGGATTGAGTGCGATGCTCAGTGATCTCCGCTCGGCCATATGCGATCTCGAAGAAGGCGGGAGAGGGTATACCGATGCCGACAGCATCGCGTGGGCTGAAAGGCTGAACAGCGAACACAGCGAACTGCTGCAGGCGGTTAACGTTACCGGCTGGGAGCACCGTGTACGTGTTGGGCTGGGTGATCGGTTCCGCGGGGGCGTCAGACTCTCACGGAGCAGGAATTCCACTTCCGGGTTCGGGCTTTTCTCGGATATTGAACTGGGAGACCTGAATAACAGGTTCGATATAGCCAAGGGCTTTGTTTCAATGGAAAATATCGGGGTTGTGAACCAGGTCGTATTGGGTAACTACAATATTTCTCTCGGTCAGGGGCTCATGATCGATAACTCCGATGAGCTCATGTACAGGTCAACATACCGGACATGGGGTCTGTACCCTGACCTGACCTCCACTCGTCAGTTCGCCCTTGCGGGCGGAGCAATTGAAATGCGGACAGGTCCTATCCTCGGTTACGGTTTCTATTCGAATTCTTCAAGGGACGCGCTCAGGAGCATCAATGGGACACCGAACATACTTGTCATGTCTAATGTCAGAACACTGCCTTACGCTGATGTTGTTAAAGAGACCGCCTTTGGCGGGTACGGCTTTTACGATTTCGGCGGATTCCTTCCCTGGGGCACCGCGATGGGCCTGGGAGGCATGAAAATTACTTACAGCGATTCCATTGTACCTGATCGGGAGGCGATGGATATCCCGGGAGACGCACAGAACTGGGACTGTCCGGAATACGATATCCTGACTGCGGGGGAGACATCCTCCTTCATCAGCGTTTCCGCCCAGACAATTCTTGATAATGTGAGCCTTGAGGGGGAATTCGTACGTCAGGACAACGGAACTGCAGCCATGCTCGCAAGGGGAAGATGGCAGAACGATTACTTTTATCTTCTTGGAATCTGGAGACACTACGATCTTGGATACAGCAATCCTTACAATCGTGGTTTCACAGAACAGCTGAGATACGATGATACCGTTTTCGAGAAACCCTATTATCTCAACGATCCCTTAGCTTCGCGGCTTGCGCAGTGGCCGACCCCCAAGCCCGAAGAGGGTCTTTACATTGAGAGCCGATTCCAGTTGAGCAGGAGCATTACTTTTACAAAGGTCTACCTTGATCTCTGGCGTTCCATACCGTGGAATTTTGATAACCACAGGTTCCAGGGTGAGGTTGAATACCGGCCTGATTTTACCATAAGGTTCAGGCTCAAATGCAAATATCAGGAAAAGACCAAGATGCATGATGTGATCCCCACAACCTCCCGCACTACTGAATACACATTCAGGACTTTCTTTCTGCCTTCGAACAGTGATTACTTCGATGTCCGGTTGCGGTACGGGATGGTAGAGCTTGCGCCCAACCCCCGTTACGGCGATGACAGACTGATGACAGGCGGCTACATAGCCGTCCGGTGGGAGCACAATTTCAGCCGGAACCTCTCTGTTCTGGGTGGAACAACACTCTGGTCCACCAATGGGATGAGCCAGTGGGAATTCGAAGATACGGGCATAGATTTCCTGGATGGTGACGGCACAAAATTCTATGTGACCATAAAGAACAATCTCTCAGACAATCTTCAGTTTCGGCTGAGGGTATTGAGGAAAGATACATTTTATCCCAGAACCGGCCTGTACAGACCCGACCCTGATGATGCCTTCTATTACGAGGGTGATCCGGGCAGCCCGGTGCGGGATTTTTGCGATCACGTTACGGACTATGGCATCCGATGTCAGATGGATTTCCGCTGGTAGGGTGGAGGAAGAATGAGCATTATTGCAGCAGGAATATTATCGTTTATGATTGCCGGGCTTCCCGAAGTCATGTGGCTCGGCAACCCGGCAGGTTCTGCTTCAGCAGTATCTTGCGGTATGGGCGGTAGCGGCTTTATGGAGGTTTCCGCCCTTGGGATACTGGTAAATCCCTCTCTTCTGGGTATATCAGACCACGGGCTGCAGGTTGAATTCGCGGCTGGTATGGATTTCTTCGTTGAGAAACGTACCAGGCGTGTCTACGATCAGTTCGAAAGCTCCATCGGTGAGTCCGAAGTTGCCTTCAACAAGACTATCGGTTTTTTTCCAGGCGGGGTTGCTCTGGCCCTAAGGGGTTCAGGCGGTCTTCCTCCGTCCCTGGCATTCGCCGCCGGCCTCCGAGTACCGTCGTCTTACGGGTACAGCTATGAGCGTACAGTCAGGGACGCGGCTTACGTAATAACCGGAGATGAAAGACTGGATGTATCCGGTATACTGAACGAATTCGTTCTGGCCGTATCCTTTATCCCCTCCGATGTTTTTTCCTTCGGCTTGGCAGGAGGTTACGTTACGGGATCCCGGGACGTTGCATGGGAAGTAACACATGTCGATCCCTCACTTGACAGCACACGTTCGCATCGCAGTGAAACGGCGAACGGTATCGTAACAAGAGGTTCGATACTGTTCTCTCCTGACGATAGAGTTTTTGTCAGCGCAGCCCTCGAATATCCCATGTCTCTTTCGATTTCTCCCCGGACTGACGGCGATCCTGTCACCTGGAATGTCCTTTCCGAAACGGATTATGATCTGGATATGCCGATGACGCTAAGACTCGGCTCGATCTACATTCCGGGAAACAGCCTGAGATCAAGATTTATTGGAGAATTCTTCTGGAGTTCAGATGGCTCCCTGGAATTCGAAAGCGAGAATCTTGGCCTGAAGAATTCCTGGGGAGTTAATGCCGGAGTTGAGAATACGCTTCCCGGAGGCCCTGTGGCAAGATTCGGCTTCGGCTACAGACGTTCGCCCATAGCGAGCGCTCTTGACAGAATGAGTTTTACGACTGGGCTGGGTTTCTGTGTCGGCGAATGGAACCTTGATCTTGGGGCAAGTTTCTCTCCTGACAGATGGAGGCAGACCGAGATCACCGGCCTTCCGTCCTTCGTTCCGGGAGACAGCCTGACCGTTGAGGAAACGGATACAAAGGTGATGTTCTCCATCAGCCGGGTATTTGACCTGTAGGCGGGAGGATGAAGTGAGAATACTGCTGCCTGTTCTGCTGCTTGCCCTGGCCTTTGCGGCAGGCGCGGACACCATATATCTGAATATCCTGCACACAAACGATATACATGGTGGAATAGTGCCAAGGGAAGCTGCATTCCTGAATCCGGACTTCCCTCCCATGATCGGAGGAGGCGCATACATATGCTCCTACGTTGACGGAGTCAGGGAGGAGTGCAGTGAAAACGGCGAGTACTGCCTTCTGATAGATGTGGGTGATATCTACCAGGGAACACCCACCGGGAATTACGAAAGCGGAGAATTCGTAATGGAGTGGATGAACGCCGCGGGTTACGACATGATGACCCTCGGCAATCATGATTTTGACGATGGAACTCAGAATACCCTGGAGCTTTGCGAGCAGGCTGACTTCCCGGTTATCTGCGCGAATTTTGTGGATTCAGCTACAGGGGAGATCCCCTGTCCGGTCATCCCATACGAGATAATCGACTTTGACGCTGTCAGTATCGCTTTCATAGGACTGACAACTACTGACACCTACGGACTTGTCACCCCTGCGCTTCTCGGAGACTTTATCTTCCTGAATGAAGTGGAATGTACCGAAAGATACATAGAGGAAGTCGAGGAGCATGGAGCCGACATCATTATACTGGTCTCCCATCTCGGGCAGCCGGGTGATCCTGACAAATACCTTGAAAGGGTTTACGAAGCCTGGAACGAAGGCGAGGAGTATACGAAAGATTTCTGCATGAATCATGCCGAGCTCACATGCCTTGTCCCCGGGATCGATCTTATAGTGTCAGGGCATACTCATCTTGGGTTCGCTGAGCCCTGGGTAAGCCCGGTAAACCATACGGTGGTAGTCCAGGGATACGCCAACGGAACCGGAATCGGCCGCATACGCCTTGAGATAGATACTGAAACGAAAACCCTGATCGGATACGATCTCCCCGAGGGAGAGGAATACATAAGCCTTCTCCATGATGAATTCTGGCCTGATCCTGAGATAGCTTTGATGATAGAAGGCTTCAGATCAGTGGCCGAAGCCGGAATGGACCTGGTGATAGGTGAAGCCGTCGAGCAGATACCAAGAGGGAACGCTGAACATCCCCTTGGCAGGCTTGTTGCCGATGCCATGCTCTGGAGCACCGATGCCGATGTCGCTCTCATGAATCGCGGGGGCATAAGAGCTGCCATACCGAGAGGCCCCATAACTTCAAGGGTCATATACCAGGCGATTCCTTTTGAAGAGGATCTCTTCATCCTGGAACTGACGGGAGCCGAGCTCAAGGCGATACTCGAGACCGGTATGCAGGGACGCCGCCGGGATATGGAAATAGGCGGTCTTACTGCCGATCGTAATCAGGCGATGCCCGATGGAGAGAAGATAGAGAACATGATAGTAGGCGGAGAACCGCTGTACCTTGAGAGAACTTACCGGTTCGTCACATCAGGATATCTTGCCCGGGGTAATGTAGGTTATGAGATAATGCTTAAGCACGAAGCGGTTACCGCGAACATTACTCTTATGGAGGCGGTTATCGGGTATATCGGTGAGCTGGGAGAGGTAGAAGCGGATAACCGGACAAGGATCATCTGGATAGAAGAACCCAGATAGAATACTTCTGAGCCTCTTAAGGATAGTATGAAAAGCAGCTGGAGTCGGGGCAGGCTGGTGCTTGCCATTCTTCTGGGAGTTCCTGCCGGCCTGATGTTTCTGTTTTCGATTGCCCGTCCTGTAATGGGCAGCGGCGAGAACTTCATCGATCCGGTACTCTCCGCATCCTGTCATAGAATGCCTTCAAGATGTATGGCCCTGCCCTGGGGATTAACAGGTTTATGCACTCGATGTACCGCCTTCTGGCTTGGACTGATGTCAGGAATCCTGATAATGTACAGACCGATGTTTCGAATCCCGTTCCGGGCCGGTTTTCTTCTATTGCTGCCGCTCATCACAGATGGATTGCTGCAGTACCATTCAGCGTACGAAAGCAGCAACCTGATAAGATCGGTCACCGGCCTTGCGGCAGGTTTCGGCATTGCCGTAATAATCATGGGCAGAGTGTTCAGAACAAACCGATAGAAGTAAATACCCCGTTCTTTCCACTCATCGGTCAGGTTCTGCCGAATGGCAATTCCCCGTAATCTTTTATCAACCCAGTCTTTAGGATAGCCTTTCTTTTCATAAATCTCCTTCATTCTTGCCTGAGCAAGTTCTGGATTTTCTATTTCATCGAGGCGTTCTTTACTTACTTGAGCAAGCCATTGTTTAAAAGGTTCTGCTTTTTTGGATGGAATGGACTGGATTAGTCTAAAAGCATCTTTGGTATTACCGGCAAGTGTTTGCCTTTTTTTACCGGTAGATGTCTCCATTTCTACCTGGGGACAAAATGCCCTACCCGATATGCGGGAGGCTGAAGGGTCTCCCAAGTTCCTGATGCTTCTCTCACTGCATGCCACGTTCTATGACCCCGGCAGTCCCTCAAGAATCTCACCATATCGATTCTCTTGTGCTGGCTTCCGGTGCGTTAAAGTCGTCGCCAACTGCTCTTATTAGATTAACGGGGCTGAATCGCTTTGGGGAAGTACGCCTCCCCTGCGGCCTACAGTGTTCTCTGTGTACGCTTCACCCATTTTGTTCACCGGGACGTACCCCGGCTCCGCCACAGGCGCAACACTCGATACGGGCTGCTGGTTAGGCTTTGCCCGACTGGGACTTGCTACTCACCCTGAATAGCTCACCCTGAAAGAAGCAGCAAGCTTCGCTTGGCGCACGAACGCTTTGCATAACCAGCACAGAATTTAATCTGGCTCATGGCTTTGCATTTGTGGCTGGTTCATGCAATCGTTGGCGCATTTACTTTTCAGTCAGCGCAAGTTCCAGGGGTATCTTTATCAATTCGAAATGCTGGTCGAGGGAATAGATTTTACAGTGATTCTGAAGTGCATTCTGTGCGATGATCAGATCGGGTATACCAATGCCGTTTATTCCTCTTCTCAGGCATTTGTGCTGGAAGTCAATGATCTGTTCCCAATCAATCTTCAAATCCAACCGTTCAACGAAGTTCAACAAATCAATCAGATTGTACTGATTCTTAATTCTCAAAAATGGGATCAGTTCAGCAAGGATCAGATCGTTAATGACAAGAATGTTTTCATCAATCAGGAAATCCAGCTTGTCCGAGTTGCCTCCGCCCCTGAAATAGTCAATCCAGACTGAAGAATCGACTAAAACCTGCATTCACGATTCCGAACGCTGTCCATATCAATATTCAGGTCAATTTTACCTTTGTATTTCTTCAGACCAGAGATAGTATACTTACGAATCAGCTCTTCCAAGGCAGTGATGATCACTTTGGTTTTCGTCTCGATATGGGTTATTCGCATTGCTTCGGTAAGTAACTCTTCGGGTAAGTTTAATGTAGTTCTCATTTTGGCACCTCCGTATGCATAATATTAGCATTCTATGCATACGCTGTCAAGAGTTGATTGTAATTTCGCTGAACGATCTTAATCAGCAGACTGCTATCTTCCGAGCTCAATCGTAAAGCTGCAGTACTGCTGCATTTTGTTTTATCTTTAAATTCATTTCTTGTATGCATTTCTTCTAGCATCAATCGTAAGAATAAACACGATATGTTCCTTCTTGTCCACGATATAAAACACCCTGAAACTGCCTATCCTGTATCGCCAAGTATCAGGGGAGTAGCCCTGAAGCTTCTTGATGTTCTTTCCATAAAATGGTTCAATCCTGAGCTGTGGATATATGTACCCATTAAGCTTATTCCTTAGAAATGTAGATTCATTCAGTGGTAATTTCCCAAGTTGCTTGAGGAATTCCCTGGTTTCGAATATCTTGAAATCAGGCAAACTGACCTCGCTCAGATTTTGCGTCCTGTAGCCCATTTCTGATACTTCTGTTCAGATATTCATTTTCACGAATTTCAGCCATTTCAAACTCGTTTACATACCTATGTTCTTCGATATAGCGCAAGGCGACAGTCTCAATGAAGTTAGAAAGAGGACGATTGTCCTGCTCAGCCAATTCACGGAATTGTCTGTATGTCTTTTCATTAAGTCTAAGCGTTACAGTTTTTGACAAATCTCACCTCCAAAACGGTTGAGTCTATTGTACACACATATACTACATAAGAATACATACGAACGCAATGCATTCATTTCTGATTTCTATCACAATCGAGGTAGGACTGCCAGTTACCCGACAGCCCCCTCAGAGATCCCTGCTTATGTGATACTATCGCACAAGGCTCTTCGGTATTATTCGCTTCGTACAAAAACAAAAGTCAACTCCAGTATCCAACA
>WTBT01000035.1 GCA_013138965.1 Candidatus Aegiribacteria sp.
TCGTTCTTTGACGCTCCTGCGGCGTTGCAGATTCAGTTACATAGCTCTGCTATGCGCCATCATCCGCGCCTTGCAGGAACGCCAAATAACTTCGCAATTATACAACATCTGACACTTGACATGACACTTGAAAGATTCAGCTTGTCCGGGAACCTCGCCAGGCGCGAGCCTGTCGATTGCGTTGAAGGCAAAGGAGCGGATAGGCTCCTAATCCCAGGAGAGTAATGAAAAACAGCAGTATTGAAGCTCTGCTTGCAGTCCTTGATAAGGGTGATGTCTCCCCGTTCGACGCTCTCAAGCTTCTTAATTCCCATCTTACGTCTGATCTGGGATTTGCCAGGGTGGACACTGGAAGAGGAATAACTGCTGTCCTGCCGGAAGTAATTCTGGCTCAGGGCAAGAGTTCTGAAGAGGTACTGAAGATCACGGATAACCTTTTCACCAGAACAGGCCTTGCCATTGTATCCAGAACAGGTGAAGACCTCGGCAGGATACTTCTTGAATCATTCGCTGAAGGACAGTATTCCAAGCGGGGAAGAATGTTCGTAACGGGAGAATACAGGAAAAATCCTGATTGTAACGAAGGCACGGTGGCAGTTATTTCGGCAGGCACCTCGGACCTTCATGCTGTCGAAGAGGCTTCGATTATTCTTGAAACGATGAAAGTTGATACACGCCGCTTCTGCGATATAGGTGTGGCGGGAGTACACAGACTTGCCGAAGTTCTTCCTTCTTTAAGGGAGTGTTCTGTATGCATTGTCTTTGCCGGAATGGATGCCGCTCTGCCCACCCTGATCGGAGGGCTCTACAGAGGGCCGGTGGTTGCTGTACCGACTTCAACGGGCTATGGTACTGCTTTCGGGGGAGTTACTGCGCTGCTTTCCATGCTTAACTCATGCAGCCCCGGGATATGTGTTCTTAACATAGATAACGGTCTCGGAGCCGCTGCCGCGGCTTTGAGAATACTGAGGGGATTCGAATAGATGTATCTTGTAACTGGAGGCGCCGGTTTCATCGGCAGCAATATTGCCAGGGAAGCTCTGGCAAGAGGAAGCAGAGTAAGAATTCTGGATAACTTCTCCACAGGCCACTGGGCCAATCTGGCGGATATCAGAGATGATATTGAAATAGTCGAAGGTGACATAAGGAGTTATCATATCGTCAGAAACGCTATGGAAGATGTGGAAGTCGTCTTCCACCAGGGAGCTCTTCCCAGTGTTCCCCGTTCAATTGCCGACCCCATAACGACCAACGACGTGAATGTACAGGGAACCCTGAATATCCTTCATGCGGCACTGGACGCGGGCTGCAGAAGGGTTCTGTTCGCCTCTTCCTCTTCAATTTACGGAGATGCGCCTGAACAGGTTAAGAATGAAGATCTTCACGTAAGGCCGCTTTCTCCATATGCGGTAAGCAAGCTTGCAGGTGAGAAATACATGCAGGTATTCCACCATATCTACGGACTGGAAACCGTGGCGCTGAGGTATTTCAACGTATTCGGCCCGTATCAGGACCCGGGCAGCCCGTACTCAGCCGTCATTCCACTTTTCATCAGCGCCTGCCTGGAGGGCCGCAGACCGGTGATAAACGGTGACGGTCAGCAGTCAAGGGATTTTACATACATAGGTAATGTCGTTCATGCCAATCTTCTTGCCGCAGATTCGAAGGCTGCTCCGGGAATGATGATGAACATTGCCTGCGGTGACAGTATTACCGTTAATCATCTTGCTTCGGAAATCGGCCGCCTTACAGGCAGAATGGATATCGAGCCCTCCCACAGACCGGAGCGTCCCGGAGACGTACAACATAGCCGTGCTGACATTACCCTTGCGCGAAAACTTCTTGGGTACGAACCGGTAACGTCCTTTGATGAAGGACTCGAAAATACAGTATCTTTTATGCGGAAGCGTCGGATGTAATAATCCGGCGCTGCCTCACTGAAACCCAACGGAATTTATTAGTTGCGCAGCAGGGAGGAATATGAATCTCCTGAAAGACGGAAAAATCCTTCTGGCCGATGGTGCGATCGGCGAATACCTGTTTTCACTTGGATATCCGGGTAACTATCTTGCATGCGAAGCAGTTATCAGATCACCTGAGATACTGGCAAGCATACACCGAGAATACGCTTCAGCTGGTGCAGAGATACTTACAACAGACACTTTCGACGCGAACACGGTAAAACTTGATATGCATGGACTGGCAGACAGATGTGAGGAGATCAACTGCCGGGCGGTCAAGCTTGCTGCGCGAAACAGAAATTGCGCAGTAATGGGTTCAATCGGTCCTCCGGAAACCGCCCGTTCATTCTGCGCTGAACCCAGAAACACTGATAGACTGCGGCAAACTTACGCCCCTCAGATTGAGGGTTTGCTGAACGGAGGTGTTGATCTCATACTTCTTGAAACCCAGGTCGATCCGGTACAGACCAGGATCATATACGATATCATCAGGTCGTACTCGGATGATATTCCTGTCGCGGTCACTTTCACATACGGGCATGATCTCCTTACACCTTCAGGCTATTCCATAAAGGATTCCATCAGTGAATTCGAGAATACAGACATAGTAATGCTCGGTTCCAATCACGGAATCGGTCCTCTTCAATTCCTCGACATCCATAGAAAATTCGTAACATCATCGCCTTTCCCTCTGATGCTTCAACCAAATGCAGGAACAGGAAAATATTTAAACGGCCGTTTCGTGTTCCCTGAAAATCCTGATCATTTCTGCAGATGCATGCTATCCTGCACAGGCAGGGCTACTTCTCTGCTGGGCGGATGCTGCGGGACAACACCAGCTTTCATCTCTACTCTTTCGCGGAAACTCTCTGAGGGTGCGGAACTCAGAGTATTCTCATCCTGGATCCCTGACGAAACTGATGAGATCCGGAATTCCGGAGCAACCTACGATCCTCCGTCCCTCTCGGCACAGCTCGCAGGCAGAGACGCGCTTATTCTTGAGCTTCTGCCTCCAAGGGGCGGCGACCTCTCGCTGTTCTCCTCCAGGGCTGACAAACTGGGGCGCTTCGCTCCCGTTACGATAAGTATCCCTGATTCACCCATGGGAAAGGTACGAATGTCTCCCTGTATCTCAGGGCTTTACCTTCGGGAAAAACTCGGTATCGAACCCCTGGTGCATTTTGCCCTGCGCGACAGAAGCCTGACACGGATTCAGTCTGACCTCCTTGGCCTGTCCGGAAGCGGGCTGCAGGGTATCTTTCTTATCTCCGGGGATCCTTCCTCCCTGGGTGATTATCCGGAGTCAACAGCGGTATACGATCTTACAACTGAACAGACCCTGAAACTGCTTCAGTATCTTACCATTGGAAAAGATCTGAACGGCAGAAAGATCGGAGCAGGAGCCGGTTTCTTTCCCGGGAGCGCTGTAGCCCTCGGAGATCCGGATTCGGTTGACAAGGTAAAAAGACGGTGGGAAGCAGGCTGCAGATTCTTTATAACCCAGCCTGTATTTTCCATGGAAACAATAGAAAGATCGGCTGAACTCCTCGAGGAATACCCTGTTCTGCCGGCCGTAATGCCCTTCAGAAACAAATACTCCGCCGAATACCTTGCTTCAGAGGTGCCAGGCATATCGGTACCCGATCATATACTGGCAAAGATTCAAGAACTGGATGACTGTGATGTTCTGTCATTTTCGATAGATTATCTTTCCAAGCTTATGGATGGAATGAGGAAAATGATCTCAGGCGTTTATATTGCCGGTTCAAGAAAGGGTATGATGAAACTGGCTGAAGAATGGCGGGAGTAACGGGATGACACAGGCACAAAAACTGAGGGATCTCCTTCAAAAGAGAATAGTGTTTCTTGACGGGGGAATCGGAACTGAACTTCTAAGAAGAGGCATGCCTTCAGGTGCCGTACCGGAAGAATGGGCGTCGTCAAATACGGAAATTCTAGGAGCTATACATTCCGACTACGCTGAAGCCGGAGCGGATGTTGTTCTTACGTGCACTTTCGGTGGTACGGGATCAAAGCACAGAACCCCTGACAGCGTAAGAGATCTTAACCACAGGCTTGCGGAGACTGCAATTGACGCCGCGGGAGACAAAGCCATGGTAGCGGCCAGTATCGGCCCCACCGGCAACCTGATTCATCCCTCTGGAACAATGACATGGAAGGATGCCTATCACCTCTTCAATGCACAGGCAGAAGCTCTTGCTGATACGGGTATAGATATTTTCTTTCTGGAAACATTTTCAGACCCAAGGGAATTGAAGGCCGCAGTTCTTGCGGTCAGGGATAGTATTCCCGATGCTTTCATCTCGGCCCAGATGACTTTCAGCTCCGGTTCCCTGTCACTGTCCGGTACATCTCCCACAGCGCTTGTGGTTCTGGCGAATCAGCTTCCGGTGGATGCGGTCGGGGCCAACTGTTCAAACGGCCCGGAGGAGCTGTTGCCGATAATTCAGGAAATGCTGAGGTTTTCCAGCAAGTGGGTCACAGTTGAACCCAATGCCGGCCTTCCGGTAGACGGCGTCTACGAAATGTCTCCTGAAAGATTCGCGGGATGGCTTGAAGATTTCGCGAGGAGCGGAGCCGCTATAATCGGCGGCTGCTGCGGCAGCGGCCCCGCGCATGTGCGGGAGTACGTCTCTCTTCTTGGCCATCATCCAGTGGTAGAATCGCATCCCGAAGCGCTTCAACTTCTTACATCTGTGGACAGGATGCTCGCTGTTGGCGACAGGATGCTCACTATTGGCGAATCTATCAACCCAACCGGAAAAAAGAACTTGCAGAATTCCCTGTCGAAAGGGGATTTCTTCTCCGTTATTTCTCTGGCCAAAGCTCAGGGAAGGGCAGATATTATTGATGTAAATCTTGGCCTGGAGAGGTTGCTTCCGGATGGTTTTGTTCATGAGGTCTTCAGCAGACTTTCCATCGGTTTACCTGTTTCCGTCGACCTATCCGATCCATGCAATATAGAAACCGCCTTCTCCGAAATGGGAGGAATCGGTATTCTGAATTCCATGATTGCTACAAAGGACTTCATCGGCGAACGAATAAATACACTTCTACGTCACGGCGGTTATACTGTACTTCTGCCAATTGATGAAGATGGTCCCGGCAGAACAGCTGAGGAAAGACTGAACAAGCTGGAAAAGGGAATCGCTATTCTGGGGAGCCATGGTTTTCCTGAGAACAGAATAATCGCTGATCCAATTGTGAAACCCCTTGGCACCGGCGCTGATGTCCGTTTGATCCTGGACACCCTCATGCTGTTCAAGCGGAGGGGGCTGTTAACAATAGCGGGAATATCGAACATTTCCTACGGTCTGCCTGATAGAAGCGCCCTGAACGCGGCTCTCCTGGCATCGCTGGGACCCTTCGGGCTGGACATTGCCATCGTGGATGTTCTTGATTCGAAAGTGCTTGAAATGCACAGAAATACCCAGATCCTCCTCGGAAACATCGACCCGGTTGAAAGAAGGCTTCCGGAGCTGGACCCTCAGGGAATTTCCCCGGATTTCATGGGGATCCTGGTAAAGAGCATCATCATAGGAGACCGCCGACAGACCGAAGCAACCGGCCGTGAATTGCTTGAAAGCGGCAGAACCGCCATCGAAATATTAGACAAAGGTCTTGCGCCTGCAATGGAGAAAGTCGGAGATCTGTACCATCAGAAAAAACTTTTCCTGCCTCATCTTATAGCTTCGGCCGGGGCTTCCGAAGTCCTGACGAAACTTCTCAGACCTTACCTTGATAAGGAGAAAGTATCCTCACGTAAAGGCAGGATAGTTCTTGCATCGGTGAGAGGTGATATACATGACATCGGGAAGAATCTTGTTGCCCTCTTCCTGAAAAACGCCGGGTTCGAAGTTTTCGATCTCGGTAAGGATGTACATGCCGATGAAATTGTAGCGAAGGCTGCGGAAACCAATGCAGACATAATTGCTCTGTCAGCACTTATGAGCACAACCGCTCCTGAGATGGAGAAGATCATCTCTCTGGCAAAATCAAGGGGGGTCTCCGCCCGCATTCTGGTTGGAGGAGCTGTACTGACCGAGGAGTACGCGGATTCAATCGGGGCAGACGGGTACGCCGGTGACGCGTTCGGCGCGGTCAGGGCAGCATCAGATCTCATCAGGAACGATGGAAGCTGATATCAAGACATAACTTCAGGGTGTTTCTACCGGATTCCGCTCCACTTCCAGTATATAGACAACCTGGTAGCCATCGGCGGGGTCCTCCGCATAGGCGAGGATTCCATTACCGTCAATGTAAAATCTCCAGGAATTTCCGTCCGGATAATCTCCGGCTACCTCGGCGTAGTACATCAATTCCCCAGAGCTGCTGTACACGCTGAATGTAGGCACATTGGGTCCGCCGTGCTGGACCCAGATGTTTCCCTCTCCATCAATTTCGAGACCCTTTATCAACGGTTTGTACGGGTCGGGTTCAAGGGGGGCATCTGATTGTCCCCCATGGCTGACATTTTGGCTGTCAGGATCAGCTTTTCCATCTCTATTTCTTCATCCGTCCTTAATACAGGCTCGAGATCAGGCTCAATCCGCCCGGTTTCTTCTCCATCGGAACCGTAGATGATAACCACTGCTTCATCAGTGGACCTGGGTGCTATGTATGTATTTCCTGAGAAGTCTGCAGCCACATCGTAACCGTACCATACAAGTTCAATCATTGAAGCCATGTCAGCAGGATCAAAAAAGGGACCTGTATCTTCAATATAAGTCACTACGGGTTCGTCATCCCCACAGGTATACTTTGAAATATTTATCAATATCAGAAGTTCTCCTGAGGAGGTATCAAGATTGATATCCTTTCTGACATAGAAACTGCCTTCAGCACCTTCAATGCAGGTGGGGGGAGTTCCAAGCGAGGGGAATGAACCAAGCCATTCACCTGTATAATAATCGAACTGGTGCACTCCGAGTATCTCGCTGCCGTCACCGGTCAAATAAACATGACCGTCTTCGGAAATTCCCAGAAACGCGATACTCTGAAGCTCTCCCGGTCCGTTGCCCCTTCTTCCTATCTGCCTCTGGTATTCACCCTCAGGAGAATAGATTCGAACGCAGGCCAAGGCGCAGTCAAGTATGGCAATATTGCCGTCGGGACCGTATGCAAGCCCTTCTATTGCTCCCATAACCAGCGTGGAGTCACCCATTTCAACACCTATAGAATCCACTGGAACAAGATAGATTGTGGGAACTTCGGAAGCGGCCTCAACCGGAACTTCCCCGGTCGTCTCTTCTCCGCCGCAACTTATGAAAAGAGCTATCAATGCGACTGCTGTCAAAATTTTCATCTCTTCCTCCCCGTTAATAATCCAGAAACCATATTCGCAGTTCCAGGAGCCTCGCTGGTGATATGATTCTTCTTCATCATCTGGTACTATCAAGTTAATACTATAAGAGTTGGATCTGTCAAGGATATTCTTATATATTCTAGATTATATATAATAATACTATTATACAATTCATATTATTATAGTATATTATCTTTCTTAAGTGTACGATGTTATGTCCGACCCCGGGTCTGACCCCGGGTCTCTGAGATGATGATTCGGGCAATTGATGATGAGTCATTCTGGAAATGGTGTCTCTCGTAAGGACGGATAATAATGACATCTCCTTCGCCGACCATGTGCATCGCTCCGTCACCGTCCATGAAAAGAAGCTCTCCCTGAAGTACTGTCACCACGCGTTGGAAGTCGAACTCCGTCCTTGGCAGCCTTCCTTCGGGTTTTATTGTGAGCAGTCTTACGGTAAGGCCGCCGCAGCCCTGGGCAGGCCCGGCGAGAATTCTTGAAATCACTTTCCTGTAACCCTGTGCGGATTCACGTTCGCCCCTGATGGAACCGGCTTTCCTTATAAGCGCCAGTCTCTACCTCCCGGGTCCATACGTTGATGAAGATCCCAGTGATACTGCCCATCTGCTGTGGAATTCTGAAGACCACCCCCAGCTGACCGACGCCGGGCCCATAGGTGTATCAAGGCCGGCTGCAAGTCCGGCTCCCCATGTCCATTCGCTGTCTTCGATTTCGAAGGGTGATTCCCAGTCGCACACGGCACCGGCCTCAATCGAAAGGAAGAAAGGTCCGTTCAGCTTTCTCCGGAACCCTGCAAGCCCCGCGATCCTCTGCCTTGATGGAAAAGAATAGTATGGCATCCCGGGGATGATCCTTGATGCCGAAAGCCGGCATTCCTGCCAGTCCCAGGTGGTTCCTGCAAGCAGCTGTCCCCAGACATTCAGAACCATCGTCCCCTTCTTCAGGAAAGGAACAGCTCCCTCGAAATCATACCCCATTCTCAGATGCTTATGAGTCATAAGAGGAGCCCACGAGACCCTTGTTTCAAATCTTACTCCGGTCTTCGGATATACCGGATTGTCCATGGTTTCAGTGAGGTGGCTGAAGAAAATAGAAGCAAATCCCTGGAAATCATCGGACCCGTATCTGTGAACAGTTCCCGAAATTCCTATTTCGGTAAGCCCCGACCAGCCTGAGGAGAATCCCCAGGCAATATCCCCGTAGCCCATCGTCACAACCCTGTAGGATGAACTTCCGTCCCTTTCGAAGGCCTTTACCCGCATCTGGTAACCTGTAAGCGAGTAATCGGCAAACCATTTTCTGCGTCCGGATGAAAGATCGAGAAGCCGCAATTCAGTGTATACGTAACTGTCCCCGCCACCGGCATTCAGTATCAGATGATCACCATCGTTCAGAAAATTCAGGTGTCTGTAGGTTATCCTGCCGTCCAGCCCGAACTGGTTGTTGTAGGTCATTCCAATACCGATGGACGAAGGTTCCCGTTCCGTAAAAGCATAGACAAGGTTTACATATCCGGAATCAGGAGAAGGCTCCAGGAAGTAATCCACACTTTCAAACAGCCCTGAAGCGTAGAGTTTTTCGGCAGCGTCTCGCAGGTTTGCGGAAGTGGCCCTATCCCCGCTTGAGAGTATCATCCAGTCAAGAACAGCTTCTTCTGACACTTCCCTCAGCCCGATGTATTCGATTTCATTTATGACTCCGGCCGCAGATTCACCACCGTCTGTCGATGAAGAACGACTTCCATTCCTGGGTATCTCCGGGTGTTCCCGCAGGTATTGAAGCATTTGCGTGTAACCCAGTTTTATCAGACTGTCGGCAGCTTCGTTTGTGAAATTGTAGCTTTTGGCGTTATGCAGATCCGGCCTGAAGTAGAAATCCGGCTGAGCGCTGTAGAGATTGTTAACCCTGGAGGAGAGCGCGCTGTATGTAAGGCTGGCGACCTGGATCAGTGTCGGTATTTCAGGAATCTTCGGCGCCTCCGAGGAAATGTCCACGGCAAGCACGGGATGATCCCATGTCTCCCTGGCTACATCAACCGGAATGTTATCTCCCACACCTCCATCAACCAGCAGCATGTCTCCCATCCTTACAGCGGGGAATATCGCCGGTACCGCCATTGAGCTTAACTGGCACTGTGAGAGGTTTCCGGAGGAATGCACTATCCTTTCATGACTGACAAGGTCAAAGGCCACGAGTCTCAGTGGAACCGGAAGGGAATCGAAATGCAGCCCGACCTCAACCTGCACCGGACAGGTAAGTGATGACAGAAGGGACCCCACTCTCTGAGTTGAAACGGCGCTGCGGGGAAGAAGCGGAGAAAATCCCTTCACCTGCAGCCTGAGAATATCATGGGAACTTGAGAGTCGAAGAGGGAGCATCGTCAGCCTGCTGTCCGGTCTGGAAGAAAACAGCCACCCCCAGTCGGTATTCCTGACAATGGAATCAATGCAGGCGGGAGAATATCCGCAGGAGTAAAGCCCGCCTATCAGGGAACCCATACTCGCTCCGGTTACACTTCGAATGCAGACATTCTCCTCCTCAAGAGCAAGCAATACTCCGACATGAGCAAAACCACGAGCGCCACCGCCTGACAGAACCAATGATATCCCATCACTGTTGCTCTCGGTTTCGGCAGATAATAATGTAAGAAGAAAAAGCAATAAAAGCCTATGAAAAAACATAACACTTAACCCTTTACGCCGGGAACCTTATTCAGTATTCTATTGTTTCGTAAATATAATAAGATATATTGGAACTGTATTTCTAACATCATACACTCCCTTAAGGAAAGGAAAAGGCATGAAAACCCTCTTCTGCATAATGCTTCTTGTTTCCGGAGCAGCCCTTGCGTCGGGGCTTACAATTCTTGAATCATCGGCAGACGGCATTGTTTTTGAACTTGAGGCGCCGCAGCCTGTGTTCAAAACCCTGATTATCAGGGGAGATAACTATTCCGCTGCAGCCATTGATGGCGCCGAGAATACCAACGAATTCTCGTATCCCAGGATGCCGGTATACCGGGCCTGGCTTGAGATTCCTGTTGGCGCGACTGTTGAAGTCGCAATTACCGATGAAACAGTTCAGAATATCAGCGGTCCGACATGGCCCATTGATCCGGGCGTTCAGTCCGCCACCAAAAGCGAACCGCGTGAAAGTTTCATCATGGAATTCGATGATGAAGTATACAACGGAAGCTCGGCCTATCCCGCTGAATGGGTCAGGGTGATATACGCCGGCCAGATGCGCGGCCGCAACCTTGCTCTCGTCGAAGTTCTTCCACTGCGCTGGAACCCTTCAAGCAGCAGCTGTGACCTTCTTGCGGAAGCCACTATCTCCCTCTCATTCGAAGGCGGAGACCTTGGCGCGACCCACGCGAACGCCAGCAGGTATTTCGCTCCCCCATTCGAACAGATGCTCTCCTCCATGACAGTCAACTACGGAACATTCGAGGGTGGCTGCGACACTCCTCCGGCTCCTTACCTTATTGTGACACATGAGGACTTTACCTCCAGTATGAGTGATTTCGTCACGTGGAAGGAAAGTCTGGGCTTTACTGTAACAATGGTTGACCTCAGCGTAGCCGGAAGTACATCCTCCGCAATCAAAACCTACATTCACAATGCCATCAACAGCGGAACCGTCTATGTGCTGCTCGTTGGCGATACCGGGTATCTTCCCGCTTGTGCAGCCACCAAATACGGCGGCGTGACCGACTTATACTACTCAGCCCTCGATGACGGCGGTTTCATCCCGGACGCATTCATAGGCAGATTCTCCGTGACAACTGCAGCTCAGGCGACCTTGATGGCCGACAGGGTAATAAATTACGAGCAGAATGTCAGCGGCTCAACACCGTGGGTACAGAATACTTGCTGGATAGCAAGTGTCGATAACTACAGTATTTCAGAAGGAACACACAACTACTGCATAACGAATTATCTTGATCCCCTCAGCTATACTAACGACAAGATTTATCCCAATTCCGGCGGCAACGCCGCACAGGCCGTGACCTCCATCAACGGCGGCATATCCATGCTTACATTCTCCGGGCACGGCAGCACGATAAGCTGGGGTGACATGTCCTTCGGACAGAGCGATTTCAACACGCTTACAAACGGCACCATGCTTCCCGGCGTTCTTTCACACTCATGCGACACCGGCAACTACGCCGTCAGCACTTGCTGGGCCGAAACCTGGACGAGAACACCGGACCGAGGCGGCCTCTGGTTCTGGGGCTCTGTACCATCATCCCTCTGGGATCAGGATGATTACCAGCAAAAGGGTGAGTACAAGTCGTTCCTCGACGATGATGTATACTGGTCCATGGGCTTCCTCAACGGCGGAAAGCTTGCTGTATACACTGCTTACAGCGGCGGGGGATACACGCAGTATTACTATGAGGGTTACAACCTTATGGGAGACCCCTCCGTACAGATGGCAGTATGGGGCGTCACGGGAATTGAAGAACAGCACGGCAGCGCAGTACCGGACAATACCGGCATTCTGGTAAGCAATCCGGTAAGATCCGCGGCAGTTGTTACACTCAGCGGAAACGGCCCCGCGGAACTCAACGTCTTCGACCTTACCGGTCGACTCGTTGCAACTCCATACCAGGGTGAGCTCAACGGATCTCAAGTGTTCAGCTGGAATGCCAGTGACCTCACACCCGGAATGTACTTCCTCCGTCTTGAGCAGGGCGGCGAAGTGTCAACCGCAAGGGTAATGGTCATCAGGTAAAAACTGCTACATTGACCGCATGCGGGAGGGCTAAGCCCTCCCGCTTTCTGTTCGCTATAAGTAATTTTTCAGGGGCGGGTTTTATACTGAATTCCCGCCCTTTTGAATAACGGTTACTCCGGTATGACCGGATAAACGATCTCCTCCCTCAGGAATACAAGATATCCACAGACCTCCACACCAAAGATCTCTGAAATATCCTGAATGTAAAACCGCTGTTTTTCGATATAGCTCTGTACCACCTGCGAGGCGGAAGAGCCGCTGAAGCTGTCCGTCTTGTAATCGACAACTGTGAGTTTCCCGTTATACCTGAGGAGAAGGTCGACGTATCGTTTTTTTATGCCTGAGGGCGTCTTTATAACGCAGGTGTATTCCCTCCCGAGGATCTCCGACTTTTTGAGATCAAACGGCATTTTCATCCGGAAGAAATTGAGGGACAGTTCCCTGATCTCCTCGAAATCATCTCTATAAATCCTTCTGAGAAAGTCTTCATTATCCGTGAACCATCGCTCCGGGGCGTTGAAATCTATCTTCTCCATAACCGCATGGACAGAGTCGCCGATCGCCGCCCCGCCCGACTGCCAGTTTTCAGGCTTCGGATCAATCTCAAACAGGACAGTGTCGTCGTTTTCAATGAAATCATCACATATTTCCACGAGCGGTCTCCGGGCGGATGTCTGGTATGATACATCTGCCGGGAAGATTTCTTCCATCTTCATGCACCCGGGGTCGGATTCCGCTGCTGAGTGAAGATTATCCCAGAGAACCTCACCAGGCGAATTCTTCTGTACAGGGGGTGATTTTACAAAAACAACAAGGGAGTCTCTTGGCCTTGTTACGGCTACATAGAGGAGCCTTCTTAACTCGGCTTTCTCCCTGGCATTGACTATCTCTACTATTTCCGGCCAGTAGGGAGATCGCATTGTGTACTTACCCGAATCTCCCAGGGGTATGCCAAGATTGAAGGCTGCCTTCTTTTCATGATCGTACGAAATAACCCTGTCCCTGCTGCCCTTCCCTGACCTGGCAGAGGGAGCTGCCAGGGTTACATTCTTCCACGCCAGACCCTTTGCCCTGTGTATGGTGGTAACGGTAACAGATCCTCCTTCGGCAGGGACAGTTGAAGGTTCCTCCTGTCTTTTGGGAGCCAGATTCTTATCAAGAACAGTCAGTAGATCTGCGGGTGTTTCTATCTCTCCCGCCAGGACCCGATCAAGAAGAAACTGAAGGTTTCCCATTCTTCTTGACCCCTCGTATCCCGCAGCTGCCACTACGGCTGTCATCTCTGTCTGAAAGAAGAGTTCAAAAAGAAAATCTTCAAGTGGTACGGTCAGTATGGACTGCCTGAGTTTTCTAAGCTGCCCGTTGACTTTCCTTACTTCCAGGGGGCATTCATCGGCCTGTTCAGAATAGCCTGTGGTTCCCGATCCAATTGCTCTGTTGATCACGTTGTCCGAAATCCCGAAGAATAGAGACCGGAGTGTATGTACCCATGCCATGCTGTCCATGGGGTACAGGATACATCTTACAATTTCTCGGAGGTCGGTGATTTCAGGACGGTTGAAGAAATTCCTTGATGAGTTTACATAATAGGGAATTCCTTCCCTTTCAAAGGCATCGATGAAGTGATGAATGTGAGTTCCTGACCTGAAAAGCAGAGCGTAGTCTCCGGGGGAGTTCCCGTCCCTGAAACCTTTTTTCAGATAATCCACGTACCACTGAGCCTGGAGAAGCGCGGTGTATGCGGATGCGCTGTATCTCGCCTTGTACTCTTCCGGTATGTCCGGAAGCTTCACTACTCGTACAGGTTCCCCCTCGGGAGCTCCGGGACGGGGCTCGATGCGGGAATATGTACAGCCGAAGGGCAGTTCTTCCGGAGTCTGATCCGAAAATAGTTTTGATCCGAAAACATTTACGAACCTGATGATAGCTCTGCTGCTCCTGAAGTTGGTCGTTATGGTTTCGGAGAGGGCACCGCCCTCTTCAAGACGGTTCCTGAAGCTGCGGTAGGTCTCTATGTCCGCGTTTCTCCAGCCGTAGATGGATTGCTTGTCATCAGCCACAATGGTGACACACCCTTGAGGAAGACTACCCGCCTGTTCAAGGAATGCGGCAAAGAGCCTGACCTGGTCCGAACTTGTATCCTGAAACTCGTCTATAAGAATATGATCGAACCTGTCAAACAGGCATCTTGAAAGCATGTCGTTACCGGCTATGGCTTTCCATGTAATGTACAGCAGATCGTCGTAGGATAGCCGGCTTCTGTCTCCATCCCATTTCCTGCGGAGTTCCCCCGCAAACCCCTCTGCGAAACTCCAGGTCAATTCCGTCATTTTTCCAGACCGGATAACCGGCAGGATTTTCTGGAACCGCTTGATGGCAGCTTTGAAAATATCCTTGGCGTGCTTGAAATCCTCCCAGTTATTTTTACTTCCACCCCTTAGATTCAGCGATGGATGCGATCTCATTAGTTCTTCGTAACTGATTTCCGGCAGTCTCTGGCGGAGTTCACCCAGTTCTACGAGGAATTGCTTTACCTTTTTGAACACTGTATCCGATGAATTGTTACATTCATCAAGTGCCTCTTCAGCCGCGGATCCATGCGTTGCTGTGAATTCATCAAGTACGGACAGTTCGGCGGCAGTTCCACCGACGCGCTCAACCGAGTCAAGCCATCTTCTTTTCTCTATGCCAAGGGCAATTTCCCTCTGCAGTCCTGTATCGATCATTTTCAGGATTTCCCTGTGAGGCCGGTCCTGCAGGCTAAGCAGCCATCTGTCCCATTCCCGGTTAACCTCTATCGGATCAAAATGGCCTTCAGTGGTGGTGAATGCGGGGTCAACTCCGGTCAGGTTGAAATATTCCCTGAGAATTCTGGATGCGAACCTGTGTATTGTTGATATCCAGGAAACCGAAACGGTCTTCAGGGCTTTAAGGCAGTTCCCGTTATCCTTTTCCTCGGCCAGCCTGTTCCTTACTCGCATGCGCAGCTCTGCGGCGGCAGGCCTGGTGAAGGTAACCACGGCTATTCTTTCAAGCGGGATTCCTTTTTTCACCAGTTCAACAACCCTATCTACCATAAGGGTTGTCTTTCCCGTTCCGGCACTGGCCTGAACGAATACGTTTCTTTCTGTCTCCCGAAGAATCGCGTCTCTCGATAGCTGATCCCCCGGCGAAGTTCCTTTTTTCATTTCTTCAGTATTATCCCTCTGAATATTTCCATCCTGTTGTCCGACTTAGCTTTTTCTATAATTCTTGTGTATGGGCTTATTCTGCATACTCCGTTGCAGGCACAGTAATCACAGCTGACTGTTGGAATTGGAGGGAACAGTCCCTCGAGAATCATCGACACTATTTTTTCAGCGCTGGCCGTAACGGCCTTCATTAAGTTTTCCATTTCATCGCCGCTGTAGCTGACCAGTTTCCCCGGGTTTTTGTCCGAAACAGCCGCATAAGCTGCTGTAGCGATGTCTTTATCCGGAAAATTCCGCTTCGCCAGCTGATAGTAGAAAGGGAGCTGGAAATTCATGCCTTTAGCGATACCGCCTTTTGGTGGCAGTTGTCCCGTTTTCAGATCAAGCAGAACGAGATTCGATGCATCATCCTCCAGAATAAGGTCTATTCTTCCGCCTATAGGCATATCACCCAGGCTCCCTTCGAGGCAGACTTCACTGCCTCTATACCTCCAGCCCTTCCGGGAAAGTTGAGAAAGACTGGACAGTACTGTCTGCTTCTGCTTTTCAATGAAAATGTCCACAAAGAGCTTTGATCCCAGCCTTCCCTCGAGTGAATGCTCAGAGGCCTGTTCTCTGAGAATAGCATCGACCTGCTCTGAAGCCGGAGTAAATCCATGTTCCTTCACGATTTTCTCTGTAGCCGCATGGATTACCAAACCCTTTGACATGTGGTCAGGGGTAGTGCCTATCTCCGTTAATCCGGTTCTTTTTATTTTCCATCTCTTTAACATAAGCAGGGCAAATGGGCATCGCATGTAGTCCTCAAGCAAAGTGGGGCTGATCCTGTCCAGTTTTGGCGAAGAAGAATCAACTATGCCGTCGTAGCAGTCAAAACCCTCGTAATTCATTCTTGAGCGCTCCGCAGTATATGCTCGTGAAAACATAGGATCAAACGGGTAATCACCCCTGCTTGCGGCAAGAATTCGGCTCTGGCCGGGGTGCAGCCCCCCGGCCATCTGAGCAAGAGGAGAAGAAGACTCTGTTACGAACCAGGCCGCTTTCCCGGGTCGGTTATCATCCGGATGTACAAGATTTGATATGAAGGGCGAGGGCGATATCTCGCTTCCCTCATTATCAGTCTGCCTGAAGATAATATCCAGGCTTTTCCCCGCAGCTTCCCCTGCCTGTCGCAGAAGAAATCCATCCTCTATTTCCCTATCAGCCTTCAGAGTCATCTGGAGCTTAACGCGAAGTTCTTCACTGAGTCTTGGGTCTTCATCGGGGGAACCCGGATAGATACCTTCCTCCATATCCATCAGCAGAACTCTGTCATAGAGGCTGCCTCTTAGCTTCTCTATGGTAAGAACCCGAAAACCATCCGGGTCCTCTTTCCTGAGTACGATATCCTTTGCCTGATAATAAAGTCTCAGAGTATCGCTGAACTGAGCCATGGATACTTCCATGGAGAACCTGAACATTTTCCGATCAAAAAGAGAATCCTGGATAGAACGGGGTATTGATCCTGAAACGGTTTCTTCGAAAAAAATCCTCAGGTGCTTAAGATATTCCCATGCAAGCGCTTTTTGGGGCAAACCGCTGAAAAAAGTGTCCAATTTCCTGATAAATGAACACAACCTGTTCTCTTCCCGGATCGAAGAGTACCAGTCCCTCCATCTGTTTAAACCCATCCTTATACCGCTGTTCTCTGCAGCATCAATTACTTCAAGGGGATCAGCGGCAAATTCATCTATGAAAATCCCCGATGCCAGCAGATTCTGAATGTGGACATAGTAGAAATCCGAACTGATTGCTTTCATCAGGTTAAGAACGAATGTTCCTGCCGGAAGACAAGACAGCTTTGTTTTCAGCGGCGCATTTACGGGGATTCCTTCGTGGTGGGCGAGGCGGACAAGGCTTTCCCCCTCCTGTTTCCTTCGTACAACCGCTATTCGACCAAGTTCAATGCCTCTGTCTGCACTCAGTTCACCGATGCGCTTCAGAACTGCTCTGCAGGCGCCAATTTCCCCTGAAACAGCGGTTATTCGAAAACCTTCCGCAGGAATGGTCGGTCTGGATTGCTTCGCAAGCGCCTCGAAGAAAGCGGCAAAGCTGTTCATCTGCTTCCTGTTTCCAGATCTCACCAGGGAATCGATTCCCAGATCCTGAAGCAGTCTTCTTGTGCGCAGGTAAATGCTGCTCCACAGCGAATTCTCCGAAACAGGGCTGAACCAGAACACCTCTTCAGCGGATTTGCAGAACCTCTTCAGGAAACGCCTCTGAGATGGATTGAGATCGTAAAAACCGTAGAAGATATATGTTCCCTGAATTCTGTCCGGAATGTCTCGCTCCAGTATCATGTCCCCGCAGGACAGGTATCCCTTTTCTCGCTCCTTCTCGTAGCTGCCCAGTATCCTGCCTACCGTGTTTTCAGTAGTTGACTGTCCTCCGGAAAGTGACATTGACGTGATGTCGTACAGCTCGGGAGTAATGCCGTGATCGAAAAGGCTCTCGAAGAAGGTCCCCATTGAATGGGCGGTTTCGGTATTCTCCCTGAGGTCGAATAGAGGTTCTCCCCTTTTCACTTCCTTCATGGCATGGAGAGTAAAAAGAGTTCTGTCGGAATGGCTTACTTTTTCCACAGGAAGAGGAACGGGGCTTACTTTCTGAGCCAGATGCCTTATACCGGGAATGAATTCAATTCCTCCAATGATTCCATTATCGGAATCCCTCAGAAGAAGTTGCCTCAGCCTGTCCAGCTGACCTGTTCCTGCCGAGATAACAGCAAGCTGTTTGCCTTCGGATCGCAAGTGGCCAGTCAGTTCAATAAAATCTTCCTCGAGCGCCCTGTAATGGCCTTCGTAAAGGGTATTTACGCGCATGTTTCCCGTTCGTCAGGAGTGAAGTCTCAACTAGTACCCCGTCAAGGAATAACTGTCGCATCCTGCTGGTTCTTCAGAGCCCCTGCGGCGTTACGGATTCAGTTACATAGCGTTGCTATGCGCCCTCATCCGCGCCTTGCAGGAACTCAGAATAACG